>NZ_JAEKDC010000006.1:0-312238 GCF_016405645.1 Pseudomonas sp. MF5691
TTATACGAGGGTTATCTGGCCAGGGGCCTGAAAACGACTCAAGCCCTGGTCATCATTGGCCGCAAGCTGGCGCGCATCGCCTTTTCGCTCATGAAAAACCTGAGCGAATACCAGTCAAAAGCGGTTTTGGGGGCTTCCCCAAAACCATAGAATCTCCCACATTTGAGGTGTGATGTGGCCACAATCTTCTGTTCGCTGAGTTCCCCCTGTGGGAGCGGGCTTGCCCGCGATGGCGGAGGGTCAAGTAAGGATGTGCCGACTGACCCACCGCCATCGCAGGCAAGCCAGCTCCCACATTTGAGGTGTGGTGTGGCCAAAATTTCTGCCCTCAATGAGATTCCTTTGTTGTGGTTCCCACAAGGAGACAAGCAATAGCCCAAGCGTGTACCGTTGCGGCCTTTGTGCCGCAGGCGCTGCGGTTGGGGACATTCACAGAGAGGCATCCATGCAGATCAGGGTTGAACGGGCCGCGACGGTGTGTGGTTTGGTCGCGATCATTTTATGGAGCACCGCCGCCGGGTTGATCCGCAGTGTCAGTGAGCTGTTCGGGCCACTGGGCGGTGCGGCGTTGATCTACACCTTGGGCGCCATCCTGCTGCTGGCCTGGTTGGGGCGGCCGCGCCTGCGTGCCACGTCCTGGCCTTATCTGATCATGGGCAGTGGTTTGTTTGTGGCCTACGAGGTTTGCCTGTCCCTGGCTCTGGGGTTTGCCAGCAACCGCAATCAGGCGATTGAGCTGGGGGTGGTGAACTACCTCTGGCCGTGCCTGACGGTGCTGCTGGCAATCGTCATGAATGGCCAAAGGGCGCGCTGGATCATCGTGCCAGGCTCGGCGCTGGCGCTGTTTGGCATTCTGTGGGTGGTCAGTGGCGATGGCCTGGCGCTCGCAACCATCGTCGCCAATGTGCAATCCAACCCCCTGAGTTACAGCCTGGCCCTGGGCTGCGCGATCACTTTCGCCTTGTATTGCAACGTCACGCGGCGCTATGCCGGCGGGCAAAACCTGGTGGTGCTGTTTTTCATCCTCACCGCCGCCGTGCTGTGGGTGAAATACGCCTTCAGTGCCGAAGTGCTGCCGGCCTTCAGCCTGGGCAACAGCCTGGAGTTGCTGGCCACCGGTGTGGCCATGGCGGGCGGCTATGCACTGTGGAACATCGGCATCCTGCGCGGCAACCTGACGTTACTGGCGACCGCGTCCTATGGCGCGCCGGTACTGTCCTCGGCCTTCGCCGCGCTGTGGCTGGGCGCCCACCTTACCCCGCAGTTCTGGCAAGGGGCGGTGCTGGTGACCGCCGGTTCGCTGGTGTGCTGGCACGCGACACGCGCGCAATCCTAGCGGCTGCGCCAGACCAGGGCCGGGATCACGCGGATATAGATCAGCTCACACACCAGTTCGATCAAGGTCTGGGTGATAACGGCAGCAGCGGCCAGGGCGCGGATATCTGCCGGCAGTGCCAGCGCCAGCGGCAGGACCACCAGTGAGTTGCGGGTTGCACTGCTGAACGTCACCGAACGCGCGGTGCTTGCCGGCAGACGAAAGACCCAGGCCGTGAGCGCCCCGACCATTGGCGCCAGTAGCATAAAGCCTAAGTAGACCGGCACCACCGGCAGCAACTGTTCGAGCTCCTGCGCGACAAACGCGATCTGCGAACCTATCACCACGATCAGCACCGCCGCCATGGCCGGCACCGGCATCCACGCCCAGGCGTCGTTCCAGCGTTCGACCAGGCGCGAGCGCCGGGCCCCGGCGCTGGTCAGTACCGCCAGCAGCAATGGCACCACGATCAGCAGCAAAAACGCCTCGACAAATGGGCCGATGGGGATTGCCACCGCCGCCTCTACGCCCGGCAGCAACGCCAGGTACAGCGGCAGCAGCGCCAACTGCAGCAACAGCAATACGGGGGTGGCGGCCAGCGTCAGCCGCGCATCGCCTTTGCCGATATGGGTAAACACCACTACGTAGTCGATGCACGGCGTGAGCAGCACCAGCAACGCGCCGATCAGCAGCGCCGGGCGCTCGCTCAAGCCACGGGTCAGGCCCCAGACCAGCAGGGGGATCAACACAAAGTTGGCAATCAGCAGTGCCGCCATAAAGCGTTTATTGGCGAGCCCCTGGCGCAACTGCAGAAACGGGATCTGCAGGAACATGGCGTACATCAGCACGGCAATTGTCGGGGTTACCAGGGCGCCAAGAGCCGGTGCGGCCTGTGGGGCGAGCAGACCGCCGAGCGCCGCGCCGATCACGGCGACGAGATAGACGGGGATCTGGTTGTGCTCAAGTTGTTCTCGGGTCACGGGGTGTCCTTGTCACGGGGGGCTGTTTGCGCCGTGCAGGGTAATCGAAACCACAGCCCGGCGCGCGGCCGCCATGTCCGCCCGCCGGATCGCCCCCGTGTAAGCCCAGCGCGCGCTGCAATGTCTGGCGCACAGGCAGGCCATCCAGTCTTTGGTCCGGTCTATTTTTGACTGAGTGCCGCTACCGAAAGCCCGGACGCGACGAAGGTCAGTCCGGCGCCCACATTCAGGCCATTGACCACTTTTGGCTTGCGCTGCAGCCATGTCGACAGGCGCGTCGCAAAAATCCCCATGAGCGCAAAGCCCAGGGCGGTCAATGCGGCGAACCAGGCGCCATAGACCATCATTTGCACGGTGACCGAACCCAATGACGGGTTGACGAATTGCGGAATGAACGCGAGCACAAACAGCCCAGGCTTAGGGTTCAGCGCCGCCGACAGGAAGCCGGTGAGGAAGATGTTTTTGAGCGGTTGCCGCGCCGCCGGTTTGAAGTTGATCAGGCTGCGCGAACGCAAGACCTTGATGCCCAGCCACAACAGGTAGCTGGCGCCGATGACTTTGACCACCCAGAAGGCCACGGCGGATGTCTGCATCAGCAGGGTCAAGCCCAGCGATGCGGTGGCCACGTGAAACAGAATCCCGGTACCCGACGCGATCCCCGAAATGGCGGCAGCCATACGCCCCTGGCTCAGGCCCCTGGCGATGGCCAGCAGATTGTCCGGCCCGGGGGAGAGCACCAGCAACAGGCAGGCGGCGGTATAGGTCAGCCAGATTTCCAGGGGGAACATAACGAGAGTCCTTTCGTCGAGGGGGGAGGGAGGCCATCGTGCTCCTGCGAGGCCTCCAAGATCAAGTCTGCTCCCACAGGTTTTTTGGAATTAGCGCCTTCTCAGGGCGTGGCGTAGTCGCCACGAATATGGTTCAACCCTCTCGACGCCGCGACATCACTGCGGCCCCAGATCTACGATTTTGTTTCGCTGCAGTTCTGCGTCAATCTGCTGATCAAACCGGTTCACTTTCTCCAATTGCACAGGGCTGAACTTTTCGTCGGGCAGGTCTGGCCTGAAATGAATGCTGACGGGCCACACATTTTTCGGTGGGGTTACATAGTCAGCGAAGTGAGGTGCGCCGATTGACACGCTGACGTTTTCAATACCCAGTGAATCGGCCAGTTTATGAAAGCTTTCGGCCGTCGGGAATACGTGTTCATTGGCTACGCTGACGCGCACAGTTTGCCTATTCGGCATACCTGGCTCGGGGGGCATGCGCAGCTCTTCAATCTGTGGTTGAGCATTGGCTGAGAGGGCCGCTGATGGCTGATATGGAGCGCTGTTGATCATGCTGGATTCCTAAGTGTTGTTGAGGGGATCAGGGGGTTGCCTGATCGCTCAACTCAGTGAGTGATTCAGCCATTTGGGTTCCGGTCAGAGAGTCATCAAGCAATACGGGGTGTTTAACGGGGAGGGGGCCTCAAGGGCGGCTTCCCCCAGACTCTTAGCCTGTACGAAATCATCTGATTGACGTCCCGGCCAGGCTTTCGGCGTGAGGGGCTGAAGGAGTGGATGGCGACGACACGAAAAGCCTCCGCGCAATAATTGGGTGCATTTGAACATTCACCGCATCTTGGTGGGGGGTGGTGATGTTCGGCCGTTTCCCCCAAAGCCGGTATTACCCACTGGAAGCCCAACCCAGTAAACTGCGGTCCGACGTCGCATCAGGGAGAAGACGGTATATGTACATTGGTGAACTGGCCAAGCTGACGGGATGCACGCCCAAAGCCATCCGTTTGTATGAACAACTGGGCCTGCTGACGCCGCAGCGCCGTGGCAGTTATCGGTTGTACACCGCCCATCACCTGAGGTTGGTGCAGATGATTCGCCGCGCCCAGGCGGTGGGGTTCAAACTGGCTGAATTGAGTGAGTTGCTGGCTGCCAAGCAACACCAGGCACCGTTCCCCCTGGCACTGGCCAATCAGGGCATCGAGGTCAAGCGCTTGGAGTTGCAGGCGCAGATCCTGGCCTTGCAGGATCGGCAGCAGCAGCTGACGCAGTTGCAACAACAGATCAACCAGCAATTCGCCCCCAGCCTCAGCGTGCCAACAAATGCGCAAATGCCTGGGTGAGGGCGTCATGCGGCGAGCGCGGCTGGTAGCCCAGTTCGTTGACCGCCTTGTCGATGCAGTAAACCTGACGCACGCCATAGAACATTTGCACCTGGCTGAGCAGCAAGTCAGCTGGCCGGCCGGTGTAGCGTGCCTGCTGCTCTTTCAGCCAGGCGATCAGCAATAGCAGGGGTTTGGGGGCGCGGCGCGGCAATGGGTAGCCTGGGCTAAGGGCGTTGAGGGCTTCGATCACCTGCGCCAGTGATGAGGCCTGCCGGTTGGCCAGTAGGTAGCGCTGGCCGGGCCTGCCGTTTTCCGCCGCGCGGATCAGCCCATCGGCCACGTCGCGCACATCGACAAAGTTGAAATGAAAATTCGGGTCCAGTACCAACTTGCGCGCCAGTACGGCTGCCAGAAACCCCATGGTGTCGGTAAGCCGCGTGGTATGCGGGCCGATGATTGCCGAGGGCAACACGCTGACCAGGGGCAGGTCATAGGCCCGGGCGGTTTCCCAGGCCGCGCGTTCAGAGAGGATTTTTGAGCGGTAGTAGGGGTTTTGCTGATCAGCGTTCCAGCTGGTTTCATCCAAAAACTGACCGTTGTGCCCGACGGCTGCCACGGAACTGACATACACCACCCGCCGAACCCCGGCCTCGGCGGCGGCACGCAGGACATTGCGTGAGCCTTGCACATTGACCTCGACGATCTCGGTCTGTGGATCCTTCGCCCAGTGCTTGAACACCGCCGCCACGTGGTACAGCACACCCACCCCTTGCAGGGCCTGGCGCAAGGATTGCGGATCTTGCAGCTCGGCGCGCACTAACTGGCAGTCGAGCCCTGCCAGGGCGGTGCTTCGCTCCGGGTCACGGACCCCGGCGCGCACCTGTTGCCCGCGGGCGAGCAGCGTCCGCACCAGGGTGTTGCCCAGATGCCCATTCGCACCGGTGACCAACGATAGCGTACTCATGGGTTGCCTTATCCGCTGACGGCGGAAACTGAAATAGATAAGGCAGGGTAGGGCTTGTCCCAAGGGACAGAGTCAAGCGCTGCCGTCAGCAAAAACCGCAATTTCGAGTGAACGGGTTCGCCCCTGGATTTCTTGTAGAATCCAACGCCGACTTATATTCATGGAGAGAACAGTGCGCATCTACATTACTGGCGCTTCGTGCGCAGGCGTCACGACGTTGGGGCAAGCCCTGGCTGCGTCGCTGGGCTTGATCCATGTGGATGTGGATGACTTTTACTGGCTGCCCACCCACCCACCGTTCACCACCAAGCGGCCACCCAATGAGCGCGTGTGTTTGATCAAGCAAGCGCTCGGTGACCAAGGCTGGGTGCTGACCGGCTCTTCTGATGGCTGGGGCGAAGCGCTTATGGTGCATGTGGACCTGATCGTGTTCGTGATAACGCCAACACCTGTGCGCCTCCAGCGGTTGGACCTGCGTGAAAAGCGCCTCTTTGGCGAGCGCATTGCCCCCGGGGGCGATATGCACGAGATACATGTCGCCTTTCGCGAATGGGCCTCGCAGTATGACGATCCGCGCTGTTCCGGGCGCAACCGCGCGCGGCATGAGGCGTGGATTTCCAGGCAGACGGTGCCGGTCTTGCGCATTGACGGGGAACACACTGCTGAGCAAATGGTTGCGCACGCCATGCAGGCGACGTTGCTATACCGATAAATCCCGTCTAGCACAGGAGTCGGCGGCGACGTCAGGCGTCACAGAGGACACCTAACCGCCATCACCAAGGCGAAAACCTGCAAGTAGGCTTAAATCAGTGGTAACGAACGCGTCGATGGGTTTTAAACGACAGCTATCAATACCTTGTTTTAGGCCATAACCGCAGAGGGCTTAGGGATGTCGATAAAACTTCGTCTGTTTTTGCTGATCGGCACCAGTGTGCTTACCGTGCTGGTCATCAGCCTGGTGAACTACCTGGGGAATGCGCGGATGGAGGCGGCGATGATTGACAGTGAGGTCAGCATGACCGCCCTGAGCAATCATCTGGAGGCCGACATGATGCACGACGCGCTGCGCGCCGATGTGCTGTCGGCAATGCTGGTGGGGCTGGGCAAAAGTGTCAGCAGTCGGGATGAAGTACTTGAAGCCGTCACCGACCATACCGCGCACTTTCGCGAGGCGCTGGGCAATAACGTGGCGCTGCCCCTCAACCCGACCCTCGAAGCCGCACTGAGTGACATCAAGCCCAGCCTCGACAATTACATCGCCCTGGGGGAGCGGATTGTCGGCGTGGCGATGAACGATCCGGTTGCGGCCCAACAAGAACTGGGCACCTTCAGCGACGCCTTCACCCAGTTGGAAGGCCGGATGGCCAGCCTCAGTGAACTGATCGAAAACAACTCCAAGGCCACTGGCGAGCAGACCCGTCAAACCGTGCGCAGCGCCAATTTTACCCTCGCGGTGGTGCTGGTGCTGTGCCTGCTGTTGCTGGTTGCCCAGGGCTACTGGGTCACCCGCAGCATCATGCGGCCGCTGCAACTGGCGCGGCAGATTGCCGAGAGCATTGCCCATGGCAACCTTAGCGAAGCGATTCCCGAACCCGCCAGCCGCGATGAGGCAAGCATGCTGATTCGCAGCCTTGCCGTTATGCAACATGACCTGCGCGGCATGATCGACGTGGTGCGCAGCAATGCCCAGGGCGTTACGCGCATGAGCCAACAACTGAGCAACGGATGCCATGAAGTGGCTGCCAGCAGTCAGCAGCAGAGTTCTGCAGCGGGGACCATGTCGGCCGCCACCAGCCAAATGACCGCCAGCATCGAAGAAATCACCCGGCATGCCGAGCACGCCCTGGAAATGGCCAACCAGGCGCAAACCCTGGCCAAAAACGGTGGGCAAGTTATTCACCAAGTCGTCAGCGACATGGACGCCATCGCTCGCTCGGCGCAACACTCGGCCCAGGTGATCCGCACCCTGGACAAGGAGTCCGAAGGCATCTACAGCATTATCCAGGTAATCAAGGGCATCGCCGACCAGACCAACCTGCTGGCCCTCAATGCCGCCATTGAAGCCGCCCGCGCCGGCGAGCAGGGGCGCGGCTTTGCCGTGGTGGCTGACGAAGTGCGCAGCCTGGCAGGGCGCACCAGCGCCTCCACCCAGGAAATCGCCAGCATGGTCACGCGTATCCAGCAAAGCACCCGCGAGGCTGTCACCAGCATGGAAGAAGGGGTGGCCCAGGTGGATAAAGGCATGGCCGTCACGGCCGATGTGGAGCGGGCGATCCGTGAGATTCTTGACGCGACGTTGAATACTACGCAGCTGGTTAACGACATTACCCGCACGATTGGTGAGCAGAGCCTGGCAAGTAATGAGATCGCGCATCAGGTCGAGATGATTGCCGGGATGTCGGAAGGCAATACACGGGTGATTGGCCAGACGGCCGGAACTACGGATGAGTTGTCGGCGCTGGCGGGGCAGTTGGCGCAGTCGGTGGGGCGGTTTCGACTTTGATGGGCTGAGACGCTCTGGGTCGGGGATTGGTGTCATGCGCCAGGAGTGGGCTGCAGAGCGGCTGTTTTCGAGGTGAAACGATCACTCTTTAGCCCATTTGCATGCAGGTCTCGCACAGAGCAAACTTGCGAGACCTTCCACTTTTCCGTAATACCAAATGTCTGACATGTTGCTAAGTCCTGTCTTACCCGGCGTTATGCTCAGGCGATGGCGCCTGTTACACCGGGTCAAACAATCCCATGCCGCGGAGCTGTTTAACGTCACTCAATCGACTATCTCTCGCTGGGAGAGTGGCGTACTCGAGTTGGATCCTCTCGCGCACAAAAAGCTTGAGCAATTGCTGGCCGCTCGTCTCACCACCGCGGCGGATAAAGCGCTGGGACGAATGGTGCGGGAAAGCTCGCGTCCTGTTCATCTCATGTGTGATTTGACGCACCGTCTGCTTGCTTGTTCTCCTTCGCGCGCCGCCCAGTTCACGAGTCCGGTCAGTGAACTGCTGGGTCGCTCGCTATGGCGCTTCGCTACGCCCAATATCATCAGCACCGAGCTCGCCCTGGATAAATTGGGCTGGCGGGAAGCCTTTGCACCCCCCGCGCTGGAGTTTCTGACGGGTGACAATAATTCGTCTATCGTTCCGATCAGCCAAAGCCTGTGTCGTTGGACGCGTATGCCCCTATGCGACGGAACAACAGCGCGCTTGGTCGAGTCGCTCTGACGGCATCGCCCTGCATATTTTATGCGTGGACGCTGAACATCTTGAGATTTAGTCTGGCGTGAACAAGGTGAGCGGTATTCGGTTCGCCGACTGAATCAGAGGTTTTCATGGACATCGAAAAAATCAAAGGGCGCCTCGAATTTCTACGCGAGGCGGAAAAGCTCAAAGACGTGCTTAGAAGCGCGCACACCTCTTGCGGGCGCACCGAAAGCACGGCGGAGCATAGCTGGCGCCTTTGCCTGATGGCCATTGTCTTTGGGGACTACCTGACTGATCTCGATCGGCTGAAAATGCTCAAGATGTGTGTTATCCACGACTTGGGGGAGGCCATTAACGGAGATGTTCCCGCCGTCAATCAAGATTCGTTTCCCAACAAGAGCGAGCAAGAGAGAAACGATCTCCTGCTCTTGACCAGTGCCCTGGATGAACCGTTAAAGGCCGAGATACTGGCGCTTTGGGATGACTATGAAAATGCTTCGTCGCCAGAGGCCGTAGCCGTCAAGGCGCTGGATAAGTTGGAGACGATGCTGCAGCACAACCAAGGCAAGAACCCAACGGGCTTCGATTACGAATTCAATCTTGCCTATGGCAAAAAATACACAGATGCCGCGCCGTTGTTTGAGGTGCTGCGCACTATCATCGACCAGGACACCAAAGAACACATACTGGCGAATTCTAAAAATCACTAAGTGGGTGCCGATTCGGGATGTGACTGAGGAGTCCCCTGAGTAGATCTCAAGTACCGATAAAGTGTCTGGCGACTGATTTCAAAGTCGCGCGCTAGTTTAGATTTACTATCTCCAGCGCCGGCGCGGTCAATTAAGCTTATTACCAGATTGTTGGACGGTTTTTTCTTGCGGCCTCTGTAAACCCCATGCATCTTTGCGCCAGCAATTCCTAAATCCCGAAAGCCGACAGGTGACGGTCATCACCATTGGGCGCACACCGCTAACAACGCCAAATATCAAGCATCCCACCAGGTTCAGTGATGCGTTGCAGGTGGCCATGTCACAAAGTGGTTGAAGCGGTGTAGAGAACAACAAAGCCTCGATCTTCGAAGTGGCCTCCGACGGGGCCGAGGCGAGGTATTTGATGAAAGGATTGGTAGAAATGTTTGCATTCGATTTTTTGGGGGGCTACGACGCCTATCGCTACTTACAACCTGAAGGCTATGATCTGTTGCTCAAAAGTAGGGCCAAGGGTCGAGGCGACAATATCTCGATGACCATCGGCATACTCTACAAGGCCATGAGGGCCCAACGCTGGAACACTTAGGAGTCTGAAGGACTCTCGATGTGCAAAGCGAGCATCTATAAGGACAAAACGTGGATGTACTGATGGGGTTGCTGGCTGCCTTGCTCTGGGGCGGTACAGATTTTTTAGTGGGCCTAAACGCTCGCGCAGTCGGCGTCAAACGCGCCGTGTTTTTCGGTCAGACGATGGGTTTTGCCATCATGAGCATGCTGCTGATCGTGTTCCCGACCTTCATTCTTAAATCCATGGCAGCACCATTCGATATTTGGCTCATCGGCATCGCCGCTGCCGTTTTGACTGTGTTCGGCGCCTTGGCCCTGTCCAAAGCGTTCGCACTTGGCAAAGCTTCTATCGTTGCGCCGCTGGTGACGTCCTACGGTGTGGTTACGACATTGCTGTCATGGGCTGGCGGTGAGCAGATCAGTCTAATCCAGTTGCTGTGCATCGCCTTGTGCGTGCTCGGAGTAATTCTCTCCAGCATTCACTCTGACTCGAAAGTGCCACACACCACGCAGGCCAGTAGTTCAATTTCCTTTGCGTTACTGGCGGCTGTGTTCTTCGGCACCAGTTTTTGGTTGCAGGGGCATTTCGTTCTCCCCGTCCTCGGACCAGTGACCATGCTTTGGCTGGCATATCTGGTCGGGCTGATTGTAATGTTCGTTATGGTTTTGAAGATCAAGGAAGGGTTGAAATTTCCGCCTTTAAAAAACTGCATGGCGCTAACGGGCGTGAGCCTGATGAACCTAGGTGGTTTTTCGGCGTTCGCTTATGGAGCGGTGTCGGGATCAGTTTCGGTGGTGACAGTAATCAGCACATTGTCGGGCGGTATCGCGGCAATTTTGGGTTATGTGTTTTTCAAGGAACGACTGGGAAAGGTGCAGGTGCTGGGCGTTGTTCTGGTACTGGGCGGTGCATTTGTGCTGCACCTGAAAACCTGATATCTGCGCTCAAAAAAAGTAAGCGTATATCCAACACACGTTCACATGACCGACGGTGTGTGGTTCAGCCCGTCGACGGCATCCTGTATTTGCCGTACCCGATCTGTAACGGATGGCCAAGAGATAAGCGCAGTGCGTCTTCGCCGCACCGAATACGGCAACCACTCTGGCCGATGCTGGCGACTAGCCGATTCGACCCGAAGTGAGGTATCTGTAGTTGCTTCGACGCTTTTGTATGAGCATCATCAGGGTTCGACAAGGAGACGTCCCCTATGCCCAAACCCGTGCTTCATCTGATCTCAGGCAAGATTGCATCCGGCAAATCAACGCTGGCCAAAAGTTTGGCAGCCGAACAGTCGGCGATTCTGCTGAGTGAGGATCATTGGCTGTCACGGCTTTACCCTAATCAGATCAAGTCAGTAACCGATTACGTGCGCCTGTCGCGCCAGATTAGAGAGGTGGTGGGCCCGCTCGTCGTCGATGTGCTGAATACTGGCGTGACAGTGGTCTTGGATTTTCCCGCCAACACCCCTGAAGATCGACAATGGTTGCGCGGCCTCGCTGACTCAGCCGGGGTTGCCCATTGTGTCCACTACCTTGAGGTGGACGATGAGACCTGTCGAGGCAGGTTGCATATCCGCAACCGCCGCGCCGACCATGAGTTTGCGGCGACAGATGCTGAGTTCGATCTGATCACTAGCTACTTTCGGGCCCCGGACGAGGATGAAGGACTCCAGATTAAAATCCACCGTCTTTGACGGGTAGCGGCGCCTAGGGACGGCATCCTCCGGGGATGGCTCACATCCTCCTCACACCGCCGCTGCCGCCACCGCCCTCGACCGCCAGGCAAACCCCAGCACCATCAACAACCCCAGGCCCGCCATTGCGGCTCCAGCCAGGGAAATCGCCGGATAACCCAACCCGGCGTTGATCACCGCGCCGCCCAGTGCCGCACCAATCGCGTTGCCGAAGTTGAAGGCGCCGATGTTCACCGCCGAGGCCAGGTTGGGGGCGTCCTTGGCGGCTTCCATCACGCGCATCTGCAGCGGCGGTACCAGGGCGAAGCTGGCGATGCCCCATATCAGGATGGCCACGGCAGCTGGCAACGGCCAGCGCATCAGTACGGTGAACGCCAGCAAGACGGCAATCAGCACGCTCAACGATACGATCAGGGTGCGATCTATCGAGCGGTCGGCAGCCTTGCCACCCCACATGTTGCCCAGTGTCAGCCCCACGCCGAACAGCACCAGCATCGCGGTGATGTAGGCGGTGGATGCGTGGGTCTCGCTGCTGAGGATCGGCGCGATGTAGGTGAAGACGGTAAACATGGCACCCGAGCCGACGACGGTGAGGGCCAACGCACCCAGCACCGGGCCACGGCCCAGTACGCGAATTTCGGCCATTACTCCCACGCTTGGCGGCGCCTTCAGGTTGGGCAGGGCGAACCACAACGCGGCCATGGCCACCACGCCGAGGCCGGTAATGCCCCAGAACGCGGTGCGCCAACCGAACAGTTCGCCAAACCAGGCAGCCAGCGGCACACCGCCGATGGTCGCCAGGGTGAGGCCCATAAACATTGCCGCCACCGCGCCGGCGCGTTTCTCTGGGGCGACCACGCTGGCGGCGACGATGGAGCCCACGCCAAAAAACGCGCCGTGGTTCAGTGAGGTCACCACCCTGGCGACCATAAGGCTGTAGTAATCGGTCGCCAGGGCTGACATCAGATTGCCCAGGGTGAAAATCGCCATAAGCCCTATCAGCAGGTAGCGCCGGGGAATCCTGCCGGTGGTCAGGGTCATCAGTGGCGCGCCGAGCAGTACGCCCAGGGCGTAAGCGCTCACCAACAGGCCCGCAGCAGGAATCGAAACGCCGAGGTCCGCCGCAATGCTCGGCAACATGCCCATGGGGGCGAACTCGGTAACGCCGATGCCAAAGGCACCCATGGCGAGTGCAACGAGGGGTGGATTGATACGCATGAAAGGCTCCTTATCTATGCCGCCAATGCTACGATCCAGCCTTCTGAGGCGGTAGATAGCATTTTTGGCAATCACCTTTGCGCAAGAGGCACAAATGGACTTCAACGGCAGATCCGGTGAAATGCTTGTGTTCGCCAGCGTGGCGCAGGAGGGCAGCCTCTCGGCGGCCGCCCGTGCATTGGGGCTGACACCCTCGGCGGTCAGCCGGATCATCGCGCGTACCGAACTACGCCTTGGCACCCGGCTGCTGTTGCGCACCACTCGCGCGATCATCTTCACCGCCGAGGGCGAGGCGTTCCTGCGCGGTGCCCGACGTATCCTGGCGGACATGAACGAGATGGAAGAGGCCATCGCCGACCAGGGCGTGCCCAGGGGCCGATTACGGGTCAGCGCCGCCCTTGGCCATGGGCGGCAGACCATCGTTCCCTTGGTGGCGGCATTCAGCGCGCAGTACCCGAACATCGTCGTCGACCTCAACCTTGGCGACGAAGTGGTCGACATTCTTGGCGGCCAAGCTGACGTAGCAATACGCTTTGGCCATCTGCCCGACAGCCCGCTGACCGCACGCAGGCTCGGCGACACCGGTGAGGTCGTGGTGGCATCGCCCGAGTATCTACAGCGCCACGGCACCCCCCAGGAACCGGAAGACCTGCTCCGGCACAACTGCCTGGGTTTCAACTTCCGGCGTGCCGAGCCCAACTGGCCGTTCATCCGCGACGGGAAAGAATTTTCCCTGAAGGTCAGCGGCAACATCGAATGCAGCAGCGGTGAAGCGCTGGCACAACTTGCGCGAGTCGGTGCCGGCATTGCGCGTATCGGCGAGTTCACCGTAAACGAGGATCTGCAGCGCGGCGACCTGATACCACTGCTGCAAGCCTGGAACCCCGGCGACCGGGAACCGATTCATGCGGTGTTCGTAGGCGGCTCGGCAATGCCTGCGCGGGTGCGGTTGTTTGTGGACTTTTTGCTGGAACATCATCGGATCTAGGCGGTGGTGGCAGATCAGCTTTCCGGGGGAGGGGGCGCGGAGGGCAAGTCGTGACAAACGCGGTAGTGTGGTCTGCCTGATGGGAGAGGGGCTGCTTGCGGCCGATTCTGTTGAAAAAATCGGTTTTCCTAAGACACTCGAATATTGATGGATGAAAACACGTCTGTTGCACGCCGCTACGTGAAATCCAAGTCCTGAGCCTTCTGCCAGAAATTCAGTTTCAATCTCAGGCGCGTACTTTTTTGCAGTGGAATTCGAAGCCGACTGTCTCAACAGAACCGGCCGATTGCGGCCTCTCATGATGGACTGCAACCGGCCGAAGCGGCCGATCACACCCAGACCGTTGACCGGGGTTGACCTCCTCGTCATATCATAGGGTGCATGTCCCAATTCATTCCCATGAGGTCCCAGGATGGCGCTCATATTAAGGCAAGCCTGCGTTGCCGATATTCCTTCGATATACAGGGGCGAGCAGGACTACATACGGCGTTGGGAACCTGATCACGAAGATGCATGGCGGCTACAGTTGGAGCGACACCTTACCCGTTGGGTAGAGAACTTTGATCGATTGACGGTAGCAATAAAAGATAACCAGTTCGCTGGGTACTCGTTATGGGTCCCAGAGCAGGATTGCGCGGAGCTTTGCACAATCAACGTCAGTCAGATCTGCAGGCGAAACGGTATTGGACGAACACTGCTGGACGCCTATGCAGCCACAGCAAAGCAAAGGGGTTTCACCCGTCTGAGCTTAAGCGTGCATCCTGATAACCCAGCTGGGCTCATGTATGAGCGAGCAGGTTTCATCTGTATGGGGACAGGTTCACATGGCTACCTTCGATACGAGCGGCCTAGCTGAATCATCGCAGACTTTCTGCTTCAATTCTAAAGCGGTTGAACGACTGCTTCTGGCTGATTGTGTTGAAAAAAGTCGACGTTGGTATGCTTAACCCCTCTCATCGACTTGTTCTGGATAGGGGCTCATGTTGACTGGCTTGAATCGCCTTACGTTGGCGACTGCGAACCTTCCTCACAGTATCGAATTTTATGTGGGGCTACTCGGCTTTAGGCTGGCTGCTCGCTGGGAAACGGGGGCCTATCTTACCCTTGGCGATCTCTGGCTTTGTTTGTCTTTCGATGAGAACTGTGCCTCAGAAAAGCATCCTGATTACACTCACTATGCGTTTTCGGTGGGGCAGGACGATTTTGAAAATTTAACTATTTGCTTGCGGTTACGGAACGTTATCGAGTGGAAAACCAATTCGAGCGAGGGTGACTCGTTTTATTTCTCAGACCCCGACGGGCACCGACTGGAAGTGCATGTCGGAAGTCTGGCTTCGCGGCTTGAGCAATGTCGGCGCTATCCATACGCAGGTATGCAGTTCTTTGACTGACAGTTTTCGATCGATTTATTGAACAAGTAGCTCTCCTACCGGGCTCGCAGCAAAACATTCGCATCGGCCAGCGGGAGAGTAAGCAGCATGATGGGACAGTTATTGAGTGGGCAGGATCGACTGTCTTACTCGTTCAACCTTGAAGATCACATCCCAGCAAATCATCTTCTGCGCAGCATTGATCGGTGTCTCGATCTGGGCGGCCAGCGCCATTATCTCACCGAGTTCTATAGCCCATTGGGCGCCCTTCAATTGATCCTGAACTGATGATCCGCATGCTGATCGTGGGTTACTGCTATGGCATTAGTGAATCGCCCCGTAACCTCATATTAGTGCTGAGCCGCGTTTACATTCGAGGCTTTCACCTAAGCCACGGATCATCTCCATCAAGGCCTTCACCCTCATTGGCAAATTTCCGGCCGGGTATACCGCGTGCATCTGTGGGCTCTCACCGCTGCTGGAGGTGAGCTTGTACTCAGGACAAACCCGAAACAGGCGTCCCGCATCCACTTCGGGCTCCGCCATCCAATCTGCCAAGCGGGCGATCCCGACGCCCGCCAGGGCTGCCTGGAATACCGCCAGGCCGGAGCTGAAACGAAATTTTGGATGCACCCGAAAGCTGATGGCCTGCTCTTCACTGCGAAAATTCCACTCCTTGAGAATCCGTGGCGCCGTATGCAGGATCAGCGAATGCGACTCCAGTGCCTCGATGGAGTCGGGCATGCCGTTGCGCTCCAGGTAGTCGGGGCTGGCATACAGATAACGTGAGTAACTCCAGAGCGCAAAGCCGATCAAGTCGCTGGATTGTGGGAAGGCACCGCGAATCGAGAAGTCCAGCTTGCTCTTGGCCGGGTCGATGATCTCATCGGTGAAAATCACATCGATGTTAACGTCCGGATAACGCTCGCAGTACTGTGCGATCAACCGGGGCAATACCCCGTGTCCGAGAACCTCGGGGGCGGAAAAACGGATCCAGCCAGAGGCCAGGCCGCTGAGACCGGCCAGGTCTTCATCCACCTCACGTTGCAGATCGAGCATTTTGTGCGCGTGGGGCAATAAGCATTCACCCGCTTCGGTCAAGGTCACGGCATTGGACGAGCGATGGAACAACTTGAGCCCCACACTTTCCTCCAGGGCTTGAACGGCACGGGTCAGTGCGCTGGGGGAGCGCCCCAGAGTCCGTGCCGCGGCGACGAAGCTGCGCTTGCGAGCCACGGTCGCGAAGGCTTCAAGTTCCCCCAACATATTCAACGCCACTCTCCACCTCATTGCATTTTTCACAACGCGACATTGCAACACAAAAAAGGTCCTTCCGTTAACCTTCCCGTTCAACCCACAAGGATGGGGCAAACAGGAGTGCAAGGACGTGTCGAAGCTGGAAGAAGTAATCGGGAAAGCCGCAGCGGGTGTTGATGAAGTAATTCATGAATGGCAGGAACAAAATTCAGTGACGTCGACCCGACGGGAGATACCGCAAATTCATCTGTCGCTCGAAGAACAACGCACACTTCAGGCCGGTCTGGCATCGCTGGACGTGACCGATAGCGCCTCGGGTATCCGCCACATGCCGGTCCTGGGGTTGTTGCTGGAAAGTGTCCTGTGCACCGAGAAAATCCAGCAGTTGCGCAATTTTCCACAGGCCCCTGAAGTGGCGATGATCATCAGGGGGCTGCCGCTGGACCCGCAACTGCCCGCCACGCCCTATGACCTGGAGCCGGGTATCGAGAACGTGCCGACGCTGGTCGGGGCTATTTTGTCCGTGCTGCAAACTCTGCAAACCCATCCGCTGGCGTACGACGGTGAGAGCAACGACACAGTGTTCCGTCACGTATCGCCCAAGCATAAGCGAGAGACCGAAAAGAGCTCCTATGGCTCGCGCGCGGATCTGGACATGCATGTCGACAACCCTCACTTGCCTTTGACCTGCGAGCCCGTCTCGCAGTTGTCGGCCTGTCCGGAGTACCTGTCCCTGACCGGCCTGCGCTGCGAGCTCGACGTGCCGACGCGCATCGTCGCAATTGACGAGGTGCTGGCCATTCTGCCGGCCTGCGTCGAAGAAGAATTGTCACGACCGAACTTCACCGTTCGCCGACCGGCCTCCTTCGGCAAGCAGGGGAATGTGCTGGAAAACGTCCCCTTGCTGTACAGAAGCGCAAACGATGGCCTGTATTGCCGCTACAACAAAGCGAGTGTCGAAACGACCTGCGCCAATGCGCAGTTTGCCCTCCAGCTGTTCGCCGCCGCCGCCAATCATCCCGATGTCGTGCACCACATACTGCTGCAACCAGGGGACATGCTGGTCTTCAAGAACCAGCAAACCCTGCATGCCCGGGATGGTTTTACACCCCGTTACGACGGCCGTGATCGCTGGATGTTGCGTGTCTTCGGGGTCAATGATCCGGCACGCGTGGTGCCGCTGGACCCTCATCAACCCTACATAGTCAGAGCCTGATTTCATGGTCGATATTGTCATTCTTTGCGTGTTCGCCTTCGCCGCCGGCCTGATCGACGCGGCGGTGGGCGGCGGCGGACTGATCCAGATTCCCGCGCTGTTCAACGTGCTACCCAGCGCTCAACCGGCGGCGTTGCTGGGTACCAATAAGGTTGCGGCCGCCTGCGGCACGGCATTCGCGGCTCGGTCCTTCGTGCGCAAGGTGGTGATTGACTGGGGGCTTGTGATCCCCGCGGCCTGCGCGGCTTTTGTCATGGCCTTCTTTGGAGCCGCCACGGTGTCGTTCGTACCCCAGTCGATGATCCGGCCGGCGGTGCTGGTGTTGATTGTACTGATGGCGATCTACACCTTCTGGAAAAAAGATTTCGGCGCCCTGCACAAACCCATGCGTATCGGTACCAAGGAAAAACTGCTGGCGATCGTCATCGGCGGTGCCATCGGTTTCTACGATGGTCTGTTCGGCCCCGGCACTGGCAGCTTCCTGATCTTCCTGTTTATCCGCTGCTTCGCCTTCGACTTTCTTCATGCCTCGGCATCGGCCAAGCTAGTGAACATCGCGACCAACGTAGCGGCACTGATGTTCTTCATTCCGACGGGTAACGTGCTCTACCTGATCGCAATCCCCATGGCGGCATTCAACATTCTGGGCGCGCTCACTGGCACCTGGCTGGCGGTTCATAAAGGCGTGCCCTTTGTCCGGGCTCTATTCCTGGTGTTGCTGGTGATTCTGATCAGCAAACTGTCCTACGACCTGCTCCTGTAAACCAGAGGAAACTCCATGCATCCCATGTTCGATCGCCTCGTGGCACTACTCGATGCCCGCTCAGCCTCCTACCGGGTGCTGATGCACGATGCCGAGGGCCAGTCGGCACGCGTCGCCGAAATCCGTGGCACCGAGCCCGGCCAGGGCGCGAAGGCCATGCTTTGCTCCCTCAAGGGGCAGGCCGGACCCTATGCACTGGTGATACTGCCGGGCGACCAGAAGCTGGACATGAAGAAAGTCGGAGCGGCCCTGGGTGGGAAAAAAGCCGAGCTGGTGAAGGCCGAAACCGCCATGGACCTGACCGGGTGCCGGATCGGCGCCATCCCTCCTTTTGTTTTCGATGAGCGGATTCAATTGATCGTCGATCCGGCCTTGACCACAGGCTACGCTGAAATAGCCTTCAACGCGGGGCGGCTGGATGCGTCGATGGTGCTCGATACGCAGGATTATCTGGCGATTGCCATGCCTCGATTGCTGGATATCAGCCAGGCCTGAGCAGACGTTTTCACAACGCCGCAAAAAAGAAAAAGGGGACGGATCTATATCAAGGCCTATGGCTTTCACCCAGCCTTTGCCGATACGAGTGTATTGAAGAGTGGATAGAGGGGCTGAGGTATGCAGGCCACGAGAGCTAACCGTGTTTGCTCAGTGATCTCAAACTGCACTGGCCGCTGCATTGCCAACTTCGTCGGCGTTGGGTCGATTTTTAGCTTGCTGAAGCGTTTCATCAAGTTTATAAAAATGGCACAACTCCAAGAAAGGCTGCCGCCATGACCCCGCTCAAACTCTTTGTTGCCCTCAGCGCACTGTCCGCTGCCTCCCACGCCATGGCTTGGGATTACGTTCTGCTCGACACCGACAAAGCTGCCCAGAACTGGCAGATCACCAGTCAGCAACTCGGACTAAAAACCGACAAACCCTTCAGCGTTACCCTGCGCACCTTGCACGGCGGTCGGCAGGAGGGCGTCAGCATCGTCGACATCGATAACGGCACGATGAAACTCTCGGTAGTGCCGACTCGCGGAATGAACGTCTTGCAGGCCTCGGTCGGCAATGTGCGCATGGGCTGGGATTCGCCGGTCAAGGAAGTGGTCAATCCGTCCTTCATCGAGCTCAATGGCCGCGGTGGTCTGGGCTGGTTGGAAGGTTTCAATGAGCTGGTCACCCGCTGCGGATACGAATGGGTCGGCCACCCAGGCATCGACAACGGCGAACTGCTGACCCTGCACGGTCGGGCCGCCAACATTCCTGCGAACAAAGTCACCCTGCATATCGATGAAAAACCACCGTACGCCATCACCCTACGTGGCGAACTGAAAGAGCAGGCGTTCAAGAAGGTCGATTTCTCGGTCGCGACCGAACTGGTCACCGAACCCGGCAGCGTCGTGTTCACCCTCAACGACACCCTGACTAACAACGGCGACTATCCGAAGGAATACCAGGCGCTGTATCACAGCAACTTCAGCACCCCGTTCCTGGAGCAGGGCGCTCGTTTTGCCGCGCCGGTGAAACAGGTGTCGCCGTTCAACGACAAGGCCAAGGGCGATCTGCCCGACTGGCAAACCTACCGCGCACCGACCAGGGACTACGACGAAACGGTTTACAACGTGGTGCCGTATGCCGATGCCAAGGGTGACACGTTGACCGTGTTGCACAACAAGGCCGGCAGCCTGGGCGTTTCGGTCGGCTTCAACACCCAGACACTGCCCGTGTTTCCCTGTGGAAAAACACCGATACCCAAGGCCAGGGCTATGTCACGGGGCTGGAGCCGGGGACAAGTTTTTCCTACAACCGCCGTTATCAGCGGCCACTGAACCTGGTACCGACAATTGGGCCCAAGGAACACAAGCAGTTCCGCATCAGCTACAGCTTGTTGGCGGATAAGGCGGCGGTGGATAAGGCCTTGAAGCAGGTGAGGGCGATTCAGGATGGGCGGGAGACTGAGGTGCGGCAGACGCCGTTGGTTGATCTGAGCAAGGGGTGAGACCGGCTGGAGCATTGTCGGCCGATATTGCAGCCCCTCGGCCAAGTGTTTGCGTCTGATCCCGTCGATTTGTTCAAGGTCCGTAAGCGAGCGCGCGACCTTGAGCAGTCGATGGGCTGCTCGTAACGATTTGGTCACTGTCGGCTCTTGGCCGAATGCTGCCCCTCATGACCGGCAGCGATCGGCCAAAAGCAGGCAGTCATAGACGACCGCTTTCGACCCAGAGTGTGTAAAAACGCTTCGCCAAAATTGAAGTGTGCGCGTCTACGTTAAATCTGAAATTTATCGGCACGTCTGCAGATGTGGATTTCGCGTAGAAACGCGATTTCCAGTCCGGTTTTGAGCACCTGGCGCGCTCAAAAACGTTTTTACACAGCCTCGGCCCAAAGCGGACGCTCGAAGCAATTCGACCACAGGGTAGGATTTGTATGCGGGCGCGGAACTCAGTAGCCAAACCCGCTAAACAGAACAATCAGCGTTTCCATGGCATGTCGTAATCGAGTGATTGTGAAGTTAGGACGACGTTCTGCTGATCTGCAGAAACCCTCAATCCGCTTCCGGAACTTTTTCTTCAAATAATGTCAATTTGATGGCGCACTCTGGTGTTTATTGAAACAGGATCACCCAGCGCCAGGCTGTTTCCTGGCAAGCCAAAGGAAGTGATAAATGAAACTGATTCTCGCGATGTTGTTGATGTTCAGCGGTTACGCGTTTGCCGGTTGCAACAGCATCAATGATATGGACAAGCGGGCCTATTGCAGTGCCAAACAGAGTGGTCGCGGCAGCGATTGCAATAGCATCAATAATATGGACTTGCGTGCGCAATGCAGCGGAGAGGTGGGAGGTGGTTCTTGCAATGGCATCAATGATATGGACCAGCGAGCTTATTGCGCTGCCAGGCAGAGCGGCCGCGGTAGCGATTGCAATAGCATCAATAATATGGACTTGCGTGCGCAGTGCAGCGGAGAGGTGGGAGGTGGTTCTTGCAATGGCATCAATGATATGGACCAGCGAGCCTATTGCAGTGCTAAGCAGAGCGGCCGCAGCAGCGATTGCAATGGAATCAATGATCTTGGTTTGCGCGCCCAGTGTCAGTCCGAAGGGCGCTGATTGGGTGTTTCGGTGACTGTCCCCTATTGGCCGATAGTTACCCATTACGAAGGACCGCAATCGTCCGATTTTGTTGAAAAAGTCGACCTCGTATTGGCACCGAAGTCGAATTGACCCAGTTCCCGAGATATTGCTGACCCGGTCTGACGCCTCGAAAACCATTGCCCTTAATGGATTTGTACCGATAAGGAGGTGGGTTAGTCATGCGTCAGCACATGGGTCAATTCTGTGTTGGCATTCATAGAGAAACTATTGCTGGTAACCAGCATTGTCTGCGTGAACGCCCGCAGCGATAGGTGGCGTTGACGAAATTTATGGGGTAAAGATGGGGCTTCAATTAGCAATGATCTGAAGGAGACAGCATGCTTATCCGACGTTCATCCATCGCCGCCGCGCTCGCGTGTTCATTCTTATCCTGTACCGCGTTTGCTACGGATTTGGCCCCCCAGTTGCTGAAAAAAGCCGAGGCCGAACAAAAATCCTATCTTGCCACCGTCAAAGAGCTGGTGGACATTGATACCGGAACCGGCCATGGGCTCGGCCTGAAAACTGTCAGCGCGATGTTAGTTGAGCGGCTCAAGGGGTTGGGTGCTGAAGTCACCACGACACCTGCGACCCCCTCCGCGGGCGATAACATCGTGGGCACGCTCAAAGGCACTGGCAGCAAGAACTTTCTGCTGATGGTCCACTACGACACGGTGTTCGGGCCAGGTACAGCGGCGAAACGCCCGTTCAAGCTCGACGGCGAGCGCGCCTATGGTCCCGGTGTTGCTGACGCCAAAGGTGGCGTCGCGATGATTCTGCATTCATTGCAGATACTGCAGGATCAGAAGTTCAAGGATTTCGGTACCCTAACAGTGCTGTTCAATCCCGATGAAGAAACCGGCTCTGCGGGTTCGAAAAAAATCATCGCCGAGCTCGCTCGCAAGCAGGACTATGTGTTCTCGTACGAGCCACCGGACAGGGACGCGGTAACCGTCGCTACCAACGGCATAAACGGCGTGTTTCTCGACGTGAAGGGCAAGTCTTCGCATGCTGGTTCTGCCCCTGAAGCCGGGCACAATGCGGCCATGGAGCTCGCGCACCAGATGTTGCAACTCAAGGACCTTGGCGATCCGGCCAAAGGCACCACGGTCAACTGGACGTTGATAAAAGGCGGAGAGAAACGCAACATCATTCCTTCCAGCGCCTCGGCCGAGGCAGATATGCGTTACGCCGATCTGAGTGAAACTGACCGCGTACTCGCCGACGCCCAACGCATCGCTGCGAATAAACTCATCGATGGCACTGAAGTGACATTGCGCCTGGAAAAGGGTCGCCCACCGCTGGCCAAGAATCCGGGCTCCGAACAACTGGCGAAAGCCGCACAAGCGCTTTACAAAAAAATAGGCCGCAACATTGAGCCTATCGCCATGCGCTTTGGCACCGATGCGGGCTACGCATATATGCCAGGGAGCGCGAAACCGGCTGTGCTGGAGACGATGGGTGTCGTCGGTGCCGGATTGCACGCCGATGACGAATACATCGAGCTGTCGAGCATTGCTCCGAGGCTTTACCTTACGGTGGCACTGATCACCCAGCTGTCCGGCACTGACGTAGCACCGTAACTACGACGGTTTCCGCAGCCACAGGCGACAAAATGCTTGTGGCCGGTCGGGAAGCTCCGTTTTTGGCAAAGACGAATGCCCAACGACCTACCAGAGTGCGATGTCGTAGGTGAGGTAGAGGCGGTTGCTGTCACGGCCCCGGGAGAACTCGGAGCGGTAGACGTAGTTGCGCATGCGCATGCCCAGGCCCTTGAACGTGCCGGTTTGCACAACATAGGCCAGCTCGGCGTCACGCTCCCATTCCTTGACCGTGCTCGTGGACTTGCCGTCATTGCCACTCAGGTAGCGCGTGGAGAAGGTCAGGCCCGGCACGCCAGCGGCGGCGAAGTTGTAGCCGTAGTTGAGCATCCAGGTGTTCTCATCTTCCTCGATGAACTTGCCGATACCGGCGTTGCTGAACGAGTACACGGTGGCGCCGCTGATGTAGGGCAAACCGGCATCGCCGCGCAGGGTCTGGTAGCCGCCGCCGAACGTATGGCCTGCGATCGCGTAGGACAATTGGCCGCTGAGCATGTCATTGTCGATTTTGCCGGCGTAGGCCGAGCCGCCATCAACGCTGTTGAAGTAACGCAGGTCGCCGGTCAGCACGCCTCCGGCCAACGGCAGGTCGTGCTGGATGCCGGCGAAATTCTGTCGGTAAAAGTTTTCCAGTTCACCGTAGAAATAGCTCAGCCGGGTGTTCTTGCCCCATTTGTATTCAGCACCGGCGTAGTTGAAATCCCCTGATTTTTCGCCGCTGTAGCCATCCGGCACAATCGGTACGCTGTCGCTGGAGTCGCGTAATTTGAAACGGTCCAGGAGCCCACCGGTGACGGTCAGGTTCTCGATGTCGTTGCTGCTGACCTGGGTGCCCTGGTAGGTCTGGGGCAGCAAGCGTGCGTCGTTGTAAATCAGCACCGGCGTCTTGGGCAGCAAGGTGCCGTACTTGACGATGGTTTTGGCGAACCTGGCTTTTGCGGTGGCACCGGCACTGGCAAATTCACCGGCTGCGCGGCCGTCATCGTGAACCGGCAGAAGCCCCGTGCCGCTGCGCCCGCGGCCTGAGTCGAGTTTCACGCCATAGAGCCCCAGGGCATCCATGCCCAGGCCGAAGGTGCCGGCGGTGAACCCGGACTGATAGTCCAGCAGGAATCCCTGGGCCCACTCGGTGCGCTCGCTTTTGGCCGTTCTCGCGGCGCGTGCGCTCATGCCGTGCTCATCGCGAAAGTTCTCGTTGAAATACACATTGCGCAGTTGCAGCTTGAGTTTGCTGTCGTCAATAAAGCCTTCGGCATTGGCACCGGCGAGGGGGACCAGGCCGAACGCGCAAAAAAGGGCCCGACGGGAATACATAGGGTTCATGGCAAACGTCTCGTTGTTGTTATTCGGGGTGCAGGGCAACACGCGCCCCGTGAGCGAGGCGCGTTGAACGGCAGCAGGAAGATGATTCAGGTAAACAGGCTGATGGCCCCAGTCAGCAAGGCCAGGGCGGTAACGACCAGGGAGGTCAGCACCGCCCATTTGACGGTGGCTTTCTGGAAGTCGCCGATGTCACGGTCGACCATGCCCACCAGCAACAGGGTCGAGGCGACCAGTGGGCTCATCAGGTGCACCGGTTGCCCGAGGATCGAGGCCCGCGCGATTTCCACCGGGTCGATGCCGTATGCCGCGGCGGCATTGGCCAGGATCGGTACCACGCCAAAGTAGTAGGCGTCGTTGGACAGCACGAAGGTCAGCGGCATGCTGGTGATCGCAACCACCAGCGGGAACAGGTGGCCCCAGGAGGGTGGGATCCAGTCGACCAGGGTCTGCGCCAGGGCGTCGACCATCTTGGTGCCGGAAAAAATCCCGGCAAAGATCCCTGCGGCAAATACCAGCAGCACCACCGTCATGGCATTGCCCGAGTGCGCCAGGATGCGTTCTTTCTGAATGTCCAATTGCGGATAGTTGATCATCAGCGCGAGCACAAAGCCGATCAGGAACAGGATCGCCGAATGCATCAGGCCCAGCACCAGGGCGACCATCACCGCAATCACCAGCACCAGGTTGACGTAGGCCAGCTTCGGACGCTTGTGAGGGGTGTCCTCAAGAATCGCGTTGATGTAGCAATCGCCGCCGCCGCTTTGCAGTTGCACGTTGCCGATACGCTTGCGCTCGGCTCGCCCCAGTAGGAAGGCGGTGAAGACCACCCACATGGCGCCGCCGATCATGGTCGGCAGCAACGGCACGAAGTATTCCCCGGCATCCAGGCCCAGCGCGGCGATGGCCCGTGTCGCGGGGCCGCCCCAAGGGGTCATGCCGCTCATGATGCTCAACGACAGCATGGCGATGGTCGCCAGGATCATCGGGTTCATGCCGATGCGTTTATACAGCGGCAACATCGCCGCGCAGGTAATCATGTAGGTGGTGGTGCCGTCGCCGTCGAGCGCGACCAGCAAGGACAGCAGGGCCGTGCCCACCGCGATTTTCATCGGGTCGCCATTGACGCGCTTGAGGATCTTGCGGATCAGCGGGTCGAACAACCCCGCGTCGATCATCAGGCCAAAGAACAGGATGGCAAACAGCAGCAACGCGGCAGACGGTGCAACCATTTTCAGGCCGTCGAGCATCATTTTGCCGGTGGTGCCGCCGAAACCGCCAATCACGGCGAAGACGATAGGCACCACGGTGAGCGCGACGATTGGCGACAAGCGCTTGGTCATGATGAGGAAGGTGAATACGACCACCATGGCCAAGCCAAGGAAAGCGAGCATAGGACGATTCTCTTGTTGTTATCGTAAGAATGGCTGACGCCGAGGCGCACGAGCCCTGACCCGCCGGGCGGCACAATGGCGCCTGGCGGGGAGGGGGGCAGTCAAGTCAGGTGTTTGCGGTTTGCGCTAGACGCGTTTGGCGACCTTCAGGTCTTCCCAGGCTGTTGCCTCATCGGGTTTTGCGTCGAGCATCCGCGTCAGCGTTTCGCGGTGGCAGGCATTTTCAGACATCGAAATCACCACGGTCGCGACCGCGTTACTGGCCAGGCTGGTCAGGGCCCGCGCTTCAGACATGAAGCGGTCAACGCCGATCAGCAACGCCAGGCCGGCCAACGGGATGTCGTGAATGACCGTCAGGGTCGAAGCCAGTGCCACGAACCCGCTGCCGGTCACGCCGGCCGCGCCTTTGGAGGACAGCAGCATGATCGCCAGCATGGTGATGATTTGCGTAAAGCTCAGGTCAATGTTGCAGGCCTGGGCAATGAAAATCGCCGCCAATGACAGGTAGATGGCCGTGCCGTCCAAGTTGAACGAGTAGCCTGTGGGCAGTACCAGGCCCACGACGCCTTTTTTGCAACCCAGTGCTTCGAGTTTCTCCAACATGCGCGGCATGACGGGTTCCGTGGAAGAGGTGCCGAGTACCACCAGAAACTCTTCGCGCAAGTAGCGCAGCAGTTTCCACAGGCTGAAACCGTTGGCCCGGCAAATACTGCCCAATACGACGAACACGAAGAAGCCGCAGGCGATGTACAAGGTCATGATCAGTTTCGCCAGCGAACCCAGCGAAGTGATGCCGTACTGGCCGACGGTGAACGCCAAGGCGCCAAAGGCGCCGATCGGAGCAAAACGCATCAGGTAAGCGAAGATCTTGAACACCATCTGCGAAGCCGATTCGAGCACGTCGAGTACTGGCTTGCCACGCTCGCCCAGGGATGACAGGGCGAAGCCGGACAACACCGCGATAAACAGCACCGGCAGCACTTCCCCTTTACTGAAGGCACCGATAAAAGTGTCCGGGATGATGTGCATGAAAAACTCCACAACCCCAAGCTTCGCAGCCGACTCCGTGTACTGGGCCAGGCCCTTGGTGCTCAGTTGGCTGGGATCGATGTTCATGCCGGCACCCGGCTGGAACACGTACACCGCCACCAGGCCGATCACCAGGCTGATCACCGTGAGGCCGAAAAACAGCAGCATGGTTTTGCTGAGCAGGCGGCCGAGCGAGCGTTTGTCGCTCATCCCGGCGATGCCGGTGACGATGGTGCAGAACACCACGGGAGCAATCATCATTTTGATGAGCTTGATGAACGCATCACCCAGTGGTTTGAGCGCGATGGCCTGCTGAGCCCAGAAATACCCAACCATGATGCCCAGCACCACGGCGCAGAGAATCTGGAAGTAGAGCGATTTAACAACTTTCATGGCATCACCCATTTTTAGAATTGTGCGGATGCAAAAGCGCCAACGACCACCGGAATTACCCGGCCAGGCGTTGAGCGTTTGTGGCGTAGACATAACCAGAGAAAAGCCTGCGCGCAGTGCGTACGACGGACGCTTGAATTGTCTCATCGTTGACGCCGGTGTAGGACAATACGACATCAATCCCGCCGCTCGGATGTTCGATACGCACCGCTTCAAGGCGCGGCGTACTGATCCCGCCGAGCATCTGCGCGACGATGCTGCCCTCTATCACGCATGCGGTGGCCAACCCAATCGAGCCGGTAATGGCCAGGGCGCGGTGGCAGTTATGTGGCATGAAATAGCGAACCTGGATCGTACCGCCGGCTTTGGCGGGCGAAACCAGCACCGGCTTAGGAATCACTTTGTCGCTGACATCACCCAGGCCCATGGCCAGGCCTGCCTTAAGCCGCAATGACTCAAGGCGCCGCAGGAAGTCTTTATCGGCGTCCAGTGCTGCCGGGCTTTCATCGCCACGCTTGCCCAGTTGACTGGCCTCGATCAGCACCATGGGCATGGCCATATCGATGCAGGTCACTGCAATGCCGTCGATCACGTCTTGCCTATTGCCGGTAGGGAAAAGCTTGCCGGTCTTGCTGCCAGCCGCATCGAGGAACGTCAGTTGCACCGGCGCTGCCGTACCCGGCACACCATCGATGGCGGTGTCGCCCTCGTAACTGACCTTGGCATCCGGTGTGTACACGTCGGCGTTGATAAAAGTCCCTGTGTTTACGTTGCGAATGCGCACACGGGTGCGACCCGGTGTGCCTTTGACCAGGCCCTGTTCGATGGCGAACGGGCCGACGGCGCACAGCATGTTGCCGCAGTTGGGCGCGCTGTCGACCCGGCGTTGCGAAACCATCACTTGAACGAACAGGTAGTCAACGTCTGCGTCCGGGTGCAGCGAAGGGCTGACAATCGCTACCTTGCTGGTTTGCGGGCTGCCACCGCCGATTCCGTCGATCTCCAGCTCGTGGCCGGAGCCCATCAGGTTGAGCAGCAGTTCGTCACGGGCCTCAATGGCTGCCGGTAAGTCCCAGTCGAGAAAAACCGGGCCTTTAGAGGTGCCACCGCGCATAAGCACACAGGGAATTCTTTGCATGATACGGACTCTTGTTAATCAATCGACGCAATTGATGTTCTTGGGGCAAGAGTCTCAAGCTTTAAAAAATCTATCAAATGCAAAGATTGAAGAGATTATTGCGTTTTGCGAATGATAAATTTACGCTGGGTTTTCTTCTGGTGCCTTCTGCTGATGAGATAAGACATGGACTATGAGCTGAACGACATTCGATCTTTCGTTAAAATTGCCGAACTTGGCAGTTTTCACGAAGCAGCTGATGCCTTGCATCTGTCTCAACCTGCACTCAGTCGGCGGATAAAAAAACTGGAGGAGGGGTTGGGCACCTCTTTACTGGATCGCACCACACGCAAGGTCAGCCTCACGAGCGTCGGCCGCGACTTTCTTCCAAAGGCGCGTCGGTTGCTGGATGACTTCGATGAGTCGATTCTCAATATCCGTGAACTGGCCGAGCGCCAGATTGGCCGGGTAACCCTGGCGTGTATCCCAACTGCCGCATTCTATTTCTTGCCTTCAGTCATTCGGCTGTACAACGAGCGCTACCCAAAAATCCGCATCCGTCTGCTGGATTTGAGTGCCAATGAGGGGCTTGAAGCGGTACTGCGGGGGGAAGCCGACTTCGGTATCAACATGATGAGTGGGCAGCATCCGGACATTGAGTTCGTGCCATTGGTCAGCGAACCTTTTGTACTGGCGTGCCGGCGCGATCATGAATTGGCTGGGCGCAGTGCGGTCACCTGGTCTGAATTGAGCGATTACCGTCTTATTGGGGTAGGGCGCCTGAGCGGGAACCGCATGCTGCTCGATCACGCCCTTTCTGGGTTGAGTTGGCGGCCGCAATGGTTCTACGAAGTGCAGCATCTCTCCACTTCTCTGGGCCTGGTGGAGGCCGGTCTGGGGGTTTCGGCGATGCCGAGCCTGTCCATGCCGGCGGAAGATCATCCCACCTTGGTCAGCGTCCCGTTGATCGAACCGGTTGTGAACCGCTCTTTGGGCTTGGTCTACCGCCGCGGATCATCACTTTCGCCAGCGGCGGAAAAATTCGTCTCGATATTGCTTGAGCAATGGCCGCAATAGGCAGTGAACGGCTGAGTTTGGCCGATTGCTGCCCCTCATCACGGGCAGCAATCGGCCAAAAGCGGTCGCTTCCCTCGCTAGAGCCAACGTCTGACCTGGCTGCAGTATCGCGTGAATTCTTTCCCGAAAAGGCTGGTAAGGGCCCGCTCCTCCGGCCCGATCTGGAAGATGTTCATATACATCACGAAGCCCAGTACGCCTAGGAGTGCCGGTGGCCAGGCGAGCAAGATTGACCAGGCTATCAGGACTGTGGCGAAGCCTAAGTACATGGGGTTGCGTGTATATCTGTAGACGCCCGAGCTGACCAGAGCCGAAGCCGTTTCCGGCTTCAGAGGGTTGACCGTGGTACGGGCCCTGCGGAAGGACAGCACGCCGGCTAGACAAATAGCTAAGCCTGCTAGCAACACCACCAGCGCCAGGCTAGTGCGCCACTCGATCGTCAGCTGCATGGCGCCCGGTAAGTATCGAGCAGCGCACCACATCAATAAGCCGAACAGGGTAGCAACCAGCGGCGGAGGGATGCGGTTGTCCATCATGAATTCCTATTAGATACGGGCGTGCTACTAGAGTGAGGATTGTAGCCACTATAGGGTCAAGCACCAGGAGCACGATGGAGACTGCGGGGCAGGTAGCCCGTATCACCGAGATCAAGGCCGTGATCATCCGCTACTACAATCAGTGAATCGCTGCGGATAGTGAGCGACCGCCTCTGGCCGACAGACGTCTATCATGACAGGCAGAAACCGCTAGTTAGGAGCCATTTGGTGTGGCGTGTAAGAATTTACCGCCTTTAGCTTCAACTGCCGAGCGAACTGCCGCGGCATCTGATGTCGAGCCGATAAATGCAAGTTGCAACTTAGGGAGCATGCTTGATGTGTTACTTAAGGCTGCAATAGCTGAGTTGGCTGCAAAAGAACTATTGGTTCCTGAGATGGCGACACGAACATCAGCTTTGCTTGCAGGGGCAATTATTTGGTGGATGCTTGAAACAATTGGAGATTCTAAACCTGCACTTCCGATAAGCGCGGATGCCATAGCTCCGGAAATGCCGTTATCCGCTGCGGGAACCCAAACTAAATTGAATTTTTGTTGCTCAAATAAAATTGCCGCAGATTGTGCAGCTTGCTGTGGCGATTGGCTCCCAGTTGTAGCGCATCCTACTAGTGCAAATAACAAAATTGTGAATGCTGCGAAAAGTTTCATAATTGCTCCTGGATATTTATTAGGCGACGGTTCTGTCGAGAATCACTGAGTGTATGTTGTATAACTTTCCATCGCCATACATAACCTCTTGATCATCATAAAAGGTGATTTTGTAAGCGCGACAGTGATGGGTATATCATTGCTGATGCATTAGCAGACTGCCCACCGTCTGCTTTGGGCCCAGCCCACACGTCGCGCCAAGCCTTAGCTGTCGCCTTACTCCTGAGTTATGCGACGACTCATTCAGGCCTGATGGCAAAGGCATTTCGATGTCGCGTTAGTGCGGATTCGCTGGGCCGTTTGCTTTCCGTCGTGAGAGGCAGGAATCGGCCGATTCTGTTGAAAAAGTCGGCTATGGTTTCCACGGCAGAAAAGTACGCGCTTGAGATTGAAATCTTTACTTTGAGTAGAGGGATCTCGGGCTCGGATTTCGCGTAGCAGCGCGCAAGAAAGGCGTTTTCAGCGGTCAATATTACGGCAGGCTGGAAGAACCGACTTTTTCAACAGAATCTGACGATTAGTGCCGTTCGCGATTGACAGCTTTTGGCTGATTGCTGCCTGCCGTGGACGACCGTTTAACCCCAAGCCCGACTGGATTGCAAACGGCTTCCTGCAACCATCAAGTCCAGATTCTGCACCGCCGCTCCAGCGGCTCCCTTCCCAAGATTGTCAAACACCGCAGCCAACAAAACCTGACCCGTCTCATCATTTTCACACACCACCAAGCGCAAACTGTCCGTCCCGTTAAGCGCTTGAGGATCAAGGTGCGTCAACTCTTTAGACTCTTGCATCGACATCACCTGTACATGCTCCGCACCGATGTAGTGCTGCATAAGGCACGCATGCAACCGCAGCGCATCCACGCCCGGCGCCAACAACCGAAGTTGCAACGGTATGGTCAGCACGATCCCCTGACGAAAAGCCCCATAGGCCGGCACAAACATCGGCCGTTCCGTCAGACCGCTTTGCTGCTGAATTTCCGGAATATGTTTGTGTGCCAGCCCCAGGCCATAAACCTGAAACGACGGCGCCTGTGATGCGCCTTCTCCCTCATGCTCTTGCACGCCGACGCGGCCTTTTCCGGAATAGCCCGACACCGCATGAATGTTCGTCGGGAAGTCCCTGGGCAGCAACCCGGCCTCCAGCAATGGGCGCAGCAACCCTATCGCTCCCGTGGGATAGCAACCGGGGTTGCTGACCCGCCGCGCTAGGGCGATGTGCTGGGCCTGCTGTGAGTTCATCTCCGCAAAACCATAGGTCCAGTCTGGATGAGTGCGGTGCGCCGAACTCGCATCGATCACCCGAACGGCGGGGTTTTCGATGCTCGCTACGGCGTCGCGTGCGGCTTGGTCGGGCAAGCAGAGAATCGCGATGTCGCAGGCGTTGATGATTTCGGCGCGACGTTGCGGGTCCTTGCGGTGTTCGGGGCTGAGCGTGATGAGCCGCAGATCGGTCCGGTCGCGTAGACGTTGATGGATTTGCAACCCGGTGGTGCCTTGGTCGCCGTCGATGAATACAAGGGGGCTTGCCATGGAATGCTCTCGGACATAGGAAATCAGGAGTTCCAATCTTCAGCGCGGGGTTAAGATAGGAAAAGTTGAATTTCCAAACGACGAAATTCAGTTTTTCTGAAGGATGAGTGATCATGCGCGAAATCAGCCTGGACCGTCTGCGCACGTTGGTGGCCATTGCCGACCTGGGTTCGTTTGCCGAGGCGGCCCGTGCGTTACACCTGGCGCCCCCCACGGTGAGTTTGCATATCGCCGACCTGGAGTCGCGGGTTGGCGGCAAGCTGTTGTCGCGCACGCGTGGGCGCGTGCAGCCTACGGCGATAGGAGGAACCCTGGTGGACCGCGCGCGGCGGCTGTTGGCGGATGCCGAGCAGGCGCTTGAGGACGTGGAGCGTCAGGTGCAGGGCCTGGCCGGGCGTGTGCGGCTGGGTGCCTCCACAGGGGCTATCGCGCAATTGTTGCCGCAAGCGTTGGAGACCTTGAGCCAACGCCATCCCGCTATTGATGTGCAGGTCGCGGTCCTCACGTCGCAGGAAACCTTGAAGAAGCTTGCCGAGGGCTCTTTGGAGATCGGTCTGGTCGCGCTGCCACAGACCCCGGTGAAGGCATTGCGGATCGAACCATGGCGGCGGGACCCGGTCATGGCTTTCTTGCCGGCACGCTGGGAATGCCCGGATGTTGTGAGCCCCGGTTGGCTGGCCGCTCAGCCATTGATTCTGAATGACAACACTACTCGGCTTTCGCGCTTGACCTCGGAGTGGTTCGCCAGTGATGGACGCCAGCCCACGCCGCGTATTCAACTGAACTACAACGATGCGATCAAAAGCCTGGTGGCGGCCGGTTACGGTGCGACGTTGCTGCCCCATGAAGCCTCCACGCCATTGCCCGATACCCGGATCGTCATGCGGCCATTACAGCCTTTACTGTGGCGTCAACTGGGTATTGCCCACCGTGGTGGGGACGTCGAGCGGCCGACGCAGCATGTGCTGGATGTGTTGTGGGGGTTGAGTGCGGGCTAGGGCGATGTTGTCAGAGAAAGGAGCGCTTTCGAGCTATCGCTGACGTTGGCGACAGTCAGCCCGGCCTCTATTTCTCGCGCCTGTCAGAAACCGGAGGTGACTAACCGTTCATCGGGATTGGGTGATGTCATGACGACATCATCCAAATATATCTGTACAAGAGTTGTACAGGAATAAATTCTTGTACAAGTATCGCTGGCCAGGAAACAACGCCGCTACTCGTTGCCGATGAACAAAAGAATACCTGCGCAGGATGCGGACCAGGGGCGAATACATACCCTTGCAGGTGTCCCTTAATTGCTCCTCTCATTACGCAGGTACATCATGCCATCGCACACTCTCCGGTTCTCTACACGCACCAGTCTCTATGCCGGCTATGCCAGCCTGGTCGCGTTTATGTTGCTGATCGCCGCGATCTCGCTGTACGCCCTGGCTAACAGCAATAAGGATTTTTTTCTCTACGTTAATGGCGTTGATGCACGTACCCGCCTGGCCAACACACTGAACGACGCCGCCGCCCAGCGCGCGATTGCCCTGCGTAACATCGCCTTGAACAGCAATCTCACCGCGAGAGGACAGCAGCGGGGCGCGATTGCCCTTAACGAACAAACGGTGGCCAGCAGCCTCGCCGCGCTACGCCAGGCAATTGATAGCCATGATGATGTGTCGCCCAGATCACGTGAGCTGTTCTCAACCATCGAGCAGGTCGAGAGCCGCTACAAACCGGTAGCGCACACCATTGCCGAACACCTGTTCAAGGGTGAAAACGATGAGGCCATGCGCATGGTCAGCGAGCAGTGCACACCATTGCTGGCCGAGCTGACCCGGGCAATTGGCGAATACCTGCGCTACACCAACCAGAAGGCAGACCTGCAGGTCAGCGAAAATGACGCAAACTATCTGTCACAACGCAACCTGCTGCTCGCCATTACGGCGCTGGCCGTCTTGCTAGCTGCGGTACTGGGCTACGTCATCAGCCGCAACCTGCTGCGCGCGCTGGGTGCCGAACCGAGTGAACTCAACCAGCTCGCCCAACGGGTTGCCCAGGGCGATTTGCGCGCTAGCGAGCGCACGATTGAGCCACCACAAGCCAGCATCATGGCCGCCTTGCTGAGCATGCAGGAGAACCTGCGGGACATGACCAAGGGCATAAACCTGTCCTCACAGACCGTGGCCGAATCCAGCCAGGAGCTTAGCCAGTCGAGCCTGAGAAACGCCGAAAGCGTGGCCGTGGCACAGTGCGAGGTCGAGCAGATCGTCACCGCCGTTCACCAAATGGCCGCCACCGTGCAGGATGTCGCGCGCAATGCCGAATCCGCCGCCAGTGCCGCCAGCCAGGCCGATAGCGCGGCCCTGTACAGCCAGCAGAAGGCCAAAGATGCCGTGAACATGATCGGCGAACTGGCCGAGACAATCGAACAGTCCAATATGGCCATGGGTCGGCTGAAGAATGAAACCGGCAATATCGGCGGCGTGCTTGAAGTGATCAAGTCGGTGGCCGACCAGACCAACCTGCTGGCGCTCAACGCTGCCATCGAGGCTGCCCGTGCTGGCGAGGCCGGACGCGGCTTCGCGGTAGTCGCCGACGAGGTGCGCAGCCTGGCACAGCGTACCCAGAAGGCCACCTCAGAGATTGAGGGGCTGATCGCCAGTCTGCAGAAAATTGCCGATGAGACCTCGCAGCATATGCAACGCTGCAAGCACTCCAGTGCGCAGTCGGTGTCCGGCGTTTCCGAGGCCGGTGACGCGGTAAGCACGATCGTCACCATGATCGAGCGGATCAACGGCATGAACCACCAAATCGCCGCTGCCGCCGAGCAGCAGAGTACCGTTGCCGAGCAGATCAGCCGGGGCATCGTGACCGTCAGCCAAAGCGCCGAGCAATCCGCTGCAGCCTTCCGCAGCGCTCAGCAGGAGAGCGAAGGATTGGCACGCACCAGCGTGACATTGCGAGAGAACATCTCGCGCTTTCAGCTCTAGGGGCTGTTGCCGTTTCATCGCGAGCCGCGTTGCTGCGAGAAATGGCTCCCTAGCAATGATCATTGAGTTGCACTCTGAAAGCTGGCCCACATCCAACTCATCATTGGGAACCCAGCTTACTGCCCAGTTCAGACTGAGCGTTCAACCCGTTGCGGATATATGGGCTCGCAACGGTGGCTGCGAGTGCATAGGCGTCGTAAACATCGCGGGCGATGGGGCCCCCGCACGCCCAGGCGTGGCGCGAGTGGAACGACGCTCATCACTCGGAATATTTCTGATCCGAAGAGCGTCTTCAAGGACCTCCTTAAAAATCGGTGCTGCAATAGCTCCCCCGAAATAGCCTCCGGCAGTGGGTTCATCTACGATTACGGCCATTATGAATTCCGGCGCGTTGGCCGGAGCGATACCTACGAACATGGCTCTATATTTATTGTTTTGATATCCGCCGCTGGATGCCTTGCGTGACGTGCCGCTTTTGCCTGCAACTGTGTAACCGTCGATGGCTGCGCGCTTTCCACCTGCTCCAGGGCCATCCACGGCCTGCACCATCATGCTCAGAACACTGTTGGCGACCTCCGGACTTATGACGTTGCGTGCCGGCTTTGCCTCGCCTTTGATTATTGATAGTGGAACTAGATTCCCGTCATTCGCAAAGACGGTATAGGCCTGAGCCAGTTGTGCCAAGTTGACAGACAAGCTGTATCCGTATGAGAGACTCGCTGTAGCAATGTCGGACCACACCCGGTTGACTGGAACCGTCCCGACGCTTTCCCCGGGGAAGTAGATAGCTGTGTTGATTCCGAATCCCAACTCAGTAAGCAATTGCGAGATGACTGCGCCACCTGTCGGAATCGCGACCTTGCTCATGCCTACATTTGAAGAGCGGCGGATAATTCCCGCCAAATCCAACTGGCTGTCTCTGCCTACATCCCTGATGGTATATCCATTTATCTTTACGAATCCTGGTGCTATTTGAATAATGGCGTCTTTGTCAATTATTTTGGCCGTTAGAACGGCTGCCATACTGAATGGTTTTATCACTGAGCCGGGCTCATACACATCAGTGAAAACGCGATTTCGAATAAGCTCCGCGTTGAAGCTTTTGCGTGCATTGGGATTGAAGGAGGGCATTGTAGAGAGTGCCAATATCTCACCTGTTTTAGCGTGTATAAGGATCGCACTTGCAGACTTGGCTGCATTTTTTATGAGGGCTTTCAGTAGTGCTTTTTCAACGTAATGTTGAAGTGTGGAGTCAATCGTCAAATGCAGATTGTCTCCCGGAGTAAAGGGTTTGTGCACAACGATTTCACGAGTGGCTCGCTTGTGTAGGTTTAACGTGTGCTCTTCTATGCCAGGCAGGCCGGAAAGTTTATGGTTATACATTAACTCGATACCTTCAATACCTTTCTGGTCAATATTGGTGAAGCCTATTGACTGAGCAAGCATCGAGGATTGAGGGTAGTATCTCTTGTATTCCTGGCGTTCATAAACGCCAGGAATAGATAGTTCCATTATCGTGTTCGCCAGCTGGGGATCAATCCTTCTGGCCAAATAGGCAAAGGATTTGTTTTGAGTGTTTAGTGTTAGGTTTTTTGTTAGTGATTCATTGATGTCAAGATGTTCTTTGAGTAAGGCTGCTTGCTGATTTGTTGGGTCAAACTGTTTAGGGTTTACCCACAAGGTGCTCACCGGTGTGGAAACTGCCAGCGGCTGACTGAATCTGTCGAATATAGTCCCGCGAACGGGGATCGTTTCAATCATTCGCGTTGTTCGTTTGCGGCCTTCGCTGGCCAGGAATTCATGGGAGAAAATCATCAGGTAAGTTACTTTGGCCGCAAGAACCATTGATAGTGTATAAAAAACAGCTAAGACAATGGCGAATCTTGGGTTTGTCGCTAGGGGCTTCACACGGCACATCCTGTTGTATACGTTCAAAACAAGGCCAGCCTAACTAAATTATTCGTGCTTCGCTCTGTAATATTAAGAAATGTCTTTCCTCGATCTATTCGCCTCTAGCGAATTGGATGGTCGATTCTAGTTTTGAATGTTGGCAATACAGATAATTTTTTATCTTTACAACGAGCTTTCTCGTTATTAAATGGGGAAATAATAATGGCGACTGAAATGCAGACGCTTTAAGCGAATCGGGGACCCGGCTACGTGACGAGGTCATACCGGTTTGGCAGCATGCTGCTGGTTGAATTGCTCTGGGCCAAAAGCTGCCTTTGACGCACGCAGTCTGACGGCTTGCTCGTGAAAATTTTACGCAAAATTTACGGAGCTTCCAGGTTCGGCATCGAATACTGCGCGGTGATAATTTGGAACGCTCCTCATGTCCCTCGCAGCAATTCGGCTTATTGGATTTATCTTAGGCATTTTTCTGGTCACGCTGGCCATAAGCATGGTTATCCCCATGATCACGCTGGTGGTCTACGAGCGTAACGACGATCTGGCGGCATTTCTCTGGTCAAGTCTGATTACCCTCATCTGTGGCCTCCTGTTGGTTGTCCGGGGGCGTCCGGATGCTGGTCAGCTTCGCCCGAGAGATATGTACCTGCTGACGACGGGCAGTTGGGTGGTGGTGTGCACCTTCGCAGCGTTGCCAATGCTGTTCATCACTCACATCAGTTACACCGACGCGTTTTTTGAAACGATGTCTGGCATCACAACCACCGGCTCGACGGTACTCAGCGGCCTGGACACCTCATCTCCCGGCTTGTTGATCTGGCGCTCCATGCTGCATTGGTTGGGAGGCATAGGATTTATTGGCATGGCCGTGGCGATCCTTCCACTGTTACGAGTGGGTGGCATGCGGCTGTTCCAGACAGAGTCCTCAGACTGGTCAGAGAAAATAACGCCGCGTTCCCATGTGGGCGCCAAGTACATCCTGCTGCTCTATTGCGGGCTTACTGGCATCGGAGCCCTGGCGCTCTGGTTCGCTGGAATGACGCCATTTGACGCGATCAACCACGCAATGTCGTTGATCTCTACCGGGGGGTTCTCAACCTCCGATGCCTCACTTGGGCACTGGACACAACCAACGATTCACTGGGTGGCAGTGGCCATCATGATTCTGGGCAGTATGCCGTTCACCTTGTACGTCGCCACATTGCGGGGTAATCGGCGTGCGCTGATCAAGGATCACCAGGTACGCGGATTTATTGGATTCTTGCTTGTCACATCGCTGGCTGTGAGCACCTGGCTGCATTTTCACAGCGATTACGAGTGGTGGGATGCGTTTCGTATCGTGGCAGTCAACGTGACCTCAATCGTCACGACCACGGGTGTTGCTGTTGGCGACTACACCTTGTGGGGCAGCTTCGCGGTCTTGCTGTTTTTCTATTTGACGTTCGTGGGTGGTTGTTCCGGCTCCACTGCCGGCGGGCTTAAAATCTTCCGTTTTCAGGTGGCTGCCGCTCTACTGGTCAGTAGCTTGAAGCAGTTGATTCACCCCCGAGCCGTGATTCAGAAAAAATACAACGGCCATCCCATCGACGAAGAGATCGTGCGCTCGCTATTGACCTTCTCGTTTTTCTTCACCATCACCATTGCCGTCATCGCCTTGGGCCTGGCGCTCATCGGGCTTGATTGGACAACCGCGTTGAGCGGTGCCGCTACTGCGGTGTGTAACGTCGGGCCGGGGCTTGGCACAATCATTGGCCCGGCCGGTAACTTCTCATCATTACCGGATGCCGCAAAATGGCTACTGACCGTTGGCATGCTTCTGGGAAGGTTGGAAATCCTGACGGTGTTAGTACTCGTAACTCCGGTTTTCTGGAGATATTGACCCCGATTGTCGAGGGCCGAGACTAGCCCACCTCGAAGTCCGCAACCCGCGCCCGTTTATAAAAAGTGGCAGCACATCCCATGAGCGCACTTCTGATCTAAGGCGCTACGGAACACGTATCAAGACGTGTCGCCCCCCAAGCAGTCGTGCGCCGCATGATGCCCGGCCTAGTGCGGATTATCGCCCCACGCAAAGCCGACCATACCTCCAAGGTATCCCGTCAGACCTTATCCATATTGGACGGTTGCGGCATCACGCCTCAGCCTGAGGCCAATAACGATAAAGAGGCGCACCATGACCGTGCTATTGAGTGAGCGCAGCCAGATTTTCCAGGGCGCCGATGCCTATGCCGTGTCGGACTATGTCAACCAGCATGTGGGCAGCCACTGTATCCGCCTGCCGCCCAAGGGCCGGCCCATGGCGAGTATCAGTCACCGGACCTTTTCCAGCCTGGACTTGTGCCGTATCAGCTATGGCGCGCCGGTCAGGGTCACGTCGGTGGCGCTGGAAACCATTTATCACTTGCAGATCCTGCTGACAGGCCACTGCCGCTCCAACTCCCGGGGCGGGGAGCAGGTCTTCGGGCCAGGAGAGATCTTGCTGATCAACCCGGATGACCCGGTGGACCTGACCTATTCCGCCGACTGCGAGAAATTCATCATCAAGTTACCGGTGCGTCTGTTGGAAAACGCTTGCCTGGCGCAGCACTGGACGCTGCCGCAACCGGGTATTCGCTTTGCGGATGCACGCCGGGCGCTGAGTGAGATGGACGGTTTTCTGCAGTTACTGGGGCTGATCTGCCATGAGGCGGAAAACGCCGCCGAACCTGAGGTACAGGGCCTGTATGAGCGGATTGTGGCCAATAAGCTGCTGGCGCTGCTGGCCAGCAATGTGCTGCGGGTGGTTCCCCAGGCGGCGCAAGGCGGCGGTTTTGAGGCCGTGCGCGAGTTTATCGAGGGACATCTGGGCGAGGATATCAGCATCGAGCAACTGATGGCGGTGGCCAAGGTCAGTGAGCGTTCGCTGTATAGCCTGTTCGAACGCCAGGTGGGTCTGTCGCCCCGTGATTATGTGCGCCAGCGCAAGCTGGAGCGGGTGCATGCGCGTTTACAACTGACTACCGCGCGCAGTGTGACGGAGGTGGCACTGGACCATGGCTTTATGCACCTGGGGCGCTTCTCCGAGGCCTATCGCAAACGCTTCGGTGAGCTGCCTTCGCAGACCTGGAAGCGCCATCGCTAAGCGGCTTGCGCCAGCCGGATACTGATTTGCAGGAAGCGGATATTGAGGAACAGGACGAACACGTACGGTGAGGGCGCCTGATACAAGAACAACGGAGGGCCTGCCCCATGACCAGTACACTCGAGCGCCTCGCTGCACAACTGCGCGAGTCCGTTCAGGAAGATCCCGCTACCGGGGTGTTCCGCTGCCGCCGCGACATCTTTACCGACCCCGAGCTGTTTGCCCTGGAGATCAAGCACATCTTCGAAGGCGGGTGGCTGTACCTGGCCCATGAAAGCCAGGTGCCGGAAATCAATGACTACTACACCACCTGGATTGGCCGCCAGCCGGTGGTGATCACCCGCGACAAACAGGGCACCCTGCATGGCCTGGTCAACGCCTGTGCCCATCGCGGCGCCATGTTGTGCCGGCGCAAGCAGGGCAACAAGGGCTCATTCACCTGCCCATTCCACGGCTGGACCTTCAGCAACGCCGGCAAGCTGCTCAAGGTCAAGGATGGCAAGACCGGGGCCTACCCGGACAGCTTCGACTGTGACGGCTCCCATGACCTCAAGCGCCTGGCGCGCTTTGAAAACTACCGCGGTTTTCTGTTCGGCAGCCTCAGCGACGCGGTGCCGGAACTGAGTGATTACCTGGGCGAGACCCGCGTCATCATCGACCAGATGGTCGACCAGGCTCCCCAGGGCCTGGAGGTGCTGCGCGGCAGTTCATCCTATGTCTACGACGGCAACTGGAAGCTGCAGATCGAGAACGGTGCCGACGGTTACCACGTCAGTTCCGTGCACTGGAACTACTCGGCGACCATGGGCCGGCGCAATTACGAGGCCGAAGGCACGCGCACGGTCGATGCCAATGGCTGGTCGAAAAGCCTGGGCGGGGTCTACGCCTTCGATCACGGGCATATCCTGCTGTGGACGCGCCTGCTCAACCCTGAGGTGCGTCCGGTGCATGCCCATCGCGAAGCATTGGCCGAGCGCCTGGGCCAGGCGCGTGCGGACTTTATCGTCGACCAGACCCGCAACCTGTGCCTGTACCCCAATGTGTACCTGATGGACCAGTTCTCCACGCAGATCCGTGTGGTGCGGCCCCTCGCGGTGGACAAGACCGAAGTGACCATCTATTGCATGGCGCCGATCGGCGAAAGCGCCCAGGAGCGGGCGACGCGGATTCGCCAGTACGAAGACTTCTTTAACGTCAGCGGCATGGGTACCCCGGATGACCTGGAGGAGTTCCGCGCCTGCCAGACCGGCTATCAGGGGGCGACCACCCTGTGGAATGACCTGAGCCGTGGCGCCAAACAGTGGGTGGAGGGGGCCGACGACAACGCCAGGGCCATGGGCATGCACCCGCAACTGAGCGGGGTGAAGACCGAAGACGAAGGCTTGTTCGTGCGCCAGCATGCGCATTGGGCCGCCAGCCTGCAGCGCGCAATCGAGCGCGAACAGCAGGGCCTGATCGCCAGCGACCGGGAGGTGCAGCCATGAGCCTGTCCCGTGACCGCCTGCTGGATTTTCTCTACCGCGAAGCGCGTCTGCTGGATGACCGCCAGTGGGATGAATGGCTGGCGTGTTACTCGCCCAAAGTGGAGTTCTGGATGCCCGCCTGGGACGACTACGACACCCTCACCGAAGACCCGCACAGCGAAATTTCACTGATCTACTACCCCAGCCGCGATGGCCTGGAAGACCGGATCTTCCGGATCAAGACCGAGCGATCCAGCGCCAGCACGCCCGAGCCGCGCACGGTGCACCTGCTCGGCAACCTCGAAGTGCTGGCCGACGATGGCGCGCACGTAGAGCTGCGTTTCAACTGGCACACCCTCAGCCACCGCTACAAGACCACGGACAGCTATTTCGGGACGTCCTTCTATGGCCTGGATATCAGTGGCGAGCAGCCGCTGATCACGCGCAAGAAGGTGGTGCTGAAAAACGATTACATCCACCAGGTCATCGACATCTACCACATCTGAGGACACCGCCATGAGCTATGCCATTGCCCTGAACTTCGAAGATGGGGTGACCCGCTTCATCGACTGCAAGGTGGGGGAGAAGGTCCTCGACGCCGCCTTTCGCCAACGCATCAACCTGCCCATGGACTGCTCCGACGGGGTGTGCGGTACCTGCAAATGCCATTGTGAAACCGGCGCCTACGACTTGGGTGACGACTATATCGACGACGCACTGAGCGCCGACGAAGCCCGGGAACGCCAGGTGCTGACCTGCCAGATGGTGCCGCAATCCGATTGCGTGATTGCCGTGCCGCTGCCGTCCAGTGCGTGCAAGACCGGCACCACGCAGTTTGCCGCGACGCTGGCGAGCATTACCCGCCACGCCGATGCCGCGCTGGAGGTGAGCTTTGCATTGGACCAGGCGCCGGTATTTTTACCCGGCCAGTACGTGAATATCGGTGTGCCCGACAGTGGGCAGACGCGCTCCTATTCATTCAGCAGCCGCCCTGGCGATACGCACGCGAGTTTCCTGATCAAACATGTGCCGGGCGGCTTGATGAGCGGCTGGCTGGAGCGCGCCCGGCCGGGCGATCGCGTGCCGATGACCGGACCACTGGGCAGTTTTTACCTGCGCGAGGTGGTGCGGCCCCTGTTGTTACTGGCCGGCGGCACCGGTCTGGCGCCGTTTCTGTCGATGCTTGAGGTGTTGGCACAGCGCGGGGAAGCCCGGCCGATCACACTGATCTACGGGGTAACGCGGGATCAGGACCTGGTGCTGGTTGAGGCTCTGGAGGCCTTCGCCGCGCGCTTGCCCCAGCTCACGATTGTCACGTGCGTGGCCGACCCGCAGACCGCGCACCCGCGCCAGGGGTATGTCACCCAGCATATGGCCCGCGAGGCGCTCCACGACGGCGATGTCGATGTCTACCTGTGCGGGCCGCCGCCGATGGTCGATGCGGTGCGCCAACACTTCAAGCACCAAGGCGTGAGCCCGGCCAGCTTCCATTACGAGAAATTCACCGCCAATGCCGTCGCAAGTTCTGACGCCGCGTGAGGAGATCAGCATGAATCCACGTTTTGACACCAAGGTAGCGCTGGTTACCGGCGCCGCCCAGGGCATCGGCCGGCGCGTGGCCGAGCGGTTGCTGGCGGAGGGCGCCTGGGTGGTCGCGGTCGATCGCTCGGAGCTGGTGCATGAGTTGCAGCATGCACGGCTGCTGACCCTGACCGCTGACCTTGAGCAACATGCCGCGTGTGCCGAGGTCATGGCCGCCGCCAAGGTGCGGTTTGGGCGCATCGACATTCTGATCAACAACGTCGGCGGGACTATCTGGGCCAAGCCCTTTGAGTTCTACGCGGTAGCGCAAATCGAAGCCGAAGTGCGCCGCTCGCTGTTCCCCACGTTGTGGTGTTGCCATTGCGTGCTGCCCTACATGCTGGAGCAGGGCAGTGGGGCCATCGTCAATGTGTCTTCGGTCGCCACACGCGGGGTCAATCGGGTGCCCTATGGCGCGGCCAAGGGCGGGGTCAATGCCCTGACCGCGTGCCTGGCCCTGGAGACCGCCGGCAGCGGCATCCGTGTCAATGCCACCGCACCGGGCGGCACCGAGGCCCCACCGCGGCGCATCCCGCGCAACAGCCAGCCGCAAAGCGAGCAGGAGCGCGTGTGGTACCAGCAGATCGTCGACCAGACCCTCGACAGCAGCCCGATGAAACGCTACGGCAGCATCGACGAGCAAGCGGGCGCGATTCTATTCCTGGCCTCTGACGAGGCCTCCTATATCACTGGCGTGACCTTGCCGGTAGGAGGTGGCGACCTCGGCTGATTCACCGTTACCTGCAGACATTGACTCACAACAACAATAAAGAGAGCACTGCCATTTTTGCTTTGCGTTGTTCAGCATTGCCACGGTGATCAACGGCTTTGCCAGCAGCCCCACGGAGTTCGGCATCTGCCGGTTTATCGCCGGGCTTGGCTGTGGTGGGCTGATGCCCAACGCGGCGGCGCTGATCAACGAATATGCGCCGAAAAAAGTGCGCAGCACCTTGATGGCCTTCATGTTCAGCGGCTATTCCCTGGGTGGCATGCTCGCCGCCAGTGTGGGGATTTTCATGTTGCCGGCCTATGGCTGGTCGTCGATGTTTTTTGTCGCCGTCATCCCGCTGCTGCTGTTGCCGGTGATTGTGCTGTGGTTGCCCGAATCCATTGGCTTTCTGATCCGCCAGGGCCGTGTAGAGCAGGCCCGAGTGCTGCTTAATCGCCTGTCGCCAGACACCCCGATCAACGCCGGGGATGAACTGCTCATCGCGGACGTCAAGAGCAAGGGCGCGTCGGTGGTGGAGCTGTTCCGGCATGGCCTGGCCATGCGTACGGCGATGATCTGGACTGCGTTTTTCTGCTGCCTGTTGATGGTCTATGCCTTGAGTTCGTGGCTGCCCAAGCTGATGGCCGGGGCTGGCTACAGCCTCGGGTCGAGCTTGTCGTTCCTGATTGCCCTGAACCTGGGCGGTATGGCCGGGGCGTTGATTGGCGGGCGGTTGGGGGATCGGCTGAACCTGGTGAAAGTGGTGATCTGCTTCTTTGTTGCCGCCGTGGTCTCCATCAGCCTGCTGGGCATCAACAGCCCGATGCCGGTCTTGTACCTGCTGATCTTTATTGCAGGCGCCACCACCATCGGCACGCAAATCCTTCTGTATGCGGGGGCGGCGCAACTCTATGGCTTGTCGATTCGCGCCACTGGCCTGGGCTGGGCCTCCGGCATCGGGCGCAATGGCGCCATCGTCGGCCCACTGTTAGGCGGCGCGCTGATGGCGATCGAGCTGCCGCTGCAACTGAACTTCATGGCCTTTGCCGTGCCCGGTGCCATTGCGGCCCTGGCCATGACGATGTTCGCCTTGAATGAGCGGCGCACCGCTATCCGGTTGCCCGCCGTCCAGGCGCTGTAACTGTCCGACCTGTCGATAATAAAAACAAAGAGCAACGACATGCACACACAACGTATCTGGCTTTCCCTGCTAGGGCTGCCCCTTGCGGCAACGGCGGGCGAGGGTGGTTTTTTCGCGGGTTCCACGGCTACCTTGCAGGCCCGCAACTATTACTTCAGCCGCGACTTCTCCGATATTGTCGGCGCCAACCAACAGTCCCAGGCCCAGGAGTGGGGTCAGGGGTTTATCCTGACTTACAAATCCGGGTATACCCCCGGTCCCATTGGCTTTGGCCTGGATGCGCTGGGCACCCTGGGCCTCAAGCTCGACAGCAGCCCGGACCGGGTCAATAGCGGCTTGTTGCCGGTCAAGGACGACGGCCGCGCTGCCGACGACTACAGCCGCCTGGGCTTGACCTTCAAGGCGCGGTTGTCCAGTAGCGAACTGAAGGTTGGGGAGTTGCAGCCGAACCTGCCGGTGCTGGCCTTCAGTGACATACGCTTGCTGCCGCCGAGTTATCAGGGGCTCAGTCTCAGCTCCAATGAAATCACGGGGCTGACCCTGCAGGCGGGGCACCTGAGCACCACCAGCCTGCGCAACGAGGCCGGTGACGGCAAGATGATCGCCATGCTTGGCCATGTACCGCAGCGCGGGGCTCAGAGCGACGCCTTCAATTATGTCGGCGGCGACTACGCCTTTAATCGCGAACGCACCAGTGTCAGCCTCTGGCATGGCCAGTTGCAGGACATCTACGCCCAGGACTTTATCGGCCTCAAGCATAGCCAGCCGTTCGGGACGTGGGTGCTGGGCGCCAACCTGGGTTACTACACAGCGCGCGAGGAGGGCGAGCAGTTACTCGGCAAGATCGACAACCAGGCGTTTTTCTCGCTGCTGTCGGCCAGGCGCGGTGGCCATACCTTTTACGTGGGGTACCAGGCGATGTACGGCGACAGCGCCTTCCCCCGGGTATTTGCCAATGTCACGCCATTGGGCAACGAAGTCCCCACCTACGAGTTTGCGTATACCGACGAGCGCTCCTGGCAGGTGCGCTATGACTACAACTTCGCGGCATTCGGGGTGCCGGGGCTGACTACCACGGTGCGCTATATCACCGGCGACAACGTCAACACCGGCGGCGGCTACGAGGGCCGGGACCGCGAGCGTGACCTGGATATCGGGTATGCCGTGCAAAGCGGCGTGCTCAGTGGCCTGGGGATTCGGGTACGCAATGTGATGGCGCGCTCAAACTACCGCAGCGATATCAATGAGAACCGGTTGATCCTCAGTTACACCTGGACGCTGCTTTAGACCCTGACCGAGCAGGGCCCCAGGCCTTGCTCGGTTAGCTTTTGTGTGCGGCGCAGGTGTACCGAATCATCTACCGTTACTGGCCAGCCACAATCCCCCTACGCGCAGCCAACCCACGACCACTGCACCAATCAGCAAAAAGCCCAGGTAACCGAACAGTGGATAGACCTGGCCCACCAGGCTGACAAATCCCACCAGGCTGCCAGCGAATGCCAATGCACCGAAGGCTGCCGAGCCAATGCGGAATGTACGTGTGCCTGCCGGCAGCAATCGGGCCGAAAAGGAATACAAGGTACCCACGGCCGTATTGACGATCATCAGGAAAATGATCAACGCCATCAGCAGGCCGAGGGCCGGCGAAACCTCAGTGGCGATGGACAGCATGGGCATGGGCAGGTCCGCCACGCTGTCCAGGCGTGACAGCAGACCCAGGCTCATTACCAACATCAACAGCCCCAGTAATGCTCCGCCGAAAATACCACCCCAGATTGCCTGTTTCTCGGACTTTGCGGCACCGCCCATGATCGCCAGAAACGGCACCCCGGCCACGATGTTGTAGGACACATACAACAACGCGCCCAGCAGCCAATGGCTCGCGCCAGGGTCTTGCTGGCTGGCCAGTTGGTTGAGGTCGCCGAAACTCAGGCCCCGGGTGGCGACGCCATACAGGGCCACGCCTGCCGCTGTCAGGACCAGCAGCGGTGTGACGGCGCCGATCATGCCAATGACCTTCTTCACATCCAGGCACACGATGGCGACCACGATCAGCGTCACCCCAGCGCTGCCGAACAGGGCGGGAATGCCGAACTGCTGTTCCAGCAGGGCGCCACCCCCGGCCAGCATGACCACCGTTACCGCAAACATGAAAAAGGTGATCATCAGGTCGACAAAGGTCCCCAGGTAGCGTCCGCACAACGCATGCACTACGTCCTTGTGGGACTTTGCCCGCAGCCGGCTGCCCATGCCCGCCAACGCCATGCCGAGAAAGATGAAGAGCGCGGCGCTGACCACCGAACCCAGCAGCCCCCAGACGCCGAAATCCACGAACATCAGTAGCAGCTCCCGACCGGAGGCGAACCCTGCACCGACAATGACGCCGACAAATGCGCCGGCTATTTTCAGACTTTCTTTCATGACGACTTCCCTCAAATTATTGTTGTTATCGCTCAGGGGGGAAGGCCACTGCTCATGGCCTACCGGGGCATCGCTCTGGCAAACGGCAGGGGTGGATCAACGGGCGCCGACCCATGCCTGGACTTCGATCTCGACATCGACGCCCAAGGCCAATTGGGCGCCGCCGACCGTGGAGCGCACCGGGAAGCCACCGTCGAAGTGGCGCTTATACACGTCGTTGAAACCCGCGAAATGCTGCATGTCCGACAGCCACACGGTGGCCTTGATCACCTGCTCGAAACTTGCTCCGCATTCGGCCAGGGTTTCGCCGATGCGGGCCATGGCCGCCTCGGTCTGCTCGCGGATATCACCGAGCACCACTTCGCCCAGAGGGGTCATGGGGACTTGCCCGGAGAGGTACAGGAAATCACCGACCCGAATGGCCTTGGAGAACGGGTAGGGCAGGTGGCTGGGGTAACGCTGGAAAGTGTCAGACATGCTATGCACCTCGTTGGGGGGATGAATTAACGCAAGCGGCCAGGGGCTAGGCGTTGTGGCTCGACGCCCTGGTGGCGCAGGGTCTCGGGAAGGGGAAGATCGAGTAATTGGCTGCAGGCCAGTTGCGATACACCGGCTGCGGACTGAATGCCGTAACCGCCCTGTGCCGCCAGCCAGAAGAAGCCTTCGCAATGATTGTCCCAGCCGACCACCAGGTCACCGTCGCCGACGAATGAGCGCAGGCCGGCCCAGCTATGGCGTGGGCGGCGAATGGTCAAGGAGGTGGCGGCCTCGATGTGATAGATGCCGGTGGCGATATCCAGCTCTTCGGGCATTACATCCTGTGGCGGGACAGGATCGGCATTGGCCGGTGAGCCCAGCAATTGGCCAGCGTCGGGTTTGAAGTAGAAGCTTTCGTCGATACCGATCACCGCCGGCCAGCGGGAGAAGTCCGTGTTTTCGGGGCCGTCGAAGGTAAAGGCGGAGCGTCGGCACGGTTGCAACCCCACGGGCGGCACGCCGCACTGCTGTGCGACCTGATCGGCCCAGGCGCCTGCGGCATTGACCAGGTGGCGCGCGCGCAGTTGGCGGCCGTCGGCCAGTACCAGGTGCCATTGAAGGCCTTCGCGGGTGGCGCCATTCAGTTGGGCATCGCAGTGCAGCACCCCGCCGGCCCGCCGCATGGCCCGCAAAAAGCCCTGGTGCAGCGCATGCACGTCGAGGTCGCGGGCATCGGTCTCGAGCATCGCCCCGGCAACCGCCTCGGGGCGCAGGCACGGCACCAATGCCAGGGCCTGCTCGGTATCAATCAATGACACGTTGCCGGCCTGCGCCCGGCTGGTGGCGAAGGCTTGTTGCAGCAGGGATTGCTGCTCTTGGCCGGCGATGTACAGGCAGCCGCGCGGCTCTAGGAGTGCATGTTCGGTGAACGCGGCGGGCGGCTGCTCATAGAAGCCTCGGCTGGCGCGGGTCAGGGCCTGGATCTGTGGCGTGCCATAGCTCTCCATGAACATTGCGGCAGAGCGCCCGGTGGCGTGGTAACCCGGCTGGCTTTCACGTTCGAGCACCACGACACTGGCCTGGCCGGCCAGGCGATAAGCCAGGGAGGCCCCCGCAATACCACCGCCGATGATGGCGAAATCGAAACATTCGCTGTTGGGCACTGCGAGTACCTCCTGTCTCTGGGGAAGGAACGACATGCCCTTTCCTGTGTTTTTATAATTCTCAGATAAGAGAAATGTAAGATATGAGAATTTTCCAGTCAACCCACAACCATGAGGTATTATTCCTGCCCATGCCCATGCCCATGCCCTGGCTCAGCTCCAGGCACCGTTTTTTGTACGACAGAGAGCCTGCATGAGTTCCGATTGCGCCTCGGGTTCCACAACCCATCCCTTGATAGATCGCGCCCAGGTTGGCGCCCGCCTGCGTGTGATCCGCAAGCACCAGAAGTTGACGCTCAAACAACTGTCCGAGCGCTCAGGCGTGGCTTTGTCGACCTTGTCGAAGATGGAACTGGCGCAGGTGTCGGTCAGTTATGAAAAACTGGCGGCTGCGGCGCGGGCCCTGAATATAGATATTGCCCAGCTGTTCAGCCCGACCAGACAAGGTGTCAGCGCCCAACAGCCTACGGTGGTCAGCACCGCCATCGACGGTGCGGCCGGCTACAGCACGGGCAATTATGACTATCACCCGATGGCCGGGGATTTCCCCGGGCGCAGCATGACGCCCATGTATGCGCGGATCTATGCGCGGGAACTGGGTCAATTCGAAGACTACATCCGGCACCCGGGGCAAGAGTTCGCGGTCGTCCTGTCAGGCCGCGTGCGCATTCAATTTGAAACCGGTGAATCCCTTAGCATCGGCTGTCGTGAGACGGCCTATTTCAATAGTGCAATCGGCCATATTTACCTGGCGGAAGGCGAGGATGGCACCGCCGCCGAAGTGATGGTGGTGATGTCGGAGTCCTGAGGCGCCAAGGCGTTTTTGGGCAGTGACCTCTACCGGTGCCCTGCAGTGATTGCCTGGTCTTTGGAGTAACACCGGATCACCCGCAGGGCGGTAAAAATGGCAACGCCGGGCGCGACCGCAAACACACCGAACAGCCAGCCGGCAGCATTGGCCGTGCCGGCGATGCCTGCGGGATGCGTAAGGCCGGCAAGGTTTGCCACCATGCCGGCGAGGGCCGCACCGAGGGCGGTGGCGAACAGTTGCACAGTAGTAATCGACGCGCCTGCCAAGTCCTGCTCGCTGGCAGGCGTCACCTGAAATACCCGGGTCAGCAAATGCGGCCACGCCAGCCCGACGCCAAACCCGACGGCGACGAGCGCCAGGCAGATCGGCGTGACCGTCAGCCAGCCACCGCTACTTTCGACGCGAATCAAAACGGCCAGTGCAGCCATGCCCGTCAAGCCAAGGATTGGGCCGGCAAGGATCGCGCGCCTGATGCCTTTGCCATGTGCCCCGGAACTTGCGATTGAGCCTAGCGTCCATCCGCCCGCCATAAGCGCCGCGAGGTAGCCGGCGGCGAGCGGCGATTGATGGTGCAGGACCTGGAGGAAAAGTGGCACGAAGATCTCGCCACTGGTAACGGCCACCGCCAGCAAGGACAGGGTTGCATACAGCACTCCCAGCGCGGAGGTGATCCTGAAGGCGCCCGTTGGCAGCAGTCGATGGCGGGCGCGGCTTTCTGTGACTATCAGCAGGCCAGTCAGGAGCGCGGCGGCACCCAGACCGGCGATGTTCCAGGCGAGTGTTGACGAGACGCTGGCGGCTGAAACCGCGAGCACGGCCGACGTCAGGAACACCAACTGGGCCAGAGGGAGCGGCAAGCGTTGTGATCTGATGGCGTTGCGTTTGGGCAACACCACGGTAGCCAACAGGGCGAACAACGCGGCGACAGGGATGAGCGACCAAAAAGCCGCGCGCCATACGCCGAGTTCAGCGAAGACGCCACCGACCGCCGGGCCGATCAGTGTGGCCACTCCCCACATGCCCGACACCAACGCCATCGCTCGCGGCCACAAGGTTTCATGGAACACCAGGCGGATCATCGCGTAAGAGAGCGCGAACAGAAAACCGCCACCCAACCCCTGGATCAGACGGCCGGCCAGCATCACGGGCATGGATGGGGCAAACGCACAGATCAGCGCACCGGCTGCAAACACCAGCGTGGCGAGGGTGTAGGCGCCGCGTGCCCCCAAGCCGACCAGGAGCCTGGCTGACAATGCTGAGCCAAGGATCGAGGCGGTGACGAACAGTGTGGTGTTCCACGCGTAGTAGTCGATACCGCCGATGTCCCGGACAACTGAGGGCAGGATCGTAGTCGCAATGTAGACGTTGATCGCGTGGAGCACGACGCCCCCTGCCAACGCCAGGGAGCGCACGCCATTGGCGCCAGAGAGGAGGGTGGCCCAACCTGCATTTGGAGGATCATCGACCTCTGGTACCGGTTGCGAACGTTGATCTGGTGAGGTGTGGTGGGTATTCATAGGGAGGCCACGTTGCGATTCAGGCACTCCTTATAAAACCTCAAGTAAGGTTAAGGTCAAGACCCAGGTCAGTCTCCATCTCCAAGTACAACTGGCCCTTCAAAAGACCTTGCAAGGGATAGCTCTCTGGGCAAAAGCCCATCAATGTGCATCCACCAGACGCTGCAAGGCGCCATCACGGATCGCAAGCACTTCAAATAGTCCCAGGGCACGCAGGGCCGGCAGGCTGTCGATAAGGTCCTGCTCGGCAGCGCTGCGCGCCGCGGGCGTGGAGGTAGGGGCGGTCCACACTCTGGCGTTGATCAGGAAGGCGCCAACGCTGCCTTTACGAATCATGACGCCGTTGCGTTGTACCTGGTTTTTGTCATCGGGCAGCAGATCTTCTGCACGCATGGTGTTTCCTCGCGAGGTCTTGAAGACCTTGACTATAAGGGCGTAGTGTTGGCTGATTTACGTTATTGAAGACAATCAATAACCCAATAAGGCCACTCATGCCAGCTGCCTTGATTTCCCCCGCCGAGGCCTCCTCGGCCGAGGATCCGTTGATTGTTGCAGTGATCCGCAAGGAGCTTGAACCACGGGTTACCGAGCGCCACGGCCATGCGCGGGGCCAGTTGCTTGGCGCAACGTCGGGCCTGCTTTCGGTGGATGCCGGTACCAGTCAGTGGGTGGTGCCTGCGACACATGCCGTGTGGATCCCGCCCAATATCCCCCACGGCGTGCGTTCCCATGGGCCGTTTGCCGGGTGGAGCGTTTACGTGCGCGAACTGGCGTGCATTGATTTACCTGAAACGCCATGCATCCTTGCAGTGTCCGGGCTTCTGCGAGAAGTAGTTGCCCGTGCTGCGGGGTGGGGAGCCAAGCCTCTGGACCAGGCGCAGTCGCGCTTGGCCGGTGTAGTGCTTGATGAAATACAGACTCTGCCCCGGGTGGCCCTGGGTTTGCCGATACCTCAGGACGCCCGGTTGCGCAAGATTGCCCAGGCGCTGTCGGATCACCCCGATGACGAGCGCGGCCTGCAGGCCTGGGCGACCTGGGTGGGGATGGCACCGCGCACGCTGACACGGCGCTTTGTGGTGGAGACCGGTTTCAGCTTTACCGAATGGCGTCAGCGGGTGCGCCTGCTAAGGGCCCTGGAAATGCTTGCGGCGGACATGTCGGTCACCCGTGTGGCCCTGGAATTGGGCTACGAAAACGTCAGCGCTTTTATTGCACTGTTTCGTCGCACGTTCGGTGTTACACCGGGTCGCTACTTTGCAAACTGCCTTTGAGGCCGGGCGCGCCCTAGCCGGGATCCGATCCAATACGAGCGACCTGTCAGATTCCGTCACGGCCTACGCGGCATGGGGGCCGCGCGATGGGAGTGACAACGCGCTGATCAACTCCAGCACCCTGATCAACAATGTGGGTGACATCAGTTCTTCGGCGATTCGCTCGACCCGCAGCGGCACCCAGCAATCCGGTGAAGTAGGCCTGAAGGGCAAATTCCAGACCGGGCCTGTGGGCCACGCCTGGACCCTCGCTACCACCCGTTTCACCTCCGACAACAGCTTCAAGGACGCCAGGGTCGGTATTCCCGGCACCACCCATTTCGACAACCTGGACTTTGGCGACACACCGACCTTTCCGGGTTATGGCGTGACCACCTCGCAGACCCGCGCGACCCTGGGCAGTTATGCACTGGCCGATACCCTGTCTTTCGCCGATGACCGCGTGCAATGGACCGTGGGCGCCCGCCGCCAGCGCGTGGAAAACACCACCGAGAACTTCGGTGACCGGGCGTCGAATGCGTGCGACGCTGCTGGCTATTTCGGGATGAGCTGAAGCGCCGACGTCATGAACCCACCCGGGCTCAAGGGCAATGGTTCACTCGGGTGGTAAGTGGTTACTTCAATTACCACGCGGTGCCAGGAAACTTGAAGCTATTGAGTGGCTTCAGGAAGGCCATATGCCGATATTGGCGTCAGGCTCTCGGGCGACGCAGCCAGCGAAATCGGCTGCAATGGTCTCGCTTCGGGTTGCTCACAGATCACTACATACCGAGCCCAAAGAATGCACACCCGTATCCTGAGGATCGCTTCGCGTCACGCACCCAAGGCAGGAGCCGTATGCGGTAGTTCCGCACGTACGGATCTGTGCGGGGGGTGGCAGGCAACTGCCATCCCTGCCGCGACCTGTTCATCTATGCGGCCGCAGATGTGAAACTTCACTCGTCCGCTGTGTCGGCAGTCACGCCATCCGCACGTTCCCAAGCCTACTGGCGACGGGCAAGACAGGATTGTTTGGAACTCAGTGTGATGACACGAAGGGCGACGGGATTGTCGGTGCCGGCAACGCATAAGCCTGCTTCATCCACGCCACCTCCGCTATCGGCGTGCGTCCGAAGAGGCGCTTGAAATCGCGGCTAAATTGCGAAGCACTTTCATACCCCACCAGAAATGCCGACTTGGCCGCTGTCAGGTCGTTACGCAGCATCAGTAATCGCGCTTGATGCAACCGCGTCGACTTGAGGTACTGCATAGGCGAGGAATCGGTCACCTTGCGAAAATGTAGATGAAAGTTAGGCACGCTCATCTGCGCTTCCTGGGCGAGTATTTCTACATCCAGATGCTCGTGGTAACAGCGGTGGATTTTGTGAATGGCGCGCGTCACCTTGCCGAACTGACCCTGCTGGGCGATAGCCGCGCGTAGGGTGCCGCCTTGTTCGCCAGTGAGGATGCGGTAGTAGAGTTCGCGCAACATCGCTGGCCCGAGGATTTGCGCGTCGGTGCAGTCGCCCATGACTTCCAGAAAACGCAGGGTCGACTGGCGCAGCGGTTCGTCCATGGGCGAGGCGTACATACCCATAGGTTGAGCCACGCGGATGTTCCATACCTCATCTACCTGCTGAATCAGCTCGCCGGCCAGATTGAAATCCAGACGTATGTACACCGCCAGCATTGGCTCCGCCTCGCTAGCGTCGGTCTCCATTGTAAAAGGTACTGGCACTGAGACCACCAGATAATGCTGGGCGTCATAGATGTAAACCTCATCACCCAGATAGCCGCGCTTCTGCCCCTGACAGAGGATGACGATGCCCGGTTCATATAGAACCGGCGTGCGCTTCAGCGGCCGGTTGGAACGCAGAAAACGCACATCATCCAGCGGACTCAGGTTGTAACCCTCCAGCGGTGCAAGCTGGCCCATCAACTGCACCATACGCGCAGTGCTCGGGTTCTTGGGTTTCGGCATCGATTGCACGTTCTCCACTTTTATGCTCAGCCGTCCGTGGAACAGCTCAGCGCTTCCCATTGCTCAATACTCTCCGCCGTCCGGTGCAACTTGTCACGCACCAGAGCCAGGGCGTCGCTGCCCAGCAGCAGTTGAGCCGGCGGGTTAGGGCTGGTGATAATAGTCATCATGGCGCGTGCGGCTTTCTGCGGGTCGCCCAGTTGAAGGCCGCTTTTTTCCTCACGTGCTTTTCGCACCGGGTCGAAAGTCGCATCGTAGTCACTGATGCTGCGCGGCGTACGCTGCATCGAACGACCTGCCCAGTCCGTTCGGAAAGACCCCGGCGCCACGGCCGTTACAAAAATATTGAAGGGTGCAAGCTCCTTGTTCAACGTATCAGAGATGCCCTCCAGGGCAAATTTGCTGCCGCAGTAGTAAGCAATACCTGGCATGGTGATATAGCCACCCATGGACGTGATATTGAGGATATGCCCCGCCCGTCGCTGGCGAAAAAAGGGCACAAACGCCTTGGTCATCGCCACCGCGCCGAATACATTGACGTCGAACTGACGGCGCATTTCCTCCAACGACGACTCCTCGAAAACCCCTTCGTGCCCATAACCCGCGTTGTTAACCAGCACGTCCACCGGGCCATACTGATCCTCAACAGCGGCGACGACGGCGTCGATGGCATTAAAGTGGGTAACGTCCAGCACCACGCCATGAGCTCTCTCAGGCAAGAGTGCCTGGAACGTTGCCAGAGATGATTCGCTGCGAACAGTGCCGATCACTCGATGGCCCTGAGCGAGAGCTTCCTTAGCCAGGGCCTGGCCAAAGCCGCTACTAACGCCCGTGATAAAAATGGTTTTGTCTGCACGCATGGGGCGCACTCCTGAATATATAAGGTCAGGCTATGCTAGGGCGGGGAGTGGTTGGGAACTATGCCTGATTCGATTTTAGTATTGCCTGATTCTATCGGAGTGATCGGCGAGCAACCTGAAATCTGGTGGCAAAAAACGAGGCCAAAGGAAGAAAAACGACGGGCTTATTTACCTGCTCTAATCTCTGCTTCGTGTCGCGAGTGGTTTTTCGGTAACGCTGATGTGCATGCGGTCTGGCCGAAGGTGCCCATGAATGTGAGAGTGACAATGCATTTGGAGTGCTGTCAGCCATCAGCCTGGATCATTGGCCTATCCGCCGAGAGAGCCGTAAGAAGGTCATCGTGATCGAGGCCAGAGGGTTGAGAGATTGGCAATGTATGACAAGCGGAATCTCCCTCGCCTTGAGGTCAATCAGTACGAACAGGCCGATCCCAAACGATTCCCTTGGGTAGTGCGCATGCCTGTAGCGGGGGTGCTCCAGCCGGAAATCGTGCACCGATGATTTCGCTAAAGTTCTCTTGGCGCTTAGCGACACACTGATGCTTAGGCAAGATTGCGGGCAGTGGGGGCATCCTTTTCAAACCATCCAAAGCATGCCCTCAGATTTGCACCCCAATGTAGCAATCCACTGGAAGTGAATGAAGCTCCATGGTCTGTGAAAAGGCAAAAATGATCAGAAGAACTGCCTGTCCTACGAGGCTTAAAGACTCTCAGGATCCCCCAAAAACATTTTGACTTGGCTCTAGGACGGTGTTTCCAGGTCGAACGAGTTTGTTTCTGCCCCCACTCGCACCGAATACGCGAATGAATGCGAAGGGCGGCTTCCGACGAACTCCAGTGTGGCAGTGGCTGGTACTCAGTGTTTTTCTCCCGCGGGGATCGTTGCCTCCAGGCCCAAGCTGTTGAGGTAAGGAGTCGAAAGATAACGCCGACTTACGCGGTCTCCGCTAATCGTTCACTGAGCATTTCTCCCTGGTGACGATGCCCTAGAACCTCGTAACCGACTACTGTGATGATAGGCGCAAACATGAGCACGACCAGGCACACTACGATGCTCATGCCCAACATAGCTGCGCCGATCGCAACCGCGATGACCACAACGGTCGCCAGCAAGAGCCATACGTGCAGTAGGTCAAAGTGGCGCACTAGAAAATAATGAAGCGCGTAAATCAGCCCAAGAAAGATCGCAAGCGGAATAGCTGTGGCGAGCAGAGCCGGTAGCACTCCAATGTGGGCTTTGTTCTCGATAAAGTTCGCCGCGACGTCCAGTCCCGCACCCGTTGCGACAATCGAGGCAATAATCAGTATTTGCCCATAGCTCCATACGAAAGCGCGCGAGCGATAAGCGTGCAGCACGTTAGCCGATGGCAGAATTGAATAGACCCACCACATTCCAAAGGTGATTCCGACACCTGCAACGCAGGCCAGTGCCGTTTCAGCCGTCCATCCCACATGCTCCATTTCCGCAGACAGGGCTGCGACCGTCCCCACCAACCCTTCGCCCAGGGCAATAATTGCGAACAAGCTGTAGCGCTCTGCAATGTGCTCCGCGTGCCACGGCGTGCCGCCGTCCCTGCGTTCCGCCAATATCGGACCTGCAAACTCGACCAGAAACCACAAAAAAAACAGTGTGATGGTGACGTCTATCGAAAGAGGAAAAATGAAAAGTGCTATCCAGCCGAGTTGCGCCACCGCGATCGCGACAGCGTAAGTGATGCAGGCGCGGCGCCTTGAAGGGTCTTGTTTCGCTGCTCGCAACCACTGAAATATCATCGCAATGCGCATGATCACGTAGCCCAGTACCATAACTGAAGCATCCAGCTGGTGACCCTCCTCTATTGAGGAGAACAGCCGTGGCAATCCGATCGCCAGCACGAGGACACCAGCCATCTGCACCATTGTGGTAATGCGAAAAATCCAATCGTCAGTATCGTAGGCTGATGCGAACCACGAGAAATTGGTCCAAGCCCAACAAATGCAAAAGCTCGCGAATCCGAACCCAATCAATGCAGTGGAGTAGTGGCCTGCTGCCAATGCATGTGCGAGTTGGGTAGCAGCAAACGCGAAGCAGGTCGCGAAGGTCAGGTCGAACAATAGTTCGAGAGACGAGGCAACGCGGTGTGTTTCGTGCGGATCGCGCCCGGACATCCGCCGTAGGTGATGGTGAAGAGCTTTAGTAACAGACGCCGATGTGCTCATGCGTGATCCCTCGTTGGCAAGCGCCATGTATCAAAGGTGGTTTGAAAAGTTATGTTCAACGTGACTCGCATAGGTCATTTCGCTTCCCGCGCGTGACGCCACAAAGAGGTTGGCTCAAGGAGTCGGCTATTCAGACACGTCCGCGTCAAGACGCATGCGCCGAATATCACGCGAAGGGGGCGAGCCAAACAGTCGCTTATATTCCCGGCTGAATTGCGAGGCGCTTTCGTAGCCGACAAGGTTGCTGGCTTCGCCTGCGTCGAAAGCCTGGTTCAACATCAATTGCCGAGCCTCTTGCAGGCGCATTTGCTTTTGGAACTGCAGAGGACTCATACCGGTGATATCGCGAAAGTGCTGACGGAACGTTGATGGAGTCATGTGCGCGTGAGCGGCCAGGTCATCCAGATTCAAAGCTTGTTTGAAATTCTTCCTAAGCCAGGAAAGGGTTTGGGCCATTCGCTGACGCGGCGTGCCATCGGCAATGATGTGGCGAAGTTGGGACCCTTGGGGACCAGCTAACAAACGAACGACGATTTCTTGCTGAAGCAGTGGCGCAAGTGGGCTTACCAATTGCGGCTCGTCCAGTAGCCGTACCAGTCGCAAAAACGCATCGAATAAAGCAGGCTCCAGCTTGTGGACAGAGATTGGCTCATAGGCGGTCTCGGGCGAAGACGGCAACTCCATCTCATAGGCCACTTGCGCAATCTGGCGAATGTCCAGCTTCAGCATCATACCCAGCAGTGGTTCGCTGCGAGATGCCCGCGTGACGTGGGCAGTCACTGGCATGTCGAAAGTCGACAGCATCAATTGGCCAGGCCCGTAATTGTGCACCTTGTCGCCGACCATGATTTGCTTATAGCCCTGGGTAATGACGCCTATGCCCAGGTTATAGATGCAAGGCATCGGCTCGCTAACGCCATGACGGCGATGCATTGTCAGCGCGGGAAGCGCTGTAGTGAAATCACCGTCAGTGCTGGCAAAGCGCTGAATCGCGGCGGACAACTCTGCTGCCTGAGGGACATTTGCGGTTTTAGATCCCTGATCGCCGTGCATTTGGTAATTTCCTTAGCTAACTAAACGGAAAATGGTAGCAGCAGGCGCCGCTGGAAGTTGTAGCCCCCCTGAAATTTCCGTCTTTTAGGTAAAAAAATCTAAGAATCAGGCAATTTGGTATTGGTTGTAATGCAGTCCACTAGATGCAAGCCATGCCCGACCGTTGTTGTCTGGCCGTCCAGCATCGCAAGATCATTCGCCTCCCGCGTCGCTAATTGCCGAATCCGATTAATCAGGCAAGTAATCATAACTTTTGTGCAAGCAGTCGAGATGTTGCTCACCTACTCTTAAGCATCTGCGTGGACAACAAAGTGGTGACTGCATCATCAGAAATCGCGCCGTGGGTTATCCATTGGCTGTCACCGGATCAATCAAGAGCGGCGCAAAAAGATGCCGCCTGAATAACCTGGCATGTTCTGGAGAAAGTATCCACCAAGCCGTCTGTCCAACACCGTGAGTTCGCCTGAAGGACCTTTATAATGAAAATAGGACTGATCGCATTATTACTGGCATTGCCTATTTCGGGCACGGCACTGGCTGACAGCGCAGGCAGCTCCATGCTTCCGGCAGGTAGTGTCAGTAAAGCCGAGGGGTTAAAGGCTTGGCAGCGGATTGAAGCCGTGGTGACTCACCCGCGCTGCGCCAACTGTCACGTCGGCCCCAACAATATTCCAATGTGGACCATCTCCGGTGAGAACAAGACCCGCCCGCACGGCATGAATATCCACGCGGGTGACTCGCGAATAGGCGCTGAAACAGTGTCTTGCGTTGCTTGTCACGCAAGTTCGGATACACCAAACGTTGCCCCCAACATGCCGCCGCATGTGGGCCTTCCCTGGCAGCTCGCCCCAGTGGCGTTCGAGTGGTTCGCAAAGACCGGCGCGGAGATTTGTACCCAGTTGCGCGACCCCAAGCGTAATGGGGGCCGTGATGCCGCTGGCCTGGTTGAGCACCTTCATCATGACGCAAAGATAAAGGGCTTTATTCCCTGGGCCTGGGTTCCCGGACCTGGGCGCTCTACACCGCCAGGCAGTTTCGAGACGCACGTGCAGGACATGACCGTGTGGGGTGCTGCAGGTCAGCCTTGTCCCGAATGATGAACATATTGATGTGCTGCCAAACAGTTTTTGGCGAGCGATCTGCGAGTGTCTGGCACTCGCCCTTTAAACAGCCTTCGGGCAAACGCTTCGCAAGGCTGGCCTGGCGCCAGCCATTTAAACACCTACGGGTCGGAGGATTTCATGATCACGCTTAATATCAATAACAAGGACCTGCGTGTCGACGTTGCCCCCGATACGCCCCTGCTGTGGGTGCTGCGCGATAGTTTGCAGCTTACCGGTACCAAGTTCGGCTGCGGTATGTCCCTGTGCGGGGCGTGCACTGTTCACCTTAATGGTCAGCCCGTCCGCTCTTGCGTTACACCTGTCTCGGCAGCAGTCGAGGCGAAGATCGTCACGATTGAAGGTGTCGGCGAGACCCCGACCGGTAAGGTAGTTCAGGAGGCCTGGCAACGGCTCGACGTGGTGCAGTGTGGTTACTGCCAGTCAGGTCAGATCATGAGCGCTGTGGCTTTGCTGCAAACCAATCGCTCACCTTCAGATACCGACATCGATCGAACAATGGGTGGCAATGTCTGCCGCTGCGCAACCTATGTACGCATTCGCGCGGCCATCCATGATGCTGCCAAGTCGCTGGCTTGAGCAACGAGGTAATGAATATGATCCGGTCTATCGAGAACGAAAGTCGTCGCCGCTTCCTCAAAGGTACAGCAGGCCTCACTTTGGCCGTTTATATGCCTTGGTCGCTGGCTGACAGCACCGCGCGCGTGGGAAAGAAGGAGGGAGAGTTTGAACCCAACGCTTTCTTGCGCATAGGCGAAGATAATGTCGTCACCGTCATCTCCAAACATTTGGAGATGGGACAAGGCGCTTACACTGGTCTGGCCACTTTGGTTGCTGAGGAGTTGGATGCAGACTGGGCGCAAGTCCGTGTTGAAAGCGCCCCGGCAGAGTCGCGTTACAAAAATTCGCTATTGGGTATTCAAGGTACCGGTGGCAGCAGCTCCATCGCCAACTCTTGGGAACAACTGCGCATGACCGGAGCTACCGCTCGCGCCATGCTGGTATCGGCCGCGGCTTGGCTGTGGAAAGTGCCGGCGCAAGAAATCGAAGTGGTAGATGGGGTACTGCGGCATGCTGCGTCGGGTAAGCAGGCAACATTCGGCCAACTTGCCAAGCTCGCCGCCGATCAGCCGGTCCCGGCCCAGGTCAAGCTCAAAGATCCCAGTGCATTCAAACTGATCGGTCGGCAGCAGTTGGCGCGTAAAGACTCGGCTGACAAGGTCAATGGCAAGGCGATCTATACCCAGGACATTCACTTGCCCGGCATGCTAACGGCTGTGGTTGCTCATCCGCCGCGCATTGGCGCCAAGGTGAAATCCTTTGATGCCAAGGCGGCGCTTGCCATCCCTGGAGTGGTACATGTGGTGCAGATCCCCAGCGGCGTCGCTGTTGTGGCGAAAGACACCTGGAGCGCAAAGAAGGGGCGTGACGCAGTAGCGATCCAGTGGGACGAGAGTGGTGCGTTCAAGCAAAGCTCCGAGCAGTTGTTCAAGCGCTACCGTGAGTTAGCCAAAACGGAGGGTACGGTTGTCCGCAACGATGGTGATGTTAATACCGGTCTTGCGGGCGCAACGCGTACGTTGGAAGCGGAGTACGACTTTCCCTTTCTTGCCCACTCGGCCATGGAGCCGATGAACTGCGTGGTCGCCCTGACTAAGTACGGTTGTGAAACTTGGCATGGTGCGCAAATGCAGTCACATGTGCAGACGGTGTTGGCCGATCTGTTCGGCCTGGAACCGGAGCAGGTTCGGGTCCACACGCTTTACGCCGGTGGCAGTTTCGGCCGGCGGGCTAGTAAAGATGCTGATTACGTTTTGGAAAATGCCCATATCGTCAAAGCTATCGGTGGGAAGGCGCCGGTAAAACTGGTGTGGTTACGCGAAGACGACATGCAGGCCGGCCACTACAGACCGATGTACCATCATCGCCTGACTGCCGGGCTAGATGAGCAAGGCAAACTGGTGGCCTGGCAGCACCGCTTGGTCGGTCAATCCGTGTTCGCAGGATCACCTTTCGCTGCGTTTATTAAGGATGGCATCGACTCCACATCGGTAGAGGGAGGGTCGACGCTTCCTTATCGAATCCCCAATCTGCGTGTTGATCTGCATACCCCAAGCGATATTCCAGTACCCATACAGTGGTGGCGGGTAGTGGGACATTCCCATAACGCTTTCTCCACTGAGTGTTTTTTTGACGAGCTCGCTCAGATGGCGGGACAGGATCCAGTGGCCTGGCGCCTGGCAATGCTCGAAGGGCATTCACGTCACATCGAAACGCTCAAGTTGGTGGCGCAAAAGGCTGCCTGGGACACGCCGTTGGCAGCTGGCAAGCAGGGTGAACGTCGTGGCCGGGGAGTGGCTCTGCACGAAGCCTTTGGCTCTGTGGTGGCGCAAGTGGTCGAGGTTACGGTGCAAAGCGACGGCAAATTCAAAGTGGACCGTGTGGTTTGCTCGGTGGAATGCGGCATTGCGGTCAACCCGGATGTAATCCGTGCTCAGGTCGAGGGCTCCGTTGGCTTCGCTCTTTCAGCGGCCATGCACGAAGCGATTACCTTGACCGACGGTAAGATTGATCAATCCAACTTCCATAACAACGAACCGCTGCGCATCTATGACATGCCTAAGGTCGAGGTACATATAGTGCCGTCGGCAAGCCCGCCAAGCGGTATCGGTGAGCCGCCCGTTGCGCCTCTCGCGCCGGCGCTGGTGAACGCCTTGGCTGCGGCGACCGGCAAGCGTATTCGGCGCTTGCCTATCAGTGACCAGTTGTCGGCTTGACCATGCAGCATTTGGACTTGCAGGTTATTGAGCAAGCGTTGACCTGGACCCGCAGTGGCGAGGATGTTTGGCTGTGCACAGTGCTCGCCACTTTCGGGTCCTCTCCGCGAGGGCCAGGTTCCTGGCTCGTGGCCCGCAGCGATGGGCGCTACGTTGGCTCACTGTCGGGTGGCTGTGTCGAGGAGGATTTCCTTGAACGCTTGCAGGAGGGTGAGTTCGGGGATCGTATTCAGGTCGTGCGTTACGGGGATGCCCACGGTGGACCACGGGATTCGCGAATCACTCTGCCTTGCGGTGGAATATTGAAAGTGCTGATCGAGCGTCTGCCGGCCGACCCGGCGACACTGGACCAGTTGGAGATCATGCGTTCGACACTGCGCGGGCAGCGCCATCTGCTGCGTTGTGTCAACTTAAGCAGCGGCGATGCCCGTTTCGAGGTCGACGACGGCCTTGGCCCGCGGGTAGTTGAACAGGTCGAAAGTGAAATCGTGCATTTGCGGATCGGTCCGGCTGCGCGCCTGATCATCGCAGGTATGTCGCCGGTATCGGTGGCGTGCGCCGAGTTCGCCCGCACGCTTGGTTTCGAAGTCATCCTTTGTGACCCACGGGAGGAAGCTCTAGTAGGTGTCGAGCTACCCGGCATAGAGGTTAAAACTATCTTGCCGTCGATGTTCATCAGTGCCGGCGGATGCCATGCTGCCACTGCCGTAGTGGCGCTGACCCATGATCCGCGCATCGACGACTTGGCGATGATGGAGGCTGTAGGCACGTCGGCCTTCTACATCGGCGTCATGGGTTCGCTACAAACCTCTAAGCTGCGCGCGGAGCGACTGCGCCGTATCGGGAGGTTAAGCGACAAGCAAATTGCTCGACTGCACATGCCGATAGGGTTGTCCTTGGGCAGCAAGACGCCTGCCGAGATCGCACTGGCGGTGATGGCGGATATCATCCGAGTCCAGCGTGGAAGGTCACGCGATGCACTCTGAACCGATCGTCGATGGGCAAGGGCGGCGTTTGGGAAACCTGCGTCTGAGCCTGACCAGCGCATGTAATTACGCGTGCATCTACTGCGTGGCTGATGGCAAACGTCTTCAGGCTCGCAACGATAGCTTGTCGCTGGACAAGTTGTTGCTGGCGGTGGAATACCTGAAAACCGTAAACCCACTGGGGCGCCTGAGGATCACCGGCGGCGAGCCGCTGATCAGCCCTTTGTTCGATGGCTTTCTCGGGGCAGTAGGGCGGCTGGGCTTCGAAGATGTATCGCTGACCAGCAATGGTCAATTACTGTCGCGTAAGCTTCCTCTGTTATTGGAGGCTGGCGTCAAGCGTATCAACATTTCGCTCGACACACTGGATGCAGAGGCTTTCCAGCGCATCGCCCGGGGTGGGGATCTGGCCACAGTACTCGATGGCATTGACCAGGCCCTGGAGGCTGGTTTGCAGGTAAAAATCAACATGGTGCCGCTTCTTGGGCACAACCATGATCAGATCTTACCTCTACTTGAGTACTGTCTGGCCCGGGGGGTGGAATTGCGCTTCATCGAGTTGATGCGCATGGGGCATCTGGCGCGCGATGATGAAACTTTTCGTCGGCAGTTCTATGGCATGGCCGAGATTCTTGAGGTTATCGGTCAGCACCATCCGTTCAGCGCAGTACCGAGTGCGCCCAGCGCCACGGCATTGCGCTTCAATATACCGGGGCGAGGTCACTTCGGCGTGATCGCCAACGCCAGCGCGCCTTTTTGCTGCAGTTGTAACCGAGTGCGCCTAAGTTCGAGCGGGTGGCTGCATGGGTGCCTTTCCTCCAGCCAAAGCCATTACTTGGGCGATGCCCTTGAACTTCCACGCGATCTTGCCTTGTCACGTATTCGCGAATTGTCAAGGCACGCCTTACTGGACAAACAACCGACTCATTTCACGGGCGACCTCATGATCATGAAAGTCATTGGTGGGTAATAAGCAATGATCCCTGAAACTGAATCGCCACCTCGGGTATGGGTAATACGCAGCATGGTTTCTGCCCGGGCTAGGAGCCAGGGCCTGCTAAGTGGTATACGGGCGATCGAGCACGCGGATGCATTGTCAGCGGCGAGCTTTCTTAGTGACATGCCCTGGATCACTGGCGACACTCTGCATCATCTCGTGTCAGTAGTCTCGCCTGAACGCATAGTTATTCCGACATTTAGGAGGGTACAAGGGGCTAATTTCTTGTTAAAGCGGCAGTTCTGGCAAACGTTAAAGTTGCTTGCTGAGGACTTCGATGAAAAAGACCAATTGCAGGTGGCTCCGCACCCTGTATGGCCCCCAGAACTAAGCGATATCGATTCCCGGCGGCGTGTCGAAATCGAAGAGTTCATCGAATGGTGATCACGCCTTTAGAATTTTCATCGTTCGCTTAGCTGTACAAGTACGACGTTCTACCTTTTTTAAGCTGGTTAAATGCGAATAAAAACATCCAAGTCTACAAGCTACACATCGAGCAATATTCATCTCTGAAGCTTTTCTGTAGAGCTCCTTTGGAAAGAGATGAATCTTTAGCGCCCCTCGGGGCGCTCTTTTTACCTAGTCGTTGGAAAATATATCTACTCATGGTGCCTGCAGTTTTACATATCCCTTCTAAGCGCAAGTCCTCGCCTGGAAAAACGAATCGCAGATACCCACCCGCGTCGCCATGGTGCTTCCCGAACTGCTCCAACTGCCTGACAAAGAGCGGAAGAGCTGGCAGCGGTATATGGCCGAGCCAGAATAGCTGGACTGGCTTGCGAGGCAGCATGCACTACAATCAAAAAGCCTAGGCGGAGTGACGAAATATAGGCGCCGGAGGAGTGGACACAAATGCAAAAGAATACTGAAAGGCTGACAATCTTGATTGCCCCATCGACTAAACAGCGTCTGGAGCAGGTCGCGGAAGAGGAAGACAAAACAACGTCGCAAATCATTCGGAGGCTGATAAAGCTATACCTCATAGAAGCCGAAACTCGGAGGTTGACCGGTGAGCCGGAGTAATTTTCTTTCGGGCAAGATCGCGTTGGAGTTACATATAGGAATACTCGGCCGCTTGGCCCCAAAAACTGTACTGCTCATCAAGGATGGAACTATCTATGGAAGTGGCCTCAACTCATCCAGAGTATTTTTCGCATGTGCGCACGATTATCGGCATGGTCTTGGGCCTAAGCCTTGCGCGACTGGTAAACGGCCTGACACGCTTCGTACAGCACCCAGGAATAATTAAAGTTTATCCTGTCCACCTTGGGTGGGTGATATTCCTCTTCATCACGATCGTGCACTTTTGGTGGTACGAATTCCATTTGTCGCGGATCCCTGTCTGGACATTCCCACTCTATAGGTTCCTGCTTTTCTACGCGATGGTGTTTGCAGCGCTCACGGCATTATTGTTTCCCGACCAAATGTATGAGTACAAGGGATTCGAGGACTACTTCGAGCAGCGCAAGCGCTGGTTTTTCGGACTACTTGCCTTTGCGTTTTTGCTAGATGTTGGAGATACATTAATAAAAGGCGAGAATTACCTGTACTCACTCGGGGTCGAGTACTTGATCCGACAGATTGCGTTCGTCCTCCTTTGCATAATTGCAGTAGCAATCACTTCAAAGAAACTCCAGATGGTTTTGGTGCTCGCGGCCATTACTTATCAGGTGAGTTGGATCTTGAGGCTTTATGTCATCCCTTGACAAGGCACGCACCCGCGTGTCTCCCACGGGCGCCGCAAGCTTCGATCTGCACGCGGCGGCCCGGTAAACCACCGGTTTGAGAGCCCAAGTACCCGTGGCCTGATATGGTTCTCCACCGGGTTGTAGTCGATGGGGACGGCCTCGTCTTCCGGGTAGCGCGTCAGCGCTACCCAGCGTTTAAGTCTGTAACCCAGGGTGTTGGCCGTTGCTGATCCATTGGGCATCTGATCGAGGCTAGGCGAGAAAGTCATGCCGCAGGTTGTGCCAGAGTAGGAGTCGATCAGCGGCGATAAGCTGATACCGGCATAAGTTTGCCGGTATCTCTTTTACTGCCGCATCAGGAGAATCCAGTCACCGCATGGGGTACATATGGGGCCTCAAGGCGTTTGACTTCCTCTTCGCTCAGTACCAACTCCAGCGCAGCGATTGCGTCGTCAAGTTGGGTTGCTTTAGAGGCGCCAACGATAGGTGCTGAGACGCCACGCTTGGCTAACACCCATGCCAACGCAATTTGCGCCATAGGCACGCCTCGTTCCCCAGCAATCTGCTCAACAATGTCAATCACCCGACCGTCTTCGACTTCAGTAGCCTGGTAAAACGACTGCCCTGAGAGATCGGTTTTGGTGCGCTCGGTCTGCTGGCCGTATGGTCTGGTCAGCCTGCCGCGTGCCATCGGACTCCATGGCATCAACCCCACGCCCTGATCGAGGCAGAGTGGGATCATTTCCCGCTCTTCTTCTCGATACACCAGGTTCAGATAGTTCTGCATGGACACAAACTTGCTCCATCCGTTTGCCATGGCGACCTGCTGTGCTTTAGCGAACTGCCATGCATACATGGATGAGGCGCCGATGTACCTGGCTTTGCCTGCTTTGACGATGTCATGCAGGGCCTCCATCGTTTCTTCGATAGGCGTGTCGTAGTCCCAACGATGAATCTGGTACAGGTCGATGTAGTCGGTGCCCAAGCGAATCAGGCTCGCATCAACGCCGGCCATGATGGCTTTACGAGAAAGACCTTTCTCGTTTGGCTTTGCGGAGCCTTCCCATTCCCTCATGTTTGCCGGGAAAAATACCTTCGTGGCGATTACGGTCTCTTCTCGACGTGTGAACTCCTTCAGCAGCTTGCCAACGATAATTTCCGACGTTCCAGCGGAGTAGCTGTTTGCTGTGTCAAAAAAGTTGATCCCTTGCTCCACTGCGTGCTTGATGATCGGTCGGCTTGCTTCCTCACCCAATGTCCAGGGATGCATGCCAGCATCAGGATCACCGAAGGTCATGCATCCAAGGCACAGTCTGGAAACATCAAGGCCCGTGCTACCAAGTTTCACGTACTTCATAAATCCTCCATCAAAACTTCGATTGGGTGGGTAGTTGCATTCGCAGCCCTCAACGCAAAAACCGAGTAAGTTCGGTTTCTATGTCATTGCGTGTTTAGTCTTTGAAATCGGTCGAGATAGACAGCTCTTTCCATTCGAGCAACTCAGCTTCAACCAAACGATTCTTCTCGCCAACGATGGCTACCGTGTCACTACCCATCGCCAAACGCTGTGGAGGGTTAGGTGCATTGACCAGCGTCAACATGGCTTCTGCAAACTTCAATGGATCACCGGGCTGCGCGTGGTTAGCGCCCTCAGCAAACTGCCGCATTTTACCGACCGTCTCATCGTAGTCAGACAGCTCCAGCGCGGTCTTGATCAACGACTGCTCATCAAGAAAGTCGGTGCGGAAGAAACCGGGCTCAACGACCGTCACTCGAATTCCCAGAGGTGCCAATTCCTGATGCAGTCCCTCGGTAATGCCTTCCACAGCAAACTTGGTGGAGCAGTACACACCCCAACCGATAAACGACTGATATCCGCCTACAGAGGAAATATTGATGATGTGCCCGCTACGTTGCCGACGCAGGTGCGGCAGAACAGCGCGCGTCACGTTGAGCACACCGAAGACGTTTGTGGCGAACAGGCGTTCCGTCTCTTCAGCACTGGTTTCTTCAACGGCGCCCAACACGCCAAAGCCGGCGTTGTTGACGACCACGTCGATCTGGCCAAATCGCTTGATACCTTCGGCAACAGCCTGATGTGCTTCTTCTTCACTGGTTACGTCCAGGCGTACAGCCAACAGATTCGGGTGATCTCCCAAGCGACTGGTAATGTCTTGAGGCTTGCGAGCGGTAGCGATGACTGCATCACCAGCACGCAGAGCTTGTTCTGCGATGAGTGTGCCAAAACCACGAGAAGCGCCTGTAATGAACCAAGTACGCATATCAACTCCTCCTGCCAGTAGCCCGTGCGGCATTGCCGTGCCTTACTGATAAGTTGACGCAACTTTAAATGTGCATTACTGATGTGTTAATACCATGAAGGTTACTTGACTCTGTGAAAGCGGCTCACAAATGAAATCTCCATCTCCCGCCGATTTATCGATCTTTTTGAGCATCGCTCAGCATCTAAACCTGAGTAGAGCGGCGATAGATCTTGGCCTTACCCCCTCAGCATTGAGCCATTCGCTGCGAGTACTGGAGAGTCGTCTCGGCGTGCGCTTATTCAATCGGACGACTCGTAGCGTCGCCCTTACGGAGGCGGGGGAGCGGCTGTACATTCGTTTGCGGCCTGCGTTTCGAGATATCGATGATGCCCTTGAAGATCTCAATAGCTTTCGTGACAAGCCTTCTGGCAGTTTGCGCATCACCGCAGGACGCCAAGCTTGCGAATTGGTGCTGCTCCCAATTGTTAGCCCGTTTCTCCAGCAGTACCCGGATATCAGAGTAGAGATTGTCGAAAGTGATGCGTTTGTAGACGTAGTAGCTGGAGGGTTTGATGCTGGGGTGCGCTTCGGTAATCGTCTAGAAGCAGACATGGTTTCTCTGGCTATTGGGCCCAACATGCGGTCAATTGTTGTGGGGGCACCTTCGCTTTTCGAACGCCATGCTGCGCCGCAAAAACCCGAGGATTTGCATCGGCTCCCCTGTATTCGCCATCGATTTCCCAGTGGCTCGATTTATCGCTGGGAATTCGAGCGGGGGGGAATCGCCCAAGAAATCGAAGTTAACGGTCCACTCACTCTGGGTGACGTCAGCCTTATGCTCGGACCAGCCATAGATGGGCTGGGGTTGGCTTATGTCTTTGAAGGCATGGTGACTGAGTATTTAGCAGATGGGAGACTGAAACAGGTCTTAGCCGATTGGTGCCCATACTATCCAGGGTTGCACTTGTACTACCCTGGCCGGCGACATACTCCCGCTCCGCTAAAGGCATTTATTGAATTCACTCGCTCTACCCGCCAGATCAAAAATTTATAGCGTTATTATTTTTTCCAACGACCTCTGTAGTTGGCGTTCCTGGACGGAATTGTCAGGATTTCAGAGGCGCCAGAAGATCGCTTCAAGTCTACAAATTGAGGTGATCGGATAGCGCTCGACGGCGGTTTGGGAGCGGCAGCGTATGACTTTTCCGAGAAGTGGCTGTTGGACTTCAGCCTGGGGCATCCTTTTCAAACCATCCAAAGCATGCCCTCAGATTTGCCCCCAATGTAGCAATCCACTGGAAGTGAATGGATCTCCATGGCCTATGAAAAGCCAGAAATGATCAGCTAAACAGCCTGCCCGACAACGCCTAAAGACTCTCAGGATCGCCAAAAAACATCTGTATCCGCGACCGCAACCAGCGCTCCCCCGGATCATTGTCCTGCGAACCACGCCACGCCATATGCAATTCAAAACTGCGCACAGGCAACGGCGGGTCTTCAGCACGCAGGCCGCCTGCGGCGGTCAGGGCTTCGGCGGTGTAGTCGGGCACGGTTGCGAGGATGTCGGTGCCCGCCAGCAGGGTGCCCAGGCCGTTGAATTGCGGGACGGCCAGCACCACATGGCGCTTGCGATCGAGTTTTTCCAACTCTTCATCAATAAACCCGCTGAGGTCGCCGGCAAACGAGACCAGGGCGTGGGGGCGGGCGCAGAAGTCGTCCAGGCTCAGGGAGCCGGGCACGCTGTCGGCGCGCAGCAGTTTGGGCAGGCTGCGGCGCAGCAGCTTGCGTTTGGCGTTGGCCGGCAGGTCGGCGGTGTAGCTGACGCCGATGGAGATTTCCCCGGAAGCCAGCAGGCCTGGCATCAGGATGTAATTGACGCGGCGGATCACCAGCACAATGCCCGGCGCTTCGGCGCGCAGGCGCTTGAGCAGGGGGGGCAGCAAGGCGAACTCGACATCGTCCGACAGGCCGATGCGAAACACTGCGGTGCTGGTGGCCGGATCGAATTCGGCGGCGCGGCTGACGGCGGTGGAAATCGAATCCAGGGCCGGCGAGAGCAGGGCGAAAATCTCCACCGCCCGGGCCGAGGGTTCCATGCTGCGCCCGGTGCGCACGAACAGCGGATCATCGAACAACCCGCGCAGGCGCGACAAGGCGGCGCTGATGGCCGGCTGGCCGAGGAACAACTTCTCGGCAGCGCGGGTCACACTGCGCTCATGCATCAAGGTTTCGAATACGATCAACAGGTTCAGGTCGACACGACGCAGGTCGTTACGGTTCATCTTGTGTCCTGGCAGATTCAGCGAACTTGACGTGAGCGGCCACATGATAACAATGGCCGGCATGAATCTTACGGGGAAAGGCTGGTACTCTGCACCGGCTAATTCAGATTTCCTACGCTGCCTGGGGTATTTTCCGAGGTGGCGGAATCAATGACAGACATGACGACTATTAATGGCGACTGGTGGCCTTGCCCCGAAAGCCCAGATAAAGTTCATGGCATTAGAGGTTACTTTGGCGAGGTTTGCGATGTCCCGCACGATCCGTTTTCACAAGTTTGGTCCGGCCGAGGTGCTCAAGTGCGAAGAGCATGAAGCCACGTTGCCCGCACCGGGCGAAGTGCAGGTGCGTGTCGAAGCGATTGGCATCAGCTGGTACGACATTCTCTGGCGGCAGAACCTGGCGTCTTCCCATGCGCGCTTGCCGTCGGGCCTTGGCCATGAAATGGCCGGTGTGGTGGTGGCGGTGGGCGAGGGCGTTGAAGACCTGGCCATTGGCGACAAGGTTGCCAGTTTTCCGGCCGAAAGCCCGAATGACTATCCAGTGTATGGCGAACTGATTGTCCTGCCCCGTTCAGCCCTGACCCGTTACCCGGATGTCTTGAGCCCGGTGCAGGCCAGCGTGCATTACACACCGTTGTTGATTGCCTACTTTGCCTATGTCGACCTGGCGCGGGTCAAGCCCGGGCAATTCGCCCTGGTCACGGATGCCAGCCATTGTGCCGGGCCTTCGTTCGTACAATTGGGCAAGGCCCTGGGGGCGCGGGTGATTGCCGCCACCAAGTCGCCGGACGAGCGTGAATACCTGCTGTCCCTGGGCGCGGAAAAGGTCATCGTCACTGAAGAGCAGGACTTGCTGATGCAAATCAACAAGTTCACCGAGGGACGCGGCGTGGATGTGGTGTTTGACGGCCTCGGTGGCCCCCAGATGTCGCTGTTGGGCGATGTGCTCGCACCCCGTGGCAGCCTGGTGTTGTATGGCTTGCAAGGTGGTAACCAGACCCCGTTCCCGGCCTGTGCCGCGTTCCAGAAAAACATCCAGTTCTTTGTGCACTGCATCGGCAACTTCACTGGCAAGCCGGAGTTGGGCATTGCCCAGGACCAGGCCGCATTGCAACGGGCCCTGCGCGAGATCAACCAGTTGACCGCCGACGGCATGCTGGTGCCGCTCAAGACCCGAGTGTTTGCGTTCAGCCAGTTCGTCGAAGCCCATCGCTATATGGACGAATGCCCATGTCGCGAGCGGGTGGCGTTGCAGGTTGAAGCCGTTTGATCTGTGGGAATGTTCGTAAACGGACATTTCGCCGGTGTTTGCCATGGGGCAAATACGCCATTTAGAAGGACAGGATCTCCGCGCCTGCTGAATCTGCCGCCGGGATTCTTCCCCTGCAAAACCTGCCTTTAATGCCGCCGCTGCCCTGAATCCCAGAGCAGCGGCGTTTTACATGGGCACTGCGGTAAACACCGGCTCGCCAAACTGCACTGGTTTTCGCGCCGAGTCTGTATCTTTTAATCATCAAACAAGCGCTGATAATTGCCCAGTCACTTTCATCTCAAGGACTGAGCAATGATTGCAGAAATCAAATCCAAACAGCGGTTCGCTGTAACTAACAAGTCGTCTTGTATACCGGCTCAAGGACGTTGGCCTGTAGAGAGAGGCTTAAAGTGCGCGCGAACTGAATCCCGACCTTGCCCTGCACTGCATATGTCAGATCATTCTTTAATGTTTGAGTTAAAGACTAGTAGGAAGTTGTAAGACCGTTCCTAAGGCGGTCATTGGGCCGCTGTAGGGGCTTTCTTCAGCAGGTGGTCGCATCTTCGTCGGGATGTTCCAACTGGCGTTTTGTTGTGCGGTGCTAACATTTAGCTATCAGCTTTAATCGCAACAGACGTCAACTCTAAGCAAACAGCAGGTCGGACAGGCACGCGCAACTGCTTGCTCGGAACTGACAGTTAACCTCAGGTAGTAAAGCTATGAGCGCTATTCACGAACAAGCCATGAATTATGTTTACCAGCAGGTATTGCAACGGTTGCAGGGCTACTTCTCGCGAGCGGAGCGCACCGCACTTCAGTTATTGATTCAGCGGTTGATTGTAGCGGCAGGTGGCATCGAGCAGATCGGCGACTACAAAGTACTGGTCACCCACGGGGGCGGCAAAGGCAGCAGTTACGCACTGGCCTTCTTGCGCGCCGCCCAATTGACCATCGCCGGCCGGGCGCCGAGGAGTTTTCAATTGCGAGTCGCCACCCTGCGCCATACCGGGATGACGCAAGCGGCGCTGGACAGCATTCATCGGGGCTACAGTGCGTTGTTTTTCCACGACGACCCCAGGGTCGAGCTGCTGATGGTGGAAAACCAGGAAGTTCTGCCCTTCAACCACCTGCGCCCCGCTTCAGCAGCGGGCCAGGATATCGGCCGGCGCAACATGTTGATGATCGGGCATAAGCGTTCAGGGGATATCCGCGCCAGCGTGTGCAACGACAGATACTTGTCCCTGGGGGATTTCTATCGCCGTATCACGGCATGGGACGGTGGGGTGCACGCCCTGGTCAGCAGTGATTCGCCGCGCCAGCAGAACCAATACCTGGCGTGGCTGTTCAGGACCACCCGCGCTGCAGGCATGAAAGGCCACGCCGGCCAGCCACTGGCGCTCAATGCCCTGTTTTGCCGGATGGATGATTGCAGCGCCGGCTATTACCGCGATGTCTATGGCGAACATTACGCGTCGGAGGATAACGCTTCCAAAGAGGTGCATCGTCACCTGACCTATATCGGCGTCGCCGATCTGTTACGCGCGGCCGGGCAGGATTTCACGGCACTGCTTAACGATTTTATGGGTTACAAACAGGATGAATTCGCCTTTCAGTTCAGCACCCCGGCTTACGCCAACCCCTTGCTGATGGCGCATATGCATGGCCTGCAGGCCGAAGTGCTGCTGGGCCTTGATTATCGAGAGGGCGTCACGCGCTTTATCGAACACGCCAGCGGCTTTATGCGCCGTAAAAAAATCCCCGAATTGCTGATTGCCCAAGCCGGCACCAAGGATGGGCGCATGCTGGCGGCGACCTACGCCCGCGAGTTCTTTGGCCTGGAGGAGAGCCAACTGGTGTGCCTGTTGTTTTCACCGTTTATCCAGCAAGGACAGCGGCTGGAAGCCTTCTTGCGTCGCTGTCACCCGGGCATGCTGGTGGTGCTGCCCGAACTGCACAAAGCCCTTGAGGGCAAGGCGTCGGCAGAGCTGATCCAGCATTGGATGGTCGATACCAGCGGTTTGCCCCTGGCGCTTTTGCAGCATTTGTACGGCACCCATGTCGCGGCCAATGCGGCCTGTATCAATGTCGAGGAGCCGGCCACAGGACCGTGCGGCGTAACAGGGTACTGAGGGTGGTTGCGCGACGGCAGCCGTTGCTCGGGCAGGAATCCTCATGAGGGACGATAAACAGGCAGACTTCGCCTATCAGGCGGTGTATCGCTACATGATCAACCTGATCAATGAAGTGGGCACCGAGGGCCGGGTCAAGCTGCCGTCCTTGCGACACCTGGCAGAGCGGTTGAATGTGTCGATTTCCACCATTCAGTACGCCTACTCGCTCCTGGAAAAGGAGGGCAGGGTGTACTCGGTAGCCAAGTCCGGCTACTACGCCTTGCCCATTGCCGGTAGCACTGCGTGCTGTACCACGGGGGATTTGCTGGAACGCTTGTATGTAGGGGCACGCAGGCCGGGGATGTTGGTACTCAGTGCCGATGAGCCGGCACAGCTGTTGTCCCTGGACGCGCCGCTGCTGCAACTGGAGCGTGAACTGGTGCGCCAGTATCCGCGCCAGTTGCAACCCTATTCCCAGCCGTGTGGTATCTGGGAACTGCGTGCGGCACTGGCGGCGCGCTATACCCGTTCGCCCACACGTTGCTGGCAGGCGGATGACGTGTACATCGGCGCGGACCTGCGAGGTGTCCTGGCCATTCTGATCGAAGTGCTGGCGCTCAAAGGGGCGGCGGTGTTGGTGGAGTCGCCATGTGACTGGCTTATCCTGCGCCTGTTGCAAGATGCCGGAGTGCGTGTGATCGAGTGGCCATGCAACGAGCAGGGCAGGCTCGATCCTGCGTATCTGGAGCAGCAACTGCGGACCGAGGGGGTGCAACTGGCGCTGCTGTCCTCGACTCCAGGCCTTGCCACGGGCAACGCCTTGAGTGTGGCGGATCAGGCGCAGGTGGCCAGGTTACTGGAGCAATATGACTGCTGGCTGCTGGAAAACGACACCCATGGCGGGCTGGCGTTTGAGGCGTGCACCCGCTACCTGCGGGACCTGGTGAACCCCGAGCGGCTGATGGTGTTTTCCAGTTTCGAGAAAGCCATGGGCCCGGAGGCGCCCTATGGTTATCTACTCTCGCGGCACCTGAGCACGCCCTTGCAGCGTCAGTTCCTGTTGCGTGCGTTTCGTTTATCGTCCATTCGCCAGCGTGCGATTGCCCGGCTTTACCACAGTGGCCGCTTTGACCAGCACTTGGATGATTTGCGCATGGTGCTCAAGGAGCACGCTGCAGCGATGCAGGCACGCCTGGCCCAGCATCTGGGCGAGCGCGTGACGTACCGGACGCCGCAGGCTGGCGCCACCTTCTGGTTGCGTTCGACCGAGGCCGTGGATATGCGCCGGGTGTTCCAGAACATGCTGGCGCGCCAGGTGGTGATCGCCCCGGGCGAGTTGTTCAGCGTGACTGGCCTGTACCAGCAGCACTTTCGCTTGAGCCATGTGGTCAGCACTCATCACAGCCTGGACCTGGTGCTGGAGGAGTTGGCCCAGGCCCTCAGGCAGGGGCAGCACGGATGAATTGGTTTTGTGGGAAATATCACTGATTGTTGTGGGATAGATACCGTCGCGTGGCGGTCGAACACCCAGTAAACTGCATTCCTTTTCCGAATCCTTCTTTTCAGAGGTTTTTGCATGACTCTCAGTCCTTTTGCGGGCAAACCGGCGCCAGCTCAATTGCTGGTGGACATCCCGCGACTGGTGACGGCCTATTACACCGGCCAGCCCGATGCAGCGATCTCCACTCAGCGCGTGGCTTTCGGTACGTCCGGGCACCGTGGCAGTTCTTTTGACTTGAGCTTCAACGAATGGCACGTACTGGCCATCAGCCAGGCCATTTGCCTGTACCGCGAGGCGCAAGGCATCAATGGCCCGCTGTTTGTCGGCCTCGACACCCACGCGCTGTCCACGCCGGCCGGCGCCAGCGCCCTGGAAGTGCTGGCCGCCAACGGTGTGCATGTGATGCTTGCCGAAGGCGATGAATACACGCCGACCCCGGCGATTTCCCACGCCATCCTCTGCTACAACCGTGGCCGCACCAGCGGGCTGGCCGACGGCATTGTCATCACGCCCTCCCATAACCCGCCCCAGAGCGGCGGCTACAAGTACAACCCGCCCAACGGCGGCCCGGCCGATACCCACGTCACCAAATGGATCGAGGCCAAGGCCAACGAACTGCTGGCGGCCAAGCTGGCCGGGGTCAAGCGCATCACCCACGCGCAGGCGCTGAAAGCCGACACCACCCATCGCCATGACTACCTCAACACCTATGTGGCCGATCTGGTGAATGTCATCGACATGGACGCCATCCGCAGCGCCGATCTGCGCCTGGGCGTGGACCCGCTGGGTGGAGCAGGGGTGCGCTACTGGTCGGCCATCGCCGAGCATTACCGTCTGAACCTGGACGTGGTGAATACCGAAGTCGACCCGACCTTCCGTTTCATGAGCGTGGATTGGGATGGCCAGATCCGCATGGACCCGTCCTCCAGCTACGCGATGCAAGGCCTGATCGGCCTTAAAGAACGCTTCGATGTAGCGTTTGCCTGCGACCCCGACCACGACCGCCACGGCATCGTCACTCCGTCGGGCGGGCTGTTGGCGCCGAACAACTACCTGGCGGTGTCGATCGACTACCTGTTCCAGAACCGTCCCCAATGGCGGGCGGATGCTGCCGTGGGTAAAACCGTGGTCAGCAGCGGTTTGATCGACCGCGTGGCCGCACGCATCGGCCGCCGCCTGTACGAAGTGCCGGTAGGCTTCAAATGGTTTGCTGACGGCCTGTTCGACGGTTCCCTGGGCTTTGGCGGCGAAGAAAGCGCTGGGGCCTCGTTCCTGCGCAAGGACGGCAGCGTGTGGAGTACTGACAAGGACGGTCTGATCCCGGCCTTGCTGGCCGCAGAAATGACCTCGCGCAAAGGCCAGGACCCCAGCCAGATCTACCGTGGCCTGACCGACGCCCTGGGCGAGCCGTTCGCCATTCGGGTGGATGCCAAGGCCACGCCGGCGCAGAAGGCGCTGCTGGGCAAACTGGCACCGGAGCAGGTCACGTCCACGCAATTGGCCGGGGAGAGCATCCAGCAGATCCTCAGCCATGCGCCGGGGAATGACCAGGCGATTGGCGGGCTGAAAGTCATGACCGAAAACGGCTGGTTTGCCGCACGGCCGTCGGGCACAGAGGATATCTACAAGATCTACGCCGAGAGCTTTGTTGGCGAAGATCACCTCAAGCGCCTGGTGGAAGAGGCTCAGGTGTTGGTGGATGGCGCCATCACCCCGAACTGACACACAGTTGTAAAAAATGTGGGAGCGGGCGTGCTCGCGATGGCGGTGGATCAGTCAATACATGTGTGACTGACCCATCGTCATCGCGGGCAAGCCCGCTCCCACATTGGTTTTTGAGTCTGGCTCGAGATCAGGCCAGGTCCACCAGCACCACTTCGCTGTCTTCGACCGCCGTCACCCGCAACACCCGCTCATCCTGCACCGCAATGCCGTCACGCGCCTGCGCTCGCAGACCATTAACCTCGATCACCCCGGTCGCCGGCACCAGGTACGCCCGGCGGCCTGCATCCAGGTGATACTCGGCACTTTCCCCAGCCTTCAGATTGGCCGCCACCAGGCGTGCGTCGGCACGGATCCGCAGGCTTTCATGGTCACCGTGCTTGCCGCTGGCCAAGGTCACGAACCCTTCGCGCTCACCCTTGGGAAAAGGTTTGGCGCCCCAGGAAGGGGGCAAGCCCGCTTCATTGGGAATGATCCAGATCTGGAAAATCTTGGTCGCCGTGGCTTCAAGGTTGTATTCGCTATGGGCGATCCCGGTACCGGCGCTCATCACCTGCACGTCGCCCGCCTCGGTGCGGCCCTTGTTGCCCAGGTTGTCGGCGTGGCTGATGGCACCTTCACGCACATAGGTGATGATTTCCATGTCCCGGTGCGGATGCTGCGGGAAGCCGGTGCCCGGCGCGATGATGTCGTCGTTCCACACCCGCAGGTTGCCCCAATGCATACGTTGCGGGTCATGGTACTCGGCGAACGAGAAGTGGTGATGAGCATCCAGCCAACCGTGATTGGCGCCGCCCAGGGAGGTAAAAGGTCGAAGTTCAAGCATGATCGTCTCCTGTTGATGGGCCTATCATCCGCCAGGGCATCATCGACAAAAAGCGTAAAAAATGCCTGATTCTTATCAGATTATTCGATTGTTTGTTCAGTCCCAAAACTAGACCCCAGCTTCAGTTAATCGCCTAACTGCATGAAGCCAAAGCAATTGGCTGGAACTGTCGGGGGATTCCGGCGACCATAGGGGCTCTGTTCGCTCAAGCCCCCGCAGGAGTCCGCGTGCCGCAACACACCCCCGATCTGCCTCCCGAACTGCGCCCCCTGGCGCAAATGCCGCTGTTCAAACGCCTGGCTGCGCGGCTGTTTGGCCACGGGTTGACGCGCCTGCGGGCCCAGCATCGTTTTTCGTGGTTGCACGGCCAGGCCGATGGCTTTCGCAGCGGGCATGAGGCCGGCGTGGAGTACGGCTATCAGGAAGGCCGGCGCGATGGCATCGAAGAGGGGCGTCAGGTTCTGTTGATTCGCGACTTCCGTAGCGATGAGCACCGCGCCCCGGGCGTGGACGACAGCCTGTTCGACGATTGGCGCCTGCCACTGACCGCCGAATTGAAAAAACGCATCAAAGCCGATGTGGCGCGCCTGCTGCCGGCCCATGCGCAGCCCAGCACGGCGCAGTGGAAGATGATCTTCAGTGATACCCCTTCAACTTCGGTGATTGCCGGGGCCGGGGCTGGCAAATCTACCTCGCTGGTCCTGCGGATCCTGCTGTTGACCCATTACCTGGGCTTTGAGCTGAGCGCCATGACCGTGGTGACCTTCACCCGCGAGTCGCGCCAGGACTTTATCCGCAAGCTCATGGAGATTCTCCACCTGTGGGGCCAACCCCTTGCTTTGAAAGAAGCCCAGGCGGTAGTGCGGACCTTTCACTCGCGCATCCTGCCCATGGTTCGCAGCCTTCCGGGCTTTGAGCGGTTGCAGGCCTTCGAAAACCTGCGCAGCGGCCTCTACGATGACGAGGCCGACAGCAACCCCTTCGACCTGCGCATCAACGATGCCCAGCGCCAGCAGCTCAATGCCTGCTACCACGGCCTCTACGGCCGGCATGCACGTTTTCGCGAGTTGATTGCACCGATGGCCCGCCATGCCTTGCAGCTCAAGGAGCTGGAGCGCGACCACCCGGATGTGCAAAAACGCGTGGCCGTCACCGAGTTGGCGGCCAAGCGCGATGAAGAATTGTGCGATGTGATCGAGGATCTGTGGTTCCGGGCCGGCGCATGGCCGATCAAGGGCATCGAGCCGAACCGCCAGCGTGTTGAAATCAATGGTGCGTCGTTCCATTGCCATGGCTACAGCGCCGAGCTGGATGCCTGGGTAGTGCTGGGTTTCGACGCCAGGGAAAACCCACAGATCGCCCGCTCTGGGGCTAAGCTGTCGGTGCGGGCTGAATGGGCGGTCAAGCGCACCCTGTTTCAAGCATTCTGCCGCAAGCCATTGATTTGGCTGGATAATTACGAATCATCCAGGCGCCTGTTGAGCAGCCTGGCGGGGGATGCCAGCTCCGGCCCCGGGTTTGATTACAAGGTCAAGGGTGAGTTGGCTTCAGCGCCATTGCTGGACTGTTTCGTGAGCGCCGCCGGCTTTATCGAGAACCTCGGCCTGGACGTGCCCACGGCGGTGGGCCAGATGAGCTTTGCCAAGGATGACCCGGACCGCGGCTTCTTCGAGGCCCTGAGTATTTTCTGGAAGGCCCTGGAAGATCATCTGCTGGACCAGTCGCCGCCGATCATGACCTACAACCGCATGTTTTCGCTGTTTGGCGAGAACACGCCAGAAAACCTCAAGCTGCTCAGCGACGGGCTGTTGCGCCCGCTGTCGCACTTGATGATCGACGAATTCCAGGATGTCTCGCCACAGATCGTGTCGTGGATCCGCGCCAGCCTGCGCGAGATCCGCAGCCGTGGGCCGGCGCTGCATGTGGGGCGCGCGGCCCAGCATTCTTCGCTGCTCTGTGTCGGTGATGACTGGCAGTCGATCTATGGCTGGCGCGGCAGTTCGCCCAAGTACTTCATGGAGTTCAACAAGGAGTTCCCGTCGCCGACCACCACGCGGGTGATGCTCGGGGAGAACTTCCGCAGTCATCAGCACATCATTGATGCGGCCGAACATATCGTTAAAGCCGCACCGGCAATCAGCGGCAAGAAGGCCAAGGCCAGCGGCGCAGCCAGGGCGCTGGTGCCGGTACAGGTGCTGGATCGTGACGAGGCGGGCCTGGCGCAGCAGTTGCTGGCGCACTATCAACGGGGCGAATCGGTATTGATGCTGTATCGAAAAAGCAGCGATAAGCTATTGATTCAGGAGCATATTCGGTCTGTAGTTAACCTTGATTCTAGCTTGCCGCCGGGCATGCGCCGCTTTAAGCAACTGACCTACCACAGCGCCAAGGGGCTGCAGGCGGATGCCGTGTTTTTGCTTGGCGACTGCCAGCACCTGACCCGTTCGCCTTACAAGAACCAGGTGTACCGCATGGCCGGCCTTGGCAAGGACGGGGATGCCGAGCCTTACGACAATGCGCAAAAAGACGAAGTGCTGCGCCTGGCCTATGTCGGGATTACCCGGGCGGTGAGCCATTGCTATTGGTATGTCGAAGGGCAGGATGGCCAGGTGGGGCATGCGCCCAGGGCGTCGGATCGGGTGGCGGGGGGCAAGGCGTTCTTTGATGATCGCCGCGCCATTAAAGCGCAATAAATCAAATGTGGGAGCTGTCTCGCCGGGCGGGACAGCTCCCACACCCTTCAGGCCTGCAGCAACTTTGGCCGCACAAACGATTCCAGCTCAGCCTCGATCGCTTCGATAATCCGCTCCACATCCGTGGCATTCATCACCGTGGCGCAGGGAATGCCAGCGATGGCAATCAGGGTTTCACCACTCTCTCGGTCAAACAGGCGCGCAATCAGGCTGCCGGGTGCGTCCATGCTGCCTTCAAAACCGACCGGATGAAAATGCCAGCGCATCAACTGACATGCGTTGGGGAACGTCACTTTGTTCATGTGGCCCACCTTGTTCATTGAGCACTTCCTTTAGCTCGCGGCAAGGGTGTCAGAACCATCAATGGTGCTGACTGTGAAGCTTAAAAAATAGCACTCACTTGCAGTGAGCAGCGGAGTTTTTTCTATCCGTTCGGCAGTTGCTTGCAAGAAGTTTGACGTGGGTCATGTCTTACAAATACTTAGGCAAAAGGCCACCACTTAAAACTGTCACGTTGCCATTGAAGCCCTTGGTAAAGTTGTGCAAGCTCCAGGCTTTAGCCGTTTTCGAGCGTTGTATGCCACAGACCGTCCCGGCCGATAGCCCGCAACAGACGCAAGCGACTGCCGAGGTGGTGTTGCGCCATCATCTTTGCTGGAAACACCGGGACCTGGACGGGGTGATGGCGCACTATCACCCGGATATCCAGTACCACGACTTCTTCCAGAACCGCGTGGTGTGCTTCGACCAGTTGCGTGAGTACCTGCAAGCCAGCATGCCCCGCGACCCCGACGAAGGCATTGAACACACCGACCGCATTCGCACCGACGGCGATACCGCCTTTATCCAGTATCGCGTGACCTTGCGTGGCGGCCAGGGCCTGGTGTCGTTTCGCACCAGTGAGGCGATCACCGTGCGTGACGGGCTGATCTGGTGCGTCAACGAATACGCGTCCCTGGTGCACGAGCCCGCCACCAGCCGCTCCCAGTCCCAGGCTACGCGGCCGACCGTCAGCCGCCTGGGCCTGTCGCCCCAGCAACTGAGTTACCTGGCCAACGATCTGCAGCAGTACTTCCAGCGCCAGCAACCCTATCTCGACCCGGAACTGGACCTGCAGCGGGTGGCCAAGGAATGTGGTTACAGCCGCAACCAGATTTCCTATCTGCTCAACCAGGTGCTGGGGCAGAGCTTCTACCGCTACGTCAACCAGGCCCGCCTGCAGCATTTACTGGCGGCGCTGGACGGCGCCACGCCGCCGATCCGTATCGACGAGCTGGCGTTTGCCGCCGGTTTCAATTCCTTGTCGGCGTTTTACAGCTGTTTCCGCCAGCACACTGGCTTGTCGCCCAAGGCCTACGTCAAACAAATTTCCCTGCGTGCACGCGCGCAAGACGACGACTGAAGCCAGGCACTAGGATCACGCCATCGACGTTTGGTGGTGGAGTTCGGCATGCCGGCATGGCGCAAGATCAGTTTATGGATGGACCAGCTGCAAGAGCCGCTGGAGGCGCGTGCGTCCCTCGGGCAGGACCTGGATGTCGATGTGGCCATTATTGGCGCCGGCTACACCGGGTTGTGGACCGCCTATTACCTCAAGCGCCACGCGCCGCAGCTCAAGGTGGTGATCATCGAGGCGCAGACCGCCGGTTTTGGCGCTTCCGGGCGCAACGGTGGCTGGCTGATGGGCAATCTGCTGGGCGAAGATCGCTTGCTGGCAGGGCTGCCCGCCGAGCAGCGCCGGGCCTCGTTTGACCTGCTGCACGGCATCCCCGATGAAGTCGGGCAGGTGTTGCAGCGCGAAGGTATCGACTGCGACTACCGCAAAGGCGGGGCGTTGCACTGCGCCGCCCGTTACCCCGAGCAGGAAGCCAGCCTGCGCGAATACCTGGCCAAGCTGCATGGCCAGGGCCTGACCGACGACGACTATCGCTGGCTCAGCCCCGAACAATTGGCCGGGCAGATCCGCATCGCCTCGGCCTATGGTGCGGTCTACACCCCCCACGTCGCGACGATCCACCCGGCCAAGCTGGTGCGCGGGTTGGCGCGGGTGGTCGAGGCCATGGGCGTGGCGATCTACGAGAACAGCCCGGTCACCCACTGGCAGTCCGGCAGCCTGCGCACCGAGCAGGCCCAGGTCCGCGCCTCGTGGGTGGTGCCGGCGGTGGAGGGCTATGCGCCGACGCTCAAGCCCCTGGGCCGCTATCAACTGCCGGTGCAGAGCCTGATCGTCGCCACCGAACCCCTGCCGGCCAGTACCTGGGAGGAAATCGGCCTGAATCAAGGCCAGGCCTTCGGTGAAAGCAGCCGCCAGGTCACCTACGGCCAGCGCACCGCCGATAACCGCCTGGTGTTCGGGGCGCGCGGTGGCTATCAGTTTGCCGGCAAGCTGCGCCACAACTTCGACCTCACCGACAGCGAAGTGGAACTGCGTCGCTACCTGTTCTGCGAGCTGTTCCCGCAACTCAAGCATGTGCGGGTCACCCACTCCTGGGGCGGCAACCTCGGCATGTCGCGGCGTTTCCGGCCGCACATGCTGTGCGACCAACAGCGCGGCATCGCCTTGTCCGGCGGGTATGGCGGGGAGGGCGTGGGCGCCAGCAACCTGGGTGGCCGGACCCTGGCCGACCTGATCCTGGGGCGCGACACGCCGCTGGTCCAGCAGCCATGGGTGTTGCGCGACGGCGGCCTGAGTGCCCTCCGGGGCTGGGAGCCGGAGCCGTGCCGCTGGTTGGGCTACAACGCCATCATTCGCAGTTTTGTCCATGAGGACCAGACCCTGGCCGACCCGAACACCGCGCCCTGGCGGCGCAAGCTGGCCAGTGGGATTGCCGGTTTCATGGAAGGTTTCATGCACTAAGTCGCTTCAATCACCACAGGTATGACCATGAGCATTACCCAATTCAAAGACACCCTTAACCGCCACTTGCCGGACTCAAACCCGGTCGCCGTGCCCCTGGGCACTCCGGTTGCCGTGGCCTCCACCCTCAGCGTAGAGCGCAACGACGGCGTCGAAACCGGTATCTGGGAATGCACCCCCGGCCGCTGGCGGCGCCAGATCGTGGCCCAGGAGTTCTGCCACTTTATCCAGGGCCGCTGCACCTTCACCCCCGATGACGGCGAAACCCTGCATATCGAAGCCGGCGATGCACTGATGTTGCCGGCCAACAGCACGGGCATCTGGGATATCCAGGAGACCGTGCGCAAGACCTATGTGTTGATCCTCTAATCTTTTGATCCTTGATCGCCTGCCATAAAAACAGCCCTATAACCGCCAGGAAATCGAACCATGAGACCCATTGCCCTGTTGCCCTTGATGTTGGTGGCGTCCCTGACCCAGGCCGCCGAGACGGTGAAAATCTACAACTGGTCGAGCTACATCGCGCCGGACACCACCAAGAACTTCCAGAAGGAAACCGGGATCGGTTTCAGCTACGACGTGTACGACAGCAACGAGACCCTGGACGGCAAGTTGATGACCGGTAACTCGGGCTACGACGTGGTGTTCCCGTCCAACCACTTCATGGCCCGGCAGATCCAGGGCGGGGCCCTGAAAAAGCTCGACAAGAGCCAGTTGCCGAACTGGAAAAACCTCAACCCGGTGCTGCTCAAGGCCCTGCAAACCAACGACCCGGGCAATGAACACGGCTTCCCGTACCTGTGGGGCAGCACCGGCATCGGCTACAACATCGACAAGGTCAAGGCAGTGCTGGGCGACGACGCGCCGGTCAACTCCTGGGACTTGATCTTCAAGCCCGAATACATGGAAAAACTCAGTAAATGCGGGGTGGCGATCCTCGACAACGGCCCGGAACTGCTGCCCATTGCCCTGAATTACCTGGGCTTGCCGCACCACAGCAAGAACCCCGAAGACTATAAAAAGGCCGAGGCGCTGTTGATCAAAGTGCGGCCGTACATTGCCTACTTCCACTCCTCGAAATACACCGGCGACCTGGCCAATGGCGACATCTGCGTGGCAGTGGGTTTTTCGGGTGACGTGCTGCAGGCCGAAAGCCGCGCCAAGGAAGCCAAGAATGGCGTGAAGATCGGCTACAACATCCCCAAGGAAGGCGCCGCGATCTGGTTCGACATGGTCGCCATGCCCGCCGATGCCCCGGATGAGAAGGCCGGCTATGCCTTTATGAACTACCTGCTGCGCCCGGACGTGATGGCCGACATCACCAACTTCGTGCACTACGCCAACGGCAACAGCGCCGCCGACAGCCTGGTAGACCCGTTGATCAAGAGCGACACCAAGGTGTACCCGAGCGAGGAAATGATGGGCAAGCTCTTCGCCCTCGAAGCCATGCCGATGAAGATCGACCGTGTTCGCACGCGGATATGGAACACTATCCGTACCGGGCGCTAAGGCAGCACGCTTAGCCTGGAGGGGGCTGGAGTGTCAGGTTAGATAAATGTGACTGACACACCGCCCGCTCCCACAGGGGGAACTCGGCGAGCAGAGAATTGTGTCCACACCACAAGTCAAATGTGGGAGCTGGCTGGCCTGCGATAGCGGTAGGCCAGTCGACACATCCTTATTTGATCCGCAACTCCCACTTGCCTGCCCTATGGGTTATCCAGGTCATGCCCCAACGACTGGATAAACAACGAAAACAACTCCGGCTGCGACGAGATATCCAGCTTGGCGTACAGGTGCCGGCGATGCACCTTGACCGTGTCCGGCGAGATGCTCAGGCGTTCGGCCATGGCCTTGGATGAGAACCCGCGCAATACCAGGCGGGCGATTTCCAGTTCGCGCTCGGACAACACCCCACTGCCAAAATGGCTCAACGCATCGCGAATCTGGCTGGCCATGGCCTCGCCAGCCGGTGCGCGCCGGGTGCTCTGCTGCCAGTGCTGCTGCATCAATGGCAGCACCCACGCCGCCAGCAGGGTCAGCAGCCCGGTTTCAGGCGCGGTAAATACCCGCTGCATCCCCAGGGACAACGACAAGGTGCCCACCCCCGGCAGTTGCAGGATGAACTGCACCTCATCCTCCAGCACATTGTCGTGAAAGTAATTGAGGAAGTACTCGCTCTGGCGGAAATGGTCCGGCGCCACCTCTTCCAGGCGATACACGCCGCTGGCATAGCCTTCACGGCAGGCCTGAAAGAACGGGTCGAGCAAGTACAAACCATTGAGGTACACCAGCATCGACGCCGGTTTGCTGGTGGGCTGCGCGTCGTACTCCTCCAGCGCCTGGGGCGGGCCATCCAGCGGGTAGAAGATTGCCAGGGCGTTATCGAACGCCAGGTTCTGGTGCAGCAGCAACACCAGTTGCTTCCAGAAACGCTCGGTGCCAATTTGCGACACCGTCCGACCCAGCCCCGCATGCATGCCGATTTCCCTGAACAGGCTCATGTGATGGGTTCCGATGGCTGAAAGATCGGCCAAGGGTTCGGCTTTTGCACGAGCCCGTCAAGGGGAGTACTCCAATAGGGGAATTGGCGGGTGCCGGCGCAGCGCCTAGATTCCCTGGCATTCAGCGGGAAACATATCCCGCACACGCATTCCCTTTTCGTTCCTGCCTCAACCAGCTTTCCAATAAAAAGAATAACCACGAGGATAACGACATGAGCGCAACCCCCGCACCCGATGGCGTGCTGAAACCTACCTTGAGTGTGTTCGATGTGGTGGCCATTACCGTTTCGGCGGTAACTCCGGCCAGTTCCGTATTTGTTATTGCACCGTTCGCGATCCAGCAAGCGGGCAGCGGGGTGTTCCTGGCATTTGTGATGGCTGGGCTACTGGCGCTGATGTTTGCCTTTTGCTACGCGGAACTGGGGCGTGCCCATAACAGTGCCGGTGGCGAATACGTGTACGCCAAGCGCGTGTTTGGCGGCATGGCCGGATACGCGACGTTCCTCACGGTACTGGTGATGCTGCTGTTTATCCCGCCGGTCCTGGCCACCGGCGCCGCGACCTACCTCAATAACGCCCTGGGCACGAAGTTCGATTCACAAACCGTGGCCCTGGTGATTGTGGTGTGCAGTTACGCCCTGGGCATTCTCAATATCAAGCTCAACGCCTGGATCACCGGTACTTGCCTGCTGTTGGAAGTGGCGGCGTTGCTGGTGATTGTGTTTATCGGCTTTGGCAACCCGGTGCAGCCGGCCAGTGTGCTGTTCCAACCGCAGATCGTCGAAAACGGCGTGCTGCACCTGGCGCCCTGGGCCCTGGTGATCGGCGCGGTGGGCATCGGCCTGTTCTCGTTCAACGGCTACGGCCCGGCGGTGCTGCTGGCCGAAGACATGAAGTGCGGCGGCAAGGGCGTGCACAAGGCGGTGCTGTGGTCCCTGGGCCTGGTGGTGGTGATCGAGTTGGTGCCAATCACCGCGCTGTTGATCGGCGCGCCCTCCCTGAGCGAGATGATCAGCAGCCCGGACCCCATCGGCTACCTGCTGACCAGCCATGGTAATAAAACCCTGTCACGCCTGGTCAGCGCCGGGATCTTCCTCTCGGTGTTCAACGCCATCGTTGCCATCGTGATCCAGATCGGCCGGGTGGTGTTCAGCAGCGGCCGCGATGCGCTGTGGACGCCGACCATCAATAAACTCTTCACCCGCATCCACCCGCGCTGGGATTCGCCATGGCTGGCCACGCTGTTCCTGGCGATCCCATCGGCACTGCTCAGCTTCAGCTCCAACCTGGCAGACCTGACGTCCTTCAGCGTGTTGTTGATCATGCTGGTGTACCTGATCGTCGCCCTGAGCGCGCTGATGAGCCGCGTGCTGTTGCGCGACCGCGAGCACCCGTACCGCATGCCCCTGTGGCCGGTGCCGGCACTGCTGGCCGTGGCGGGCGCGGGTTATCTGTTATTTACCTTGTTTAGCGCGGCGTCCATGCGCGACATCATGATTATCATCGGCCTGCTGGCCTTGTCGGTGATCCTGTACTGCATCAGCGGCCGGTCGAGTCCGGCGTTTCAGAAACTGTAAGGAGTGGTTATGCGCGCACGTCAATTGGGCATCACGTTGGGGCTGGGTACGCCCGGCGAATTGAATGCGATTACCGACGTCCCCGGGATTCGGGTCGGCCACAGCACGCTCAAGGAGCAGATCGACGGCAAACAGGTGCGCACCGGGGTCACACTGATCCAGCCGCGGGCTGGTGCAGCCCGGCTGCAGCCGTGTTTTGCCGGGTACCACGTGCTCAACGGCAACGGCGACGCCACCGGCCTTGAGTGGATCGGCGAAGCGGGGCTGCTGACCACGCCCCTGGCGATCACCAACACCCACAGTATCGGCATTGTGCGCGACACCCTGATTGCCCTGGAGCGCGACAGCCTGGCGGACCCGGCGGTGTACTGGTGCATGCCGGTGGTGATGGAAACCTACGACGGCCTGCTCAACGATATCTGGGGCCAGCATATCGGCCCCGAGCATGTGCTGCAGGCCATGGCCAACGCGGAAACCGGCCCGGTACAGGAGGGTGCCGTGGGCGGTGGCACCGGGATGATCTGCCATGAATTCAAGGGCGGCATCGGCAGCGCCTCGCGCAAGCTGGCGGCGGAGCAGGGCGGCTGGACTGTCGGCGTGCTGGTGCAGGCCAACCACGGCAAGCGTCAGGAGCTGCGGGTGGATGGCTACCCGGTGGGGCGGCACCTGATGGAAATCGCCTCGCCATTTGCCGAGCGTGGTACGCCGGGCATGGGCTCCATCGTGGTGATTATCGCCACCGATGCGCCGCTGCTGCCGCACCAGTGCCAGCGCCTGGCGCAACGCGCCTCTATCGGCATTGCCCGCACCGGCGGTGGCACCGAGGACTCCAGTGGTGATCTGTTCCTCGCGTTTGCCACCGGCAACCACGACCTGCCGCCGGCGGATTACGGGCGCAAGGACCTGCCCCTGAGCACAACGCTGAGCATGGTCAATAACGATCATATTTCGCCCTTGTTCAGCGCCGCGGCCGAGGCGGTGGAAGAGGCGATCATCAACGCGATCCTCGCCGGGGAGGACATGACCACCGCCGATGGCGTGCTGGTACCGGGGCTGGAGGGGCAGACGCTGCTGGAGGCCCTGCGCCAAACGGGGTGGCGTGGCTAGTCTTGACCTCGCTATCGCCGGCTTGCCGGTGATAGCGGCCGCAAGCTGTCGATATTTAAACAGTGGCTATTTAATATTTACCAATGACACGGTGGCACTTTAAAAGTGCACCCCACTCAATATATTGGATCCACTTATCACTAAAGTGTGACGTGTCTGGCATTTAACTATTTAGCACTATTTAATATTTAAATAGCCCGCTTGCCGCCATTCCGCCCAAAACAAAGAATATAAACACTTAATTCCCAATGTTTGCAGTCGTTATTCCGTCCACGCACTTTTCCAACAAAAAAAATACTGGACGTGTGATTTCGAATTGTGTCAGTTTCCTTTCGCCTTCATAAGAGGCGAGTGATAGGACGATCTCGCCCGAGAACGTCGCTATCGGACAAAAACTGTTCCACTTGCAAACAAGGAAGTACGTTTATGTCGAAAGTAAAAGACAAAGCTATTGTCTCGGCAGCTCAAGCAAGTAGTGCCTATTCACAAGTCGATAGCTTTAGCCATTTGTATGACCGTGGCGGCAATCTCACGGTTAATGGCAAACCCTCGTTCTCTGTCGACCAGGCAGCCGACCATTTGCTGCGCGAAAACGCGGCATACCGGGACGTTGACGGTAACGGCAGGATCGACTTGACCTACACCTTCCTGACCTCGGCTTCCTCGGCGACCATGAACAAGCATGGTATCTCCGGGTTCAGCCAGTTCAGCAACCTGCAAAAAGGCCAAGCCGTACTGGCCATGCAATCCTGGGCCGATGTGGCCAATGTCACCTTCACCGAGAAAGCCTCGGGCGGCGACTTCCACATGACCTTCGGCAACTACAGCGCAGGCCAGGACGGCGCCGCAGCGTTTGCCTACCTGCCTGGCACCAATGAGAAGTACCACACGAGTGGCACGGATGGCACCTCGTGGTACCTGATCAACAACAGCTACACCGCCAACATCAACCCTGGCCTGAACAACTACGGGCGTCAGACCCTGACCCACGAGATCGGCCATACCCTGGGCCTGGATCACCCTGGCGACTACAACGCCGGGACCGGCAACCCGTCTTACAAAGACGCGGACTACGGCCAGGACACCCGTGGCTACAGCGTCATGAGCTACTGGGGCGAAAACAACACCAACCAGAACTTCACCAAAGGCGGGGTCGAGGCCTATGCGTCCGGCCCGCTGATCGACGATATTGCGGCGATCCAGAAGCTCTACGGTGCCAACTACAACACCCGTGCCGGTGACACCACCTACGGTTTCAACTCCAACACCGGGCGCGATCACCTCAGCGCCACGTCCAACGCCGACAAGCTGGTGTTCTCGGTATGGGACGGTGGCGGCAACGACACCCTGGACTTCTCCGGCTTTACCCAGAACCAGAAAATCAACCTCAACGCGACTTCGTTCTCCGATGTGGGTGGCCTGGTGGGTAACGTGTCGATCGCCCAGGGCGTGACCGTGGAAAACGCCTTTGGTGGCTCGGGCAACGACCTGCTGATCGGCAACGCCGTGGCCAACACCCTCAAGGGTGGCGCCGGCAATGACCTGATCTACGGCGGTGGCGGTGCCGACAAACTGTGGGGCGGCGCGGGTTCGGACACCTTTGTGTTCGGTGCCAGCTCTGACTCCAAGCCGGGTGCGGCGGATCAGATTCTTGATTTCACCTCGGGTTCGGACAAGATCGACCTGACCGGCATCACCAACGGCAGCGGCCTGCATTTCGTCAACGCCTTTACCGGCGCTATCGGTGATGCCGTGCTGACTTATGCCTCGGGTACCAACCTGGGCACCTTGGCGGTGGACTTCTCCGGGCACGGCGTGGCGGATTTCCTCGTCACCACCGTAGGCCAGGCGATGTATAGCGACATCGTGGCTTGATCAAGGCGTAACGAAGGGTGGCGCCCCGGCGCTGCTCTTCCCTTGCAACAGCCCCGTAAACGGGTAATGGTGATGACTAATTTTCGCAACGCAATCGCCTGGTTGATCCTGGCATTGCTCGTGTCGGCAGGAGCCAACGCAATGGCAAGCAGTCTTGTTTTACCCAGCACCACGCAATTGGCGGGGCACTGGCAACTGCGCCAGCAGGAGCAGGTGTGCGAGCTGGATCTGATCGCCGAACCCAACAGCCTGGCCGGTGATATTGAGTGCGCGCAACAGTGGCTGGGGCAAAAACCCCTGACCTGGCTGCCCACCCCGGATGGCATTTGGCTGATGAATACCGAGGGCACCGGTATTACCCATTTGAATCGACAGAAAGAAGGCGAATACACCGCGCGTTCTGCTTCTGGAGTAGAGCTGTTACTGCGACGCACACACTAATTAAGTATTGCGGTTATATGCTTATAACTGCCGGGTATAGAGACATTTGTTGGTCGTGACCTTTATCGACCTGTCACTTCCAACGCATTAAACACTATTGAAATAGTTGCCCGCCCCATTGTTTGGGGTGCTCGGCAGACTATTGCGCGTATTTCAGTCCAGGGAAGATCAGGCAACATGGCGAAGACCACTCCCACTGCACCACTGTTTAAAGCCCTCGGCGATTATAAAAGTATCCTGATCAGCGTCGGTTGCTTTACCGCGCTGATCAATCTGCTGATGCTGGTGCCGTCCATTTACATGCTGCAAGTGTATGACCGGGTACTGTCCTCGCAGAATGAAACCACCCTGGTGATGTTGACCCTGATGGTGGTGGGCTTCTTTGCTTTTATCGGCACCCTGGAAATCGTCCGCAGCTTTATCGTGATCCGTATCGGCAGCCAGTTGGAGCGGCGGTTCAACCTGCAGGTGTACAAGGCCGCCTTCGAACGCAACCTGCAACGGGGTGAGGGGCACGCCGGGCAATCGCTCGGGGATTTGACCCATATCCGCCAGTTCCTCACGGGGCCGGCGTTGTTTGCGTTCTTCGATGCGCCGTGGTTCCCGATCTACTTGCTGGTGATCTTCCTGTTCAACGTGTGGCTGGGCGTGCTGGCCACGGCGGGTGCGGTGCTGTTGATCGGCCTGGCGTGCCTTAACGAATACCTGACCAAAAAGCCGTTGCGCGAAGCCAGCGGCTACTCCCAGCAGTCCACCCAACTGGCCACCAGCCACTTGCACAACGCCGAGACCATCCAGGCCATGGGCATGCTGGGGGCGCTGCGCAGTCGCTGGTTCCAGGTGCATTCACAATTCCTCGGCCTGCAAAACCGGGCCAGCGACACCGGTTCGGTGATCAGTTCCTTGAGCAAATCCCTGCGCCTGCTCCTGCAATCCCTTGTGCTGGGCTTGGGCGCCTTGCTGGTGATCAAGGGTCAGATGACGGCCGGGATGATGATTGCCGGCACCATTCTGATGGGCCGGGTGCTGAGCCCGATTGACCAGTTGATCGCCGTGTGGAAGCAATGGAGTTCGGCCAAGCTGGCCTATCAACGCCTCGATGAGCTGTTGCAGGAGTTCCCGCCTGGGGCGCAGGCCATGGCGTTGCCGGCGCCCCAGGGCCAGGTGAGTTTCGAGCAGGTCAGCGCCGGGCCGCCGGGGCGGCGGGCGGCGACCTTGCATCAGGTCAGCTTCAAGCTGGCGGCCGGTGAAGTGCTGGGGGTGTTGGGCGCCTCCGGCTCCGGCAAGTCGACCCTGGCGCGGGTACTGGTGGGGGTGTGGCCAACCCTGGCCGGCACGGTGCGCCTGGACGGCGCCGATATCCATCGCTGGGACCGCGACGACCTCGGCCCCCATATCGGCTACTTGCCCCAGGACATCGAACTGTTCAGCGGCAGCATCGCCGACAACATTGCACGTTTTCGCCAGGCTGACCCCGAACGGGTGGTGCAGGCCGCCCAGCAAGCCGGGGTGCATGACCTGATCCTGCGCTTGCCCCAGGGCTACGACACGGTGTTGGGCGACGACGGCAGCGGCTTGTCCGGCGGGCAGAAACAGCGGGTGGCCCTGGCCCGCGCGCTGTATGGCGGGCCGCGCCTGATCGTGCTCGACGAACCCAACTCCAACCTCGACACCGTAGGCGAAGCCGCCCTGGCCAGCGCCATCATGCAGATGAAAGCCCAGGGCAGCAGCGTGATCCTGGTGACCCATCGCTCCTCGGCCCTGGCCCAGGCCGACAAATTGCTGGTGCTCAATGAAGGCCGCCTGCAAGCCTTTGGCCCCAGCCAGGAGGTGCTGCGGGCACTGTCCGGCCACACGGAGCCCCCCCGTGAAAAGGCCGGCGTCAGCTTGAACCGTCAATATCCTGCGGCAAGGAATCCAGGCCAATGAGTACCGATAACAGCCTGCCACTCGAGCAGACCTTTCCCGAGCGCGATGCGCGCTTTTTCTCCCGCCTGGGCTGGCTGATGACGGTGGTTGGCGCCGGGGGATTCTTCCTCTGGGCCAGCCTTGCGCCGCTGGACCAGGGGATCCCGGTGCAGGGTACGGTGGTGGTGTCCGGCAAGCGCAAGGCCGTGCAAACCCTGAGCCCCGGCGTGGTCAGCCGGATCCTGGTGCGCGAAGGCGAGGCGGTCAAACAGGGCCAGCCGTTGTTTCGCCTCGACCAGACCCAAAGCCAGGCCGATGTGCATTCCCTGCAAGCCCAGTACCGCATGGCCTGGGCCAGCGTCGCCCGCTGGCAGAGCGAGCGCGACAGCTTGCCTGCCGTGACCTTTCCCGCTGAACTGGGTGCCAACCCCGATCCTGCGCTGGCCCTGGTACTTGAAGGCCAGCGCCAACTGTTCAGCAGCCGGCGCGATGCCTTTGCCCGCGAGCAGTCCGGGATCCGCGCCAGTATCGAAGGCGCCAGCGCCCAACTCAACGGCATGCGCCGCGCCCGCACCGACCTGAGCGCCCAGGCGCAATCCCTGCGTGATCAACTGGCCAACCTGCAACCTTTGGCAGACAACGGCTATATCCCGCGCAACCGCCTGCTGGAGTACCAGCGCCAACTGTCCCAGGTGCAACAGGACCTGGCGCAGAACAGCGGCGAAAGCGGGCGCCTGGAGCAGGGCATCCTCGAATCGCGCCTCAAGTTGCAACAGCACAGCGAGGAGTACCAGAAGGAAGTCCGCAGCCAGTTGGCCGACGCGCAACTGCGCAGCCTGACCCTGGAGCAGCAACTGACCTCCGCCGGCTTTGACCTGCAACACAGTGAAATCAACGCGCCGGCCGATGGCATTGCGGTCAACCTCGGGGTGCACACCATCGGTGCGGTGGTGCGGGCCGGGGAAACCCTGCTGGAAATCGTGCCCCAGGGCACGCGCCTGGAAGTCGAAGGGCGCCTGCCGGTGAACCTGGTGGACAAGGTCGGCACCGATCTGCCGGTGGATATCCTGTTCACCGCCTTCAACCAGAGCCGCACGCCCCGGGTGCCGGGGGAGGTGAGCCTGATCTCCGCCGACCAGTTGCTCGACGAAAAAACCGGTGTGCCGTATTACGTGCTGCGCACCACGGTCAGCGATGACGCCCTGGAAAAACTCCAGGGCCTGGTGATCAAGCCGGGCATGCCCGCCGAGATGTTCGTGCGCACCGGCGAGCGCTCGCTGCTCAACTACCTGTTCAAGCCGCTGCTCGACCGTGCCGGCTCTGCGTTGACCGAGGAATGAGCATGAAGCCTGTGTTCATCGCCTTGTTTCTCGCCTGCACCGGCGCCCAGGCAGCCATGGGCCCGTTCGATGTGTATGAACAGGCCCTGCGTAACGATCCAGCCTTCCTCGGCGCAATCAAGGAGCGTGACGCCGGCCTGGAAAACCGCACCATCGGCCGCGCCGGCCTGTTGCCCCGGCTGTCGTACAACTACAACAAGGGCCGCAACAACTCCCAGGCCAACCTGCCCGATGGCCGTGGCGGCCACTATCACGACGACCGCAACTACAACAGTTTCGGTTCGACCTTCACCCTGCAACAGCCGCTGTTCGACTACGAAGCCTATGCCAATTACCGCAAGGGCGTGGCCCAGGCGCTGTTTGCCGATGAGAGCTTTCGCGACAAGAGCCAGGCGCTGTTGGTGCGGGTGCTGACCTATTACACCCAGGCCCTGTTCGCCCAGGACCAGATCGACATCGCCCGGGCCAAAAAGAAGGCCTACGAGCAACAGTTCCAGCAGAACCAGCACCTGTTCCAGCAAGGCGAGGGCACCCGCACCGACATTCTGGAGGCCGAGTCCCGTTATGAACTGGCGACGGCCGAAGAGATCCAGGCGCTCGACGAGCAGGACGCGTCACTGCGCGAACTGGGGGCTTTGCTTGGCGTACAGAGTGTCGACATTGCCGACCTGGCGCCACTGAACCAGGACTTCGCCGCCTTGACCCTGGCCCCTGCCAACTACGACAGCTGGCACGAACTGGCATTGACCAACAACCCGACCCTGGCCTCCCAGCGCCAGGCCGTGGAAGTGGCGCGCTATGAGGTGGAACGCAACCGCGCCGGGCACCTGCCACGCATCACCGCGTATGCCAGTTCGCGCCAGCAGGAGTCCGACAGTGGCAACACCTACAACCAGCGCTACGACACCAACACCATCGGCATTGAAGTCAGCGTGCCGTTGTATGCCGGGGGCGGCGTCTCGGCGTCCACCCGCCAGGCCAGTCGCTCCATGGAGCAGGCCGAGTACGAACTGGAGGGCAAGACCCGCGAAACCCTGATCGAGCTACGGCGCCAGTTCAGCGCCTGCCTGTCGGGGGTCAGCAAGCTGCGCGCCTATCAAAAGGCCCTGGCCTCGGCTGAAGCGCTGGTGGTGTCGACCAAGCAAAGCATCCTTGGCGGCGAGCGCGTCAACCTCGATGCCCTCAACGCCGAGCAGCAGCTGTACAGCACCCGTCGCGACCTGGCCCAGGCCCGTTACGACTACCTGATGGCCTGGACCAAATTGCATTACTACGCGGGCAACCTGCGCGACACCGACCTGGCCAAGGTCGACGAAGCCTTTGGCCCAGGCCCGCGCTGAATAAAAAACACAATAAAAGTGAGGACGGTCACCGTGAACGCGAAACAACGAGGCTATCACTGCGTCATGCTGTGTGGGCTGGCCAGCCTGGGCACTGCCCAGGCCGCGCCCTATGTAGAGGCCGGCAAGCTGGGCGACCCCGCCAGTTGGCGCTCGGCGGAATATCAAAGGGACTGGGGCCTGGGCCGCATGCAGGCTGATCAAGCCTATGCCGCCGGGATCAGCGGTGCCGGGGTGAAGATCGGCGCGCTGGACTCGGGTTTTGATGCCAGCCACCCGGAAGCCTCCCCGCAGCGTTTTCACCCGGTGACCGCCAGCGGCACTTACGTGGATGGCAGCCCGTTTTCCACCACCGGCGCGCTGAACCCCAACAACGACTCCCATGGCACCCACGTCACCGGCACCATGGCGGCTGCGCGGGACGGCAACGGTATGCATGGCGTGGCCTACAACGCGCAGATCTATGTGGGCAATACCAACGCCAACGACAGCTTCCTGTTTGGCCCGACGCCCGACCCCAAGTACTTCAAGGCGGTGTACAACTCCATGGTCGATTCCGGGGTACGCGTGATCAATAACAGCTGGGGCAGCCAGCCCAAGGATGTCAGCTACCAGACCCTGGGTGATCTGCACGCCGCCTACGCGCAACACTTCAACCAGGGCACCTGGCTGGACGCCGCCGCCGATGTGGCGCGCGCCGGGGTGATCAATGTGTTCAGCGCTGGCAACAGCGGTTATGCCAATGCCAGCGTGCGCTCGGCCTTGCCGTACTTTGAGCCGGCACTGGAAGGCCACTGGCTGGCGGTGTCGGGCCTGGACCAGGCCAATAACCAGAAGTACAACCAGTGCGGCATCGCCAAGTACTGGTGCATCTCCACCCCCGGCGCGAAGATCGACAGCACCATCCCGGGCGGCGGTTATGCGGTCAAGTCCGGCACCTCGATGTCGGCGCCCCATGCCACAGGCGCCTTGGCGCTGGTGATGGAGCGCTACCCGTACTTGAACAACGAACAGGCCTTGCAGGTGTTGCTGACGACGGCCACGCAACTGGACGGTTCGGTGACCGACGCGCCGAACGCCACGGTCGGCTGGGGCGTGCCGGACCTTGGCCGGGCGATGCATGGACCGGGGCAGTTACTGGGCGCCATGGACGTCAATCTGGCGGCCGGGCAGGGCGATGTGTGGAGCAATGGCATTTCCGACAAGGCGCTGCTGCAGCGCCAGGCGGAAGACAGCGCCGAACACCTGGCATGGCAACAGACCGTGCAGGACAAGGGCTGGGAAAATGGTCCTGGCGCCGGCGCCAGCCAGCAGGAGCAGACCGACTACGCGGTGGGCATGGCCCGGGATGCGGCGGCGGCCCAGCGCATTTACCAAGGCAGCCTGATCAAGTCCGGCGCCGGTAGCCTGCTGCTCAGTGGCGACAGCACCTATCGCGGCCCGACCACGGTCAATGGCGGTGTTTTGAAGGTCGATGGTTCGTTGACCTCGGCGGTCACGGTCAACCCTGGCGCGACCCTGGGCGGTTCCGGGCGCATCGGCGCATTGCAGGCCAACAGCGGCAGTGTGATTGCGCCGGGCAATTCCATCGGCACTTTGAACGTGGCCGGGGATGTGCGCTTCGAGGCCGGTTCCACCTATGCGGTGGAGCTGTCGGACGCCAGCAGCGATCGTATCGTCGCGGGCGGCAAGGCTACCCTCAACGGCGGCACCGTGACCCTGGCCCTGGAAAACAGCCCGACCCTGCTCAGCCAGCCCCAGGCGCAAAGCCTGATCGGCCGCCAGTACAACATCTTGCAGGCGGCGGGCGGAGTGACCGGCAGTTTTGCTGCGGTATTGCCCAACTATCTGTTTCTGGGCGGCAACCTCGATTACGGCACTAACGGCGTGCAACTGGCTATCGCGCGCAATGACGCAAGCTTTGCCAGCGTCGCGGCGACCCGCAACCAGCTTGCCGTGGCTTCCGCTGCCGAGCAGTTGGGGGCCGGCAACCCGGTGTATGAAAGCGTGCTGAGTGCCGACTCCGCAGTGGTCGCGCGCCAGGCCTTCCAGCAGTTGTCTGGCGAAATCTACCCGGCGGTGGGCGCGATGCTGATCAACGACAGCCGCCATGTGCGCGAGGCCGTCGGTGAGCGCCTGCGCCATGTGCCGGCGACCGGCGAAAGCAACCTCTGGATCAAGGCCCTCGGCGCCTGGGGCAAGGCCGACAGCAGCAGCGAATACGCGGGGTACACCCGCTCTATCGGCGGAATGCTGCTGGGGGTCGATGGCCAGTGGGACGAACAGACCCGCGTCGGCGTGATGGCGGGCTACAGCGACAGCTCGCTGAACATGGGCGATGGCACGCACTCGTCGGCCGATGTCGACAGCTACCACCTGGGCACCTATGCCGGGCGTGAGCTGGGCAACTGGCGCGTGAGTGTGGGCGGCGCCTACAGCTGGCATCGCGGCGATGTGCAGCGCGACCTGCAATACAGCGACGTCAGCGCCAAGCAAAAGGCCAAGCTGGATGCACGCAGCCTGCAGGTGTTCACCGAGGCGGCCTACCGCTTGAACCTGCAAGCGCTGGCCCTGGAACCGTTTGCCAACCTGGCCTATGTGCACCTGGACAGCGAAAGCTTCCATGAAAAAGGCGATGCCGCCGCCCTGCAGCGCGGCAGTGATCGCCGCGACGCGACCCTGAGCACCCTGGGCCTGCGCGCCCTTAAAACAGTGCCGCTGAATGACCGCCAGCAACTGGAACTCTCCGGCTCGCTCGGCTGGCAGCACAGCCTGACACCGGTTGAATCCGAGGAGCACCTGGCCTTTGTTGCCGGAGGCCCATCGTTTGCCGTGCAAAGCGCGGCGTTGCAGCGCAACGCCGCGCTGGTGGGCTTGAAGGCCAGCCTGGCATTGAGCGAGACCACGCGGGTCAACCTCGATTACAGCGGCCAATTGGGTGCGAAGGAGAACAACCAGGGCGTGGGCCTGAGCCTCGACTGGCAGTTCTGAAGCGGCGCCAACAAAAAGAACAACAAACGCAATGAAACTAAGGAAGGTCACCGTGAACGTAAAACAACGAGGGTTTCACTCCGCCATCCCAACAGGCCCGGGCTACCCGCTCAAGGCCCTGAGTCGCGTGCCATACGGCGCGTTGCTGTGTTGCCTGGCCAGCCTGGGTACCGCCCAGGCCGCACCCTACGTCGAAACCGGCAAGCTGGGGGATGTCGCCAGTTGGCGCAGCAATGAGTTCAAGGCCGACTGGGGCCTGGGGGCGGTGAATGCCGATGTGGCGTATGCCGCCGGTTACAGCGGCAAGGGCGTGAAGCTGGGGATTTTCGACCAGCCTGTGTACGCCTTGCACCCTGAGTTCTCCAGCCCGGGCAAGGTGCAGACCCTGGTCACTGAAGGGATCCGCCAGTACACCGACCCGTACATCCCGGTAAAGGCCGGTGACCCGTTCCGCTATGACGGCACACCGTCCCAGGGCTCCAATGGCAAGCTGGGCGACCACGGCACCCATGTCGGTGGCATTGCCGCCGGCGACCGTAACGGTGGGCCGATGCACGGCGTGGCCTACAACGCACAGATCCTCAGCGCCGAGAACGGCGACCCCGGCCCCGAAGACGGGATCATCCTGGGCAACGACGGCGCGGTGTACCAGGCCGGCTGGGACAGCCTGGTGGCCAATGGTGCGCGCATCATCAACAACAGCTGGGGCATCGGCATTGGCGATCAGTTTGCCCAGGGCGGCAAGGACCCGGCGTCCCCCCATTTCGGCCTCAGCGAGGCGCAGGCGCAGTTCGACCAGATCAAACCCTTGCTGGGCACCGCTGCTGGGGGCGCTTATTCGGGCGCGATCAATGCGGCGCGTAGCGGCGTGCTGACAATCTTTGCCGCCGGCAACGACTACAACCTGAACAACCCCGATGCGATTTCCGGCCTGGCGTATTTCGTCCCCGAGATCGCGCCCAATTGGCTGTCGGTGGCGGCGTTGCAGCGCAACCCGGACGTCAACAGCCCTAACCCCTATGTGATCAGCACCTTCTCCTCGCGTTGCGGGTATGCCGCGAGCATCTGCGTATCGGCACCGGGCACGGCGATCTACAGCTCGGTGATGGTCGGCACCACCGTCGATAACATGAACCTGGGCTGGAACAATAAAAGCGGTACCTCCATGGCCGCGCCCCATGTGGCGGGCGCGGCCGCGGTGTTGATGGAGCGTTTCCCGTATATGAGCGGCGAGCAGATTTCCACGCTGCTCAAGACTACCGCCACCGACCTTGGTGCACCGGGCATCGACTCCCTGTACGGTTGGGGCATGATCAACCTGGGCAAGGCGGTCAACGGCCCGGGGATGTTTATCACCGCCGAGGATATTCCGGCCGAGTTTCGCATCGACGGTGGCTATGGCAGCGGCCAGTTTGTCGCGGACTTGCCCGGGGTTGGGGCGGTGGTCGATGCCGGCAAGCCCACCGAGCGCCTGTGCACCGATGTGCACTGCGGGCGGGACGTGTGGAGCAACAACATTTCCGGTCACGGCGGCCTGACCAAGCAGGGCATCGGCACACTGGTGCTGACCGGCAGCAACACCTACAGCGGGCCGACCCTGGTCAATCAAGGCTTGCTGGCGGTCAATGGCTCGCTTACATCACAGGTCACTGTCAGCAACAGCGGGGTCTTGGGCGGGGCCGGTAGCATCGGCGCGCTAAACGCGAAAAGCGGCGGTACGGTCGCGCCGGGCAACTCCATCGGCACCTTGAATGTGGCTGGGGATGTCAATTTCGATGCGGGCTCCACCTATGCGGTAGAGCTGTCCACGACCAGCAGCGACCGCATCGTCGCCGGTGGCAAAGCGACCCTCAACGGCGGCACTGTGACCCTGGCCCTGGAGAACAGCCCGACCTTGCTTAGCCAGCCCGAAGCGCAAAGCCTGATTGGTCGCCAGTACAACATTCTGCAGGCGGCCGGGGGGATTACCGGTAGTTTTGCCTCGGTACTGCCCAATTACCTGTTTGTAGGCGGCAACCTGAATTATGGCGCCAACGGCGTGCAACTGGATGTCGCGCGCACGGCCAACAGCTTCGCCAGCGTCGCGGCGACCGATAACCAACGTGCGGTGGCGGCGGCTGCCGAGCAACTGGGTGCAGGTAACGGGGTGTATGAAAGCCTGTTGCTGGCGCCGAGTGCGGCCTCGGCGCAAGGGGCGTTCCAACAGTTGTCGGGGGAAATCTACCCCGCCCTGGAAACCGCGCTGGTCAACGACAACCGCTACCTGCGTGAAGCCGTAGGCGAGCGCCTGCAGCAGGGGGAAATGGGCACTTCAGCGCAAACCCTCGACTCGCGTGGCAACGTCTGGATCAAGGCCCTCGGCGCCTGGGGTAAAACCGACAGCGCCAGCGATACGGCGGGCTACACCACCTCCATCGGCGGCCTGCTGGCGGGTGTGGACGGTGCGCTGGATGACGACACGCGCCTGGGCCTGGTCGCCGGCTACAGCGATACCTCGCTGAACATGGGCGATGGCACCCATTCGCGGGCATCGGTGGACAGTTACCACTTTGGCGCCTATGCCGGTCACGACATCGGCGCCTGGCGCCTGAGCGGCGGGGCAACCTACAGCTGGCACCGTGCTGATGTGACGCGTGAGCTGCAATACGGCGAAGTCGCCGGCAAGCAGAAAGCCAAGGTCGATGCCCGCAGCACCCAGGTCTTTACCGAAGCGGCTTACCGCCTGAACCTGCAACCGCTGGCGCTGGAGCCATTCGCCAACCTGGCCTATGTGTATCTGGACAGCGATGGCTTCAGCGAGAAAGGCGATGCAGCGGCGCTCAAGGGCGGCGATGACACCCGCGACCTGGTGCTCAGCACCCTGGGCGTACGGGCCTTGAAGACCTTCAACGTCACCGACCATCAGGCCCTCGACGTTTCCGGCACCCTGGGCTGGCAGCACAACCTCAGCGCCACTGATTCCGAGCGCCACCTGGCGTTTGCTTCGGGTAGCACTGCGTTTGCCGTGGAAAGCTCGCCGATGGTGCGCGATGCGGCGTTGGTCGGTGCGCGGGCCAGCCTGGCGCTGACCAAGGATGCGCGGCTGAACTTTGACTACAACGGCCTGCTGGCCAGCAAGGAGAAAATCCACGGTGTGGGCTTGAGCCTGGACTGGGCCTTCTAAACAGCAGGTTTGCTCCCACAGTTACAGCATTCCAACTGTTTTGGCTTTCTCGACAATTCCAACAAAAGAGAGGCAATACCATGGGTGTCTACGACTACAAAAACCTTACTACCGAGGACTCCAAAGCACTGTTCGCCGATGCCATGGCGATCACGTTGTACTCCTACCACAACCTGGATAACGGCTTTGCCGTGGGCTACCAGCAGCATGGCCTGGGGCTTGGCTTGCCGGCGACCCTGGTGCAGGCGTTGTTGGGCAGCACCGACTCCCAGGGCGTGATCCCCGGTATCCCATGGAACCCCGACTCGGAAAAGGCCGCCCTCGACGCGGTGCAAAAGGCCGTTTGGACCCCCATCAGCGCCAGCACCCTCGACTACGGCGGCAAGGTCGATGCCCGGGGCACCTTCTTTGGTGAGAAAACCGGCTATACCAGTGCCCAGGTAGAAGTCCTGGGCAAATACGATGACGCCGGCAAACTGCTGGAAATCGGCATTGCCTTCCGTGGCACCTCGGGGCCCAGGGAGAACCTGATTGTTGATTCCATCGGCGATGTGATCAGCGACTTGCTGGCAGCCTTCGGCCCTGCGGACTATGCGAAAAACTACGCGGGCCAGGCTTTTGGCGACTTGCTCGGCAAAGTCGCCGCGTATGCCGGCGCGCAGGGGCTCAGTGGCCAGGATGTACTGGTCAGCGGCCATAGCCTCGGTGGCCTGGCGGTCAACAGCATGGCCGACTTGAGCAACACCACCTGGGCGGGTTTCTATAAGGACGCCAACTACGTGGCCTATGCCTCGCCGACCCAGAGCAGCGGCGACAAGGTGTTGAACATCGGTTATGAAAACGACCCGGTCTATCGCGCCCTCGACGGTTCGTCGTTCAACCTGTCGTCCCTCGGGGTGCATGACCAACCGCATGCCTCCAGCGCCGATAACATCGTCAGCTTCAACGACCACTACGCCTCGACGCTCTGGAATATCCTGCCGTTTTCCATTCTCAACCTGCCGACGTGGATTTCCCATTTACCCACGGGTTATGGCGATGGCATGAGCCGCATCCTCGAATCCAAGTTCTATGACCTGACCAGCCGTGATTCGACGATCATCGTCGCCAATCTGTCGGACCCGGCGCGCGCCAACACCTGGGTGCAGGACCTCAACCGCAACGCCGAAGCCCACCAGGGCAGTACGTTCATTATCGGCAGCGACGGCAATGACCTGATCCAGGGTGGCCGGGGCAACGACTACCTGGAAGGTCGCGCCGGCAACGATACCTTCCGTGATGGCGGCGGCTACAACATCCTGCTGGGCGGCAAGGGGTTCAACACCCTGGACTTGCAGCAGTCGCTGAAAAACGTCGAAGTGGCCAACGATGGCGCAGGCACCCTGTACATCCGCGACGGCCAAGGCGGTATCAGCATGACCCGCGATATGGGCGCGATAGTGAGCAAGGAAAGCTATCTGTTGCTGTTCAGCAAAGAGGTGACCCACAGCGTGACCGACAAGGGGTTGCTGGCGGGCAAGGACCTGACCGCCTATGCGGCGTCGCTCAAGGGCGATGCCGGCGCCAATGTTCTCAAGGCCGGCGATAGCGGGCAGTGGTTGTTTGGCCTGGACGGCAATGACCACCTGATCGGCGGTAAAGGCAACGATGTTCTGGTGGGCGGGGCCGGCAATGACCTGCTGGAAGCGGGTGGCGGGCGCAATACCTTCCTGTTCGACGGCGACTTCGGCCAGGACCGGATCCTGGGCTACCAGTCGACGGACAAATTGGTATTTATGGGCGTGGCGGGGGTGGGCGGGCAGTACAACTACCTCGACCATGCCAAGGCAGTGGGCAGCGATACGCTGCTGACCTTCGGCGATAACTCGGTGACGCTGGTGGGGGTAGGGCTGGGCAGCCTGTCGGCGGAGGCGTTTGTGATTACCTGAAACAAACCGTAGGCGCCGGTTCGCCGGCTCCTACGGTGATTCGGTCAGTCTTCCTTGCGCACGGTCGCGACATCCGCCGCCTTGACCCGTACGCGCTTGCCGGCGATATCGGTAAATTCGTAGAAACCATCGGGAGTCTTGGCATTCGGCGTGTCTGTGGTCAGGTACTGCGTACCGTTTTGCAAGGTCACGACGGTCGGCGTCGAGCAACCGGCCAATGCCAGAAACGTCAGTGCAGCCAGCGGCAGGCCCCAGTTCTTCATGTTCATAACCCTTACTCTCATCCTTCGAAAACCCCGTGCTCAACGGCTGCGGGCAACAAATGTTACGCGGATCCACCCCCATCTGATCACTTTTATGCAAAAAGTTGCGTGCGCCACTGATCTATTAGCGATTGCAACGCAGGCCTGGCAGCGGCAATCTGTATGCATAACCAGTGTTTGCCCAAGTGCCCGTCATGTCCAATCCCCTCGAAGACCCGTTTTACTACCTGCATAATTTCCAGCAAGTGCTCGACTGGCTGGAGCAGCGCTATGCGGATGTGCTGGACGATGAAGAGCAGCGCTTCGTTACGCAGTTCGCCCAGCTGCCGCAACCGGCCCAGGCGTTGCTGGTGCGCATGGTGATGCGCAAGGGCCTGCATTTTCGGGCGAGCAAGCTCAATTACCTCGAGATCGGCCCGGTCGACGTGGCCGTGCAGCCACTGTTGGCTCACGGTTGGGTGAATGAGCAGGGCCTGCTGGCGCTTGATGAGGTGTGGGGGCAACTGCAAAAAGGCGAGGTGCTGCAAGCGTTCAAGCCGTGGATCGAGCAGCCCAGGGGCAAGAAGTCCGATTGGCTGCCCGGTTTATCCAGCCAATTTACCGAGCCGCGGACGTTTGCGCAGTGGTGTCCGCAGTTGGACGACCGGCTGTACAGCCTTACGGTGATGGACCTGTGTGACCGCCTGCGGCTGATGTTTTTCGGCAACCTGTACCAGGACTGGTCGGAGTTTGTACTGGCGGACCTGGGGATCTACACCTACGAAAAGGTTGAGTTCTGTGCCGAATCCCGTGGCCTGCGCCATCGCGACGATGTGTCTGGCCTGCTGTTCCTGCACCAATGCCAGCAGGCCTTCGAGGCCGGTGAACCGTTGGCGGAGGTGCTGGCGCAGATCGCCACGCTGACCACTGATAACCCCTGGCTGGAAAAGCGCCGGGCCAAGCTGCTGTTCCAGGTCGGCCAGCATTGCGAACGGGTCGCCGAACTGGCCCTGGCCGAGGCGATCTACCGCGATTGTGCCTACCCCGGCGCGCGTGCACGGCTGATCCGTGTGCTGGAGCGTCAAGAGGCGTTCGCCCAGGCCATGGACCTGGCCCTGGAGGCCCAGGCAGCGCCCCACAGTGCGGCCGAGCAGCAGCACCTGTTGCGGGTGCTGCCGCGGTTGCGGCGCAAGCTGGGTGAACCGGCGCTGCCCAAGGCCAAACCCCCGGTGATCCAGCGCCTGGACCTGGAACTGCCATTCCCGCAACCGCTGGCCGCCGTGGAGTTCTGCGTGCAGGCGCACTTGGGAGATGACGCGGGGCCGGTGCACTACGTCGAAAACACCCTGATCAACTCGCTGTTCGGCCTGTTGTGCTGGCCGGCGATCTTTGCGCCGTTGCCCGGCTCGTTTTTTCACCCGTTCCAGCGCGGGCCGGTGGACTTGCACAGTGAGGACTTCCAGCAGCGCCGCGCCGAACTGTTTGCCGCCTGCCTGGATCAACTGCACGACCAGCGCTACAAAACCACGATCCGCCAGCGCTACGCCGAAAAATGGGGGATCCAGTCACCTTTTGTGTTCTGGAATGTATTGAGCGAAGAGTTGCTTGAGCAGGCCCTCGATTGCCTGCCCGCCGAGCACCTGCGGCACTGGTTCGACCGCCTGTTGCTGGATATCCGCGCCAACCGCGCCGGGATGCCGGACCTGATCCAGTTCTGGCCGGCGCAAAAAACCTATCGCATGATCGAAGTCAAAGGCCCGGGCGACCGCCTGCAGGACAACCAATTGCGCTGGCTGGAGTTCTGTGGCGAGCACCAGATGCCGGTCACCGTCTGTTATGTCCGCTGGGCGGAGCAGGGCGCTTGAGTTATACGGTCGCCGTGCGGGCATTGTGCGAGTTCACGGCCAAGGTCGGTGACCTCGACCTGCGGTTTACCCCTTCGCCCAGTGCCCAGGAAGGCATGCTCGGCCACCGCACGGTGGCGTCCCGCCGTAGCGCGCATTACCAGAGTGAGGTGGCCCTGGAAGGGTGCTACCAACAGCTGAGCGTGCGCGGCCGAGCCGATGGTTATGATCCGGATCGCAACGTGCTGGAAGAGGTCAAGACCTACCGTAGCGACCTGGATGCCCAGCCGGCCAACCACCGGCAACTGCACTGGGCCCAGGCCAAGGTCTATGGCTGGCTGATGTGCAGCAAGCTGGGGTTGCCTGAGATCGAGCTGGCGCTGGTGTATTTCGATATCGTCAGCGAGCGCGAAACCGTGATCAACCAGCTGTGCCCTGCGGATGAACTGGAGAAGTTCTTCAATCAGCAGTGCGCGTTGTTTCTCGGTTGGGCCGAGCAGCAGGCGCAGCAGCGCCAGGCCCGTGACACCGCAACCAGGGCCCTGGCCTTTCCCCACGCGGACTTTCGCCTGGGCCAGCGCACCCTCGCCGAGTCGGTGTACAAGGCCGTCAGTACCGGGCGCTGCCTGATGGCGCAGGCACCCACGGGGATCGGCAAAACCATTGGCACGGTGTTTCCGATGCTCAAGGCCCTGGCGCCACAACAGTTGGACAAGCTGTTCTTTCTCACGGCCAAGACCCCCGGCCGCAAACTGGCGCTGGACGCGGTGCGAGTGCTGCACGCCAGCGCCGACCTGCCATTGCGGGTGCTGGAGCTGGTGGCGCGGGACAAGGCCTGCGAACACCTGGACAAAGCCTGTCACGGTGATTCCTGCCCACTGGCCAAAGGCTTTTATGATCGCCTGCCCGCCGCGCGCGAGGCCGCAGCCAAGGTGCGCCTGCTGGATCAACCAACGCTGCGCAAAGTGGCACTGGCCCATGAGGTGTGCCCGTATTACCTGAGCCAGGAAATGGCGCGCTGGTGCGACATGGTGGTCGCCGACTACAACTATTACTTCGATTTTGGCGCGATGCTGTTTGGCCTCGCCCAACTCAACCAATGGCGGGTCGCGGTGCTGGTGGACGAGGCCCATAACCTGGTGGAGCGGGGCCGGGCGATGTACAGCGCCGACCTTGATCAATTTGCCCTGAAGAGCGTGCGCGATAGCGCCCCCGAGCCTTTGCACAAGCCATTGCAGCGGCTCAACCGTGAATGGAATGCGCTGCACAAGGAACAGGTCACGGTGTACCAGGCCTATGCCAGCAAACCGGACAAGCTGTTGCAGGCCCTGGCCCTGTGCACCAGCGCCATGGGCGAGTATTTCAACGACCACCCGCAGGCGCTCACGGGCGAACTGCAAAGCTTTTACTTCGAGGCCTTGCAGTTCGCCAAGGTGGCGGAGCTGTTCAACGAGCAGTTTATTTTTGATATCAGCCAGCGCGACCCGCTGGCCAAGCGCCGCTTCTCGCGCTTGAGCCTGCGCAACGTGGTGCCGGCCGAATTTATCCGCCCACGTTTGACCGCAGCCCGCAGCAGCGTGCTGTTTTCCGCGACCCTGAGCCCCCGGCATTACTACGCCGACCTGCTGGGGCTACCGGCGGATACCGCGTGGATTGACGTCGAATCACCGTTCGAGGCCGCGCAGTTGCAGGTGCGCATCATCGATCGCATCTCCACGCGGTTTGTGCATCGCCAGGCGTCTCTGGAGCCCATCGTGGCGTTGATCGCCGAGCAATTTGCGCGTACCCCGGGCAACTACCTGGCGTTTTTCAGCAGCTTCGATTACCAGCAGCAAGTGGCGCAATTACTGGCCGAGCGGCATCCGGCGATCCCGACCTGGCATCAATCACGGGGCATGGCCGAGGCCGAGCGCCAGGCCTTCCTTGAGCAGTTCACCCAGCATAGCCAGGGCGTGGGGTTTGCCGTGCTGGGCGGGGCGTTCGGCGAGGGTATCGACCTGCCGGGGGCGCGTCTGATCGGGGCCTTTATCGCCACCCTGGGCCTGGCGCAGCTTAATCCGGTCAACGAGCAGATGAAGCTGCGCATGGGCGCGATCTTCGGTTCGGGGTATGACTACACCTACCTGTATCCCGGGATCCAGAAGGTGGTGCAGGCGGCCGGCCGGGTGATTCGCACCCAGCAGGACCAGGGGGTAGTGATGCTGATTGATGACCGTTTTGCCGAGCCCAAGGTGCGGCCACTGCTGCCGCGCTGGTGGTCGGTGACCTGAGGTATTTGCCCGATCAATGATGCTGGCGCAGGCCGTGCTGCTGGGGCAGTCTGCAGCAGTCCCTCTGATGGAGCCGCGTGATGAGTGCTATCGAGCAACAGACGATCCAGGTCAACGGTATTCAATTGAGCCTGCATATCGCCGGCCCCGAGAACGGCCCGCCGGTGTGGTTGCTCCATGGCTTTCCCGAGTGTTGGCACTCCTGGCGACTGCAGATACCGGCGCTGGCGGCAGCCGGCTATCGGGTGTTCGCCCCGCAGATGCGCGGCTACGGGCCAAGCAGTGCCCCTGCAGACATTGCTGACTACGACCTGCTGACCCTGTGCGCAGATATCCAGGGCGCCATGGACCTGTTCGGGCATCGTCGGGTGGCGATGGTCGGCCATGACTGGGGCGCCGTGGTGGCCTGGCACCTGGCCTTGCTGGAACCGCAGCGCATCCGCGCCCTGGTCACAATGTCGGTGCCCTTTGCCGGTCGCTCCCGCAGGCCGGTGATCGAGATCATGCGCGAGCTGTACGCCGAGCGGTTCAACTACATCCTGTACTTCCAGGAGCCCGGCGTGGCCGAACAGGAGCTGGAAGCGGACATCGAACGCACCTTGCGCCTGTTTATGCAGGACCAGGATGTATTCCTGCAGCAAAAGCCGGCCACGGCGACCTTGCTCGAGGGTGTCGCGCTGCCGGGCGCCTTGCCGGCCTGGTGCAGCCAGCACGACCTGGAGATCTATGTGCAAACCTTCGCCCAGGGTTTTCGCGGGCCGTTGAACTGGTACCGCAACTTCGAGCGCAACTGGCAGCGCACCGAGTTCCTGGCCGGGCGGCAAGTGTTACAACCGACGCTGTTCCTGATCGGCGACCGCGATCCGGTGGGGGTATTCGAGGCACATACGCTCAAGCGCATGCCCGAGGTGGTACCGCAGTTGGAACAGCAGGTACTGGCCAACTGCGGGCACTGGATCCAGGTGGAGCAAGGGGCGCAGGTCAACGCCCGGTTGCTGGAGTTCCTCGGGCGTTGAGTATCAACCCTTGGCCTTGGCCAGGAACGGCGCCAGGCGCCGGCCCATTTCTTCACCGAGAGCCTGTAGCCCGCTCAAGGGGCGGACCATCACCTCAAACTCGATGATCTGCCCCTGTTCGTTGAAGCGGATCAGGTCGATACCCTTGAGCTGCTTGTCGCCCACCCGCGCGCTGAACTCCAGCACCACACTGTGCCCGTCGGCGCTGGCCAGTTCGCGGTGGTACTGGAAGTCTTCAAACACGGTAAACACGGTGTTGAGGATCATCGACACCACGGGCGCGCCGGGGTAGGGCGTATGCGCCATGGGCGAGCGAAACACCGCCTCCGGCGCCAGCAGTTCGGGCAGGGCTTTGAGATCGGCAGTGGCCAGCATGGTGTGCCAGCGTTTCAGGGTATGGGCGGCCGGGGTGGCTAATTGCAGAGCGTCGGACATGGTCTGTACCTGTTCTTATGAGTGTCGAACAACCATAAGAGCAGCCGCGAGGTGGGATCAATGATCCAAACTGACAGTTATATGTCTGGAGCAAACACCACACCTGTGGGAGCAGGCAAGCCAGCTCCCACAGGGGAATGCAGCTTCGCACCCCGGCTTTGCTGTTGCTGTTGCTCTGCTTTTGATCTGGCTTTTGATCTTGATCTCAGGCGCCCCGTTAAACCACGCTGGCCGCAGGCAGGTATTGCGCAGTGGGCACCCCGGCATGGATGCCGGGGTAGCCGCGACACGGCCAGGGATGGCCGATCGCGGCGGGCCCACGGAGCAATGCCTGACTGCGGGCATGCCGAGCCTAGGCGAGGCACCGAGTGGTGGGGCAAGAGCCCTTTTGGTTACTTTTGGCTGGGCCGGCACTCCGGGCTCTTTTCCAAAAGTGACCCGCTGTAAGAGCGGAACCAATAGCCGCCGTAACCGCAGCAACGGATATGTACACAAACCCAAGAAACACTAAAAAAATAGATACCTATGGCTATAACGGGCCCACCTCTACAGCGGGATATGGGGGGTCAAACCACCTCCAGGTAGGAACTGTGGATCGCCCGCGCCAGTTCGCGCACGGTGTCGATAAATTCGGTCAGCCGGCTGTGCAAGCCTTCTTCGAGAATCTCATCAATACCGGTGTAACGCAGCCGCGCCTCAAACTCGGCCGCCAAGCGCTGGGCCGTACGGCCGTAACTGCCCGGCAGGTCGGCGAGGATATGGCTCAACTCCTCGATACATGCATGCAACGAGCGCGGTACGTCGCTGCGCAACAGCAGCAGTTCCGACACCGAACGCGCATTCAGCGCATTGGGGTACAGCTCGGTGTAGGCCTCGAACGACGACAAGGCACGCAGCAGAGCGCTCCACTGGTAGTAGCCGCGGGCGGACAGGTCGCTGACTTCTTCGGACTCTTCGCCAAACATCTCGTAGCGTGCATCCAGCAGTCGCAGGGTGTTGTCGGCGCGCTCGACAAAGGTACCCAGGCGGATAAACCGATAGGCATCGTTGCGCATGATGGTGCCGGACGTGGCCCCTCGGAACAGGTGCGAGCGCTGCTTGACCCAGTCACAGAAGTGGCTGATGCCATGGCGCGCCAGGCCGCCGGCGGCGATGCTGCGCATTTCCAGCCAGGTGGCGTTGAGGTTTTCCCACATGTCGGCGGTGATCCGCCCACGTACCGCATGGGCATTGCCCCGGGCGGCGCGCAGGCAGTTGTAGATACTGGCCGGGTTTTCTTCGTCGAGGGCGAAGAAGTGCAGCATGCGCTCGGCGTCCAGTTGTTGATGGCGCTCCAGGTAGCTGTCGAGGGTGCCACTGCTGAGCAGCGACATCGCCAGTTCGTCCAGGCCATCACTGCGCCCGGCCTGGGGCATCAGCGACAGCGAGTAGCTGACCTCCAGCATGCGCGCCAGGTTTTCCGCGCGTTCCAGGTAGCGCGACATCCAATACAGATCTGCGGCGGTTCTACTCAGCATACTCAGCCCTCCACCACCCAGGTGTCCTTGGTTCCGCCGCCTTGCGACGAGTTGACGATCAATGAGCCTTCACGCAATGCCACCCGGGTCAGGCCGCCTGGTACCAGGCGGGTTTCCTTGCCCGACAGCACAAACGGACGCAGGTCGATATGCCGTGGCGCGATGCCGTTTTCGACAAAGGTCGGGCAGGTCGACAGGCTCAAGGTTGGCTGGGCGATATAGGCATGGGGCCGGGCCTTGATGCGTTGGCGGAAGTCCTCGATCTCGGCCGCCGAGGCGGCCGGGCCCACCAGCATGCCGTAGCCGCCGGAGCCCTGGGTTTCCTTGACCACCAGCTCGGGCAAGTGCGCCAGTACATGGGACAGTTCTTCAGGCTTGCGGCACTGGAACGTCGGCACGTTTTGCAACACCGGTTCTTCATCCAGATAGAAGCGAATCATCTCCGGCACATAGGGGTAGATGGATTTGTCGTCGGCCACCCCGGTACCGATGGCATTGGCCAGCACCACATTGCCGGCGCAGTAGGCGGCCACCAGGCCTGGCACGCCGAGCATGGATTCGGGGTTGAACGCCTGGGGGTCGAGGAAGGCATCGTCGATGCGCCGGTAGATCACATCCACGGCTTTCGGGCCGTCGGTGGTGCGCATGAACACCTTGAGGTCGTGCACGAACAGGTCGGCACCTTCGACCAGCTCCACCCCCATTTCCCGGGCCAGGAACGCATGTTCGAAGAACGCGCTGTTAAAGCGCCCCGGGGTCAGCACCACGACATTGGGGTTGTCCAGGCGGCTGGCGCTTTTCAGGGTCTTGAGCAGCAGGTTGGGGTAGTGATCCACCGGCGCGATGCGCTGCTTGGCAAACACTTCCGGGAACAGGCGCATCATCATCTTGCGGTCTTCGAGCATGTAGCTCACGCCGCTGGGGGTGCGCAGGTTGTCTTCGAGGACGTAGTAGGTGCCATCGCCATCGCGCACCAGGTCGACACCGGAGATATGGGAGTAGATATTGCGGTGCAGGTCCAGGCCGACCATGGCCTTCTGATAGCCTTCATTGCCCAGCACCTGGTCGGCGGGAATGATCCCGGCCTTGATAATGCGCTGGTCGTGGTAGATATCGGCGAGGAACATGTTCAACGCATTGACCCGCTGGATACAGCCGCGTTCGATCACGCTCCATTCACTGGCGGGGATGCTGCGCGGGATGATATCGAAGGGGATCAGGCGCTCGGTGTCCTGCTCGTCACCGTACAGGGTGAAGGTGATGCCGGCGCGGTGGAACAGCAGGTCGGCCTCACGGCGGCGCTGGGCCAGCAGTTCCGGCGGGGTGTTGGCCAGCCAGCGGGAAAAATCCTGGTAGTGCGCACGGCATACGCCGTTTGCGTCATTCATCTCATCAAAGAAAGATCGAGCCATTCCAATTACCTTGTCAGTGCCGGGTGAAAGGCTGCAGGCACTGCCGCTTTAGAAAACGCATTGTTATGAGCCCGTGGCTTTTGGCGCCAACGGACCGGGTCCTTACTTTCTTTTGGAGTCGGCTCTGAGTCGGGGGGTAACAGTTGCTCCTGTGTTCACCTGGGCAGGCAGGGGATTACAGGAGTAAAGCAATGGCTGTGCCGGAACCGCGTTTATTGGGATTACACGGTGTATCAGCCCGTTACTGGAGCAGACTGCGCAAGTGCAGTGCGTGATATGCGCAGCCTGCGCCCTATAACGGTGCGGGCGATTGACCTGAACTTCGGCCATGGGCGGTTCTTCTAAGGAGATTAAGCACTTTGAGGATCAACGATTGTGCCCAGAATCATCTCCCCGCACAGCCCGGAATCGGCGCTGACTGACCACACCGAACACAACGCCAAGATTTTCGGTTCGCCCAAGGACCGGCTGGACTTCTATCGCCGGGAAATCCAGTACGAAACCACCATCCTCGCCAACCGCACCGATGCCTACCTGACGGCGCAGTCGTTTTTGGTGATTGCCTTTGTGTCGTGCATGGGCAACCTCAACCCGGAGTGGGGCAAGCTGTTTACCCTGGTGGTTCCGCTGCTGTTGTCGATGCTCGGGGTGTTCAGCTCGCTCAATGCCTGGCCGGGCATCCGCGCAGCCTACGACATCATTGATCACTGGCACTTCAAGCAAAGCGAGTTGTTGCGCAGCGAGCCGGTGATGGGCCTGGCCTACGATGAGTCACCGCTGTTCTGCGAGACCGAGTCGTCGCACAAGGGTTATCGCAAGTCCTTGCTGTTTTCGGTGCGCACGCCGTGGCTGTTCATGGTGTTCTGGATACTGCTGGCGGCGTTTGCGTTCTATATCCAGGTGGACAATCCGGGGGCGTGACCATTGATCAGTACAGGTCATCCGGACTGAACTTCGTCCACCAGTGCGGCACCTTAACCTTACACCATCGGATAAAGAGGTTCCCATGAGCACCCGTCACAGCCCAGACCCACACGTCAGCGGCAGGAACGATCCGGCCATCGATGACGAGACTCGCCAAGTGCCCGCTCCCGGCACCGCAGCCGCCGCCCCCAAGGACCCGCAACCCGCTACCGACAAGGTGGCCAGGGACAATGAGTACAGCCCGGACTTCAAGCCAGAGCGCGAGCCCAAGCCGCAGACCGACGCTGACATTGATACCCCGGGCGGCTAAGGCCATGCATATTCCAGCCGAAGAGGAACCGATCAATGATCCGGGCAATGAAGACCCCGGATCGTTGATGGATGATGCGCAAGTGCCGCTGATCGAGGAGGAAGAGGTGGCTGACGAAGGCAGTGCTGATGCCTAGCGTCAGCGCCGCATCAGTTAGCCAGCTTGTTATGTGATCCAAAGCGAGAGGAGCGTGCATCAACTCTGGTATCACCCACCTGCCAACGGCGGCAGCCGGCGCTTGACCGGGGTTTTCTTGACGATGGCGGTGTTGGTTTCGGCATAGCCGTTGAGGCGGTCAAGCAAGGTGTCCAACTGATCCATGGTGCGCACGTGCAGCCGCGCGATAAAGCAGTCGTCGCCGGTCACCTTGTCACACTCGGTAAATTCCGGGATCGCCTGGATCTGTCGTTCAACCTCCTGCAATTGGCCGGGCAGGGGGCGGATGCGCACGATGGCTTGCAGCAAGTAGCCAAAATGTTTGGGGTCGACCTCCACGGTATAGCCCTTCAACACCCCGCGCTCTTCCAGGCGGCGCAAGCGCTCGCCGACACTGGGCGAGGACAGGCCGGTTATGCCGGCCAAGGTCTTGAGCGAGCAACGCGAGTCGTCCATCAAGGCAGCGAGCAGTTGCTGGTCGATAACGTCAATCATCCTGGGCTCCTTAGGTAAACCTGAATTTTTGCCTAATAAGAATAGGCAAACACCGCCATTGGCCTTTCTCAGGCGCTGGAGCCTGATCGACGCAGATTGCCATAATTTAGCCTCATTCGAGGAGCTTAATCATGGACAAATCCATACGTCGCGGCTCATGGGAAATGGTTGGCGCCATGCTGATCTCCGGCACGATCGGCTGGTTTGTGCTGGTGTCTGGGGTGCCGGTCATTGAGGTGGTGTTCTGGCGTTGCGTCATTGGCGCCTTGACCTTGTTGCTGGTGTGCTGGCACCTGGGGTATCTGCGCAGTGCCTGGTTGAGTTATTCGACACTCGGCTGGGCCATGTTGAGCGGCGTGGCCATCGTGGGTAACTGGCTGTTGCTGTTTGCGTCCTATTCAAAAGCGTCGATTGCCATCAGCACGGCGGTCTATAACGTTCAGCCATTTATGCTGGTGATCCTCGCGGCGCTGTTGCTTGGCGAGAAAATCACCGTACAGAAGCTGGCGTGGCTGAGCGTGTCATTCATGGGCATGTTGGCTATCGTCACCGCCCATGGCGAGCAGCAGGGTAGCGGTGATCAATATCTGTGGGGCGTGGCCCAGGCGCTGGGCGCGGCCCTTTTGTATGCCATCGCTGCACTGATTATCAAGCGCCTGAAGGCTGTGCCGCCCCATCTGCTGGCGCTGATTCAAGTGAGTACCGGTGCGGTGCTGTTGGTGCCACTGGTTTCATGGCACAGCCTTTCGGCACCGGTTGATGCCTGGGCGGCGCTGTTGACACTGGGTATGGTGCACACCGGCCTGATGTATGTGCTGCTGTATGGCGCGATCCAAAAACTGCCGACGGCATTGACTGGGGCGTTGTCGTTCATCTACCCGATTGCGGCGATCCTGGTTGATTGGATGGCCTATGGGCATCGTCTGGGTTGGACGCAATGGCTGGGTGTTGCGGCGATTCTGCTGGCGGCGGCGGGGTTGCAGCGGGGATGGTGGTGGCGCTGGAAGTCGGATGTTTCGCCCTCTCATGCTAAGCGCCCCTTGTAGGAGCCAGCCAAAGCCAGCTCCTACAGAGGGGGACTCAGTGTGGTGCGCGGGGAATGGTCTTGAGCAAGTCCGCCGGGCTGATATGCCCCACGACTTGCTGTTGCACACCACTGCCCGGCAGCGGCAGATCGAGGATATGCCCCTTGATCTTGCCCACCACATGCATTTCGCACGGTTTGCAGTCGAATTTCAGGGTCAGTACTTCATCGCCGTGAATCAACTGCATCGGTGCGACCTTGGTGCGTACGCCGGTCACGCCCTTGGCCTGCTTGGGGCACAGGTTGAAGGAGAAACGCAGGCAGTGCTTGGTGATCATCACCGGCACTTCACCGGTTTCTTCGTGGGCCTCGTAGGCCGCATCGATCAACTTCACGCCATGGCGATGGTAGAAGTCGCGGGCCTTCTGGTTGTAGACGTTGGCCAGGAACGACAGGTGCGACTCCGGGTACACCGGCGGCGGTGTGGTTTCGGCCTTGCGACCACCACGGGGGTGGGCCTCGACACGCGCAACCGTCAGCGCTTCGATTAAGTCGCGGCGCAGTGCCTTGAGTTGCGAATTGGGAATGAAAAACGCCTGGGGGGCGTCCAGCTCGATTGCGGTGGCGTGATACTGGGTGGTGCCCAGTTGGCCAAGCAGGTCGCGCAAGGTGTCCAGCGCCTGTTCCGGCTTGTTGGCCACGCCGAACGGGCCGGGCAGGGTGGTGCTGACACTCACGCCTTCTTCACTGGTGGCGGTCAGTTGCAATTGGTCTTCGCGCAGGCTGGCCTGCCACGACACGCCAACCCGCCGCTCGGCGGAGGTCTTGAGCAACGCTTGCTGCCAGTTATGGTCGAGGTTGCGGTTGAGCGGGTGATTCGGTCGTAGTTGATGCAGGCCCGCCGGCATTTCGTTGGGCTCGACACGGTAGCGGTAGCGCTTTTCGCCGTCTTCTTCGAACTCACCTTTAGGCTCGGCGATATTGGCGCGAAAACCCACGACTTCACGCTTGATCAGCACGTTGAGGCCATCGCCGTTGGACAGCGGCTCATGGGTGATCACCTGCAAGTCGCGCTTGCCGGCTTTTTCCACCACGCCTACCGGCAGGCCGGTAAAGGTTGGGGTGTCGAAGGCGCCGATATCAATCTTGCGGTCACTGACGAAGTAGTCGGTGCTGCCACGGTGGAAGGTTTTTTCCGGGTCTGGCAGGAAGAAATGAGCGGTACGCCCGCTGGAAGCGCGCGCCAGGTCCGGGCGGTCTTCGAGGATCTCGTCCAGGCGCTGGCGGTAATAGGCGGTGATGTTCTTCACATAACCCATGTCTTTGTAGCGGCCCTCGATCTTGAACGAGCGCACGCCGGCGTCCACCAAAGCGCGCAGGTTGGCGCTCTGGTTGTTGTCTTTCATCGACAGCAGGTGCTTTTCAAAGGCCACGACGCGGCCCTGGTCATCCTTGAGGGTGTAGGGCAGGCGGCAGGCCTGGGAGCAGTCGCCACGGTTGGCGCTGCGGCCATTTTGCGCGTGGGAAATATTGCATTGCCCGGAGAACGCGACGCACAACGCGCCATGGATGAAGAACTCGATGGCGGCATCGGTTTCATCGGCAATCGCGCGGATTTCCTGGAGGTTCAGCTCGCGGGCCAGCACCAGCTGGGAGAACCCGGCCTGGTCGAGGAACTTGGCCCGGTTCAAGGTACGGATGTCGGTCTGGGTGCTGGCATGCAGCTCGATCGGCGGGATATCCAGCTCCATCACCCCCAGGTCCTGGACAATCAGCGCATCAACGCCGGCATCGTACAACTGGTGGATCAGCTTGCGGGCCGGCTCCAGTTCGTCGTCGTGCAGGATGGTGTTGATGGTGGTGAACACCCGGGCGTGGTAACGACGGGCGAATTCCACCAGTTGGGCGATCTCGCTCACGTCGTTGCAGGCGTTGTGGCGCGCACCGAAGCTTGGGCCGCCGATGTACACGGCGTCGGCGCCGTGCAGGATGGCCTCGCGCGCGATGGCGACATCGCGGGCAGGGCTGAGCAATTCCAGATGATGCTTGGGCAAGGACATAGTTTTTTTAGTCAGGCTTGTCACGGTTGAGGCGCGCATTGTAGCCGTGAATCGCCTGGCGGGCACCCGCTGGATGCCCAATGACGCGCCGGGCTCAGCCCTTGGCGGCCATCGCCGTGACTTCAACCCGCATGCCTTCGACCGCCAACGACGCCACGCCAACCGCCGCGCGTACCGGCCAGGGTTTGGCGAAGAAGCGCTTGTACACCTCGTTGAATGCGGCGCGGTCGGCCATGTCAGTGAGGTAGATGGTCAAGTGCATGACCCGGTCCATGCTGCTGCCGGCGCGTTCGAGGGCGACTTTGAGGGCTTGCAGGGTGCATTCGCTTTGCGCAGTGACATCGCCCAATTCCAGGCTGCCATCGGCGCGTACCGGGATTTGTGTGGAGACCAGGATGCCGTTGAAGCCGATAACGTCGGAGGAAATCGAATCCGGGTCGAGGTCGGGGGTGAAGCTGAGGTCGTGGTTGCTCATGGGGAGCCCTAGGTGAATGGAACAGCGTGGATAGTAAACGCTACGTACTAGTTATCGGTCGATAAATTATCCCTTGAAATAAATTATCGAATGATAAAATATGCAGCTGTACCGTCTCTAATCCGCACTGTCAGGAGAGAACATGGGAGTCCTAGCGCTCGACCATTTCACCATTCGCACCGAACAATGGGGCAAGACCGCCGAGTTTTTTGAACAAGTGGTTGGCCTGTCACCTGGGCCGCGCCCGGATTTTCGTTTCCCTGGCTGCTGGATGTACGCCGGCGGCCGTCCGCTCTTGCACATCGCCAGTATCGTGGGCGGTGACAAGGATCTGCAGGCCTATCTGGGCGAGAAGCCAGGCGGCTACGGGTCGGGCGCCCTTGACCATGTCTCGCTGCGTTGTGAAGGGCTGGAAACCGTGCAGAACCGCCTGCAATCCCTGGGCATCGCCTTTCGCGAACGGGTGATTCCGCAGATTGGCGAGCACCAGCTGTTTCTTGAAGACCCCAACGGCATCACCATCGAAATGATCTTTGACTATGTGCCAGGAACCCGGATTGTCGGCGAGGCTATGGCGAGCCTTGCCATTGGCCCGTCTGCGGAAGGTCGCTGATGGACTTCAAACGTCGACGTGTGATTCAAGCCCTGGGCAGCGCAGCGTTATTGGCGCCGCTGCTGGCCCGTGGCAATAACCCTGAGAGGAGCCCAACCATGGTACGACTCGGTGTGACTGATCTGTCCTTTCATCGTGCGACAGCCGCGGTGGTTGCTTCGGTATTGCAGCGCATGGGCTTTGGGGTGGAGCGTTCGTATGCGCTGCACGAGGCCAATTTCGAGCAGTTGCGTGCTGGCAGCATCGACATGATTGCCTCCGCATGGATCCCGTCCAGCCATGGGATGTACAAAGCCCGGGTGGAAGAGGTGGTCGCCACCCGCGAATTGGGCCTGCATTACACCCCGTATGCGTTGTGGGGTGTGCCCGACTATGTGCCAGTGTCGCAGGTGGACTCCGTGGATGACCTGCGCAAACCTGAGGTTATCGCCCGTATGCACACGCTGATCCAGGGGATTGGCCCGGGCGCCGGGATTACCCGGTTTTCGCTGCGGATGATGGAGGACTACGGCCTTGCGGCGGCGGGCTACCAGTTCCGCACCGGCACCCAGGAACAATGCGTGGCGGCGTTCGAGGCGCTGGTCGAGGAGGGCAGATGGGGCGTGGTGCCACTTTGGCATCCGCAGTTCCTGCATTTCCGCCATCGTATCCGTGATCTCAAGGATCCCAAGGGGCTGCTGGGCAGTGTCGACCGTGCGGTGCTGTTGGCGCGGGTTGATCGCCTGGGGCGGTTCAGCGAGGCGCAATTGCAGGTGCTCGATAACATCCGTCTGAGCAATGCGATTGTTGCCGAGTTGGATTACGCCCTCAATCGCCAGGGTAAAAGTGCGGACCAGGCGGCTGAGGGCTGGCTACTGAACAACCCGCAGACTCTTGCCTCCTGGCTGGCGCCATTGGCCTGAACACAATCAAAACAGGAACCGATCATGACCACCCCTGAATCGCGTCTGCAGGCCGCCGGCATCACCTTGCCTGTTCCCGCCCCGGCCCTGGGTAACTACGTGCCCTGGAGCATTGTCGGCAATACCTTGATGACCTCCGGGCAATTCCCCTGGATTGATGGCCGGCTGCTGTACCGTGGGCGCCTGGGCCGCGACCTGAACCTGGAGCAAGGGTATGCGGCCTGTCGCCTGGCGGCATTGAATGCAATTGCCCAGCTCAAGGATGCGGTGGGGGATTTGAGCCGTATCCGCCAGGTCTATCGGCTGGAAGGCGTACTGAATGTGGCGGAGGATTTCCATGAGCACCCCAAAGCCCTGGACGGCGCGTCTGACGTGCTGGTCGAAGTCTTCGCCGAACAGGCCCGGCATTCGCGCATGATCTGGACCAACCCGGTCATACCCATGGATGGCTTTTGCCTGGTGTATCTCTTTGCGGAAATCGACGCCCCGTAAACGGCCTTCACTACGCCTCGTTATGCAGGGCGCCATCGAGGAAGGCATTGACCCGCAGAGTAATCAGTTCGGTCAGATTCTCAGGGACGGGCATCTGATACACCCACTTGCGCACCCCCAGGTAAAAGAAGCTGCTGTGGAAGCCCCACAGCACTTCGATCTCAAGACTCAGCGCGTGTTTATCCAGCGGAGCGGTCAGTTGCTTCTGATGACGCAGCTCTTCGATGATCGTCAGGAACACCGTCTCGTGTAATTGTTTGAGATAGCGCTGGTTCAACTCCGGGTCCTGCAGGCCGGCGTACAGGAATATCCGCACCCATTCATTGCTCAGGATGGTGCGGGTATAACCGATAAAGTAATCAATCAGCCGTTCCCTTAAAGGACGCGTGCGGTCCTTGAGCTGCTGCTCCAGCTCAGGGTCCCAGCGGTTCATGAACACCTGCTGGTACACCTGTTCGATGAGTAATTGCTTACTGGGAAAGTAGCGGTAGAGCAGGGGCTGGGTGACCTGCAGCCCCTCGGCCAGCTCGCGGGTAGTCAGCGCAAAGCCTTTCTGGGCGAAGAGGGTGATCGCCCGTTCGACCATCTGCTGCTGACGATCGGCAGCCGTGAGATTTTTTCGGCCTGGCGTGGTCGCCTTGTTGCTAACGCTGATTTTTGCCATTGTTGACCTATGCAGTGCCACATCTAGAAAGCGTGACAGAATCATACGCGTTGCAGCGGTCAACGTGGGCCCGCATCGATGTGGCCATCGACACCTTTACAGGAACACTCCTATGCATTCATTCATCCGCGCGGCGCTGTTGCCAGTCGCCATTTTCGCCATCAGCGCACACGCTCAGACCGGACCTTCGTTCAAGTGCAGCGCAAACATGGCCAGTTCCGTGGAGACGCTGATTTGCGGCAGCGAAGCGCTTTCCGCTCTGGATCGCCAGATGGCGAGCACCTACAACACCGCGCTGAAAAAGGCCGGCAGCCAGGCCAAGATGCTCAAGGCCGAGCAACGTGGCTGGATCAAGGGGCGCAACGACTGCTGGAAGGCTGACGACAAACAGGCCTGCATTCGTGACAGTTACAACCAGCGGTTGGTTGAACTGCAACAATGAATCCTCCGCTGTTTGTTTCTCTGGATGGGCCCAAGGGCACCGGCAAAACCACACTGTTGGAAGCCGTTACAAAAGTACTGAGGGCAGACGCCAAAACGGTAATCCGACTTTGCGAGAAAAAAAGCGATCCCTTTAGACGGGAAACAATGACCCTCGTTAACAAGCTGGTCAGAAATCCCTGCCGGGATCTGGAGTTGCAGGTGTGTGAACGCCTCGCGGATAGCCGTGCATGGATTTCCCGACAGGTGCTGACTAAACAACCTCCGGGCAGCATTGTGTTGATTGATCGCTGGTACCCGTCTGATGCCGCGTTTCGGCGCATAGTCCCGTTTGCAGACATTCTCCAGTTGAACATTGATCGCAACGTGCAAGTGCCAGACCTGCACGTCGGGATCGTCACCGCCCCTGAAATTTCATGGGCGAGGGCCGCAGCACGACGGCGCGGGCTGAGCAGTACTGTGATGCATACGCTGGAAGAACATGTTGCCTGTACCCAGGCGTTCGAGCGAGCGGTTGCAGATCAAGGCTGGGTTTTATGCCGCAACGAGGGAACGCTTGAAGAGGCAACACTACAGGTGGTTTCTGAGATCTATCGCGTGCTTGCCTGCTCATAATGGCGTGGTGAGCGAAAACGCGATACGCAGCTCTTCGACAGGCCCTGAATCCCGGCCGCACATTTCGTCGTGCGCGCATTGCTGCACCAGCACGCAAGGAAATGCCGGCACGGTCTGCAGCAAGTCGCGCAGGTGGGTGGTCGACCGCAGGCGCATCGGCTTGGCCGCATCATCAAGCAGGGTGAACTGGCCGTGATCCAGGCGGATTCGTGCCAGATAAAAACCACCTTCGAGTGACAGCAACTCCAGCTCGCGTATTTCGCCCTTCGCGGCCTGTTCGATCAGTGCTTGCAAATTCAAGGTTTACTCCTTGCCTACCAGGGTAGGCGCTCACCGTTATAAGCAAAAAAATTGCCGCTGTCGGCAGCAGTCAGACGGTCAATCAGCGATAACAACTCGCGGGCAGCAATGTGTGCCGGCCTGGCTGCCGAGGCACCACGAAAGGGCTGTGAAAGGCCTGAAATAACGGTGCCTGGATGCAGGCTCAGCAAGCGGGTTTGCGGGCGGGTTCGCGCCAGTTCGATCGCCGCGGTTTTAATCAACATGTTCAACGCGGCCTTGGAGGCGCGATACGCATACCAGCCGCCCAAACGGTTATCGCCGATGCTGCCAACCTTGGCCGAAAGCACCGCCATCGCGCCACGAGGGTCGAGCAGTGGCAAAAAGTGACGCAAAACAAGCGCTGGTCCCAGGGTGTTGACCTGGAACACTGCCTGAAACGCATCCGCCTCAATGGCGGAGTAACTCTTTTCCGGCTTGATTTCTTTGCGATGGAGCAGGCCCGCAGCATGCAGGATTAATTGGTACGGGGCTTCTTCAGCTAATTCGGCGGCGGCTTTGGCGATACTTTCGGGCTCTTCCAGGTCCAACCCCGGAAGACTATGACGCGTCAGTTCGCGAACAACCGAGCAGCGTGGATCTTCTTTGAGCAACTGACAAAACGCCGTGCCAAGGGCTCCACTGGCGCCTATCACTAAGGCGCGATAGCCGTCGCCAAGTGAGTTCATTTCGAAGGGGCTGTTCATGAGTAGCGCTCTAAGGCTGCCTCGTTTTCAAGGTGTCCGACGCGTCGGGTGCGTGTTGTGATTCCGGCACTGCGCAACGGTTATCGACACATCGACGTCGCCCATCCGGGTGAGGCAACCACGCCAAATGGGGGCGCAAGCGGCAGAACAGCTGATAACCGAACGCCAGCAGCGGTCGAAGTGCACGCCAGGTCAGGGGGCTGGCCCAGAATCCCAGGCCGGCGGCACGCCAGCTCCATAGGGTGGCGTCCAAGCCGTCAACCCAGCGGCCGTCGGCGAAACGGGCGTGAAGTACGGACTGCATGTGCTCGAACGTAAAGCCAAGGGCCTTGGCGTCAAATTCAGCGCTGTTTAAGTCAATAAATAGCAGTCGGCCATCTGTGGCGTGTCGGCGCAGGATCTTGATTTCCCGCGCGCACAATGGACAGTTACCGTCAAAGTACAGCGTCAGTGGCCAAGGATTTTTGTTGTACATTGCACTATACCTTGTATAGGTTTTATCTAAGATAGGCCTAAAGTAACCACCTGACAATGTGCGCAATGCTTATGCGTGTTAACCACGGGCCAATGCCATCCGGCTACGCGCCCGCAATTGACGTGTGGCGAGCGCATAGGTATCCAAGAGTCTTATCGAGGTATTTGCATGGCTACGCGCAACGATAGCTTGGTCCGCCACCTTATCTGTATTGCTCTTATGCTCCAGAGCGCGGACATATTTGCCGATTGGCGTGAGGCGGTCCCCAATGCCCATCTGTTGGGCAGCGGGGATATGCGAGTATTCGGTTTCTCGGTCTACAGCGCGCAGTTCTGGAGCCCACGCCTGATCGCCGGTGAGCCGCTGGTTGCGGATGCACCTTTTGCGCTTGAACTCACCTACAGCCGCGCTATTAGCCGCGACGATCTAGTCGAGGCCAGCATCAAGGAAATCCGTCGCTTGTCCCCCTACGGCCTGAACTCAGAGCTGATGGGCCGCTGGGAGCGGGAAATGCAGCACGCGTTCGTCAATGTGCGCGCAGGCGACCGCATCACGGGCGTTTATGTTCCTGGAGAGGGCGTACGGTTTTACTTCGGCGACAACCTAAGGCGCGTGGTGAGGGATGAAGCTTTCGCCAAAGCCTTTTTTGCCATCTGGCTTGACCCCCGAACACGCAACCCGGAACTGCGAGCCCAGTTGCTGGGTGGATCCAAACCCAGGGGGCGTTGAGGCATTGCACAATTGAATAAGCCGGGTTTGTCGAACCGGTGTCCTGACGCCGGCATTCATCGCGCTGGTGCCAGTGATGCTGGCTCTGCTTGGAAATGCGCAAAACAAGATATTGGCGTGGCGAAAAACGGGCATTGCCTTTATCCATGCTGGTTTTCGGCCTGCTTCTCATCAATATTATGGCGAACGACACCTCACTATTAGGCTGGCGCGTTGCACGCGATGAACATGCGCCTTCAACGAAGCCAGATCAGTGCCGATACATACTGAAAGCTCGAAAATTATAGGGTAGGGTTGCTAAAAATCTGGAGGATCAGCCATGCCCCGTAATATTGCGTTCTCTACGTTCGTATCAGTCAGCTGCGCAGAGTGCCGAAATCTAGAAGGGTTGGGGTTCGATTTCATAATGGCATTCCAGCCAATCGTTAACGTAAGAACGCGCACAACCTTCGCCTATGAAGCCCTTGTACGCGGGGTGAACGGTGAGTCGGCGGCGAGCATCTTGGATCAGGTTAATGACGACAACCGATACCGCTTTGACCAAGCATGCCGAGTCAAGGCTATCGAGAGAGCGACGGAACTAGGTTTGCTGGGCATTCCAGACTGCAAGCTCAGTATCAATTTTTTGCCAAATGCTGTGTATCGACCCGAAACCTGCATTCGAGCCACTCTGGAGGCTGCCAGACTGTTTGGGTTCCCTCCAGAGAGACTAATGTTCGAAGTGACCGAAGGTGAACGTGTTGATGACCCTATGCATCTAAAGGGGATTTTCGAAGAGTACAAGCGTCAAGGTTTCACTACATCTATCGACGATTTCGGCTCGGGTTACTCGGGGTTGAATTTATTGGCGATGTTCCAACCTCATGTGCTAAAAATTGACATGGCTCTCACAAGAAACATTGACAAAGACCCGGTTAAAACTGCAATAGTCGAAGGTATTGTTTTAGTCGCAAACCGTTTAAATATAGTGGTTGTGGCCGAAGGTATTGAAACCCGTGATGAGAGTGATGCATTACTCCGCTTAGGCATAGATCTTATGCAAGGGTACCTCTTCGCACGACCTGATACATTTCTACTACCGCTTCCAATTTATTCCTAACTGAAAATTTCATAGCGCACATCGTTGTAGGCTCAGGTTGTGATTTTTGGTGTAACGTTCTAAAACGCCTAACATCACATCGACCTCCTGGCTAAGCAAGTGATTTTGGTTTGAGTCCAAGAGGGCCTGTGATGGCCATTTTTTGGCTCAGCACTGGGCAGGTTTACTACGCCGGCAGCGCTCAGAACAGTAACGAACTTCTTCCCAGCAGCGCGCCCATTTCTTCCTCCATAGGAAGGGAAGGCCGCAAGTCATGCAGGTTTTGACCGGGAGTTCACTCTTTTTCAAAGTGATTCACCGTTATCTAAGTTTGCGAGCAACAATTGACCACGTTGCCAGAGCGCTTGCTGCTTTGATTCAGGCATTCGGTCGAGGTTTTTATACTGCATGCCCATACGGTGATTGCTGCGCAGGCGGTCGCTGTGACGTATCAGGAAGTGCCAATAAAGCGCATTGAAAGGGCAGGCGTCATCTGTGGTGCTTTCGCTCACCTTGTATGCGCAGCCACGACAATAATCGGACATGCGCTTGATGTATTGGCCGCTCGCACAGTAAGGCTTAGATCCCATGTAGCCGCCGTCTGCATGCATGACCATACCAAGTGTGTTGGGCAACTCCACCCAGTCAAACGCGTCCATGTAGATTGCCAGGTACCACTCACATATTTGACTCGGCGCGATACCTGCGAGCAAAGCGAAATTGCCGGTAACCATTAGCCGTTGGATGTGATGAGCGTAGGCATGCTTAAGGCTTTGGTTAATGGCTTGGCGCATGCAGTTCATCTTCGTTTCGCCTGTCCAGTAGAACTCTGGAAGCAACCTAGTGTTGCTGAATTCATTTCCGTCGGCATATTCAGGCATCTTCAACCAGTAGATGCCTCGGACGTATTCCCGCCAACCGATCAGTTGACGAATGAAGCCTTCGGCAGCGTTCAGCGGAATCCGCTGCGCCCAGTACGCGGCTTCGACGTCGCTGCACAACTGGCGCAGATCCAGCAGGCCGATATTTAGCGCGGCGCTGATCCGCGCATGAAACAGGAAGGGTTCGTCACTGGCCATCGCATCCTGGTAGTCGCCGAACGCAGCCAGGCCCCAATCGAGAAAGTAATCCCACAAGGCTTGGGCATCGGCGTGGGTTACCGGGTAGTCGAAGGTGTCTAGGGCGCCATAGTGGCCGGAGAAGTTTTTTGCCACCAGCGCCAGCACTTCCTGGGTGATGGCATCGGCCGAAAAGCGCATGGGTGAGGGCGCTCTCACACCTTTGGGCAACGCCTTGCGGTTTTCGGCATCAAAGTTCCAGGCGCCACCGACCGGGCTGCGGTCGCCATTAAGCAACAAGCCACTTTTGCGCCGCATCTCGCGGTAGAAGAACTCCATCCGCAGCTGCTTTTTGCCCTCGGCCCAAGACGAAAATTCGCCGCGGGTGCAGAGAAAACGGCTATCGCTATGCCACTGGATCGTTAAGCGACAGTCCTTGAGCGACTGCTCCAGGCGCCAGTCACCGCACTCAGTCAGGTGCAGTTGCTGCGGTTGAAGCAGTGAGTGCCAGCGCCGTAACTCGCCGGGCACCGATCCACTGTTGTGTGGATCATCCAGGCTGACGTAGTGCACGCGGATACCGCGCTGCTTCAACGCCTCGGCAAAATGGCGCATCGCACTGAAGATCAGCGCGATTTTTTGTGGGTGATGGGGCACATGGCTTGCTTCCTCCATCACCTCGACCAGCAACACCGCATCGCGCTCGGGATCCAGCCCCTGCAATGAAGCCAAGTCCCAAGACAGTTGGTCGCCCAGCACCAGGCACAGTCGGCGAATCTTACTCATTTGCCAGGCCCCCGGCGCAACGTGACTCACCAGGGGTGCCGCCAGCGAGAAAGGAATGCGTAACGACTCGATATCGTCATGGATCTGCTTTCAGCCATTCCAAACGCTGCGCCAAGCGCACCGCTGGCGCCTATCACCAAGGCGTTCATTTCAAAGGAACTGTTCATTGAGTCTCTCCCGCAAGCCTGCGCGAGCTCCGAGCGTTAACTGCGTTGCCCAATCAGTTGCAGGAGCTCCAGCCGCGTAGCGGACGACTCGCGAAAGGCGCCCAGCATCACTGAGGTGGTCATCACCGAGTTTTGTTTCTCCACGCCCCGCATCATCATGCACATGTGCTTTGCCTCAATGACCACGGCCACGCCGGCCGCATCAGTGATGTGTGCAATAGCGTCGGCTATTTGCTTTGTAAGGTTTTCCTGGATCTGTAAGCGGCGGGCGAACATATCGACGACCCGGGCGACTTTCGACAGGCCCAGCACCCGCCCAGTGGGGATGTAGGCAACATGAGCCTTGCCGATGAAGGGGAGCAGGTGATGCTCACACAACGAATACAGTTCGATGTCGCGCACGATGACCATTTCATCGTTTTGCGATTCGAACAATGCGCCGTTGATCAAATCCTCTAGACTGATCGTGTAGCCATTGCACAGGTACTGCATCGCTTTGGCTGCACGCTTGGGAGTATCCAGCAGTCCTTCACGCTCAGGGTTCTCGCCGACGCCGACGAGAATTTCACGGTAATGCTCGGCTATTGATGTGTTCATTAAGATTCCTCGAAGCCATGCTGCTCTCACCGTCAAATTGCAGCGCCAGTGGTCAATTTTTATTGTACATTATCTAATGCGCTGTACAGGTTCTGTATAGGGTAGGCCTAAAAAAACCACCTGACAATGTGCGCCATTCCTAGGCGTGATGCGTATGGGGTGGCTGGCGCAGGCACCATTTCTGCGCGATGCGCGTGCCCCCCCTTGGACAGACCGTCGGAGTCCGTTTGTGTGGCTGTAACGCCGACCTGAGGATTCGGCTGTACAAATTAATTGTTTTGTATAGCTTTTGGCGTGCCCGCAGCTGCGATCCCAATTGCTGGGCGGTTCTAAACCCCTGAGACCGTTGAGGAGTTGCACATGTTAAAGGTATTGATAGTTCTGCTAAGCATTGGTCTCGCGAGTTGCAGCCGGGTAGATGTGCATACTTACCGCCAGGAGATGCCCACCCTTGAGCTACGCGATTTTTTCGAGGGGCGGGTCGAAGCTTGGGGCATGTTTCAAAAGCGATCAGGTGAGGTGGTCAAGCGCTTCCACGTGGAGATCAATGGCCAGTCCGAAGGCAATAAGTTAATACTCGATGAGTCATTTACTTACAGCGATGGCACTAAACAAAAACGGGTGTGGACGCTAACGCCAGTTGGTCATAACCAATGGCGCGGAACCGCTGCCGACGTGGTGGGGGAGGCGCGTGGTGAGATGGCAGGCAATACCCTGCGCTGGAAATACGTACTTAGCCTTCCTGTGGATGGTAAGGAGTATCAGGTTGAATTAGACGACTGGATGTACCTTATGGACAAGAACACCATGATCAATCGCTCGTTCATGACCAAATTCGGAGTGGAGGTAGGCCAGATCACTTTGTTCTTCCGTAAGCAACCTTGAGTAGTCAGGGCCGGCGGCAGGTACATCCTCCACGTTTCCGGTGTTCAACCCACTGTGGAAGTAACTCCAGCCTGATCCAGATCTCGGGTTCTGGCATAGGAGTAGAAAGCGTGGATCGCACGCAGATGTGCCGCAGCCGTGTTGTAAGCACGGTGCCTGGGTTTAAGTTGGGTGTAGATGAATGGGGCAAGTATGGGCAACAGCGCCGCATCACCAGCTTGCACAAGCAGCGGTAGTCGTTTACATGAAGAGAAACGGCACTGAACCAGTTTCATCGGCAGCCACCTCATTCAATGACTCGCCACGAACACGGAGTAGATAGCCTGTTGAGAGAGTGGATGTGTGAACATTGAAAGTAAAACGGACAAGAAGATTACTTAGGAATTACAAGCGGTTAGCGAAAGTTTCGCTCTATTACCGGAAAACAGAAATTTTTTTCCGGTAATGAAAAGAACATTATCGTTTTTCCGGCAAATGAAATGTCCAGGCCATTCGGGAAGATCTCGGTACGACTGGATGGCTGCTCTTTCTCCCTCCACTGGTCTCAGTCGCCCACTTCTGATTGGTAAAGTGTTTACTCTCGAAGCGGTGGCCTTCACCCCCTGACGCCTATGCAGCATTCTCACACCCGCGCAACTTTGTGATGCGGGCTTAATGCGGCCGACCTATTACCGCGATTGGAGCCCGTCCCGAAATTTTTTTATGACAATATTTTTTGGATTTTGTCTATTTTGGTTATAAAAAACTGTCTCCATTTATATAGATATTGCTGATGCAAGATCACAATGCATAAGCATAATTGAGTTCAACTCATTGAAAGGTACATATTTTTAATTGAACACTAAGTGTACTTATTTGCCGGGTTTGAAAGTTCAATATTCAAGTAAGCCGGTTTTTGCTTTCGGGGCGTATTCCCGCCGGGGTTATTATAGGGGTTGCATGTCTTCGTCCGGCGACTATGATCACCCAAACGTCATGTGGGTCAGTTGTTCAAAATAACAGTCAGGGTTGGATATGGGTAACGATGGCTTGGAGGAAGAAGATCAGAGGCTCGGACAAAATGCGAAGAAGTTGACTCTAGTAAAGAATGCTCATGATGGAATCCCCAGGGATTGGAAAGAGTCTGGAGTTCCACCCAGCACTGAAGCGATTCCGTATCAGATCAGAACGATTGATCAGCGGGAGGAGCAACTCGCAAATGAGCGCATATCTGTATTCGAGGAGATTGATCAAGGGCTACCTGCCAAGAGGGGCATGGAACTCCTTGGGTTAAAAAAATCTCATTTCTATAAGTTGCTGGAGGATCATCGCAACGGCAAAAATATTGTTCGTAATCACAAGGGGACACCTAAAGGAGGCAGTAGAGCAACCTCGGGACAGGTGGCCGCGCTCAGCAAAGCGTACGAATTGCACTACAATGGCCCCAAGGCTTCCATCAGTGAGTTGCTAAAGTGGGCACGCCGTTATTGTGAAGCTACTTGTGAAAAACCGGTGAGTCGTCACACGGCAAGGAAATATCTTTTCAACATACCTCAAAAAGATCGTGACAGGAAGACACTTACTGCGGAACAGTTCGACCAGAAGTATGGCTTTAAGCCAAAAAAATTAATTATCGATGGTTTGTTGCGTCGCGTGTCAATCGATCATACTCGTGTGGATATATTACTCGTCGATGAGTACAACAGGGATGTCATCATCGGACGACCCTGGATAACCATGATCATTTGTGATAGATCGAGGGTGATCTTAGGGTTTTATCTAAGCATGGAAGCTCCGAGTATAATTACAGTTGCTGCTGCACTGGCGTTTGCGGTGATGAATAAGCAAAGCAGCTTGTTTAGCTTTTTGACTCATCCTGATGAATATCCGTTCCACGGCATCCCGTTTGTAATTTTTACCGACAATGCTGCTGAGTTTACGAGCGATGCCTTCATCCAGCAGTGCAAAGAATGGGGTATGGAGTGGGAACATCGCCCCATCGGCAAAAAATGGTACGGTGGGATAATAGAGCGTGTAATTGGCTCGTTCATGACCACCGGAGTACATTTCCTTCCCGGTTCGACCGGGAGCAACGTGGTGGAGCGACAAAGCTTTGAAAGTGAGCTAAACGCCAAGATGGACTTCATTCAATGTGCGGAGTGGATGATGAAGGAAGTTACAGTTTACCATGGTAAAAAACACGCCACACTTGGTTGTACTCCGAGACAAGCTTTCGCTCACTACAAAGATCAAGGAAAGTATGACTCATCCAGAATTATTTCCAAAGAGGATGAGCAGAGGTTTCTCATCGATTTTTGCCCAACCTCTTTCTCCCATAAGGTGCATTCATATGGCATCAATTTTGCCGGCCGCAGGTTTGCAAGTGAGGCCTTGGAAGACTATGTTGGCCAAAGGCTGGATGTGAAATACTTGCAGTACGACCTTAACTATATTTGGGTGAAAACTCCTCATGCATTCCTAAAAATTCCTTGTTCATACACTCGTGACGGGCTGTCTACGCATTGGGAATCCTACTCGAACCATAAGCAACTATCAAAGCGTATGCCAGCTTTGATTAACAAGGCAGACGGGACTATCGATGATGATTTTGCACCTCCCGCGATGGATCGGCAGAAAGAAATTCTTCAAGAAGCTGAGGCGCTGAAAACGGCCTTCATGAGTGCGCCGAAGCAGTTAGCTCTACCGCCACCACCTCCAGCTTTTCATTCCGTCGAGACGTATGACCTAGAGGACGTCGAGGAATATCCTATTGATGATAATAAAGTCTATGTTCAAACCGGTGAAGATGCCTGGGAGGAAGACGATATTTTCCATCCAGAGATAATCATAGACCAAGAAGAGATAGATTTGCTGGTTCCAGTGCTGATCATCGACCCTAAGGATACTTGAGTTATGAGCGACCTCAGTCATGTTAAAGCAGACCTAAGGCACCTAATCGAGTTGCCGGCAGAACAACGGATCAAGATCTGCCGCCATGATATTTGGATCGATACCCCTCGCCTGAAGCCGTTGATGAACTGCTTGAATCACATGATCTATACGGAAAACCAGATACAGGCTTCAAGCATATTTATCTATGGAGAGGGTGGTGATGGGAAGTCGGCCTTGTTTCATCGCCTTCAGGCTTTGGGGCACCTGTCAGGGAAAAAAATGGTATTCATTACCCTGACTGAAAATATTAACAGGTACAAATTGCATGATGCGATTTGCGAGCAATTCCATGTGCATATCGGCAAGAGAACAACCGCTGCAAACAGAATTGACATCATACTTAAGAAAATCGAGTCAGGGGAAATTGGGGCGATCGTTATCGACGAGCTGTCAGATGCGATGCTTGAGGGAAATGTCAACAAGAAAGTGATCTTGTCGCTGTTGCGCAGCCTTGCGGAAGGAAAGCTCAAATTGTGCGTGATTGCCTTCGGTAATTCCGTAGCTCTGGAAGCTATCGCGCTTGATCGAGTTCTGGATCGGCGGTTTGTGCAATGGGAACTCCAAAAGTGGAAAAAGGATCAAGACTTTGTAAACTTCATAGCTACTTATGAAACGAATCTCCCGCTCAAACTTGCATCGAATGTCTCATCTCCTGAGTTGAGGTCGCTTATTCACTCAAATTCACATGGCATTTTGGATAACATCGTGAAGATTCTCAAATGCACCGCGATGGATGCTATCGAACAGGGGGCTGAGCGCATTCACAAAGACCAATTTCGTAACATCGGTGCCTTGGCGGCGAAGTACGGATTCAAAATCCACAATCCCGGAAAGCCCAGACAGAAATGATCATACTCTCGCCCTCGCAGTATGCCACCGCCAACGATGTCTTGGTTGCGTTGACGCGTGAGGGTTCATTTTGCGTTGTTTCATCCGAGCCAGGCTTCGGCTTACCGACCTGCATGGCATATGTCAGGTCACGCCTGGCTAAGCCCATATTTACCATAGCAGATCACCCTGAACTTTCCGGTCTAGATCTTCTTGGTCAGTTCTACCATCAGCTACATATTGATGTTGAGTTTCAAGGAAAAAAAGAAATACCTGCCTTCGTGATCGAGATTGTTACCTTGAGAGAGATTTCGACGATTTTTATCGATCACATTGATGTATTTCTCGTCAGTGAAAGCGCAAGGCGCCGTACTGTCCATCAGATAAAGTCCATCCTGACCGCGCTCCCATCTGTCAACATAGTGCTTTCTGGTCTGGAATCAGATATATCGGCCATGCTTGATCTTCGAAAGTGCTCGTCACACTGCACTAAAACTTTCAGCTTAAAGGGCTTTCGAGATTTTAATGAGTACCAGTTTTTTTTCGAATCGATTCTTGCTGGACACCCACGCGCGGCGTTTGCAAACGTATCCCTGGAAGCCCTATACCACCAAACCAAGGGAAATCTCGGCGATACAATCCTCCGGCTGTTTCACCCCGCGTACCTGTACAAAGGCAACAAGTAGATGACGGTTTGCATCGATTGTTTACCGATCGAAGGGGAACTCCTGTCGTGCTGGCTTTACAGGCAGAGTAGGGTTTCTAGATACACACCGCTTGGGAGTGAGGAACTCAGCCAAATGTGGTTGACCTCGGCCCCGGCTGCTGATTTCGATCCGGATTTCTCGTTGAACTCCAGCTTCGCGAATGCGGCGTGTGAGGCCGTAGGCATGAGTCGTGAACTCAGAGCAACACTAATTCAGCCGCCTAGCAGTTGGCTAATACCGCGTTTTTACAGGCGCACGTTTTGCTATCAATGTTTGGCAGAGCAATTTCGTGTGTACGAACTTCCCACTTCGCTAAAGCATTGGTGCGCCGTGAGCACAGTGATTTGCGTGCATCATAGTTTGCCTTTAATCGATGCTGCAGAAGTGTTCGGGCCTAAACTGAACATGGCCATGAAATTTTTCCAGATGCAGGTCTTATACAAGGAGAGGTACCTTTCAGCGTCCCGATTTCAAGATGGAATGCGCTCTATCAAGTCCTTGCAATTGGTGCAGGACATGCTCAATAATTTTGAGATGGAGACTATTCAGGGCGGGCTGAGCCGCGACACTCACCAAGTCAGCGAATGGGAATTCTCGAAATTTCTGATCTGCTTAATGCTCTATCCAAGGTTCGGTCTCATCAATCGCTACATGCGTAACGACGCTGTTTACCTTCAACTCCCGGTGTTTCAACAGACATTCACTCTCGGCCCCTTGATAGCCAGTATCGCTCACCGAAGGGTCGCGCTGCTCATACTCGGCTGGCTTTACGAGGTCTTGCCAGCGGATGATTCGAGCGTGATTGAGGCTCTGTTGGACGCAATAGGTAGTGCGATTGGATTTTCTGATGCCTATGGTTTGGGCTCATCGTGCAATGGCTTCTCGCCAGACCATTCTGCAGTCATCGCACGCCGACTTGTGCAATGGCATCCATTAATAGCCTCCAGCAGGGCTCAACAATTTGTTGAGGGATTCACTGCCTCCATTGGAAAGTGAAGAGCGGTTGACCTGCTGTCTACGAGTCGAGATTGAGAGTGGAGGGACTGCATGGACACTAGGTTTTTCTTGCTAACCGAAATCTCGCTACCTTTGGGCCCTGTCTGCCTAGACTGCTTACCTGGTGGTGCCTGGATATGGGTTGATGTCCTAGTAGCCATGCCACGCGTACGCGTTCTTCAATACTCGATACGTCAGAGCGCAGAACGAGGTGCACCTACATCAGCTCTTTGCATAGGCCTATGGGGAGGGCGCCCGCCAAGCGTAAAGCGTCGTCGAATCAGTTTTTCCTCTACAACATTGTACTCGCCATGGCCAGCGGGGAAGGAACTCAATCACGCTCGTGATTTTTGTGATCTATTTTTATCTAGATTCTGTCAGTGGCCTGCAGAGATGTGCGGCAACCGTTCCGATTTTTTCAAGAGTTCTTTCACTTCAATCGCTGAGCAAACAGAAATCACCATCGCATCCATGCAAGGGATCGTCTTGTATCCATCGCTGCTGTCCAACAGTAAGTCGTCGAATAGCCTTGAGATATCCACCGAGTCTCAGGATGCAGTAGGCCCAAGAGGTGGCGCCGCATAAGACCCGCGTCATCGAGAAGCTCTGTTTACCCTGCATCCGTGATCTGACATTCAGTCCTCTCAGATGGATTTTCCATTTTTTACGAAGCTCGGCTTCGTGCCTTGACGATACGATCCTCGGTCAAACCCGCCATATCGACATCTAGTCTGCAATCGTGGCGGCTATCAAAGCAGATTGAGTGGGACAGGGGATGGCGTTATCTTGTCAGCCTGCAACCGAATGTCGTTGATGGCGTTCGCAGAAATATCTACGCGCATCGGTGGCGAAGTGACCCTGATCGACGCCACCCTGCTTCTCGGCTTCTTCCATTCTCATGCTCGGTCACCCCACATGCCGACCCAGAGGCTGTCCATCTCCAGCTGACGTATGGTTTTCTCTCCGCAACCCTGAGATGGGTTCAAGGAGCTGCTGACCTGGCGACCTTCACGTGTCCGCTCGGGTAATTTGCGCTACGGCTCCCTCAGCGATCAACCCATCTTCTTCAGATGGTTGATTACCGTATGCCTGGATATGCCCAGTCGCTTGGCAATCTCCGTCTGCCCCAACCCTTGGTCTGCGAGCGCTTTGATTTGTGGTCGCAGCTCTTCTGACGCAGCAACCATAGGATGAGGCGCTTTGGAAGCTTGTGAAGGGATCTCGCTGGTCAACAAGCCCGAAACGGTTAGGTCTTTTCTGAGGTGCTCCAGAAGCTGTTGGGGAGTTTCGCCTCGTTCTGAAGCGTAGGTAAGCAAGAGGAGCGTAAGCGGGTCTACTCCAAGGGCTTTCGCAAGATCATCGCTCACTTCGAGCGTGACCGATCGGGCGCCGGATTCGAGCCTACTGACATACGATTGATCGGCAGCCTGGCCCAGTTCCTGCTGCAACGAAGCTTGGCGCATCCGAAGAAATTGCAGAGCAGCAGCGAAAGAGGTGCGCAGTGACATAAGCGTTCCTGTGTAAACGGAACGATATGCGGCATTTGCGTTGTATAAAACAAATGCCTATAGTCATACAAGATCTACAAGTGGCGAGCCCAGGCCCAGCGTTCGGCCCAGCCAGTCGTTTTCTCAATTTACGTCCAAATCGAAACCCAGCCCTGAAGCAAAGCAAGCTAGATTTCGACCTGGCAAGCCGTCGCCGGGCAGCAAGGCCCTGAGCATCAACATCATGCATATACTTCTCTACTCCGACCTCCATGTCGAGTTCACACCTTTTCATCCACCAGAGATGGTGGCTGACCTCGTGGTGTTGGCTGGTGATATCGGCCTCCAAAGTCGTGGGGTTTTGTGGGCAAATGAGACCTTCAAAGCTCCAGTCGTGTACTGCGCTGGGAATCATGAGTGCTACAAAGGTCATCTCGATCGAACAATCGAGAAGATGCGAGCGGCAGCGGCCCCTCACGTTCACGTGCTTGAAAACGAGTCGTGGGTCTTCGGGAATGTCAGATTCTTGGTGGGTACTGCATGGACGGACTTTTCGGCCACGGGTGATACGGTCGCCGCATCCATGACCTGCGGTCGGGTGATGAATGACTTCAAAATGATCAGGGCCGACTCGAATTATCGGCGCTTGCGGCCGGCCGACCTCGTTGCCAAGAACCACGCCACGCGGGAGTTTCTTAGCCAGGAGCTGAGCCGGCCATTCATGGGGAAAACATTTGTCGTCACTCACCATGCCCCAATGGCTGAGGTAGCGGGCGATGAGCAGGATGGGCATGTCAGCGCTGCGTACTACAACAGGTGGCACTCCTTGGTGGAGCGGGCAGACTATTGGGCGTTCGGCCACACCCACTTCTCCGTCGACACTGTCCTCGGTGGATGCCGTCTGCTGTCAAACCAGCGTGGTTATCCAGGTGAAGACTGTGGATTTGATCCGTACAAATTAATCGAAATCAATTGAGGGATGGTGAGTAGCGTGAGTGCTTGTGAATTGATCGGACTTCCACCGCTAGTTGTCCAGGCAGCCGGCATCGATTGGGGAGTCACGGTTGACGCGTACCTCATGGACGCGGCCCGCGTGGGTGATCGCATCACGGCAATGGTCTATTGCGATCTGTCGGGCGTCAGTAGCGATGGCATGACCGTTGTGACCCCGAAACTACGCATGGTGAAGCAGGAGGGTGGTTACACCTTAGTGCAAAGCATGACTGGCCTCGATCATTACGTGATTGTATCTGAGCTATCGGAGCGCTCTGTAGTTGGTGCGTGACACGTCATCGCCCCAACCCCCGTGTGGTTGAGAGAGCTCGGCTGAGCTAGCTCTCGAAGACTGGCGATCCTGGTACCTGAAGAGTCCAGCCATGACTGACGGCACCTAACGGCTGAGCCAATTATTTCTGCCTGGTGAGCATCCACTACTTAAGGAAAGGTATGTCCGACCTGATAAAGATGACCCTCACGGTCAAAAACTACAATCTCAAGGCGAGCGGTGATATCGACGCAATCTACGATCAGGTACGTTGCGAAGATAGTGAGGGAAGAACTTTTCACTTCAAAGAAGTTGCAATGCTGGATTACTTAAAACGACATGGCGCTATTGTGACTGACAGTCCGAGAACTTGGTATTACAAACATCTGAATAAAAAAACAATTGTTCTCGTGGCTTTTGAAAAGGGTAACGGAAAGGTCGAGTATGACCTAGATCATATGCGGCTGGTCGCTAGATCAAGCGTTCTGAAGGGTATTGTGTTCGGGCTTGCGGCGATCCCCGCGGGTCTGATCATCGCGACCGCCACGTACGGAGTCGGGCTCTTGTTCATCCCTGTCTGCTTCTTCTACAGCTATAGAAGCCTGTTCAAAATCCCCAAAATGCTTCGTCGTAAGACGCTGGTAGACGACCTGGCCACTCACGGCGTTGTCGTTCGTTAGCCATCGGCGGCTACCTGGCTGGCCTGGCGCAGGTCGCCAGGTTCAGGCTTATGGCCACAGCCATCGGGATCAACGCTACCTGAGCGGTATCGTAAAACCTCAATCGAGATGATCAAAGGTCTATCGAGGATGACGGATGAAAGAGCTGATAATCATCGCGCCCTGCGCTCATTGGTCATTTTCTGGATGGAGTGGTCAGCATCGCTGCTTTAGAAGCCGATACAACCAGATCGCGATGATTGCGCTGCAGGTATTCGGAAATTCGAAGATCGCGCAAGACTGGCTGGAGAGGCCTGTGCGTGGGCTAGGTTGTCGAGCCCCCTGCAGCCTGCTGTGCACGCTTTCAGGGTATGGCGAGATTTATGACCTACTCATGCGTCTTGACCATGGCATCATCGCCTGAGCGTTAGCTCTGATCGGCATGTGGTCTGCCTAACCTCAAGAGATCGATCATAGCCATACTCCGCCGCAGCCGCACTACAGCCGCTTGCATGCCTGCTGCCATCATAGTGATGTCAACTCCAGCGCTTGGTGGTAGTCTCCCTGCATTTCAAAGCCCCCGCTGCTGGACGGCCTCGTTTTTCACGGCCACAGCAGCTCCGCATGCAGTCCTTCGCTGAGGCTGGGATGCCGGGGCAGGGGGTGCTAACGAACGGGAGCAAGGGATGGCACGGAGAACGTTTTTTTCCTTCCATTATCAGGAAGACGTGTGGCGATGCTGGAATGTCAGGAATTGCCTGGTGGTCAGCAAGGATCAAGAAGCCCAGGGCTTCTTTGATGGCAGTGTATTCGAGGCCTCCAAAAAGGAAGGCGATGAAGCGCTGAAGACCTTCCTTCGCAACGGTCTCAACAACACTTCTGTAACGTGTGTACTCGCTGGCCACTACACCGCCGGCAGGCGGTGGGTGCGGTACGAGATCGTGCGCAGTGTCCTGAAGGGCAACGGGCTGCTCACCGTTGATATCCATGGCGTGAGAAACAACGACAAGCAGCTCGGGGTGAAAGGTACGAACCCTCTGGATCAGGTGGGGCTGTATCTCGCCAACGGCAAAATTCTCTTCGCGGAGGTCAAGGGCGGAAAATGGGTAAGGTATGAGGATTACACCCTTGCCATTCCGGCCGCTGATCTGTGGTTCGATGCTCCTACCAGCGACACGGTAGTCCCCCTTTCCAAGCACTGCATGAGATACGACTTCGCCGCTCGGCAGGGACAACATCGCTGGCTGGATCGAAACGGCGGCAGGCCTGGCTGGCCGTTAGAAATGCACTCCTAGCCGTGGTGGCTCACAGCAATCGACATTTCAGATCACCCAGGTATTTCACATGGCAGTTATACAGCGCCTAGCCGGCGTCAGGATCCACCTGTCCGGATCAAATAAAGAATCGAAACCAGAGATTGCTGCTTTCGTACAGAAGCTCGCAGCTAAGGTCTTCAGCGAAGGGGGCTCCATTGTCCATGGAAGCCATCCCACATTCACTGCGCCACTGCAGAAGGCAGCGAAAGACTTCATCGAAGCAGGTGGTAGCAAAGGTGCGCTTACGCTAGTTCGAGCGAAGAGCTTCTCGACCGACCAGTACACCGCTGAAATTGAAGTGCAGAGAGCATTTGCTTCTGTAGAAATTGTGCCTGCAGATAATAGCGATGGCACCGCAGCAGACGGTCTGACCCCGATGCGAGATTGGATGGCGGATCGTTCTGACGTCGTTGTCTGCGTGGGAGGCGCTTGGTGGGACGTCAACAAAGCAAAAGCGGGCGTTCCCAATGAGCTTGATGCAATGCTTGAGCTCGGTAAGCCTGGCTTTGTCGTAGCTGGCTTCGGCGGGGCAATCGCAGGCTATCTCAAAGAAGATCCTTCGTTGTTATCACGCCTGCGCAACGGCTTGTCTGAGGATGCCAATAAGGTCATTGCCGAAAGCACGTCTGAAGACCAGGTCGTGGATCTGATTGTCGAACAGCTGAAAAACCTTCCACTGACCCGGCGGAATATTTCGCGGGGTCGCAACTTCCGTATCTTGGCCCTGGACGGCGGAGGGCTCAGAGGTACCTTCACAGCGGCAGTCTTGGCTAAGTGGGACGATATGCTGAAGGAGGGTGGTGGGAACGATCTCATTTCGCATTTCGACTTGGTTGCGGGCACCTCTACCGGTGCAATCCTGGCAATTGGCCTCGCCATGGGGCTTAAGCCTCGTGAAGTCCTCGCATTCTACAAGGAGAAGGGCCCCAAGATTTTCCCGAAGGATCGTAAGCTTCGGCATTGGCTTAAATCCAAGCATGACTCAGCCACGCTCCGGGGCCTGCTAAAAGAGGTCTATGGCGATAAAACGCTGGCTGCAGACTCGCTGTGTCGTCTGGTGATTCCCACCGTCAGGGCTAAGCATGGTCAGGCAGAGGCGATCGTTACCCCTCATAGCCCAGATCGCACAGCTTACCGAGGTATCTCAGCCGTTGATGCAGCATTGGCTTCCTCCGCGGCACCTACCTACTTCGATGAAGTTACCTTCGACGGGCCCATCGCGCTGGAAACGTTCCTCGATGGGGGCGTATGGGCGAACAATCCTATTCTTCCAGCTCTGGCCGAAGCGGTGCGCTACCTGAAGATCCCTCTAGACAGGATTGATGTGCTGAGCATCGGCACGCTCAGTAGCGAAAGCGACTTCACCGATCAACTCGGCAAGGGTAAGGCTGGCTGGGCGCCCCACAGCGTCGATCTCTTTTTTGCCGCCCAAGAGCATGGCGCCCTGGCACTAGCTGAAAGCTTCCTGGGCCCAACGCGCCACGTACGCGTTAACCAGCAGACCCCTGTAGAAATCAAGATGGATGACGCCGAGGCAATTCAAGATATGGCGCTACGAGGCAATGAGGCTGCGAAAGAGCACTTTGCGGAGGTGCGCTCCAGGTTCTTTGATGGCCAACATGTTGATAAGTGGAAGAAATTTTAACCAGGTGCTGATGTTGTAGTGATGGTTTTCTCAGCATCTGTATTGTTCATTTGAGTTGGTCGAGAGGGATCTATGTTTATTGATCTAACTGTTAAGAACGTCTACCCCACCTCCAGATGGAGTTCTGATCAGATCGAATCGTACAAGGCGAGGAAAGGTGATCTATTAATTAATCTCGAAAAGTACCTTCTCGATGGAACCAATGTACTGGACGCTAAGAAAATCCAAGAGTCAGTTTTTCCGCAGCGTGACATTGATGTCTTTATCTCTCATTCTCATGCGGATGAAGATGAAGCAGCCAGGCTAGCCCTGAGTATGGAAGATATTGGCCTTACAGCTTTCGTAGATTCCTGTGTGTGGGGGCATGCTGACGAACTTTTGCAGGAAATTGATAATAAATTTTGCATCCCTGATGGTTGGACTAATTATAGTTATAATCTGCGTAACAGAACGACGACAAATGTACATTTGATTCTGAATGCGGCGTTGCAGCAAATGATAGCGCGGTCAGAACTGTTCATTTTCCTAGGTAGTGAAAATGCAATAAAGATTGATGACTATATGTCAGGCGAAGGCCGCCTCTCATCGCCGTGGATTTTTTCAGAACTTACGTTCGCCAAGAGCGTCAAGCGTTCTCATCGAAGAGTTTTTTCTAGTTCCAATGAGAGCTTCGAGATCATGGGTAGTCAGAGAAGTGCGTCTGGAGCCGAGTTTAGATTCGATCTGCCAAAGCTGAAATATGAAATAGATTACGAGGGATTCAGTGCTTGGTTGAATGACGGGGAGAGTGTTCGGTCAAATATGGCGGGCCGCATTTCTGGGCTCACGCACCTTGATAAGCTTTACAAAAAACTAGGGGTAGCCCTCAGTCAGTTTTCTGTGCCAAGGTGGAAATCAAATAATTACTAGCATTGCAAAATGCTTAGTCATTTTTTAAGCGAATCCTCTATGTCATTCATATATAATTTGGCTGTCTTAGGTTCACCCACGGCTGCGCAAATATCTGAGTTAGAAACCGCTGTTGCCGAGTCGGTTAGAATGTTTGATTTGCGCTTGGGCGCGGAGATTAGCTGGGAGGTAGTTCCAGTCGTATTTACCCCTAATCAACAACGATCTGCTGCAGTGGTGTTTTTCGGCGGAGTCGGTGCAGACCACCCCAGCTTGCCAGGCTTGCTGCGAAGCGGTGTTCCCATCGTTCCAGTCGTGTCTGACCTAGGTCGAGTTTCTATTGAAGTCCCAGAAATTCTTCGCCCCTTGAATTGCCTATCTTACACCAATGGTGGGGCGAAACGTGTGGCCACTGCGCTTCTCGAATGCGCGGGCTTGCTCCCAAAACAACGCCGGGTGTTTGTCAGTTATCGCCGAGATGAAGCTAGACAGGCAGCGTTGCAGATGTTCGATGAACTCTCTGCCAGGCATTTTGACGTTTTCCTCGATACGCATAGCATCGCGCCGGCGGAAGATTTTCAAAACATGTTATGGCACCGTCTTTGTGACTCAGATGTTCTGCTGATGCTCGACACACCAGATTATTTCAAAAGCCGATGGACGGCAGCTGAATTTGGAAGGGCGCTTGCGAAAGGGATCGGTGTACTTCGGGTAGCATGGCCTGAGGCCAAAGGCTCGGAGCGCGTAAAAACAGCAAGCCTCGCTGAGCTCAACGCGAGTGACGTAGATGGCGCGACAGGCCGGATCAGTGATTGCGCAGTTGATCGAATTTGCTTCCAGCTCGAAGAAGTACGGAGCAAAAGTCATGCGGTCAGAAGCGTAAACCTGGTAAGCAAGCTACGCATAGGCGTTGAGCAGATTGGTGGTGAAATGCTTGGTGTTGGCGCTGGTCGTTTGATTCATGTGCGACTCCCAGATGGAGCGTTGATCGTAGTCTACCCCGCGGTAGGTGTACCTACGTCTATGACGATGCACGAAGCCTCAATGAACTCTCCTGATGAAACCGTGGCCATACTTTATGACCATGTCGGGCTTCATCAGCAGTGGTTGAGTCATCTGGATTGGCTGGGCCAGTCCATACATAGAACGCGCTGGGTTAAGGCCTGTGACGCGGGTTGGGACTTAGCGGACTGGAGGGGGTGAAAGTGGGGGCGATTTTTCTGTCGGCAAGTATCCCAGTGGCTGGGCGAGGTCAGTATTTTGAGACCGCTGACCCGTTTCTTATCCAGTGTGCCGTTCGCGAGTTCGCCATCGCTGCCGTTCGCCAGCATAAGATTGTATGGGGTGGCCATCCAGCAATCACCCCAATGATCTGGAGCATTTGTGAAGATCTCGGTGTTGATTACGCAAGCTCTGTGGTTCTGTATCAAAGCCTATTTTTTGAAGGGAGCTTCCCAGAAGAGAACCAGCGTTTTGACAACGTGATCTACACAGATGCCGTGCCAAACAATCTCCAAGGCAGCTTGCTATTGATGCGCGAACAGATGCTCTCTCGGCCAGATCTAATCGGTGCTGTGTTCATTGGCGGGATGGACGGTGTTGAGGTCGAATACGATATCTTCAGACAGTTCAATCCAGACGCTTTCATTCTACCGGTTGCCGCACCAGGAGGTGCAGCGCTCAACCTCGCCAGGGATAAAGACTATTTCACTGGTTCCGAGCTTGAGGACATAGATTTTGCATCGTTATTCAACCGGTTTTTGCCTGCCCGTTGATCGTAGGTGAGCTGCCAAGTCAGCAAGCTTGGCAGGTAACTAACCCGTGGGTTGCAGATGACATCTCCCAGCCAGGTGCATTCGGATGGGTTGGCGTATTCGTGAGCGATAATGAGGAAGCCGTTCCGATCAGTGTTGGGCTATCGAGATTGGGCGTAGTACGAAAGATTTTAGTGAAGGAGCATTAATGTATTTAGGGTTTGAGTTAGAGGGCTTCAAGTCACTTGGCAGTGTGACGCGGCAAGAAATTGATAATTATAAGGCGAATTCTGGCAGGCTAAATATCAGCAAACTCACGAATGCCATTGTCGCACAGCTGGGAGGTAAGGACGTATTAGGTGCTAGAGAGATTTCTCAAATCTTATTCCCTACTGGGCAGGCACACATTTTTCTCTCTCATTCCCATGGCGATGAAGAAAACGCCATAAAATTTGCGGTCTCGATGGAGAGGAGGGGTGTCGAGGTATTCATCGACTCGTGTGTTTGGGGTAGCGTTGACGAGCTTTTGGATGCTGTGAATGAGCAGTACTCAGAATCTGAAATCGTCGGCGACCAGAAATATTACTCGCACAGAAAATGTGATGAGGCTGCAGCTGCAGCTTACGTCATTTTGATGACAGAGCTTCACAGGATGATCGACCAGACGGAATGTTTTCTCTTCTTGAATACCAGTAAATCGGTGCCCCTGAGAAGTGCTGGTAGAAATCAGACCTTGTCGCCTTGGATTTACTCCGAACTTTCATTCAGCGCGCAGGTTCGCAGCAAAGTTCCCCGCAGAGATCGCCTTCCCAAATCTGAGCGTTTTTTTGCAGATGAGATGTCCATGAATGAGGCGTCTTATAGCCCCAAATCTGCCTCGTTCGGATTCGACATTCCAACCGAGCACCTGCCTAAAATCAGTGGTAAAGAGCTGAAGGATCATTTTGAGCGTGTAAGCCACAGAGGCGGCTTCTATCTTGACTCACTGTATTACGCATACGGCCTCGAAGAGGAGTTCTCTGAAAGGTCGGATGAAAATGCATAGGCATGGTATCGCCGAGGGGCGTGGAGGAACGGGAACAGCCAACCGCTCACCCTTGTCGACCGGCCTCAATATTCGCTTAACTTGATGACGGATGATCGGCTAAAGTGTGCTACGAGTCACATTTTTTTGCCGCGATAGACTGGAAAGTGAGCAATGGATTGCGATCAACTGCTGGACGACCTACGTCGCTATGTGGCTGCTGAGCCGGGGTCACTGGAGGCCGCAGTCCAGGAGCTCTTTGAAGGGCTAGCAAGGGACAATGAGTTGGTGGCGATCACTGCTCATCTGCGGTCGTCCGAACACTCAGCCCTGGGATCTGTGATCAGAGAAGTCTCAGCACGCCCAGGCGCTTTTCTGCGAGTCCAGGAGCGACTCAAAAGGCTCCGTGTGGAGCGGCAAACCCAGGGTTCCGAACACACGTCGAGAAAACCCAGGAACAAGGATGCACTCCTCAGGGAGCTCAATGCCCTTGTGTCCGCTTCCGATCTGTCAGCAGCAGAGCGTTTGCTGCTCGACACTCTTGAAGATGGCCAAGACCCTGACTATCTGATGTTGCTGGGGCGGGTCTTCACGCTTCAGCACCGCCTCGTTGAGGGTGCGAAGGCGATGCAAACAGCCGATGCCATCCGGCGCCAGCAAGGGGTATTCTCCCGTGGCTACTCGTCTAGCCAGGACGATCAACTGAGCGCAGACGACTTAGAGTTCATCCAGGTAAACGCTCGCGAGTTTGCGCCACTAGAGTGGGAAGCTGAAGAGCCGAAACCCATGCGTCAAGGTGAAGGCTCGTCGGTGCATGCGGCGGTCAACCCAAGAACTGAAGTGCTCAGCACTGTAAGCGGAGCACCGCCGCATAGGGAGGGTGCTCCAAAAGAGCCTAAGCGCAGGCTCAGCCTGAACCCATTGAAAGCTATCAAGCCCGACAGCGAAGACGGCGCTCAGCCCCGGGTTGTCAGCAAGACATCGCGAACATTCACCATTCCACTCAACGCTTCTGACCTTGCAGCAGCGCACGTCCCTGAGGAGCTGGACTCTCAGGTTGACGTAGGGGTTTCGCATGGCTCATCGACGGATTTTTTCACCGATGCACCTGTCTCTGACGTGTTGGTGACCCCTCGCGACCAAGATGCTTTCCACCTCGACCAAATCGATGGCATCGATGAGTCCATCATGCTGGATGCCGAATCGTACTCGGAATACTCCAGCTTTGACCCGAACGCCGCGGACGACTTCTCCGATTTGGCGCTCTATGACTCGATGGGAGAATTAGAAGGCATTCTTCCGGCCAGCGGTGCATACCATCCTGATTTTGAAGATGAGTTTGCTATCTATGCCTTCGATCCAGACTCGTTGTCGGAAGACGATGACTTCAAGGTTGAACCTAAAGAGGCTGCATCAGAGTATCAGCTAACCCGCGAGGAGCGTGCGCTCCAAAAGGCCGTTGCGCTCATAGTCAGGTATGACTGGCCGCACGCTACGCGTTTCCTAATTCAACAGATTTTTGTGATGAGCGGGTGGGGAGCTACCAGGCTCGCTTTGGAGCGAGCGATTGATGAAGGGCTGACGCCAGGGGAGCTCGTCCTAGCTGCACACATCAAGGTGATTTGGGCAGACAATGACCTGTACTGGATCGCTTTCGACAGCACTGGCAGTACTCGCTTGTCTTATCACGCTCTCTCCTGGCGTACGGCGCTGCTGATTGTCCGATCTTTTGGGTCGATTCCCCAGGTGGAAGAAATAGATGTTCTGTTGGAGCAGCTGTTCGAGTACTGGTATGAAAACGCAACGCTTCGGCGTGTGTTCAAAGCTTTCGCAATATACCTCTGGTACCGCTTTGGTGATATAGAAGGCGTCCTTCCACCAAGCGTCTTTTGGGACTTCGATTCACCCTATCGTTGGCCGAAAGAAGAGTACAGCGACCTTGGCGTCCCGGATGACCTGGGAATTCAGGAGCTCCAGAAGCTTCGGTCACATGGCGTACCCAACATCAAAGACCCGCAAGTGCCTGGCTGCTATTTCAGTGACCTTCCCATCAAATCGGAAGCGGAGGAGGTCGCTCGGGTTGAAGGACAGGGGAGTGATGAGCCAGCCGAATCAACCACCGGCAACGTTGATAGCACCGAGCATGCCGCAGAAGTGCCACTTGCGGAGCTCGCATCGCAAACCACCTTTGAATTCACAGAGCAGCAATGCTCGGCACCCACACTCGACTCGACGATCGAGTCTTCTTCCCAATCGCTAAGTGCCAGTTGATCGGACTCACAGGGACTACTGAATGAAACCGCTACGACTTTCTCACGTACAGGGCTGTTTGGTTAAGCGGGTGACCCCAGGCGGTCAGGAAGCCCTTGGCGTAGTCAAGATGGCGATTGCTGAGAGTGGCGAGATCCAGGTGCGCTGGCTTGGGTCAGACCGAGCAAGCTTCGTTGATGCTGCCTCTGTGAGTTCAGGCTTTCAGAATGGCCAAGATGTGTTGGACTGTACTCCTGGGACGGGTGTGCGTTCCCTAGGCCTGGGCGTAATCATGCAGCAGAGGGTGTTGGCTGGAAGCGAGCAGGCGCTTGTGGACTTCCCAGATAAGCGAGAGCGGCATTGGTTACCTTACCAGTACCTGCGCCAGGTAAAAGGGGTGAGACACCGATTTTTGAGAGCTCACCTGGGACAGGACACGGACGTCGAGCGGTTGCGATTGCGTTTACTCGCCCATGCCATCAAGGTATGGAACGAGAACACAGGATCCCTCTCGCACTTGGAAATTGACCCGCTGCCCCATCAGATCAATTTGGTGCACCACATCCTGGCCTCTGACAACCTGAGCTGGTTGATCGCAGATGACGTGGGTTTGGGCAAAACCATCGAAACGGGGATGCTGCTTCACGCGCTGATCCAGCGGAACCGTGTGAAACGTATCCTCCTGGTCACTCCCGCGGGCTTAACCAAGCAATGGCAGGATGAGCTGTACCATAAGTTCAAGCTCGAAGAATTTGAGATCTATCACGAGGATTTCTCCGTCAACGAACCTCGTCAGTGGAAGATGCACGACTGTGTGATTGGCTCGCTGGATCGCCTCAAACAACCTGATCACCTGGAAAGCTTGCTTCAGGCTGAGCCCTGGGATTTAGTAATTTTTGACGAAGGCCACCGACTCAGTCGTCGACAGTATGGCCTGAAGTTTGACAGCTCTGAGCGTTACGACCTTGCCAAAGCGCTCCGGGGCCGTACGCAACACATGCTGCTTCTCAGTGCCACGCCTCACCAAGGCATGCAGGACAAGTTCGTAGCATTGCTTGAGTTGCTCCGCCCAGACCGGCGGCAGGAGCTTTTGATGCTCAGCCTCAAGCCTGAGATTTTGCGTGACATGGTTTACCGTAACCATAAAGCGGACGTCACCGATGCAGACGGCCAGTTCATTTTTCAAGGCAAAATCACCTCTGCGCTTAAGGTGCCAAGCAGTCCGGAGTCGATTGATTTCGACCAGACCTTGCAGGCGTACCTGCGTAAAGGCTATGCCGCAGGCGAAGCCCTGGGTCGGACGGGGAACGCCATTGGTTTTGTGATGACGGTTTATCGCAAACTCGCAGTGTCCAGTGCTGCTGCGATCCACCAAGCCCTTGGTAATCGCCTCCAGCGGTTGCTGGACGATTATGGTGACGACACGCTACCCAGCGAGCCGACTGATCAGCGTTACGTCGGTGAGTGGGAAGAGCAGGTGAAGGGCGAGGCAGAAGAGTTTTTCGCAGGCGAAATTCAACTTCTCAGGCAGCTCATTGACGACGCTGCGTTGCTCATGGCCAATGACTTGAAGCTCACGGTGTTCATTGACAACGTGATCGGGCCAATCAATGCGAGCAACCCTGAAGAGAAGGTTCTGATCTTTACCGAGTACCGCACGACGCAACGCTATCTCAGAGAAGCCTTAGCCGCCCGATTCGGTGAAGACAAGGTCGCGCTCATCAATGGCTCCATGCAGCACGCTGAGCGTCGTGAGGCGATAGCTCAGTTTGAAACGCATGGTCGATTCCTTATATCCACCGAGGCAGGTGGCGAGGGTATCAACCTGCAGAGGCAGTGCCACATGATGGTCAACTATGATCTGCCTTGGAACCCGATGCGGCTTGTCCAGCGGATCGGCAGGCTGTATCGCTATGGCCAGAAATTAAAAGTCGTAGTCTTCAACATCCAGCAATCGGACAGTCTCGATCAGGATATCGTTGACTTGATGTACCAGCGAATTGACAGCGTTGTGGATGACCTGGCACAGGTTCAGGAGCATGAATTCAACGAAGGGTTGAAAGATGAGATCCTTGGGGAGTTAGCAGATCTCATCGACGTGGAAGACATTCTCCAGCAAGCCACGAAACTTGGCATCGAGCGCACCAGCGAGCGCATTGACGCTGCGCTGGAGGAAGCCAAGAAGGCCGCGGAGTTGCAGAGGGAAATTTTTGCCCACGCCGCCACGAACGACGTCAATGAACTGGGGGATCAGGTGGCAATCACCATTGATCATCTTCAGAGCTTTGTCATCGGGATGTTTGGCCAGCTCGGCATTGAGATATCCGTCCCCAGTAACGAGCCTCGCCTTCTACGGATTCGCTTGCCAGACCTGGTGATGCAAGAGCTTGGACTCAGCAAAAGATCTTCTTCGCGCATGGACGTCACGGTCGACAGGGCGCTCTCTGCTCGTCGCCCTGATACGCGAATGTTGGACTTGACCTCATCACTGATGCAGTACCTTCTCGCCAAAGCATGCTTGTACGACTTCGGGGGCTTGGCGGGATCTGTTTGCGCGCCGAACTTGGGTGAGGGCAGCGGCGCATTGTTCGGTGCCATGCTGAGGTGGCAAGGGCCGCAGGGGAATCGCGTACGTCAGGAGTTTGTGACCATCCTGACGGGCCAAGAGGGGGTCAAAGTCAATTCTGGAGCAGTCAGTGACTGGCTGATGCAGCCGGCTCAGTTCAGTGCCCAGACGGCTTCTATTGAGTCGTCACGTCCGCTTTATGATGCCGCCAGTAAGGTCGCCAATCAGAGGCTGGCGGAGTTGAGCAATCAATACCTGATCCCCGAAAGCCTCGATTGGGCTGGAGCGGCCTGGACTTCTCCTAACTGATTACCTGGCAGGCTTCTCATATTGTGAGCGTGAGGTGACGGCCTGCCCACCACTGCATATTGTGCGCAGCTCTCGGTTTGCTCGTATGTGTTAAGTCAGAGTAACTACACGAGGTTGAGGTGATCGAAACAGTCCGCGGTGCTAGCGTTTGTTCGAGCTCGGCATCCGTCCGAGCACCTGGATAAAAGGTAAGGAGATCTTGGTGTCGTCAACCAAGCAATTGGCAGTAGCAGTGGTTTCGATTTTTGCCCTGGCCACGAACGTATTGGCACAGCCTGCCGCACAGCCATCACGCGATGGTTCTTGGCTGCAATTGAGCAGTGAGAGCTTGCTGCACGGCACGACAGGGCAAGCCCATGTCGTTGTGCGTAGCGGTAATCAACAGGCGAGCCTTAATGCGCCATATGAGGTAGTTCGTGCTGGTCTTGGGGGCGGAACCATTAAGCTCAGAACAAGCTGCGGCCTCATGTCATTTCATTTCGTGGGCATCACCCATGTTGTGTCCGGTTCCACACTAGGAGACCCCGACGTCCAACTGCTTGGCAGAAAAGCTGGTGTGTCTCGATGCGGGTTAGGAGAGCGCATCAATCTAGGTTGGCATTTGGTGGCCAAGGGGCACATCGAGGGGCAATGATCCATCGGGGTTGAGGTGACACTGGCCCTCATTGGTTCACGCTTTGGCTCACGCTTTGTCGTCACAAAGCAACGTTGCTGGGTACAAAGCGATGATGATCGCGAGCAACCTGTATCAACGCTTCATGCCAATGCTGATGACAGCTGCCGGTACGGTAAAAGCTGCCCGCGTATTGGTTCTAGGTGCCGGTGTTGCTGGGTTGCAGGCAATTGCCACAGCCAAACGCCTAGGCGAAGTGGTAGAGGCGTCAGATGTGCGGCCTGCCGTCAAGGAGCAGATCGAATCACTGGGTGCAAAATTCCTGGATGTGCCTTTCGAAACCGATGAGGAGCGAGAGGCTGCAGAGGGGAAGGGTGGCTACGCTCGTCCCATGCCGGCAAGTTGGGTCAAGCGCCAGGCAGAGCTGGTTCATGCTCGTGCAGCTCAAGCGGACATTGTTATCACCACAGCGCTCATTCCTGGACGACCAGCGCCCACACTGCTGTCGGTAGACACAATCAAAGCCATGAAGCCTGGCTCGATCGTGGTTGATCTTGCCGCAGGCCGCGGGGCTGAACATGACGGTCACAAAGGCGGCAATTGCCCGCTCACCTGCGAGCACGAAGTCGTTGAGCACTTCGGCGTGAAATTGGTTGGCTTTTCCAACCTGGCCTCCATGGTTGCGACCGACGCCTCATCGCTATACGCACGAAATCTCGTTGAGTTCGTCAAGCTGATTACCAGCTCCGGCGGCCAACTTGAAATCAATCTCGAAGACGACATCGTCAGCGCCACTTTGCTGTGCCAGTCCGGCCAGTTAGCGAAAAAAGGTTAATCAGGGTGAGCCTATGTTGAGTCATGTAGTCATCAATCTCATTGTGTTCGTTTTGGCGATTTATGTGGGTTATCACGTCGTCTGGAACGTAACGCCCGCATTGCACACGCCACTGATGGCCGTACGGTCGTCGCGGTCGGTGAGGGTGTCACGCGCTTCAGCGTAGGAGACCGTGTGAACTCGCACCTGTACTCCCGCTGGCTGGATGGTGAGTCTGCTCACGATGAGCCCGCTCACTGCTTCGGCTCGCCGCTGCCTGGTGGTCTGGCTGAGTACATGATCATCCACGAAGACAGCGCCGTTGGTGCCCCGCATAACATGACCGATGTACAAGCTTCGACGCTGCCCATCGCTGCGCTGACCGCTTGGTATTCTTTGGTCGATTACGGCCAACTCAAGCCAGGGCAGACCGTGCTCGTACAAGGCACCGGTGGTGTTCCATTTTCGCGATCCAGCTCGCCGCGGCGATGGGCGCGAAGGTCATCGTTACCTCCAGCAGCGATGAGAATCTGACTCGTGCCATGGCCCTCGGTGCCGAGGCTGGGATCAACTATCGCAAAACGCCTGACTGGGAGGCCGAGGTATTGGCTTTGACTGAAGGGAAGGGTGTCGATCTTCTACTGGACGTTGCCGGCGGTGACGGAATCAATCAGTCGATTGCTGCGACCAAGGCTGCTGGGCGTATCGCTCAGATCGGCTTCCTAACTGGGCAGAGCACCAACCTCAGCTTGATGCCACTGATCTTCCGTCAGACCACGATCCGCGGCATCGCGGTTGCTCCTCTATCCTCGTTTGATCGGATGAATGAGTTCTTGAACCAGCATGCTATCTCGCCGGTGATCGACCATGTCTACCCGTTTGAGCAGGCGCGTGAGGCGTATGAACACCTCTCGAAAGGTGCATTCGGTAAGGTTGTCATCTCCGTAGGCCAGTAAACACGGTTGATCAAAAAAGGAGGCCGCCCCAGGGTTGCTTCCTTTTTTGCGTGGAAGCCATAAGGTCTGCTGTCTCGACCATCCGCTCGGATGGCCAAGTGCCATTTTTGGTTTAAATTTCAGTATAATCCCAACCTCAATTTTTGGCCGATGAAGCGGCCATTGAGCCTGGCACATAGCTGTAGTCCCCCGTGATACAGCGCCGCCGCCTGCCTCCATGAACTTCGATTAAGGATATTTCGATGTACGTAGGTTTTGAGTTAAACAGGTATTCACATCTATCGGTACCTGATGACGATGAGCTTGAAGCGTTTCGAGAGCAAGCTAAGGGTCGGTATGACAAGCTCTCTAACTATCTAATTGGTGTATTTGAGAAAAAGGAAGTCATTGACGCTCAAAAAATTGCCGACCACATCTTTCCCTCCCAGGATGCTGATGTTTTCCTGTCCCACTCACATGCAGATGAGGACAAGGCGATTGAATTGGCGGTCTCGTTGCAGGCAAGAGGGCTGCGTGTCTTTGTTGACTCTTGCGTCTGGGGTTATTTCCACGATCTTCTTCATGATCTCAGCGAAATTTACGCAGACCCTAAGCGCGAAGAAAATCGAACTGTCTACAATTATCGTGATGCTATAGATTTGGCCGCTGGCGTGCACATGATGCTGACTGGCGCTCTACATAAAGTGATTCACCAGTCTGAACTGTTCATTTTTCTTAATACGACCAAGTCAATTCCTCTCGAAGATTATCAAGAGTTTGATCGGACATTTTCGCCATGGATTTATTCGGAGCTCCAGTTTAGTGCATACGTGGGTAATGAGACTCCGAAGCGACGCTGGAAACCGGCCCTTGAGTCTGTCGATGGTTCAGAAGGCCTTATCAAGTCAACTGCATCGGTAAGATCAGACGCGCTGCTGGCCTTTAAAGCGTTTAATCGGCACTTGCCAAAGGTTACCGGTGACGAGATGCAAGAATGGTACGACTCTCAGCAGGAGCGGAGCAAAGACCTTACCCGCGCGGAAGTGGCATTGAACAATATTTATGACAGCCTGTCTCTCGAAGATCGCTTTAAAGATCTGAAGGCCAGGGCAGAGCGAGGCTAGCGGGCAGTATCAGGACTGCATTGTGAGGTAGGGCTTCCTGCCTCATTTGAAGTTTCCCGCCTGCAGTCAGGAACTCAGATTTCCAAAGATGTACAGTTTCTAGCTTTACGCCAGAAATGGCCATGATGTTCTATGTATAGTACCTGGCAGGTTACCGGACGGAGATCGAAATGTCGTACTTCACTCAGGCAGAAGCACGTAAGGTCGGACAGCGGGCTCTACGTGGCGGCCGTAGTGCCATTGATGCCATTAAGAGTGCCCAGAAGAACTACAAGGTTACGGAACGATTCGACATCTTCCTCTCCCACGCTATGGTGGATGCGGAGCTTGTCCTTGGGATCAAGGTCTTGCTGGAGGAGGAAGGCAAGAAGGTCTATGTGGACTGGATTGATGATCAGGCTCTGGATCGCAATCGCGTTACGGCCGACACCGCCGAAGTCCTGCGCCACCGCATGCGGCAGTGTGAAAGCCTTCTCTACCTCGCCACTGAGAACGCTCCTAAATCCAAGTGGATGCCGTGGGAGCTCGGGTATTTCGACGGGTACAAGAATGGTAGTGTATCTGTTCTACCAGTAATGGATGAGTCGGACTCCCCGTTTGAGGGCCAGGAGTACCTGGGGCTCTATCCAGTTGTCACAAAAGAAATGGTAGTGCAGAGCAACACTAGGCCTGCCTTGGGACGCGGAATTCACAGACCTTACGGGCTTCCTTTAGACGTAGGATTTACCCCTGACTTGCCCGACCTGCCCGACTTTCCCTTTGGAGGGCCCAGGACTTTGTTCTGAGCGAGACGAGCAGTCAGTCAGATCAGTTGGAGGCAGCAATTAGCTGCCTCCAACTGAGAGGTTACGTGAACAGAGGCAGCACGAACTCGCCGAGCTCCTCGATGGTTTCCTTCACAGGCCGGCTCGACACTCGCATGTTCAAGGCAACATGCGAAACACCTTGATCGCGCTGCCGCTTCCACAGTTCGATCAGCGCCTTACGACCACTGTAAATACCATGTCACACGCGCAGCGGGGCATCTGGATCACTGTCGAGTTCAAAGAAGGTACCGTATCCATAAGGCTTGAGGACCTGAGGGCCACAAGCCGCTCGCCAGCTTTCGATAACCTTCGGCAAGAGCTCTATGTTGCTCTGATGCCAGATCCAACCATCCATGTTCTCGGCGAGCCAAGAGATGTCTTGGCCGCAGCGCCCTACAGCCACGGTTTTGAGCCTGGTTTGTTTTGCCTTCGGAACTAGGTCGAGCGAGCCATCCAGCGTGCCGTAGAATTCGGACTGATGAACTGGGAACGATTGATTCGCTGCAGCCGTGATCAGGGTATGGGCATCCCTGAAACGCTCGGCCCGGTTCTCAAATTCAGCACCGAACGCAGGATACTCAGATGGTCTGTCGCCAGTAGACAACCCCAGGATGAAACGTCCTCCGGTCAGTTGATCGACAGACAGGGCCTGCTTGGCGACGGCAAGAGGGTCTCGAAGCGGGAGCACGATACCTGCGGTACCGATCGCAATGTATCGCGTCGCCGCGGCAAGCCAGCCGGCATAGACCATTGGGTCGTAGATCTGGCCAACATCGCCGAATGCAGGATCTCGGAAGGGCACATCCCTGAGCCAAAGCGCTGCAAAGCCAAGCTCATCGGCCAGCGTGGCCAAGGCGGTGTGATTTCGCATCGTCGGGGTGTCGCTGCGTGGATAGCCTTCGAGGGGAGTTAGTAAGCCGAATGTGAGCTTACCCGGCTTGAAGACTTTGTCGAAAATACTCTCAGTCGAAGCTGTAGGAGGGATTAGACGGTCAGGCATACGGTCACCTCTTTAATGTAATTCTGCGCAAAGCAACTACATAGAATTGAGCCTTACCACTGGTAGCTATCAAACGTCGATGTTAGTGCGTAAGACGCTTGGGTTGCGGGAATATCATGGCGGATACTAGATTTTTACCTGCAGAACCGGTGCGGCAGTGCTTTACTTTGAGCCGGATTTTATCAAAGGCGATGTAACCAGAAAAATACCATGATGCTTAATAGACTTGTTCCAGCTGGGTACCAATCGTCACCAGCTAGGCAGGTGGTATTTGAACCTGCCCGGCTCAGCGTGATTTTTTATCGCAGCCGATACTTCGGAATATCTCAGCAGCCCACTCAACAAATACTCTTACATTTGGGGAAAGATTTCGGCGATCTGGAAATAGAATGGAAATTAGTTTTGGCTCTGATTTAAAATCTTGCAACACCTCTACTAATGCCCCTGAATCTATGTGTGGCTGTAATACTGAGCGAGGCCCTTGTAAAATGCCAATACCGGCAAGACCGCATTGGATAAGAGCGCCAGCTTCGCTCACTACAACGCCACTTTTCATTTTGATGCTAACCAGTTCTGGTGTTGTAGCGATGATAGTTTCGACAGTTTTATTTGATCAATTCACGACTCAAAAAGTGGTCGAGACCAATCATCAAGACCGAGCATCGTAGCTAACGCAGTTAGCAGAATGGTCTGATGATCTCAATGAAGTGGGGACTGGCACCTAGCCTTGCAACCTGAGCTGGCGCTAGACCGAGAAGGGTATTAATCGCAGAAGCTCAGCTCAGTTTGTGCAGAAGGAGTGCTTGGCGAAGGGCGTGCGCTCGCCGGGAGGCGCTTTTGGTAAGCACTGCGAACAGGAACTGGGGTAGGGGGCTTCGGCGTCAGAGGGGGTGGAGTTTGCGGTTCACCCTTGCTGGCCAGCCCGCGAATCTCCCCGCAAAGCTTGTTGACCAGTTCGGTCGTCGATTCGCCCGTGCTTTCGCTGATGGTCAACGTCAATAGCGTCAGCGGGCTGAGGCCCAGTCGGTCACTCAACTGCTGCAGCTTGTCCAGGGTAATGCTCGACTTGCCAGCCTCCAGCTTTGAGAGGTATGTGCGGCTTGTCGTGTTTGCGAACTCGCGCTGGGAAATGTTTCGTTTGGCGCGTAGTGCGCGCAGGACTGTTGCGAATGAAGCCTTGAGTGTCATGAGGCCATCCCGCTCATTTCATCATCAGTTCGCATGCCTAGTAATGCTCCTTGCTGTGAAGTAGCCCTTGCGTCCTCGCGCGCGAGCTTATCGTGAAGGTTCCTACTGTCGTTTGGGAGTCTACCACGACAGTTTCCATCCAGATGGCCTCCTGGATCGCCTTAGTGAAACCACGTCGATTTAGGTTTTCTCAAGAACATCGATCGATTGAGATCGAGCTGCCAAGCTGCCGAAGGAGTTACTGGCGTCTACGTACTTCAACGCAGATTTCATGTCTCGCCACCCCACATAGGTCATCAAACCTTTGATGTCCCATCCATTAGCCGACGCCCACGTTGCAAAGCCTCTTCGCATCGAGTGGCTGCTGTACGCAGCGGCTGGGATGCCCGCAGCCTCTAGAATACGGCGCAGCAAGGGAATCAAGCTGCTGGCCCTGAAGCCACTGTCGGAAAGATTCCCCCAGCGATCGAGCTTGCGGAATATCGGCCCGTCCACGATACCTGACACGGTGATCCAGTTGATGTAGGCATCGACAGGGCAAAGTTGCTTGAGGGCGGGGGTGTAGTAGGTGCTGCCCTGGTAGTCGCGGTCGGTCTTGGAGTAGGGCAGATAGAAGGTGATGCCAACACCGGCTTCCGCCTGAGTCGTCTCAACACGAAGGCGCGCCAGTTCATCGCTTCGAAATCCGCGCCAGAAGCCAATTAGCAACAGCGCGGAATCGCGGCGGTACCGCATCAAGCTCTGGTAATCACCGGCCTCAATGGCCTGTGCGGATTTATTGTCCAGCCAGGCCACCACCTTCTGCAGATGGCGCAACTGAAGCGGCGCAGCTTGCTTCTGCTGTGCAGGGTGAACGGCGCGAATGCCTTTAAGCATCTGCCGCACCTGAGGAGCCTTCGTCGGATCAGGGAAGCCCTGGCTGATGTGCCATTGCGCCAGCGCGGCAAGCCGTTGCCTGAGCGTGCTGAGGGCAAGGGTTTCAGCATACTCGGCCAAGTAGCGAACGATCCCCTCCGCTGTCGCTGGTAGGAAACCGCCCCACGTCGACTCGTAGTGCTCCACGGCTGCTCTGTAGCTTTTGCGGGTGTTGTCCCGCGTACCTGCTTCCAGATACCGCTTGGCCTTGTCCATCACCTTAACCTGCCATTCGTATCCCTATCTGTGACGATTCTGAAGCATTTCGGCAGATAAGAGTAGATAAGTCTCCATTATTTACTCTTGCTTTGTGTATTTTTATTGATCATAAAATGAGCTAAGATGTCATGCATAAACGTGTTATGTAACACATTACGAAATAGTAGGAGAGAACATGGCTCGCGGGGGCATTAACAAGGCTTTGGTGCAGAAGGCACGCGCTGCGCTGCTTGCCCGCGGCGTCAATCCGAGCATCGATGCAGTGCGCGTTGAGCTCGGAAATACGGGGTCAAAAACCACTATTTCGAGGTACATGCAGGAGCTGGAGTCCACAGATGTGCGCTCCCAGGCTGATCCAGATCGCCTAAGTGACGAGCTAGCTGCAATGGTCAGCCAGCTTCTAAAGCGCGTGCTGGAGGAGGGCAATGCCGCCCTGGAGCAGGAGAGACTGACTCATGAGCAAAGCATCGCGGCGAGGGATCAGCGTGTTAGCGAATTGGAAGCTGAGCTCAAGAAGAGCAAGCAGGTCGTAGCTAGCCGAGACGCTGCATTGACGGCCCTGACTGAGGAGTTGAGAACGTCCCAGTCTTCAGTCCAGGCGGAGATCACACGAAACGCCCGCATCAGCCAAAGCTGTGCCGATCTGGAGCTGCGGATACAAGAGAAAGATGAGCAGGTACGGTCACTGGAGGAAAAGCACGCACATGCCCGTGATGCCATGGAACATTACCGCTCCGCGATCAAGGAGCAGCGTGAACAGGATCAGCGCCGTCATGAAACACAGCTGCAGCAGATGCAGCAGGAGACCTTGCAACTCCAGCAGACCCTGATGGTTCGCCAGGACGAGCTTACTCGGCTCAACCGCGACAATGAACGTCTTCTGGGTGAGGCGCGTCAGCAGAGCAAGCTGGCTCTGCAAAGCCAGGATGCGGTCAAGCAGCTGGAAGGGGATCTGGGGCTAGCGAATATGGCTACAGCCAGGGCGGAGGGCGCGAAAGAAATGCTCCAGGAGCAGTTCACGGCCGTGAGAAGTAGCAACGAAATGCTGTCGGCCGAGGTCACCGAGCTACGAGCCAAAGCCGCGGCACTTGGTGAGGAATTGTCTGCTGCAAATATGGCCCTGGAGACTTGCCGCAGTCAGCGACCAGACACGCCTAGCGAGTAACGATCACTGGAATGGTGCCGAAGTATTTGTCGTAGCCACCCGCCCCGATCAACCTCAAGGTGATTCAGGCGCGGAGGGTGAAGCCTTGACTTGATCCTGCTGGCGCTTCAATTGCTCGGCGACCACGAACACGTTGTCTGCTGGATCCGGACGCTCGCTCTCATAGCCGTTGCGCGCCAAGACCGCGAATGACTCCTCGACGGCCTTTTCCTTCGGATTTCGATCTATGAAGGACTTCATTGTTGGCAGATCCATCAGGGCGGAGAGAGATAGCTGAGCATATCTCGGCTCGGTATGAAAGACAGCGCACACACCACAGTTGAGCACCATCCCGCCGGGGAGGTTGGCCAGGTTGCGATTACCGACCTCGCTCGTAGGCGAGGCTGTTGATCAGACCGGCCTCACACCTCCGCTCAATGGCCGATTGCACCTAGTCAGAATGTGCTAAGCCTCCAGCTCAGGCATACACTATGGCTGTGCCAGGTGGCGACACCCTGGAATTGAGGATCAATGAAACTCGACCTACCAGGACGGACATGAATCCATGTGCAGGCAGGTCGAGCAGGGGAGCACAAAGCGCTCCAGATGCTACATCTTCAGGAGTTCACGCTTACGTTGATACTTGCCAGGCAGGTCGAAGCGGCTGTAAAGCGCATCCAGCATTGCGTCACCTTGGGTTGATGTCGGCTGCTTAACAAGCCAATCGCGTAACGTTTCACCGCCAACTTCGGGGAGATGTTCATTAAACACCTTGAAAGCGGTGACGTGCTGCCTGCTTTCAAGACCAAAGCTGTTGACCCCTTTCACGCTATCTAGCGTGGCGCCTTCACGCCTCTCCAAGATTCGCTTTGGTATGACATGTTGCACCTGAAAGCTGAATTGCAGCTCTGAGTAGAGCCAAGGTGAAAATGTCCTCGCTTTGTTGTTAAAGACCAATGGCACAGATTTCTCTGACCGCACGAATACGAACATTTCAGCCCGTGCGATCGTGCGATGAAGGGCGCCAGCCAGCATCATGTGAACATCAGCATGAACTCGGTGGATGTGATCATCCTTCGATTCGCCATCAGATGGCCGGGTCTGAGCGATGATCTTGTTGACCAGATCGCCAAAGAAACCCCACACCGTCGAGTCGACAAATACTTTCAGCCCGTGTTCACCTAGCGCCAACGCCAAGTCGACGGCATGGCGCTGATCAGCATGGGAGTGAGAGAGGAATACGTCGTAATCCGCCTCCGGAAAGATCTTTTTCGACAAGGCTTCAGCATCCAGGACGATGCGCTGGTTGTAGGAGCCAATTATGAACAGTGCGAGGTCGTCGATACGACTTTTAGCGCCCTGAATGTAGCGGCTGACGCCCAAGCCCGATAACGGATTGGTGGTCTGGTAATTCTCGATCTCGAAGCCTACGTACATCAGACAATCCCTATTCTAAAGAGAGAGGCGCCATTCGGCGCCTCGTCGGTGTTACGGTTTACCGGCCGCCTTAGCAGATGCTTCCACCCACTTGCCTAGGTTTTCCCGGCCATCATGGTTGTTCCACTGGTAGTGCGGCGCTCCGGGAACGCGAAGCCCACAGCAAGCTGTCGTGTTGCCTTTGAGATCGGCTATCTTGCTGATGTCGATGGTCAGGATGCCATTGCCACGCGCAATGCTCTGCTCGATCTCGTATTTCACCCACTTGCTCTTGTCCGTCGTTGCCCCAACGAGAACGACGGTTACGCTGGTGCCATGCAGCTGATCATTGATCCATTTCTTGATGGCGGCATCGCCCTGGCGCTCCACTTCTTCGAAGTCAGCCTTGTCGATAAAGCCAACCTTTTGATCCGAAGCGATGACGTTGCTGTTACGCACGTTCATCGCGCGGTGTACATCCTCGTACTGAAAGCTGAAGAATACTTTTCTTGCCATGGTTATCGTCCTTAGATGAGGGGCAGCAGGGTCAGGATGACGTCGTGAGCACGCGCAAGGTCGGTACCTTCCGCGCCCAACTCCTGCAGCAGGGGGGTGATTTTCTTGCCGTGTTCGTACTTCGTCTCGTCATAGGCAGCCATCACCTCTTTCCAGAGGTCTGCCGATATCGAGCCGGTGATGCCTACAGGGATGACGAAAACGCCGCCGGCTACCGCCAGATCAAACTCTTCACGCATGCCATTCGACAGCACAACTTCCCCGTTCGGGTTCAGCTTGTTCCCGAAGAGGAAGATGGCAATGCCGGCATGGGCGATCATATCGCGCCGGTACTTCGTCCAAAGATCCTTCAGGAGCAGCTCACCAGATTGGCTCTGCGGGAACGGCCGCAGAATGAGTTGGTCGCTGTCCAGGCGATGGCCGTTCATGAGGGTTTGCTCAATAACGCCTGAAAGCACGGCACTTCCGATACCCAACCCGAACCCAGAGATCACCCGGTACTGCTCTTTGCTGATGGCCTTGCTCAGCTTGTAAACGAAGTGCTCGGAGTCACTCTCCGTCCAGGGGCTGTAATCATGTGCCGCGCCAGAGATGAAGATGGTCTTGCGCTTATGGCGATGCTCAATTTCCAGCAGAATCGCGGTGATCTCTTTGAAATCATCGACGTAAACTGTCTTGATGCCGAAGCGCAGCAGCTCCTGCTTGAACAACTCCTCCTTACGTACCCGATACTCGAAATCAGCTTGGTCTTCGTCCTTCTCCTGGCTAACCTTTCGCAGAATGCAGTAGTGCTGGCGCTGGTGCTCCGCGTACTGAATGCGCACCCGGCTAAGGATGTAGTCGAGGTTTGGATCGGTGAAGCTGAAGCCCAGGAACAAGAATGTCTTCGCGATGAGATCACCACTGAGCGCCGTGATGTAGGGCTGCATCTTGACGTGATAACGCTCATAGTCGTCTCGAATCAGCACCGCCTCTGACGAGTACTCCACATCACCGTGCATTTTGTAGACAATCGCATCGCGCTTCGGCTTGGTCGTGGCTAGCTGCGGAACCGTGTGTTTGACGTCAGCAACTTTTCCATTCTCTCCAAGCGCCATCTCGATCAGGCGGTCGTAATTGGTCGTCCAGTAGGTCTGGATGGGTAACCTAGCCAGAATCTCGTGGTTATCCGTGACTTTGACCTTGGCCGAAAACTCTGTGATGAGCATCTGATTAAGCTTTGAACGGTTAGCACCGTTCGCGTTGGCGTGGTACTGCGCCAGCGCCACCAGATCCGTTTCCCTCTCGATATCAAGATCCAGCTCTTCGGCAATTGGTTTGAGCAGCGTTTTCCAATTTACGTATCCGGCTTTTTGGGAGAATCCTGCGCCAGCGAAAATAGCCAGATTACCTTCGGCCATTTCCTTGGAGAGGGTGTTAACCAGCCGTAAATGTTCCCTTTTCATTCTCTTGCGCTACCAGAAATATTGGAATTAGAGGTTCCGCACCCACGTGCCCTTGCCCTTGGTATCAAAGAGGGCGAGGCCAGAGCCGTGTTTGTCGACGTCAATTTTGTTGTAAAGGCTCAAATACTCGTTGCCATGAAAATGGCCCTGGTTATCCAAGGTAGGAATGATTGCGATGCGGTCATGGGCTTTTTTTCCATCGGCGAACCCGATTTCCCAGGGGCACCATCTCGACGCCATGGAGTGCTGGGTCGCGAGGAAGAGAAACCATTCGGCACGAACTATTGCGACCTTGATGTTGAACGCGGTCTCACCGTCCGGGATGGCAGGCATCGTGCTGTCCTGCCAATCGATGTAGACGTCCCAACCCTCTTTTCTCAGCATTTCCTGCAATCCCAAGGCCAACTGAGAATCCTGATGGCTATGGCTTAGGAAGGCTGTAGGTTGCCCAGTGCGACGGCTGTAGTGGCCCTGTGCAGAACGGCTAAAGCTTGTATTGCGCAAATCTGACTGGCGAATCGGCATAGGGCTTTCCTTGCAGTTGGCGGGCAAAATGCCAGCTTTCGCGAGTCGCCTCAAGCGAGCGCAGGGGGGGGCCAACCCAGGGGTCGACTGAAATTTGGAGGTGCGCGCGAAAGAACGCCACACACTTCGCGGCTTAGCGGCCAGACAATCATTCACGCTGATAATCGCCCTACGACCAAAGTATTAGGGCTTGGTTATTCGCTAGCATGGTGGGGCTCCTATGCATTCCCCGGAGTGACCAACTTAGGCTAAATTGCCTCCGTACTATCTGAGGCGATCCAACAATCTACCGCCGTAACACGACCCACTTTGAAAGGACTCACATGTATCTGCGTAGGCTAGACGTCAGCGGTTTTAAATGCTTCGGTGAACCGTTCACCATCGAATTCAACGACGGCTTGAACGTCCTCGTTGGCGAAAACGGGGCAGGGAAGACAGGCGTTATCAGCGCCGTGCGGCAGCTGTTCAACGACTCTGAGTCTGGCAAGCGGATGATCAGTGAACGTGACTTCCATCGCGGCTTTGACGCCGGCGCTGTCGCATCGGAGCAAATCCACATCCAGGCCACTTTCAGCGACCTGGATGCGAATGATGCGGTGGCTTTCGAGGACTGGTGTGGCCACCACGACGAGGCAAAGCTGACGTTCGAAGCCCGGAATCAGGAGTCCAGGGGGCGCTTCAAGCATCACTCCTACGGTGGCCACGAGTACACCAACCCACTACAAACCGAGACGCTTGACCTCATACACTGTATCTACCTGCCACCGCTGCGTGATGCTGAAACCAAGCTGAGAGAGGGGCGACAGTCCAGGCTAGCTCGCCTGCTCAAAGCCCTGTGTCGCAAGGATCTGGACGCTGCCCGCAAATCGCAAGAACTTCACCCCTTGGAAAAGCGAGTAGGGGAGTTCAACCGTGAGCTTGCTGAGAGCGACGAATTTGCCATCAAACTTGCCAACCAGCGCATCGGAGAAAGCCTGAAGGCTGCCCTGGGCCTGCACCTGTCCCAAGGAACGGTAATACAGTTTTCGGAGGTGAGCTTCTCGCGGATCGTGGAAGGGTTGCGGCTGCTCTACTTCCCGGATCTCACTCAGGTGGATCCTGCACAGTTCCGCTCGCTTGAGGAAAACAGCCTCGGCTACAACAACCTCCTGTACATCGCATCGATTCTGGCAGAGCTGATCCTTGAAGAGGACGAGGGGCAGGGCGAAAAGACCTTCCTGCGGCTGCTATTGATCGAGGAGCCGGAGGCACATTTGCATCCACAGCTCCAACTGCGTCTGCTTCGACATCTCAAAACCGTCGCAGAGAGACGGGGCATCCAGGTCATCATCACCACCCATTCGACCGTGCTTTCGGCCGCCGTCTCCGTCAATCACATACTCCACATTTCCAACGAGGGCAGACCTCGGGCAGTGTCGCTGCAGGGCTGTGGCCTGCCCGATCCCAGTCGGCGCTTTGTCGATCGGTGGCTGGATGCAACCAAGTCGAATCTGCTGTTCTCCAAAGGCGCGATTCTGGTTGAGGGCATTGCCGAGGCGATTGTCGTGCCAGAGCTCGCACGCTTCGTTCTGCGCCAATACGGCGAAGGCAAGGACTCACTGGACGATTACGGTGTCTCCGTGATCAATCTCGGCGGTATCTATTTCAAGCATTTCATGCAGCTCTTCTGTGACGTCACTGGTGAGCAGCCTGGTGAAAACGTGCCCATCAGGTGTGCCGGGCTGACAGACAATGATCCGCCCAAATCCATTCTGTCCATTGATGATGGCAAGGGTGGGGAAAAGGACGTGCCCTACCAGCCTCATGCCAATGACTACCAGCTCGGCGAGAATCCCGCGCTAGGGCTTCAAGCCATCATCAATCAGTCCGAGTTCGCTCGTCTGTTTGCCGGCAAATACAAAACATTTGAGTACGACATTGCCCTGGAGGGCAAAAACCTCCAATCGATGATGTCCGTTGCAGCCGGGCTGTGGCCAGTACCGGACGGCCCAGTGGCCAGGAAGTTGAACAGCGACTCCGAGCTTGATTTCGAATCGATGCAGCCAGAAGCGATAGCGCCATATGCGCACGCGTTACTGGAGCGGATTGACACAGATGAAATCGGCAAGGGTGTCTACGCGCAAGCCTTTGCCGACAAGCTTGAAACCCTCGAAGGCGAGTTCGTGGTACCGGATTACATTCGCCACGCTGTACTTTGGGCTTGCGGCCTGCAGGAAAGGGCAGAGCAATGACTATGATCGATGATGGGGGAACGTCCGCGACTGCTGATGACTTGGATTTTACGCGGGAACAGCTGGATTACCTTGACGCCCCTCTAGATCGACACGTGTACCTGAAGGCTTGCCCTGGTAGCGGCAAGACCGAGGTGGTTGCTGCCATGGTGTCCAAGGTCGTGGGGGAATGGTCTCTCTTCCCCGCAGGCATCGCAGTGCTGACCTTTTCGAACAGTGCAACGGATGAACTCAAGGGTAGGGTACACAAGCACCTACGCGGGACCATTGGCTATCCGCATAGCATTTCTACCTTTGACAGTTTTGTGTTCACCCGGCTCGTGGGCAAGATCGCGCACGACCTGACTGGCTACAAAGGCAAGGATGGGGATTACCGGATTCGCATTCTTGAAAAATCAGCGAAAATTTTCCCCACGCGCAACCCCATCTGCGGTCGTCGAATCCCAGCGTGTCGGTACAACTATGACCTGGACTTAACTCGGTTCGTTTTCTCAACCGGTGAGCGGTCGCTGGATCAGCAGCTCAACGGCTCCATCATCGACAAGGCTACCCGGCAAGACCTCATAGATACCAAGAGAAAACTTTGGGAGGCTGGCTTCGCAACCTACGGTGACATCGACATGCTCGCCCTCATGGCACTGAGGGATGCGAAGTACGATGCCTACTTCACCCGGCTGGCCCGCCGATTCCCGTTGGTGATAGTGGATGAGTGCCAGGATCTCTCAGAAGAGCAGCTCAGGATCGTCGAAAAGCTCCACGATCGAGGGGTCAAATTTCATTTTGTCGGGGATCTCAATCAGTCGATTTATGGCTTTCGGAGGTCAAATCCGGAAAGGGTCGAGAAGCTGATGGACAGGCTTGATTTCAACCCGTACGAATTGACGGCGAATTGGCGAAGCGGGCAGGCGATCGTTGACTTGTGCAGCAACCTACTTGGCATCGGCCAGATCAAAGGCAACCCTAAGATAGCCTCAGTACCCCCGCAGATTCTCGAATACCAGCAATGTCCATCGGAGCTTCTGCCCACCATTCGCGACCTAACCCGCCATTACCAAAGAGTGGTGCTAGTAGCCCGCGGGCATACCACCCTGCAGCGGTTACGCAGTGGCGATGCCTTCGAAGGTATCGAGGTACTGGCAGTCGCGTTAATTAGCGCTAGCAGCGGCTCACTCAAGGACATTAAGGAGAGCCTTCGGGTATTCGCCAAATGGCTTACTGGGAAACTGGAGATGCAGGTAAGCCGGGCAGGGCCGTATTGCCCGGTCGCAATGGAGTCCAAGCTGGTGTGGCGGCAATTCATCTACGAAAGCCTCAAATTCATGGCTGCCAATGGAGCTGCAGACCCGAACATGACGTGGTCTGCCTGGGCACGGAATGCCAAGCTTGCGCTGCGTCAGTTACCTGATCAGGCATTCGTACCCCCAGAGATTCGCGAGGATCTGGAAGGCCTACGTGAGCTGAATCTAAGTGCCCGGGCCGGAGAGGGACAAAACAAGGTCTCAGTTCGCCTTCGGAGTCACGACCGCCAGGAGTACCGCCCGGACAGCCTACGTTACGAGACCATCCACCAGGTGAAAGGCGAAACTCACGATGTCACAGTCCTTGTTTCGTCACAGCAGCCAGGGGTTCATCTCTCGCATTGGCGTGACTGGTTACGCGACCGCGATGCAGAGGCTGCACGGTTTGCCTACGTGGCAAGTTCGCGGCCACAGCATAGATTGTTCTGGGCTGTGAAAAAGTTGAAGCCCAAGGAACGAGAAGTGCTGACAAAGCTAGGATTTGAACTTCCATAACCGACGCTGCTGCTTTTCATGAGGAAGACGGTTTGTAGGGTTCGGCCAGATACCGAAAGGGGCGCAATGTGCTCTAGCGTATCAACGCAAGGATCCGCCCAAAGGGCACGATCCTTCCAGTCGCGAAAATGAGGGGAACGCTATGGCAAATGGTGAACAGCAGCCCGAGGTACTTTGGGATGGGGAGGAAGTCCTAACTCCGGCTTTCAATCTCGTCCAACGCCCCACTGAGAATGGTTTCTCGGCTGATCTCTATCTGCAAATATTCGAGCAGGTGGGAGCTGAAACTTGGCGGTCACTTCCGGAGGATCAATGGCATTTATTGGCCACGATCGATCCTGGCTGGATCACAATGTACCCCATTTACACTAACCCGCACACTCAGCGTTATCGAAGTCCTAGGCACGGGAATATCAAATGCATCGCCTATGAGACAAGCAACGTTCACGATGTGCCAGACAACCATGACGGTGCCCAGCTTCATGTAGATCTCTACCTCCCTGGCAAGCTATTCAATCCGTGTGACGAAGGGTTAGGGCTAGTGAAACAACTCGCCCCGTTGTGGAGGAGTCTGAGGTTAGTACCGCAGGCGCATACCCTTGTAATTTGCGCAGATGGCGACACATTCGAGGAGGCAGGTACGGTGTTTGTGCGGGAGGCCCAGATCGATGAGTGCCGAAGAGCGTGCACGAGAATCTCCAGGGCTAAGCGCAAAAGTGAGATATCTGCTCAGTTCCACTGGGTGATGCGAGAGGTCTTCCCTGGCCTTGTCCCTAATTTGATCTTCGCCTGCCCTCGGATTGGATCGCTGAGCGCGGGAGCCACAACGGTTAGGAAAGCTGTGACGTACGCTGCCAGGCAGGAGCGTCGAAGCCAGCTCAAGCAAGTGAAGACCAGCGTAGAATTGCTGGCGCAAGAGGCGCCGCGTGAGCTGTATGCACTTCATGCCGAGATCGAACGGGTCACCTTGGCCAAAATGATCGAGCGATATCAGCAGATGCTTGGGCAGGAACTGCAGGAGAGCCACTGGCAGCGTTTTTTTGAAGACAACATGTTTATTCTCAGCATGGTGTTCGCACGCCCTGTTTCGCTATTGCACACGCAATTTCATGCCCGCGGATCCATGATTCACGGTGCTGGCGCTCACATTGGGGACTTGCTATTTGCACAAGGCCGTGAACTGGCGATTGTGGAAATCAAAAAGCCCTCAACGCCTCTCATGCAAAGCAGGCCATACCGTAACCAGGACGTTTACGGGCCGCATTTGCAACTCAGCGGCGCCATCACTCAGGTGTTGCATCAACAGGGCCTCATGCGCTCGAATTGGCTCTCACACCTGCAAGATAAGGCTATGCGCGATCTGCATCCAGACACCGCCAGGTGCGTCGTGATTGCTGGTACCAAACCCACCGAGGAGAGTCGCCGTCACAGCTTCGAGCTGTTCCGCAATGCCTGTAAGGATGTGGAGGTGGTCACGTTTGATGAGTTGCTGGGCAAGCTACAGCTACTCGCTCAACACCTTGCGCCCGCAGAGCAAACTCCAGCTCCGGATGTGTTCTGAAAGGGATGCGGGCTGAGTGCTTACATGCAGCCCAGAATCTCAGCTACGCGACGCAGTCTTTTTCGATCATTCAAACGCCGCAGAGATCAAAGACTGCATCATCTGGGTGGCCGGCCCTTGCAGGAAATGCTCATCCGCGCTGATCTCGAACGGTACTGGATTGATGTGCACCACCGTCGCCCCCTTACCCAATGCGCGGAGCGGCAGCTCTGCCGCGGGGAAGACCATGCCCGAAGTCCCTATCGATAAGAACAGATCACAGTCCTCTGCTGCTGCAAGCCCAGCATTCCAGGCACGCTCAGGAAGCATCTCGCCAAACCACACAACACCAGGGCGAATGAGGCCGTCACACCCTTCGCACCTTGGAGGATTGAGGCGTTGGCCATTCTCGGACAGCTCTTGGACGGCCAGAGTCAACTCGTATGCAGCACCGCAGTCGAGACATCGCGGTGCGTGCAGACTTCCATGAAGGTGAATGACACCCGCACTTCCGGCTCGCTCATGAAGGTCGTCGACGTTCTGAGTCACGATGGTCAGCTTTGGAACGTAATCCGCAAGCTTGGCGATAGCCAGGTATGCCGCATTCGGTGTGGCCTGAAGCACCTTTGATCTACGCCATTCATACCAGCCCCAGCACAGACTGGGGTCTGCTCGGTACGCCTCCGCTGTCGCCAACAGTGCAGCAGGTCACCATGCCTGACCGCATTACCAATCAGGTTGGTGAATACCTGAGCCATTCGCTCCGGATCAAAGCCTCCCACGACCTGATCGGTATCTTTAAATATGATCGTTGCGTTCGGCTCACCAGCACTCAGCTCCTGGATTGTCGTCCGGCAGATCAAGTTAAGCTCGGTAGGACTTTTCACAACCGGGATTCCGGTGCCCAGATTGAATCTGGCAAGGTCGACAAGGTCATTGACCATACGATTCGCACGCCGGGCACTTATGCCTACCTGGGCAGCGATGTCTTTTTCTCGGTCTGAGAGCGTTTGGCTTTTCCTCAGTAAGTCAGCGCCCATCAGCGTCGCCGTGAGGGGCGCCCGCAAATCGTGTCCCAGCACTCCTAAAACCATTTTCCGGGTTGTTTCAACAGCTTGACCATAGGCGTTGATGGACTCAACCAGCGCCTGGTCGATGGCCTCGTTAAAACGCACCATATCCTCGATTTGCGAAGGTGAGCTGATAGCTTCCTCAGCCAGCCACAGCCTCAGCACGCTGGATCTCAGGGCGCGGAATTCCGACACCATTTGATCCATGGAGAACCCGTCTATAAGCCGGAGTACGGCGTGCGTTTGTGCTGCAGTTTCCTGATCACTCTGTGGCGCCAGGCCTTGTGACTTCGTTATTTGCTGACGTACTGTTTGCGGAGTTCGCATATCCAGGGCGGCAGCGTTGAGGATCTGTTCTGCATGATTTCTTAGGGCAGTGGCAGCCAGATCCTGCCTAGGGACATCAATGCCTCTGGCAAAGCGTTCCCAAGCCTGGAGGATGGGTTCCAGATTCGCTTCGATGAAGTCGGGGAGTCGCATCGTCTACCTCTTATTAGGCTTCTACCATCCTAGGTCAGCCGTGAACTATAGCGTCTACGGCAGCGCTTCGCTCTGTGCGAAGCCGCCAGAGCGGAACCTCAAGGGTACTCTCCGTGCCTAGTGATCCGCCGGATCTTCGCATAGCGCATCAACCCAGCGCAGCAGGTAACCGAGTGCTTGAAATTTACTGAGCTGGAGGCTGTCGTTCTTCTCGATGGCATGGGTACGAATTTCGCGACTGCCATTGGAGGATTTGACTGTGCGAATGGTGGATAATGAGTCAAATCCATTCTTTGCCCGAAGCGCCCACACCTCTATAATGGCCTTTTGCCGCAAAATGCTAAGGAAAACCATGTCACTCGTTTGGAAGCCATGCGATCAGGAAACTGCACCCGAAGGCTTGTACTGGTTCCACGTCTCTACCTTTGAGTCAGAAGAATACGTGGATGAGGACGGTGAGATTGCATCGCGATCTACGGGAAGGGTCATCAACGAAGTGGTGCTGGCCGACCACTCCAAAAATGGATCGCGCCATTCGTTTCAAGGTTTCGATGCTAAGAAGCATGGGGCAATAGAGTTCCACGAAGTCCACCACTACGCTGAAGTGGAAAGGCCTAACGTACCCTAGGCGTCTGCGGGGGGAGTTCATGCAGCCTCCCCGCGCTTCAATCTAATTCCCTTTAGCCTCTCCAGTCGCAGATCTATTCTTGGAATGCAGTTCCATCCCAGTGCGCTCAAATGTCTAAAGGAGTAGGAGATGAGCATTTTCAGCTGGCTGTTCAACAGAACCAAAGCCGTCAAATCCGATACCGCAGCAAGGCACCGGCCCGCTCAGGCTCAATCTCTCGACGCTCAGCCAGAGCTCCGGGCCGCTTCTCAGATCCGACGAGATAAGCTTTTCCTCACTGTCGAATCGCTCGATTTCTCGGGCATCTATCAGCTGTCAAAGTCCAAGAAGTGGGCGATCGCCTGGAGAGACTCTGATCCGTCAGCGGGTCGGGGAGGTCACAGAGAATCCGGCTTAGGGGCCTACGTGCTTGCAGATGTGAGCAGCGGCACCGTTGCCTGCCATGGGAGCATGCCTAGGCCAAACAATGGCCACGTGTGTGACACCGGCGTGTTTTGCCTCGAAGATTGGCATTTTGGGAGCACCCTGTCTGGGACGTTCAGCGTTTTTGATCCCAGTGGCTCTGTGATTCTCGCTAAAGATCTAACCGCCAATATTCTCACCAGCGGTATCTCTAAGCATGGGAAATACGCATTCTGCGCCACCGCCAACAGCCCAACCGAGGATGGCAACAAGGTGTTCTTGTTTGACCTGGTCAATCGGGTGGCAATGTATAGCGTCACGCCGAAGGCCGGATGGCCTGACAGCTACGAAGTGGACGAGGGTACCGGGGAACTCATGGCGCAGTTCAAGGACATGGGGAGCTTCCGGTACAACGTTCACGGCGGATTCATGGATGCTGATCAGCTTGGCGATGCCAACCTCAACTCCTCCCATTACGACCGCATCATCCTCGCCGCGGAAAAGATCTTGGGGGAGGTCGACCTGACAGACGAGCGCATCCAGGAAGTCCTGATCGCGGTGCAGCGCGCCCGATCGCTCGGCGCCGATGAAAACCTTGCCTGGAAACCCACAGCGCTCAAAGTCCAGGGGCTTGCACACGAGCAGCTGGGTCAGTACCCCGAAGCAGTCCTGGTCTATGAGGAAGCGCTGGCTTTGAATCCAAAAATTGGCGTTAAGCGCAGGTTGGCTTCGGTGGGTAAGCGGATCAAGACTTAATAGCAAAAGCCGCGCCCTATTGGTACACCCATTTTCACACCGGGATTGACGATCGCTTGACGCAGCGCACTTGCCCCTGCGAAATCAGGATGTACCGCGACGCTGCCTTAACGTCCTGATGGCTCATGGCTGTGTGGTCAGGAAAGACAACTCTTCTGAAACACCATTCTTCTAAATTTAACCGGTCAAGCTAGCCCAATCCCACCTTGGAAGCCGGGCCAGAGTGTATAGGCTTCTTCCGGGAATGGTCGATCCTCCTGCCGTCACTATCATCCTCCACGATTCAAGTAAGGTTGAATAAAATTGAGCAGTTCCCATACCAAGATTTTTGATGAGAAACAAGCTAAAGACTCCGCCATTCAGGCTCTATTCGGCGTTACCGTGGTGGTCGTCGTCATGTTTTTCATCGCGATTTCATATACTAGCGGCGATGATCCTGAGCCCGAAAAATTTGCCATATTTATGTGTGGTGCCTTGCTTGGCTCAATTTATGTGTTCTTGGGTTTGGTAGAAGTCACCTTGATGCATCGCATCATGAATCTTAAATCAAGCTTGTTGTTGTGGGCCTTCTTTGTGGCATGCCTAGGCTACGTCGCTAGGACAATTGCCTCAGTGGACATCAACATCATATTCCACATGGAAGCCAGCGCTTTTCCGATGACGTTGATAGCAGCCACTTTATTGCACATGATCAACCTCCTGTTTTGGTTTTTCTTTATCTCAGGAATTGTGTGCTTCCTAGTGGCCGTTAGCTCGGTCATGGAAGGGCTTCATCTTGGTAAAGGGCTCATGCTCATAACCTGCCAAGTCGTTGCTGGGCTAGCATTCATGATCATTTCTTGGTTTTCGCATTACAAGATTGGGAAAGAGGGTGTGAGACATCAAATAATTTACAGAATCGCTCACTCCGTAGATTTCAATGCACACTCTCCCTGTGCAAATATAGACAGTGCCAAGACGGCCATGGTGTTTTTGGATGCCGACAAGCGCTTGGCTCTACTTGCCCCGATCCTAGACGAGTTTGCAGGTTTCGAGTGGAGAATAGTGCCTTACCTGCGCTCGGTTCCTATTCCAGAAAATTTCCAGACAGTCGTATGTGAATATTCCGTCTCAAGCGAAAACGCCACAGCGCCTTGGGACATCGAACGGCATCAGTAGAGTATTTTTCGATTTGAGCATGGTCGGTCACTGCATTCGCGGCCGGCCAAATCCTGGAGTTTCAGCTCGATGCAAGCCGGTGGAGCCCCATTCGTGCTTCGCTCGATTTTCATCAGACGTTCTCGTTGTACCGGTATTGAGGAAAGATTGGAGTAGGGCGCACCTGCCTGGCAGTCAGCATTAACCGACCTCGTAAGCTACTAATCTAAGCATCTGCCTCGCTCAATCCATAGTTATCTTGCTTGGTTGAAAAGCAGGCAAAGAACTGAGCCGCCATCAAAGATGGCAACCTCAGCCGGTACCACAAGAGCGGAGAACCTTGGCCGTACTGATTGTTTTTCTCAATTTAAGCTTCAACTGTAAAACATTAAATCTATCGTACCAGTCAGCCCCTCGGAGACATAACCGCTTAAAGGAAATTAAGTGCGCCTAGTTTACTGACTCCTGTGATTGCTGCCGCTCGCCCAGCAATGCATTGATTATGCAAGAGGATTGAGCCTCATCCATTAAGTACACTTAGTATACTATTAAGGTGATTAATGGCACATTGCCAATATCCATTGCCTTGCAAATTCCCATGCTGATTATTTAGTTGGGATCACTATCCAATTACGAACGATGAAGAGTCACCTTGACAAGCTTGGCTGACGGCCTACTCTCAAGCCCACGACGCCAATGAGCAGGCTTGCTACATGGCCTCAATAATGCGGGGAGAAGATCAGATGAAAAATGACCCCACAGTTGTGCAGGTAGACTTTACAGTCATAGATGTTCTGTTCGCCGACGAAGACTACTCCGCGGTAGAGCAGAACTACAAGCTAGTTACTTATCAAGACTCCAAAACACGCATCATCCTTGATTATAGCCTGGAACCCATGAGTCCAGACGGCCTGAGCGAAACGGATGAGGATGGGGCGCTCCCCAAATAGCTGCCTCATGAGTCATGTGAAGGCGGCACTATTGACTGCATGACGAGTGTGCTCTTGCTTTCGGAAACGTTTTGGAGAGTGAAATCGCATGAAAGAAGTCCCCCCGGATGAGCCCACGATTCGCACGATTGTTATCGCTGCGGCTATAAAACTCAACGCATCTGGAGAGACTCGACCATTTTTAACCTGGGTAGCCGACGCAAATACAAACCTCATACTTGGAGGCGTCATCCTAATACCTGAAGGATTAGAGCCAGAACATGAGTAGATAAGGGGTGCCCCTAAGTCCTCCTGGAATTTCTAAGCGTGAAGTGCGGATATACGAGCAAACAATATCAAGCTAGGTTTAATTAAAGACACCTTTCGAACCAACCACACCGACAGACATCCGATTCCGCTTTACAGGCAGAGGTAGCTATGAAGCCCCTTATTGATCATGCAGCCGATCACGCCGCAACCATTCTCGCCCGATGCGATGCACAAGTGGACTACTCCGCGCTAAATGAAGTGGTGGCGGGCTGTCTGGGGTATGAGACCTTTGCTTTCGTAACTGAAGAGGAGGGTGCGGCTGAGCTCTCTCATCATCTCGGGGAAGCCGAAGCATTGGTGCTCAACGTAAAGCTGGGTTCCGAACGAGCAGTGACCATCTGCGGCGCATCGGAGCCCTGCCTGACTGCATGCCTGGAGGGTCTTGAGCAGGCAGCCAAGATGATCACCCGGGAGGGCAAAAGGTCTTGTATGTCTGTCTATCGTGGATTCAAGGACTTTTACTTGCGGCATGCGCATGACGATATCCGCCGCCGTTTAATCGAGGAAGGGCGTGAAGCCACCACCTTCAGCACCCTGCACCCTACTGATGACGACGAGCCCTCAACGTTGTGGACTGCGTCTGACCACTGGGTGTTGACGTGCCATGGCACATGCAAACACGGAGATGGGAAGACACACGCCACCACATGCAGCGTTACGTACGCAAAAGCCGGTCGGGCAGGCCTGGTTTTCGAGACCTTCGAGTCTAATTTCAGCCAGCTCGAAAGCTTGCATCTCTCGCTTGAAGTGTTAGTGCCGGATATTCAAGTCGTGGCTGAGGATGGGACGGTTTGCCGCCCCCGGGTGACGTTGATTTTGGATAACACAAGCATGAGGATTTTGAAAAGCGCGGTTGGTGACGATGAAGACGCCACCGAATTGGCGTTAAAGGCTTTGGAACAATCACTCGGTCGACCTGTGCAAGTGCATACCACTTCTTACGTACACCAGGGTCAACCGAAACGGCTCATCGTTGACGTGGGCGAAGCAGACTGGAACGAATCATTCAAGAAATGTGGCGAGCGACATGGGATTGAGGTAGGGCAGCGATCCCGCAGGCCTCAAAACGGAGGTTTGATAGAGCGCTTATTAGGATCTCTCAGCACCACTGAAATCCACCGTCGGCTCCATGATTGCGTCTACACGATGGAGGATTTTTTGCGATTGCTAACGGCTGAAATTCGACGCTATAACGATTCCGTTAGCGAGCGAAGCTGCCTTACGCCAGGTCAGCGGTGGGCTCAGTTTTACGGCTCCCTTAGTGGCAAAAACTGACACTCAAGTCTTCCATGACCCACCACATGACCTTATCTAACCCTCCAGAGCCGTTCCCGGTTGAAGCCGATATGGAACGGCTTTGTCTGGATGGAAATCAGCAACCATTGAGTTCTACGACAATTACCCCGAGAGCAGGTCATGCACCACGCTCTCCAGTTTGCTGCCCGCCCGAGCCCAATGCAGGCACTTCACTTCCTGTCTCTAACTGGGTGGCAGTCAACATGGACGGGGCTGCTACTGACCAGAATGGGACTACGAAGGCGTAGGTGATCTCCGCATTCAGCTTCACCAGCTTGCAGGGACGCTCCGCTCGCTGTTCAGCCGCTTGCAGGCTTTGCTCAACGGCTCGACGAGCCGCGGGACTGATTCTATATCTGTGGAATTTGAGGAAGACATGCTCAAGGGCCAACTGGCAGAAGCCATCTGGACAGTGAGGGTGCCTGAACAACGGCTCGAAGCAGAACTCAATCAATTGGAGCATCACACCTAGGTTGCAGCGGTTCTGCATGAACATTCCGCACACAAAATCTACGAGCACAGGTACTGCAGTGTCGAATGCAAGGTGCTCTTCCGCCAAGTAGCTACGCAGGCGGTTGATGCCAAAATTCGCAAACGTCTCACCCTGATTCATCATGACGATGAGATCCACCGCCCGAACCGAAACAAAGCTACGCCTGGCCATGACGAGTCGCATTACGGCCAGGGAATACTCCTCCTGCGATAGCCCATCTGCCCGTTGGGCTTCCCTCAGCAACATTTGAGTGGACGCGCCAACGATCCCCAGCATGCCGGCAAGATCGCGCAACCGCGCATCAATCGACAGAAGACCTGCACCATACTCTTGGCAAGCGAGCAGGACTGCATGGTCTTCATCGCCCAGGATGTCCTCAAGCATCTGCATCTGCTCGGACGCCTCAGGCGGCCCGTATGCCGGCACCACCTGACAGAACGCCCCGATAGCCTTCTCGATCGATTCGAGATACTCACGATCCTTGCGCCAAGCGTCTTCAGTGAGCTCTTGCATGCCAAGATGGCCACCGTGGGAAAAGAGTGTACCGCTCTTTCGGTAGTGGGCCGATTTCTCCAGCTTTACGTCCAAGAGTTGCTTGGTGGCAGCTGTGACGTACAAACGAGGGAAAAGCTCCAGGACATCGAGTAAACCGAGGGTTGCAAGCTCCACCAGCATAGACAGGTCAATGAGCCATGCCTGATCCTGGGATGTGTCCGTCGGGAAGACATCGTGGGGGCCTAACCCCGTCGATACTTGAAGAAGCGCCCCTTCATCGGGCCAACCCCTCACCAGTTCAATGACGTCCGTACCCAGCAGGCGTGCGAGCAGGCCTAGGGTGGCGTGATGCTGACCGTACAGGCTGATGGTATTGAGGCCTTGAGATTTCTTTTGCTCTAGCTGATCGACGAAGAAAGCCGTATCGATCTCGCCATCATCCCGGGTTGGAATACTCATCGCCACGACTGTCTTGCTCGGGACGACCGAACTGGACACCCGCTCGTAGGAAAGGTCGATCAGGCGTCGATGGAGGGTGATGATCCGTTTCACCGTGAGCGTCTGCTCTCCGACCACACTGCTGACGGTTGTGGTATCACCCACTTTCAAACCGAGCAGTTGGGCGGCCCGCGACGAGTCCGCGGCAACGAATTCACCTGCAGGTGCCAGTGGCGGCTCAGAGGCAAAATCGATTGAGACATATCCAGTCCTGCCGGTGCTGTCTTCAAGCTCGACAGCGGTGCCTTCCTCAACCGCAGAGGGAAGGGCATGAACGACCTCAATCTCCTTCGATGCTAGGAACATGAGAGAGATGTGGCCAGCTGCTGCTTCAACATCCTCCCCATTCAACCGCATCGCACGGTAGATACGGTCAAGGCCACGTTCCAGCAGACCTCTACTGAGCTCTGCGTTGGCCAGCTTCAACTGTTCTTGAGCGGAGCCGCTCAGTTGTGCAGGTAACCGGGCAAGAGCCTCATCCATCCGACCATGGCTTTCGTTCGCCAGAACTTGAATGAGCAGTAACCAGCCTGCGGCCTCACCAGGACTTTCAGCGACGAGCAACTCAGCCATCTCGCGCATTCTTGGCCAGTCACAGGCCTCGCCGTAAACACTCAATGCCACTTGGCGGGCGTCTGCTGAGTGTCGCCATTCTCCCGGAAGTGATTCCAATAGGTCTCGAACTTTGGATCTTTGACCACTGAGCGCGTAGCAGTGCAGTAAATCAACATGCAGGGGACTGAACGAGTCTCTTGGTAGGAGGCGTTCAAGCATCGCAATGGCGTCACCGTAACGTCGCACATGAAGCATCCATTGCGATGCCATGGATAGATCCAGTAGGTCAAGGCTCTGCGGTGCGAGCTCAGCAACGCGATCTCCGAAGGCCTGACGCATCTCCTCGTTGCCCGCATACGCCCGGGCAGCAAACACACCATCACATATACTGCTGTTTTGCGGCGTGATACCGAGATGGGCGAGCTCATTCCGCACGGCCTCGTGCTGACCTTCGCGTAACAGCAGCTCCCAGTGCAAATGCCTCAGCATACGAGTCGCTCTGAGAGAGACATCCGTATCAGCCTGACTGAGCTGAGCGCTGTAAGCCGCGGCAAGCATTTCCGGATTGTTGGCAACCAGGCACGCCTGCCCAAAAACCACACGAGCTTCATCAGAGAGCTGTTCGACACGATCAGCGCAGCAAGCAACAGCTTCGCTGTGACGCTGGAGATCGCAGAGCGCCTCCAACTCCACCCTAACCGTTAATTCGTCCTCGGGAACGCCACGCTGCCTACCAGCTTTGATCATGTTCAACGCTTCAGCTGGCTCACCCAGCAAAAGATGCGCATACGCTAGGTGAAAGACAATTTCGGTTTTTGTCCTGGGGCTCTGCTCAGCCCATAACACACCCTCGCGATCATCGAACTTCGACATGGCGTCGAGGATCAGCACACGCCGATCCTGGGGCTGCGATCGCGTGTTCACGTGGAAGGGGTTGGCAGTGGCCAATCGAAGGACAAACCGGAGATAATTTTCGAGTATGAAAATTGAGCCGTCAGACTGCTCCATTGCCGTCCGGATGGCACCCACCGCGCCTTCATCATCCCCGGCCCCGGCCATTGAGCTGGCTACCATCTGCCAAGCTCCCGACTTGTCACGGAACGCCTCAGGTATTTCTTCGGCCGTCAGCTGCTCTCTGTTTAAGAGCCTCGCATTTGTCAGTGCCACCCAGACTGAGTACGAATCAGGGAAGCGCGCGATGGCCTCCTGTCCAACCTGGATCGCAGTCTGTACGTCGTTCTTGAGCATCCACGCCCGGACAAAGCCTGCCGCAATACGCTCATCGTCCTGGTATAGGCTGGCAGCCATTTCGAGGTCTGCCGCGGCTTTAACGTCATCAGCCAAATGCCAGGAACACATCCCACGGAGGAAATACCATCGGGCCTGTTGGTGCGCATCGTATGTGTCAAGACCGTCTTCTAGCACCTCCAGCTGAGCCAGCGCATCGCGGTAACGGTGGTCGTTGTGCAGTTGACTGATGCGATCGAGCTGGCGAGAGGCGAGGGTGTTATCTGATATCGGGTTCGCTGGCGGAAGCTCATCCGCGAGAAAGCTGCTCGTGGCAGGGCGGCTGCCTGAAAGAAGAGGCGCTAGGTATTCCGCTAGAGGGGCAAGCTGAGTGTGCCGCTCTTGGCTAACAACTACAGTGCCCAAGCTCAGGTCTTTGATGGCTTCACGCATGAGCCGCGCCCTGTGAAAATCTTGAGCTAGTCCTTCCAAGTGCAAGTGAAGTGAGGTCAGGTCGATTTCTGCGCCACTGCCATTCAGCTCAGCACAAACGCCGACCAGCTTCGCCCACACAGCGCCACTGTCTTTATGGGGCAACGTGTGCTGGATCAATTGCCTCTGCAACCCAACTTCATGGCCACGTTCCGAATCCAGATCATGAGGAAAAAACTTGAGGTGGAGCGCAAACTGCCGCAAATCTTCGTCCGCAACAGGCGCTTCGTTGTAGTGCTCAGCAGCAGCTCTAATAGCCGCGTACGCAGCCCTGTTCCGTTCATTGCTCCCTTCAGCATGAACGCGGGTGTACCAGGTGTCGTGCGACAGTGAGCCGAGCGCAAGTCTCACAACCTCGACAGCGCTTTCCATGTGCGATGAGCTTGCTACGTGATAAACGATCAGGTTGTCGTCGACGCCTCGCTGGAATGGCGGCGCTATGAAGTCGAGCCAGGCAAGACCCACGGACTCTTTGAAAGCTTCGTTACTGGCGATCGCCCGAGGCGACCGCTTCATCTGCATTCTGATAGTAGCTTTCTGGCCGGAGCCAGGAGATACAGCCTGGATCACAAGGTCGTCGGTGTTATGGCCGAACCTCCTGCCTTGGAACAGCAGGGTCTCGATGACAAAGCCCTCACGCAACCCTGCACAGTGGTCGCCAAGGCACATAGCGAGTAGGCGCACTGCCTGTACACGATGTTCGAACGCAACACCTCGTGCACCTGTAGAAATAGGGCTTGCGACCTGTTTCTGCGGGCTTGTCGATTTAGAAGCGGGAGCTTTTGCTGCCTTAGTCCGTGGAGGCCTTGCCATACCTGGTTCGCGCAAATGAGATGCTGGCCATCTTATCACCGGAGACATGGGCGGAGTGGCATTAGAGATCCAATCTACTTCCAGGGCGACTGCGGCGCCGGCGAGGCGAGGGCTTGCAGCCATGGGCGGCGGGCGGTTCGAGAGTTTATAGGCTTGCCACCAATCTAAGGCACGTTGAAACTCAAATACTGTACATGCATGCAGTTGTTTTATTACCCCCTGGGTCTTGGTAACCATCCCAGCATTCAAGGGCAGGGCACCAGTGACCGTCAGCGACAAACTCCCGCCCATTGAAAAGAGCTGAAAGCCCCGTGTTTTTGGCCATCGGGGCTTATCTGCTTGTCCCTGAAGATTGCTAGACGGAGGCGCGGTTTAGTTTAAGTAGGACATGGCGCATTACTGTGTATGCATACAGCTTTCTTTGAGCCGCAAGTCTGTCCTCACATCGATAGCAAAACTCTGGTAGGTAGTCGTGGCTCTTTACGCCCTGTACGGTACCACTCGTTCGATCACGCTACGCCATGACCAGGTCACTTTTGGGAGTTTCGTGGATGAGCAGGAATGGACGCCGACGCCGGGCACGACTTGGCATCGCACGAATGATTACAAGGCTCCAGCTACTTGAAAAACTGGGCCAAGCAGCAAAGTACAGTTTGCGGCAGCGCCTTTGGGAGAGCATGGCCGTGTTCCTGCGAGGGTTAGCTGGAGCTAGGCTTGAGAGCAGCAAAGATCAGCCAGAGCGGCTCGGGTGCTTACCCCATGGAGCTATTTTTGTGCAGGGAAAAACGAAGAGGAGGGCGCATGTAACGATCATGCACTCGATTTTTCGTTGGCCGGGGCGTCCAGGTTTAGGGGATTTTCGTCCGAAAATAGCGAAACGCTGACACCGGCTCTTGGGCACTCAAGGATCAGGAAATCAGATGGACTGAGGAGGGCGGTCGTGCTTCGCTGCTTGAGTAAACTTGCGTAGTTTTAAACATCTAACTCCCTAGTCCAGCAAATTTGAGAAAATGTTTATCTTGATTGATTCGATCTTGAGTAATGAATCACAAACGTTATCGCACCAGTCTATGATTCGAGCTGCTCGCACAACCATGTCGTGATCGCCACCGGAGATGCGGACAAATGGAGCCCACTTAGGATTTGGTATCACGCTCTTAATTTCCACATGCAGCCTTGCCTGGGAATACCTAGTCGTCCAGCTAGCAGGCGGCGAAAGACAAAACTCGTAAAACTCCCGACCATCAAGCGGTCTCAAAGAATGAAGGCATTTTTGTTTAACGTAGATTGACCACAAAAGCAGTTTTTCAAGCGCCACTAGCTTTAGCCGATCCGCACTGCACGATCGATATGCTCGAATTACCTCAAACGAGTCCATCGCGACGGTGAAGCATTTTTTAGGAAAGCAACTTTCGACATAGGCTTCGGCCTGTGGCTTCGTAAAAACTATTACGTCTCTCTGGTGCATGCCAAATAACGGAGGCGGGCGATTCTGTTTGTGGTAATCCGTGTCCAGATTCGCAGTATCCTGATCATGAATGACTCCGCGTGCTTTCGATAGCTGCTTACGCGTCCAGCCCAACCGGTACTGGCGCGACGTTTCGCTGGGTGACGGGCGAATCGGGGCTGGCTGATCGAGCTGAGTGACGCGGAAACCCACGGCTCGATCAAGCAACTCACTCGGAGAACACTCCAAGCCAGGCATTTTGGGAAGTCTCCACATTAACTTATTGAGCAACGCCTCCGTGAGTATTGGATCGACTTCGTCCACTGATGGAATGGCGCTCATACCCAGACCGTGCCTGTATCTGGCTATCGTGTCTATAAGGGTTTGAGGAACGGGGATACTGTAGTCCCGCAGATGACCTCGCATAGTGAAGCGGGGATCGTCCGAGCCTATTGATGAGAAGCACGACATTGAAAAGTGAAGTCGCGCTGAGCGCCACTCCTTGAAGCTGAGGCACAAGTGATAGCAGATCGAGCATACGAACAAACTACGCTCAGAAACCTTGGTGGACGGCGTCAGGTTGGCTAGGTAATGAAGGTACGCCTGGGTTTGGGAGTCGTCTTGCTCACTGAAGGGCATTCGGGGAGCTCTATTCAAGTCGGAGCTCGACAGCTTGGGCTGGACACCCAAGTCCAAGCTCAAAAACTCAAAGAACCGATTTAGCACGTATCCAAATTGGGGCTCTTTTATGGGCTGGACGAATGGCTTCCAGTCTTCACTAAGGCGCTCTATGCCTTCATCAATGTCGAATCTCGCATTTCGAACGCCAATCCAAGCTTCTGGAGGCCCCGCGCAGAAGGCGTTGAAGGCCCTGAGATCCGCTGCCGTAAATTCAGCCAGTGGCTTCCTTGCAATGCAAAGAGCCCAGAGGACGAACTTTTCCAGGAACTTCACGATGCGAGGCGTGCTTCGCATGTAAGGAGGAAGACTTTCGACGTACCGGCAAAAATGCTCGTAGGTTTCGACTGCGTGTGTCTTTGTTGGGAATGAGGCTAGGTAGCCAAAGATCAGGGACGATTGGGCTGCAAAACGCCCACCGGCTTCGATGTCGTTAGCGTTGGCTTCAGTACGTTGTGCGGTTTCACCGTGGTCGGTAAGCATTGATCTCGGGAACACCATGACGTCCTTGATGAGTCCGATTGCAGCGATGTACCGGCCCAATGTAGCTAATTATCTCCGCTTGGCAAACCTTGAAGACAAACGCATTGCGCAGCGCGTCTTTTATCCGATTTGGTTACGACAGCGATGATCTGAGGTAAAAAAAGCGCTTTTAAGAAAAGCATATATTTCAGCTGGTTAGGCGCAGCAGAAGCGGAGATCTAAACATTTTTCCGTTCTGGCTGCGACAGGCCAGAACGCAAAAAGACGAGTCCCAAGCCGCTTAACACTCCGGCCTGGATTCGACAGTGGCCGGCCGCAGCTCAGGTTTCACGTGAGCTGTCGAGAGCAACGCGTTGAGAAGGGATTGTTTCCGGTGATGCGACAGAGTTCCGTTTTGGTTTCAACGTTCACAGGATGCCAGAATCGGCTTTGTCGAATCAGTGCCTGACGAGGCTCATGACCATTTCTAACATGATACATAATTTAACATAATATACATTATGCGAACCTATGGGATATCCTCGTTGGGCTCTGCTTGACGCTTTTCACCAAGCGGCCCCCCGTGTTTCTCGCCTGCTGGAAAAACACGATGCTGAAACTCGCTGTGGCGCTGCCTACCCGTTAAACCTGGTGGATCCTTTGCGCAGAAGAAAAAGCCTGGCTAACCCAGGCTCGTACTCATGCGAACAGTTCAAGCGCAGCATCATCCCAGTCGTGGCCATGTTCAGACCAACCATTGCCAGTGTGCGGTGGAAACCCGGTACGGCAATAGCCTTGTTTCGCCGTGAAATCGAATATGGCATGCGGATAATCGTTGATTAGCAACACGGCCTTGCTGTGATCAACTGACCAACCGATCTTCAAACTGGAGGGTTTATGTTTGTCTGAAACGTCCGCGACGTTGTAGATATGCAGCGCGTCTTGAATCGGGTTGCTTTCAGCCGCTGTATCCAGGGCGTAGAAATAGCCGGTGTCCTCGTCGTCTTCGAATACGACAACGTAACTTCCTTCTTCCGCGGGTGCTTCTGTGACCGAGTTTTGGCCCACGTGCAGTTCTGATTCGGCAGCGAGGTATATTGGCATCGGGTATTCCTTTACGAGTTGAATGTTTCAGACATCAAGAATACCAACAGCCCACGGCTGGGTGACAACTGTTAACCTGCCCTATGTCTGTCAAAAAAACAAAAAAGAATAACTAAACTAAATAACTGTTTAGTTTAGTTATATAAATGTGCAGTAGAATACGATCCTGCCGCCGCTGATCGCCTATGATCGTCCCGGCTCGCGCTGTGGTGCCCCGTCCACCACCGACTCCCCTGCCCCAGCCGGCACTGTATGAAGTGGCTGCGCAATTGGCAGGCACGCTCGACTCTAGGCAGCTCAAGCTGATATCAGGTTTTAACCTGGCCCATGACCAGCACTGGCATGTGGTGGTGTATTTCTTTAACAAGGGCGTCACTTTCGGCGGTGACAAACACAAAGCCCCCCAACCCTGAGCCTGTAATTTTCCCTTTTAAGGATCGCCTGAGAGAATCCCTGACGCCCACCTCCTACCATGGACCCCGAAGCCACTCCAACACACCCAGGAAAGCTACGGGCCCTCATGTCACCTCTCAACCACTTGCCATTCTGCCGCTCCCTGCTCTGGATCAGTGCGCTGATTGCAGCGTTGCTGGCCCTGGCGCCCTGTGCGCAGGCGACGGTCAAGATTGAAGGCACGCGCCTGATCTACTTTGGCCAATATAAAGAAGCCAGCATCAATATCGTCAATCAGTCCCCCAGCGAACTGGCGGTGCAAAGCTGGGTCACCCGCGAGGACGATGATGCAACGTCGCCGGTGCCCTTTGCCGTGGTTCAGCCGCTGGTTCGCCTGGATGCTCAACAGCATCACCTGCTGCGCATTCTGTACGCCGGCGCAGGCTTGCCCAGCGATGTGGAGTCGATGTTCTTGCTTAACGTCATGGAAATCCCGCTGAAGCCGGAAGCCGCCGACAGCGTGCAATTTGCCGTGCGCCAGCGCCTCAAGCTGTTCTATCGCCCGGCCGGGCTGGCAGGCAGTTCGTCAGAGGCCGTGCCGCAACTGGTATGGAGCCGCACCGATGGGCAAACCCTGACCGTCACCAATCCCAGTGCGTTTCATCTGTCCCTGGTGGATGTGCAAGTCGACAAAGGCGGCCAGGTTCAAGTGCTGGATGACTACCTATTGCTCAAGCCCGGTGAGCGCAAAGTCTTCAGCACCCAGGCCCCCATTAGCGTCGGGAGCCAAATCAACTTTACCGAAATCACCGATATCGGCTTGCAGGCCCGCCATCGCGCGGTTCTCAAGTGATGGAACGCGGGGAATACCGACCTATGTCACCTCTTAAATACCTACTCGTGGCCACCCTGCTTGTCAGCGCTGCCCTCCCCGCTACCAGCTATGCGCTGGCCTGCCGGGTGGACGGTAGCGGCTCGGTCGCCGACACCGCACCGCTGGGTACCGCATTGGCGGTGGCGGCCGATGCGCCGGATGGCACGATTATCTGGGAGTCGGGCCCACGCTCGGTCAACGTGATTTGCAAGGATGACTTTGAGCACGGCCGCGAAGAAGTGTTTTTTTACCTGAACCCGGCAAGCGTCAGTATCGGCAAGGGCATTCGCGCCGGGATCCGCTATAACTCAGTGCCCATCACCCAAAGCAGTGGCAAGTACGGTACTGGGTTCTACTCCGACCGCGGTTGCAACCTGTCAAATTGCGTCGGTTGGGACAAGGCCCGGTTCACCCTCAACTTCAGCGTGTTTATCGAGAAGTTTGGTAGCACGCCGCAAAACGGCCAGGCCAGCACCCTGTCGCAATACCGGGTCTTTCAACTGGACGGGATTACGGGGCTCAACAGCCGGCCCAACAGCAACCTCAACTACATCGTCACCGGCGTGAACGACATCCGCTTTGTGCCCTGCACGCCAGACCTGACGATTACCCCCAGTGTCGTCAACTTTCCCAAACCCTCGCGCCTGGCAAAGGTCGGTGAAGTGGCGAGCACCGCTACCTTCAATCTGAGCCTGCGCAAAGCCTGTGACACTCCGTACACGGTGAGCGCTCGCTTCGCCACGACACCGGGCGGCGGGAGCGTGATCGATGGTTTGTTGGTACCCGCTAATAACAGCTCCGTGGGCATCGCGTTATCCTGGGACTACACCCATCAAAACCTGCCATTCAATGAATGGTTCCCCTTGGCCAAAATGAATGGTGCCAACCAGACCTTCCGCCAAGACTTCAGGGCTGATTTGAAGTGGCGCGCCCTGCCTCAGCCTGGTGCGTTCGATGCCGCGGTGGTCGTCGATATGTTCTACAAGTAAGCCCATGGGCGCTTTTAAGGATCGTCTTATGCCCAGGCGGCGGATGGCTCATTAAAATCCGCCGATGCGATTTAAAAGTTATCTGTTCCAGATCAATCCCGTCCTGTCCCGACCCGAAGCAGCCAGAAGGCTGCTTCGTCTTTTCGCCATCGTGTTATTGATTGGCATCTTTAGCGGTGTCTACACGTTTCTGCTGTCCACGTTCAACAATGACATCTCTCAGCGGCGCGGCTACATGAGCAGCGCGATTGCCGAAGCCCATACGTTTTTCACCACCCGCGAAGCCTTGCTCGAAAGCCTGAGCCTGTCGGCGGTGCGCAAATCCATGCAGGCCAAAGCGCAAGCGTATCCGGCTTCCAGCGAAGAGCAGCGCCTGCAGTTGGGCAGTACACCGGGCAACCAGTGGAGCATCTGGCTGACCTCACGCATGCGCAACTACCTGAAGGTCAAACAGGTCAACCTGCTTTACGTGACCGCCGGCCCCAACCCGCAATTAACCCGACTCTACGATTCGACGGCGCAGGTATTACCGTTCTCCCAATGCATGCTCAATCGCCTCAGGACGCTGAAGAAACGCAACCCAGTGGACCCAGGCGAACTCTGGCTGAGTGACCAGAGCGAAGGGCATTCACATTTGTATCTATTCATTCTGCTGGATGAGCGTGACCCCAATTCCGGCTGGCTGGGCCTGGAAATGGAAAGCCACGAAGTGTCCATGACCCTCAATGACCAGAGTGCGGGCGAGTTCATGATGCTCAATTCCAAGGGCATGCTGGTCTTTACCAATAGCCACGAACCCCAACTGAACCAGTCATTGCTCGAGCCCCAGGGTGCGAACTTTTTCGGTTTTGTCGGCAGTGGCCTGGTGCCGGATCATCTGGTCATTCGCAAGCAACTCAAGTCGTCGGACTGGCAACTGATGTACTCGATCAACCTGCGGGATGTGGTCCGCGGATTGTGGCGCGAACTGCTCGGTTCGCTGGTGTTTTGCCTGTTCAGTGTGACGCTGATCTGGCTGGTGATGCGCCGGGTCAACCAGCGCTTCATCATCCCCTCGATCAACGGGATTCAGGCACTGATTGAAAGCGAGGCCTTCAGTCGCGACGTGATCCAGACCGCGCCGGTCGCCTTGTGCGTGCTGCGTCGCACCGATGGCCAGGTTGTGCTGGAAAACACCCTGGCCCAGCATTGGCTGGGTAACGGCCTGGAGCGCGAAGCGCTGTGCACCGGCTGGATCCGCCAGGCGTTCGATAGCGCTCCGTCCGGGCATTGCGACTACTTCGAGACCCTCGACGGCCGCCACCTTTACCTCAGCAGCGCGCCTACCCGCTATAGAGGCGAGGACGTGCTGTTTTGCGCCTTCAGTGATATCAGTGCGCGCAAGCAAGTTGAAGCCGCCCTGGAAGAGGCCCGGCAGTCGGCCGACGCAGCGAATGCCGCGAAAACCCTGTTTCTGGCGACCATGAGCCATGAAATACGCACGCCGCTGTATGGCGTACTGGGCACCCTGGAGCTGTTGGCCCGCACCCAGCTCGACAACCAGCAAAAAGACTATCTGCATGCAATAGAAGGCTCTTCGGCCACCTTGTTGCAACTGATCTGCGACGTACTCGACGTGTCGAAGATCGAGGCCGGGCAACTGGCTCTGGAACTGAGTGAGTTCTCGCCGCTGGACCTGGTCAATGAAATCATCCAGGGCTATGCCGCCGCTGCCATGGGCAAGGGCTTGCAGCTCTACGCCTGCTTTGACCCCAAGTTGCCCGAGCGGTTGATCGGGGATGTCACGCGCATTCGCCAGATCCTCAATAACCTGCTGAACAACGCCGTGAAGTTCACCGACTACGGGCGCGTGGTGCTAAGGGTCAAGTTGCTGGACCGCGACGACGAGCGCTCCAGCGTTCTGTGGCAAGTGTCCGACACCGGCAAAGGGATTGCCCAGGAAGACCAGGCGATGATTTTCGAACCTTTCTACCAAACCGAAGGCAACACCAACGTGGTGGCCGGGACCGGGCTCGGCTTGCCGATTTGCCAGCGCCTGACGCAATTGATGAACGGGCATATCCGTATGGTCAGCGAACTGGGCCTGGGCAGCAGTTTCAGCCTGACCCTGCCCCTGGAAGAGGCGCCCTGTACGCCCATGAGCAGCTTGTTGGCAGAGACGATCTATGTGGTTTCGCCGATCCCCGAACTCGCTCAATCCATCGGCGGCTGGTTACGCCGTTGGGGCGCCCGCGCACAGATCGGCCAGCCGACCCACCCCGAGGGCCAGTTACTGTTGGAACTGCATCCAGGCAGTTTCGAACAGCCACTGGTGCCCGCCTGGCCGGGGCCGGTAATCCTGGTGAGCAGCAACAGCAGCAATGGCCAGCAGAGCGAGACCGGCGCGTGGCATGCCAACCTCAATCAGTTGAGCGCGATTCACCAGGCTGTCAGCCAGGCGCAAGGGTTGTGGGTGGCCAGGGTCGACGAGCAGGCGCACACGCGTGAACTGCGCAAGCTCAACCTGCATGTGCTGGTGGCCGAGGACAACGTTATCAATCAATTGATTTTGCGCGATCAGCTTGAGGAACTTGGCTGCACCGTAGAGTTGGCCTGCGATGGTCATGAAGCGCTGCTGCTGTGCAAGGCCTCACACTTCGATGTGGTACTGACGGATGTGAATATGCCCAGAGTCAACGGCTATGAATTAGCCAGGGAGTTACGCAGCCAAGGTTGCTCGCTGCCCATCATCGGGGCTACCGCCAACGCCATGCGCGGCGAGGCCGACTTGTGCCTGGCCGCAGGTATGAACTATTGCCTGGTCAAACCCTTTGCGTTGCGGGCCCTCTTTAATTACCTGGAGCCTTACGCACGGATCCCCCATGAAGCGCTATAGTATTTTGATCGTCGAGGACCATCCTCTGCAGCACTTGTACCTGCAGAACCTGCTCAATGAATTGGGAGACTTCATGCTTGAAGCCGCCCAGGATGGGAACGAGGCACTGGAGCGTTTGCGCCAGCGGGATTTCGACCTAGTGCTGACTGATCTGCTGATGCCGGGCATGGATGGCGTGCAGTTTATCCAGAGCCTGGCAACCCTGCGCTGCAAGCCCGCCCTGGCCATTATGAGTGCCGCGTCGCGGCGCATGTTGATGGCGGCCAGCCTGGTGGCGAAAAACCTTGATGTGAAAGTCATCGGTCTGATCTCAAAACCCGTCGCCGCCGACGCGCTGCGCAGCCTGGTCGGCCAACTCAATCACAAGGATCGCAGCCCTGACCCGTCGCTCCCCGCCGCAGCGGAAATTGGTCGGCATACGCTGCTCCAGGCCATGGGTAACGGGCAAATCCAGGCGTGGTTCCAACCCAAGAAATCCTTGGCCAACGGCCGTATCGTCGCCGCTGAAGCGCTGGTGCGCTGGATGCACCCCGAACAAGGGCTAATGTTGCCCGCGGCGTTTTTGCCGGCAATCAAGACCTTCGAACTGGAGGAGCGCTTGCTGTGGCTGGTGCTCAAGCAGGCCATTCATGCGCAGGAGCGATGGCGTCAGCGCGGATACGATGTTCCAGTGTCGATCAACCTGCCGACCCATCTGCTCAATAGCCATGACTTGGCAGACCGCCTGCTGGATTTTGTCCTGGATAACCAGGGTATTCCGGGAATGATCTGCTTCGAACTGATGGAGTGCTCGGTGCCCCAGGACATCAGTAACTTCTATGCCGGAGCTTGCCGCCTGCGTATCAAGGGGTTTGGCTTGTCCCAGGACGATTTCGGCAAAGGCTACAGCTCATACCTGAACCTGGTCTCGACCCCTTTTACCGAGCTCAAGATCGACCAGGCGCTGGTACAAGGCTGCCACGATAACGAAGGCATGACGTCGGCCCTGGCCAGTATCATCGCACTGGGCCGTAAACTGGGGCTGACCGTGGTTGCCGAAGGCGTCGAAACGCCCCAGCAGCTGGCCCTGCTGCGCAAAATTGATTGCACTCAAGTTCAGGGTTTCCTGATCTCTCAGGCAGTCTCCTCGGAACAATTTCAGCAACTGTTGAACAATGATGGCCCCGCGACATCTCATTAGCCTGCGGCCCGAATTTGTCTAACCTCTATCAGGAGTAAGCTCCATTCAGTGCCGATTTCTCATCCGCCTGCGAAACCCCTTAATGAAGCACAACGACGCCATCCTTGAAGCATTCACCCGCAGCTCACTGCGCCTGAATAAAGGGCTGATGGTGGTGCTCGGTCTCGCATTGCTGTTGGCGGGCACCAGTTACTGGGCACTGCAGCGAGTGATCGACGAGCAGTACGCCGCCGTGCGTTTTCATTTTGCCCGGCTGATGGAAAATATCCAGGAACAGGAAACGTTCTTGAGAACCCTGGCGCAGCCCGCTATCCAGCGCGATCTGATCAGTGACAAAAACACCCAGGCCCGCCTCAAGGGGCAAAGGCTGGATGCGTACAACACGCGTTTTGAAGGCCGCGAGTTCGCCTTTTCGGTGCCCTTCAGCAGCCGATTCGATGAGCAACGGGTCAGCGCTGGCGAGCAGCAGAAGATATTTGCCCTGGGGACCCACCTGGCCAGTTACTACAGCGCATTCTGGTCATCGTCGCCCTACCCTTCACCCCATGCGTTTGTCTTCAATCGGCTCGTCAACTACTACATAACGGTGCCGGCGGTCGGCTACCAGCGCGGCGGGAAGACCGCCTACAACGGCCCCTCCGCCGAGCGGGCCGACGCCGTGCAACAAAGGCTGGGGCAACTGCCTCAGCCTCTGGCGGACGATCAGCTTTACTGGGAAGCCTACGTCACCTCCGGCGAAGACCTTGCGCCTCCGCGTCTGCTGGCCTACATCGGCATTACCCTGAACCCCCAGGTGATGCGCAGGCATGAAGGCAATAAACAGGTGCTGGTGGCCACCCTGCTGGATATGGCCCAAGTCAACGATGTGGAGCGCACGATCGAGTCGTCCGTCTACGACCGCTTCACCCTGCTCTCACCCAGCGGCCAGACGCTGGCGGGGCCTTCTGTCCTGGCCTCTTCGCTGAGTGAGGGGCTCAACTTTCGGGCCACCGGCCTGGAGTTCAAAATTACCCACGACACCGAGCAGCAGTGGACCGCGATCTATGGGATCAGCTACAAGCATTTTTTTCGCTATGCCTTTTGGCCGCTGACCAGCCTGGCGCTGTTTATCTGTGCGGTGCTGGCGATCTCCTGGGCCGGCACCCGCTGGTATCGCAAGCAAGTCATTCGCCCGGCGCGCCAGGCCCATGAACGCATCGCAGAGAGCGTGGCCTTTAGCCGTGTGATCATCGACACCGCGCCCACTGGGCTGTGTGTGGTGGGCCGCGCAGATGGTCAGGTGTTGATCGAGAACCAGCGTGCTCAGCAATGGCCGGGCACGGCCAGGCTGGTGGCTGCCCTCGGCCGCATCCAAGAAAGTGCCGAGAGCGGCGAAACCTACCTGGAGATCGAGGGCCGGCATTTGCAGGTTGGCTTTGTCTCGACCCGTTACCAGGGCCAGGATGTGCGCCTGTATGCGTTCAGCGACGTCACCCGCCATGTCGAGGATGCCTTGGCCCTGGAAGATGCCAGGCGGGCCGCCGACGCGGCCAACGAAGCCAAGACGCTGTTCCTGGCGACCATGAGCCATGAAATTCGCACGCCCTTGTATGGCGTGCTGGGCACCCTGGAATTGCTCGGGCTGACGCCCCTGGACCCACGCCAGAAAACCTACCTGCACACGATCCAGCGCTCATCTGCGACGTTGTTCCAACTGATCAGCGACGTGCTGGATGTGTCGAAAATAGAATCCGGGCAGATGGCAATCGAATCCATCGAGTTCTGCCCCCTGGACATGTTGGAAGACACGCTGCACACCTACACCGCCTTCGCTCAGCGCAAGGGCCTGCAACTGTATGGCTGCATTGACGCGCAACTGCCGGACTGCGTAGTCGGCGACCCCATGCGTATCCGCCAGATCCTCAACAATCTGGTGAGCAATGCCGTCAAGTTCACCGACATCGGGCGCGTGGTGATTCGGGCCAGGGCCGTGCGCCGCGGCGACGATCGCGTCGACCTCGAATGGCAGGTGACCGATTCTGGCGTGGGCATCAGCCAGGCGCAGCAAGCCAAGCTGTTCGATTTGTTCTACCAGGCCCCGGACACCGCCGGCCAAGGCGGCGCAGGGTTGGGGCTGCCGATTTGTCGCTGGCTGGCCGAGATGATGGACGGCCAGATCAAGGTCGTCAGCGAACCCGGCCTGGGCAGCAGTTTTACCCTGAAGATGCGCTTGCCGCTCGGCACCAGCGAGCTGCCGGGCCTCACGCCCATTGAACCGAGTACTTCTCCTGTGTATGTGCAGGCACCCGTGCGCGAGTTGGCGGAGTCCCTGTGCGACTGGCTCAACCGCTTGGGTATCCAGGCCACGTTGGCGGCGCTGCCCCTGGAGCAGCAGAGTGCGCAGGCGGTGCTGGTGGATATGCTGCCTGCCGGTCCCCTGCAGCCTTGGGCTGGACCGCGGGTGCTGTGTGTGCCGGGCGCGCATAGCCCGCCCCTGTGCACCGCGCAGGGCTGGGAAGTGGATATGCATGATGTGCGCGCCATTGCGTCAGTGGTTGCGCTGGCACAGCAAGGTAAACAGGCGTCAGCGCTGCGTGTCGAGCAACAGAGCGCGGGGCAGTTGGAGCTGCGCATTCTGGTCGCCGAAGACAATCCGGTGAACCAGGAAATCATCAAGGAGCAACTCGAGGCCCTCGGCTGCACGGTGACGCTGGCAGACAATGGCGAGCAAGCGATGCACCTGTGGCAACCCCAGGCCTTTGACCTGGTGCTGACGGACATCAATATGCCGTTGATGAACGGCTATGAACTGGCCCGCACCCTCAGAGAGCATGACCCCCAATTGCCTATCATCGGTGTCACCGCCAATGCCATGCGCGAGGAAGGCATTCGTTGTCTGGCGGTCGGGATGAATGCCTGGTTGGTAAAACCCTTGAGCCTGCAAACCCTGCGTGCGCAATTGATCAAACTGTGCAAACCGACATTGCGCGCCGAGCTGCTGGTGATTGACACGGTCCAGCTGTCGGACAAAATGCGCCCGTTGTTTATCAGCAGCGTGCAGCAAGACTTGCAGCGCATCAGTGCCGCACTTGAGCAGCGTGATTGCCGGTGCCTGGCTGAAACCCTGCACTCGGTTGCCGGCGCATTGGGTGCCGTGCAGGCACTCGACCTGGCCCAGGCGTGCATCGAGCTGGAAAGCCAGTTGGCAGTCGGTCGGCTCAATGCCGGGCTGGAACTGCGGATAAAGCAGGTTATCGGCAGGCTGTCGGCCTTGCTCGGGGCGCAGCTATGAGCGCACCGCACGCCCTTGTGTACACGCGCATGGGATCACCTCACTTACTGAACCAGGATTACGGCTCCCCCCTATGAAGACATTCACTGTGGTAATTGCAGACGATCACCCCATCGTGCTTCTGGGGGTGCGTGAACTCGTCGAGAGAGACGAGCGTTTTCAAGTCATCGGCGAAGCGATCTGTTCGGCGGGCCTCATCAAATTGCTTGAGCAGCAGCCCATCGACATTGTGATCACCGATTACAACATGCCCGGTGATTCGCCCTACGGCGATGGCTTGAAGCTGGTGGAGTACCTGAAGCGGCATTTCCCCGACGTGCAGATCCTGATTCTGACCATGATCTCCAATCACCTGATTCTTACCCGCCTGCAGGAATTGGGCGTGGTGGGCGTGATCCAGAAAAGCCAGTTGCATACGGAAATTCAGGTCGCCCTCAAGTCCATTGCCCAGCAGGCGCATTACCGGAGCCTGGAGCCGGCCAAGACCTCCGTTATCGAGTCGTTGACCGCTATTGATGAACGCTTCTCTACGCTGTCGCCCAAAGAATTTGAAATATTGCGCTTATTTATTTCAGGAAAAAGTGTCAGTGATATCGCGCGCAGCCAAAATAGAAGTTCAAAAACCATCAGCGCGCAGAAGATTTCCGCCATGCGAAAACTTGAAGTAAGCAGCGATCAGGACTTGTTGGCCTACTGTCTGGAATACAATATTTTTAACTAAACTCCTTTTATTAAGCCCGCTATAAAACCGATTACCCCTCACTTAAGTGCTTTATAAGAATCGTCTTATTCTCTATAAAGTCCAGATTAACTATTGTTCGTTGGCAGTTTCAACCCATCACCACAACCAACACTAACGGACATCATCATGAAGAAGTTTTCCCTGGCCCTTATCGCTGTGTCAGTTATCGCCGCCAGCAGCAGTGCGTTTGCCGAAACTACCCCGGGTACGGGTACCCCGGGCGGCGGCGGCAAAATCACCTTCACCGGTTTGATCAACAACGACGCTTGCTCGGTTGATGGTGCCAACGCCGATCGCGTGATCTCCGTCGACATGGGCACTGTCTCTATCAAAGACATGGGCACCGCTGAAAACCCAGCTTCGGGCCGTGTGACCGCCAAGGACTTCAACCTCAGCGTGAACTGCAACCTGGGCACTAAAGTGGCAATGATCTTTGACGCCAAAAGTGGCGGTTCAGGCCTGGTTACCGGTAAAAAAGTCCTCGCCCTGACCCCTGGTAACGGCAGCGCAAGCAACGTCGGTATCGCACTGCTCGACAGCACTGGCGCGCTGATCGACCTCAGCTCCCCGGCCACCGCCCGTATCGAAAGCGCCATGCACGGCCAAGGCAGCGACGGCGGCGATGCAACCTTGAGCTTTGCCGCAGCCTACGTCACCACCGGTGCAGCCGGCGCCTCCACCGCGGGTCGCGGTGACGCTACCCTGCCGTTCATCCTGCAATACGAATAAACGACACGCAGCGCCTGTCACGTGCGAGGTCTTCGGACCTCGCCACTTATCCGACCACTAAACGGTAGACATCATGTTACCTCGTTCCATTGCCACAGGCCTGGGGCTGCTGACCCTGCTTATGGCGACCCAGGCTGCCGCCAGCATTTCACTGAGTGCCACCCGTATCGTCTTCGATGGCGATCACAAGGAGGCCAATATCACCGTGCGCAACGGTAATCAGGACGTCTTGATTCAGTCTTGGGTCGATACCAGCGATGCACAAGACAGTGCCGCGCCGTTCGCCGTAACCCCGCCACTGGCACGCATATTTGCCAAGGAGCAGCAGTTACTGCGAGTTCTCTACCAGGGTGCCGGGATGCCAACGGATCGTGAGTCCGTGGTCTGGCTCAATGTGCAGGAGATCCCGCAAGCCGCCGCCTCCGACAACACGTTGCAACTGGCCGTACGCCAGCGCATCAAGATTTTCTTCCGCCCCTCCGGGTTGCCTGGCGATGCCCTGTCGGCACCCGCGCAATTGGAGTGGCAACTGGTCAAGCGCGATGCCGGGTCAGTACTGACGGTAAAAAACCCGACGCTGTATCACGTGTCCATGGCCGATATAAAACTACAGGCCGGGCAACAAACGGAACTGGCTGCCGACTCGACAATGATTGCGCCAGGCGCAGAGAAACAGTTCAGCATTAAACAACTGAGTCGCCAGGATTCAGTACAACTGTCTTTTTCCAGTATTAACGACTATGGCGCACAAGATAAATACAGTGCCCAACTTGTACCGCACTTGGCGGCCAAGGCTACGGGTACTCGCGCCAAGCCATAAGTAGTTCCCTTAAACCCTCAGGTTCGATTCGAGTGCGTACTCGCGTGCCTCGCCTGTTCGATAAACAGGAATGATATAGGTTCTTTGCATGTTTTTTCTTTTAGGCTGCAGGCCCAATCATTACATATCAAGCGAGCGCACTTCACGCGTGTCGACAACTTGTACATCACTCAAGTTGAGCACGCTATCGCTGGCCATGCTTGCCGGTTCGCCGTCTTTGGCGATTGCCGATGAGCCCGCCGTGAACGTCTTCAACACCACCTTCTTGCAGGGCGCGCAATCGTCGGTAGACCTGCAGCAACTGCTCTCGGCCAACAGCGTGCTGCCCGGCAACTACCGGGTCGACCTGTACAGCAACGAGGTCCTGGTGGGCCGGCGCGACATCGACTTCAAGCGCAACCCACAGACCGGCCGGGTCGATCCGTGCCTGACCCTGGACCTGCTCAAGCAACTGGGCATCGACATGAGCCTGTTGCAGGCCCAGGGCAAGCTCGACCCCAACCAACCCCAGGACTGCTACGACCTGCCGACACTGATCGACCAGGCGACCTTGCGCTATGACGCCAGTCGCCTGCGCCTGGCGGCGAGCATTCCGCAGGTCGCGATGCAACGTGGCATGCGTGGCTATGTCGATCCCCAGTTGTGGGAGGATGGTGTGCCGGCGGCGTTTATCAACTATCAACTCAACAGCAGCCGCACTGCCGGCGACTATGAAACGCGCATCAACAACAACCTGGGGCTGCGCAACGGCATTAACTTGGGCGCCTGGCGGCTGCGCAATGAGTCGAACCTGAGTAGCGGCACCGGCCGGCCGAGCACCTTCACCAGCAACCGCAGCTACGTGCAGCATGACGTGACCGCGCTTAAGGGGCAGTTCAGTGCCGGCGAGATTTTTTCCGATACCGACCTGTTCGACAGCGTGCGCTACCGGGGCCTGAAGCTGGCGTCCGACGAAGGCATGCGCGCCGACAGCGAGCGTGGTTATGCGCCGGTGATTCGTGGCGTGGCGCAGACCAACGCCACGGTGGAAATCCGCCAGAACGACTACATCCTGTACACCGCCAACGTCGCACCCGGGCCTTTCGAGATCAACGATATCTACCCTAGCGGTTCGAACGGCGACCTGGAAATCACCATCATCGAGGCCGATGGCCGTCGGCGTGTGACCACGCAGGCGTTCTCCAGCCTGCCGATCATGGTGCGTGAAGGGCAGGTCAAATACAGCGTTTCGGCCGGTAAATTCAGTAGCAATGCTGACGGTTTGGCGAGCCCGCAATTTGTCAGCAGCACCCTCGCCTACGGCCTCACCAGCAACCTCAGCGGGATTGTCGGCCTGCAAGTCAGTGAAGACTACAAGGCGTTCTCCCTGGGGGTGGGCCGCAACACATCGCTGGGTGCCGTGTCCATGGACGTCACACACTCGTCGAGCGCCGCCCAGGGGCAAACCACCCAGGGCAACAGTGTGCGTGCGTTGTATGCCAAGACCTTTGCTGGCACTGACACCAACTTTACGCTGGCCGCGTATCGGTATTCGACCGAGGGTTACCGCACCCTGACCGACCACGTCGAGGACACCAGCGAAGATGCAGTCAAACGTACCGGTAACTCGAAAACCCGTACCGACCTGACGATCAACCAAAGTCTCGGGCGCAACCGTGAGTTCGGCAGCCTGTATGTGAACGCCAGCGATCAGCGCTATTGGAACCGTGGCGGCTCCCAGAGCTTTTCGGCCGGCTATAACAACAACTGGGGGGACCTGAGCTACAACCTGGGCGTGACACGCACCAAGCAGATCGCCAGTTGGGGCGCACCCGACTCCGACACCCAGTTCAACCTGTCTGTTTCGTTTCCCTTGGGCAGCCAGCCTCGGGCACCCCGCGCTTTTGTCACCACCAGTACGCAGCAAGGCGACACCAGCACCCAGGCCGGTATCAACGGTTATGTGGCAGATACCAGCGATGTGTTCTATTCAGTCCAGGCCGGCCATAGCAGCACCGGCGGCCAATCGGGATCGGCCAACATCAACAGCCGCACCTCCATGGCCGATATCAGCCTGGGGTACAGCCAGGGGCGTGGTTATGACTCACAAAACCTCAACGTTTCCGGCTCGGTAGTGGCGCATGCGGGTGGCATCAACTTGGGGCAGACCGTCAGCGAGACCTTCGCCCTGGTACAGGTACCGGGCATCAGTGGGGCAAAAATCAGCAGCTACAGCGGCGTCGAAACCGGACGCAACGGCTATGCCGTCATCCCCTCGGCGCAACCTTATCGAGTGAACTGGATCAGCCTCGACACCCGTGACCTGGGCGGTGATGTAGAAATCACCCAGGCCACACAGCAAGTGGTGCCGCGCCGTGGTGCGGTGGTATTGGCCCGCTACAGCGGCAAAACCGGGCGTCGCGTGCTGTTTGAGCTGTTTGATGCACAGCACCAGCGCCTGACGTTTGGCGCCTCACTGGAAGACGCCAGCGGCAAGCAGTTGGCCATCGCCGACCCCAGCGGTAACGCCTTGGTGCTGGTTGAAGAGGACCAGGGCAGCCTGACTATCAAGTGGGGGGGCCAGCAATGCACTGCGGCGTATGCACTGCCCGCGCAAGACAAGGCGCTGAACTACGAGCGCCAGGCGTTGGTGTGTAGCAGCGAACCCGCTGGTGACCGTTGATCAAAGATCAAACCGATCAATCGCCCGCCGCCGCTCGTTGTCATCGCGCACGTCGTAGCTGGCGGTGGTCTGGATATTGGTGTGGTGCGCCAGTTTCTGCGCAATGGACAAGTCATGTTCTTCAATCACCCGGGTAATAAACGAGCGGCGGAAATCATGGGGCATGATCTTCACACCCACCTGTTCACCACGCTGGCGGGCGATGTAGTAAATCGCATGTTTGGTGATGCGTTCGCGGGTGATATGGCTGCCGCGGCGGATGCGGTTGAACAGGAAGCTGTCGTCCTGCTCCCCTTCCTTTAACTGCTCGCGGCGAAACTCCAGCCATGCCTGCAATTTGGCAAATGCCCAGGCCGGTGCGTACTTGAGCAGTTCCTTGTTGCCCTTGCCCGTCACCCGCAGGCTGCGTTCGGCAAAGTTCACCTGGGCCAGGTCGAGGTTGACCGACTCTGACTTGCGCATCCCCGAACCGTAGAGGATCCCGATCACCGCCGCGTCCCGCAGGCCCTGTGGCCGTGGATCGGCGGCGCAGACATCCATCAGTTCGCGGATCAAGGTGCGACGCAGGTTACGCCCCTGGCTCAAGCGCGTGCCGGCGGTGGCTTTGACCGAACGCATCTTCAGCAGGTGTTCCTGGCTGATCAGGCTGATGCGCCAGGCTTCGTTCATTACCCCGCGCACGGCGTTGACGTACAGCGATGAGGTGTTGGGTGCATACCCGTCTTCGCGCAACACGGCGACCAGGGCCATTACGTGTTCCGGTTGCAACAGATGCCAGTCGATATCTTCGAGGTTGATCTCTTCGAACCCCAGGCGGTCGGCGGCATCTTGCAGCACGTAGCGCATGGTCAGTTGGCTGGAAGGCGCCAGGCGCGCGAGATACAGGGTCAGGGGGTTGCGGGAAATCTCGGTCAAAATAGATCAGCCTTGAGATTAAATATAGAGACTAAGCCTATGTTTAATATCAGTATTTAGTGGTTTAGCGAGCGCCGAGTCTAACCCAGGTCGGCGCCGCATACCAAACTAGGGCTCATCCTCGGCGGGTGCCGGGCTTTGCTGCTGGCTCCAGTCGGCGTTCTGTTTTTGCATCAGCGCAAACCACTGCTGACGCATGAAAGCCAACAACTGGGCTCGCGCCTTGGCGAAGTCCTGCTCGTCGTTGTAGCAGCCTGGCAATGGCAGGTCGGTGCCCTGCTCCTGGTATTGACTGAGCAACGCCTGCTGCCCGGCAACACTGCAATCGGTGGGCAGCGGCATGCCGCGCAGGGCGCCGGCTTCCTCGTCCCACCAATTGGCGCCATAGCGGTCAACCCCGCGCAGTGCGTATTTGTGTGATTTGCCGATATGCATGATCAGCTTGAATTCACGGGGGCTGACATCACTGGTGCAGGTGCGCGAATAGCCCACGGTCACTTGGCTGGGGCCATCTCCCAGCAGGTCGGTGACGTGAGTCGCGGCGCTATCGAAATGCAGGCCGGCGTCGAATTCGCAACGCTGCACATCGTCATGCAGCATCCACAGACGCTTGGGCCGATCACCGTCCAGCAGGTACTGCGCAGCATAGATCGCCGCCGATTGTGTGCCGTCGTCATCGCGCTCGCCGGCTTCCTGCTCGGCCAACACCAACAGGTTGTGGCCCTGCCGGTCATCCCAGCTATACGCGGCGACCTGCCGGCCCCTGACTTCGACCCCGGCGGGAACCTGAGCGACCGGCGTCAGGCTCAGCCCCTCGTCCGCCCCGGTGGCATGGGCCGTGCCGAGCGTCATCCACAACATCATCAAGACTGGCCGTATCTGCACGCTGTTCATCCGACTACCCAGGCAAGAGATCGCTTACTTTACCGGGACTTGCAGAGGGTTGCAGAGAAGATTCTTCAGGCGTTACGGATTAACAAGCCGAGTGATTCAGCGTGAATACGCATTAAATTACTTACAGATAATGACTACAGCGCAAACAGTTATCGTTTGTCTGCGTTCCTTATTGTCTAGCTGAACACTAGCTGTCTGCCCACCAAATAAACGAGTTTTTCATCGGCCTTTCATATTCGCTGGACAAATTTGCGCTTAACCTTGGCCGCAATACTTGAGGGAATGCCCTGCTTTGCTGACTAACCCCTTGATAATGCTTTATCTTTGGCCGTAATGGGCTTTACTCAGGATGGGTATGCTATCGGCCATTTTTTATTGAGTCGCCTGCACTTTAATCCCATGTTTGTTGTCATCTCTACGCTCAAAGTTGCTCTAATCCGAGGTCATGAATCTTTGAAACCCTACCCTATTCATTGCGTGTCGATCGTTATCCCGGTCTACAACGAAGAACAGAGCCTGCCCGAACTGCTGCGCCGTACCCGTGCGGCGTGCGAGCAGTTGGCCTATGAGTATGAAATCATCCTGGTAGACGACGGCAGCCGCGACAGTTCCGCCCAACTGCTCGAAGACGCGGCAACCGAGCCCGGCAGCCCTGTGGTGGCCGTGATCCTTAACCGCAACTACGGCCAGCACGCGGCAATCATGGCCGGTTTCGAGCAGTGCCGGGGCGAGGTGGTGATTACTCTCGATGCCGACCTGCAAAACCCGCCCGAAGAGATTCCACGCCTGGTCGAGCAAGCGGCCCTGGGCTACGACGTGGTCGCTACCGTGCGCAATAATCGCCAGGACTCGGCCTTTCGCCGCTGGCCTTCGCGCCTGATCAACCTGGCCGTGCAGCGCTCCACCGGCGTGGCCATGACCGACTATGGCTGCATGCTGCGCGCTTACCGGCGCACCATCGTCGATGCCATGCTCGCCTGCCGTGAGCGCAGCACCTTTATCCCGATCCTGGCCAACGGCTTTGCGCGCCATACCACGGAGATCCTAGTGCACCACGCCGAGCGCGAACACGGCGAATCCAAATACAGCGCCATGCGCCTGATCAGCCTGATGTTCGACTTGTTGACCTGCATGACCACCACCCCTCTGCGTCTGCTGTCCATCGTCGGCTTCAGCCTAGCGGCCCTGGGCATGCTGTTTGCCTTTGCCTTGATCGTGCTGCGCCTGGCCTTTGGTGCCGATTGGGCCGGCGATGGCCTGTTCGTGCTGTTCGCCGTGCTGTTTGTGTTTACCGGCGGCCAGTTCATCGGCATGGGCCTGTTGGGCGAATACCTCGGGCGGATGTACAGCGATGTGCGTGCCCGCCCCCGCTTCTTTATTGAAAAGGTGCTGCGCAACGAGCCGACAGCCCCTACGCCAACGGTCATCGTTGATGGCCTGCCGTCCTCCCCGTCTTCCCCTTCCTCTTCCAGTCAGGTTTCGTCATGAGTTCTAAAGCTGTTGTTTTTGCTTACCACGACATTGGCTGTGCAGGCATCGAAGCCCTGCTCGCTGCGGGCTACCCGATTGCTGCCGTGTTCACCCATGCCGATGACCCCAAGGAAAACACCTTCTACGGCTCGGTCGCCCAGCTGTGCGCCCGCCACGGCATCCCGGTGCACGCCCCGGAAGACGCCAACCACCCGCTGTGGGTCGAGCGTGTGGCCAAGCTGAACCCGGACTTCATCTTCTCGTTCTACTACCGCAACCTGCTGGGCGAGGCGTTGTTGGCCACCGCGCGCCAGGGCGCGTTCAACCTGCACGGTTCGCTGCTGCCCAAATACCGTGGCCGTGCGCCGGCCAACTGGGTGCTGGTCAACGGCGAAACCGAAACCGGCGTGACCCTGCACCGCATGGTCAAGCGTGCGGATGCTGGCGCGATTCTCGCCCAGCAAAAAGTCATGATCGAACGCAGCGACACCGGCCTGACACTCCACGCCAAGCTGCGCGAGGCGGCCACCCAGTTGCTGCGCGATGCCCTGCCGCAACTCGCCAAGGGCACGTTGAGCGAAACCGCCCAGGACGAAAGCCAGGCCACCTGCTTTGGCCGCCGTACCCCGGCGGACGGCAAGCTCGTCTGGAGCAAACCTGCAGAAGAGCTGTTCAACCTGGTGCGGGCCGTGACCCAGCCGTACCCTGGCGCCTTCTGTGCCGTGGGCGAACACAAGCTGATCGTGTGGCAAGCCGAAGTACTCAAGGGCAACGAAGGCCAGGCGCCCGGCCGTGTGATCAGCGTCAACCCGCTGCGCATTGCCTGCGGTGAAGACTCTCTGGTCATCCACTTCGGCCAGCGCAATGACCATGGCCTGTACCTGACCGGCCCGGCCCTGGCCGATGAGCTGGGCCTGGTGGATGGCTCGATCCTGCGCGGCGCCGAGTCGGGCGGTAAACCACGGCGTACCCGCGTGCTGATCCTGGGGGTCAACGGCTTTATCGGCAACCACCTGTCCGAGCGCCTGTTGCGCGACGATCGCTACGAAGTCTACGGCCTGGATATCGGCTCCGACGCCATCGAGCGCCTGCGCAGCCACCCCAACTTCCATTATGTGGAAGGCGATATCAGCATTCACTCCGAGTGGATCGAGTACCACATCAAGAAATGCGACGTGGTCCTGCCGCTGGTGGCCATCGCCACGCCAATCGAATACACCCGCAACCCGCTGCGCGTGTTCGAGCTGGACTTCGAAGAAAACCTCAAGCTGGTGCGCTACTGCGTCAAGTACAACAAACGCGTGATTTTCCCGTCGACCTCTGAAGTCTATGGCATGTGCCAGGACCAGAACTTCGACGAAGACACCTCCAACCTGGTGGTCGGCCCGATCAATAAACAGCGCTGGATCTACTCGGTCTCCAAGCAGTTGCTGGACCGGGTGATCTGGGCCTGTGGCGCCAAGGGTCTGAATTTCACCCTGTTCCGCCCATTCAACTGGATGGGCCCGCGCCTGGATCGCCTGGACTCGGCACGCATCGGCAGCTCCCGGGCCATTACCCAGTTGATCCTCAACCTGGTGGAAGGCACGCCGATCCGCCTGTTTGACGGCGGCGAGCAGAAGCGCTGCTTCACCGACATTGCCGACGGCATCGAGGCCCTGGCGCGGATCATCGACAACGATAACGACGCGTGCAACGGCCAGATCATCAATATCGGCAACCCGGACAACGAAGCCAGCATCCGCCAGTTGGGCGAAGAGCTGCTGCGTCAGTTCGAGGCCCACCCGTTGCGCGGTAACTTCCCGCCATTCGCGGGCTTTCGCGAAGTGGAAAGCAAGGCATTCTACGGCGCCGGTTATCAGGATGTGGCGCACCGCAAGCCGAGCATTGCCAACGCCAAGCGCCTGTTGAACTGGGAGCCGAGCGTGGCGATGAGCGAAACCATCGGCAACACCCTGGACTTCTTCCTGCGTGAAGCGATGCTGGAAATCGCCCAGTCCAGCGAAGCAGGCAAATAATGAAGGCAGGTCTGCGCATCGACGTCGACACCTACCGCGGCACCCGTGATGGCGTGCCACGGTTGCTGGAGTTGCTGGATGAGGCCGGCATCAAGGCGACGTTCTTCTTCAGTGTCGGCCCGGACAACATGGGCCGCCACTTGTGGCGCCTGATCCGCCCGCAGTTCCTGTGGAAGATGCTGCGCTCCAACGCTGCCGGGCTGTATGGCTGGGACATTCTGCTGGCGGGCACTGCCTGGCCGGGCAAGCCGATTGGCCGCGACCTGGGGCACCTGATGCGCCAGGCCAAGGCCGCCGGGCACGAAGTGGGCCTGCACGCCTGGGATCACCATGGCTGGCAAGCCAATGCCGGGCGCTGGAGCGATGCGCAGTTGGTGGAGCAGGTACGCCGTGGGCTCGACACCCTGGGCGATATCCTCGGCGCCCCGGTGCAGTGTTCTGCCGCCGCCGGCTGGCGGGCCGATGAGCGTGTGGTGCAGGCCAAGCAAGGCTTTGGCTTGCGCTACAACAGCGATTGTCGTGGCACCAGCCTGTTCCGCCCGGTCCTCGCCGATGGCAGCGCTGGCACGCCACAGGTCCCGGTGGACTTGCCGACCTTCGACGAGGTGGTCGGGCCACAGGTCGCGGCCAAGGACTTCAATCGCTTCATTCTTGATCGGTTCACCGAATCGACACTCAACGTCTATACGATCCACGCAGAAGTAGAAGGGATTCTGATGGCCAATGAATTTCGCCAGTTGCTCGCCCAGGCAGGACAGCGCGGCATCCAGTTCCAACCCTTGGGCAACCTGCTGCCGGCCGATCCGGCCAGCCTGCCCCTGGCGCATCTGACACGCGGCGTACTCGGCGGCCGCGAAGGCTGGCTGGGAGTGCAACAGGCATGATCCGACGTTGGGCCCTGCCCCTGCTCCTGTTGGTCTTCGGCCTGTGCTATCTGTTGCCGATGGTCACCCATGGCCTGTGGATCCCGGACGAAACCCGCTATGCGCAGATCAGCCAGGAAATGCTGCTGACCGGCAAATGGGCGTCGCCGCACTTTATGGGCATCCGCTATTTCGAAAAACCGGCGGCCGGCTACTGGATGATCGCCCTTGGCCAGGCGCTGTTCGGGCAGAACCTGTTCGGCGTGCGCGTAGCCTCTGCGCTGGCCACGGGCTTGAGCATATTGCTGGTGTACTTCATGGCCTGGCGCCTGTGGAACGATCCGCGCAAGAGCCTGGTCTGCAGCGTGCTGTACATGAGTTTTATCAGCGTGGCGATGTCCGGTGGCTACGCCAACCTCGACCCGCAGTTCAGTTTCTGGGTCAACCTCAGCGGCGTGGCCTTGTGGCTATGTATCGACAGCCAGACCCGACGCGCCCGCCTGGGCGCCTGGGCCTTGCTGGGGTTTGCCTGCGCCATGGGCTTCATGACCAAGGGTTTTCTGGCGTGGCTGCTGCCGGTATTGATCGCCCTGCCCTATATGGTCTGGCAAAAGCGTTTGCGTGAACTGTTGGCCTATGGCCTGGTTGCCGTGGCGGTGGCGATTGCGGTCAGCCTGCCCTGGGCGCTGATGGTGCATGCCCAGGAGCCCGACTACTGGAACTTCTTCTTCTGGCACGAGCACATCCAGCGGTTTGCCGGTGAAGATGCCCAGCACGAACAAGCCTGGTGGTACTACCTACCGTTGCTGGCCGCGTTCAGCTTGCCGTGGCTGGCCCTGCTGCCCTCCACCCTGAAACAGGCGTGGCAGGAAAAACGCACGCACAAGATCGGCTTCCTGTTGTTTTGGCTGCTGATGCCCCTGGCGTTTTTCAGCCTGAGCAAGGGCAAGCTGCCGGCCTATATCCTGCCGTGCCTGCTGCCTTTGGCATTGCTGATGGGCCATACCCTGACCGACAAGCTGGCCCAGGCCCGTGGCCGGGTGCTGCAAGTCAATGGCTGGCTCAACCTGATCATCGGGGTGCTGGGCCTGCTGGCAATCGTGTACTTCCAGTTGAAGAAGCCGATTTATGCCCCGCAGCAGGAACTGCTGAGCCTGGTGCTGGTATTCAGCGTGCTGCTGGGCTGGATCATCGCCAACCTGCTGCAGGCGTTACGCCCGTTGCGTTTGTGGGCGGCGCCGGCACTGGGCAGTTGGTTACTGGTGGCCCTGGTGCCGGCGGCATTGCCGCACTCGGTGGTGAATAACAAGACACCGGACCAGTTCATTATCGATCACGCCGTAGAACTGGCGACTACCCAGCGCCTGCTGAGCAACGACCTGGGCGCAGCCTCGGCCCTGGCGTGGCGGCTCAAGCGTCCGGACGTGGCGCTGTACAACACCACCGGAGAAGTCAAATACGGCCTGGCCTATGCCGACAGCGCCGCCCGACGGGTCAAACTCGCAAGCGTCCAGCAGTGGCTGGGCGACGCGCGCAAACAGGGTTCGGTGGGCGTGGTAATGCGCGTGAAGGGCGCATCTGAGCAACGCGAACTGGCATTGCTGCCCGCAGACGGCAAGCGCTACGAGCAAGGCAATATGGTGATTCTGCTGTTCCCGCAGGTGGCGCCTTGATCACCCTGCTGCTGCTTCTGGCCGCGTGCCTGCTGACCTGCATGGGCCAGATCGCGCAAAAGTATGCCGTGGAAGGCTGGCGCGGCCAGCCTGCGGGCTGGGCGTTGAAACTGCGCTCGCCCTGGCTCTGGTCGGCCCTGCTGTGCCTGGGCCTGGGCCTGCTGGTGTGGCTACTGGTGCTGCAACGCCTGGAAGTGGGGATTGCCTACCCGATGCTCAGCCTGAATTTTGTATTGATCACCCTGGTGGCGCGCTTTGTGTTCCATGAGCCGGTGGATCGCCGCCACTGGGTGGGCGTGGCCCTGGTGATGGCCGGCGTGCTGCTGCTGGGAGGTCAGGTATGAGCCGGTTGCGCGGTTTCACCCTGGCGTTATCCAGCGTAGCACTGGTCAGCGCGGCCCAGTTGGGCATGCGCTGGAGCATGACGCGCCTGCCATTGCCGGCGGAGTGGCTCGCCGCGCCCATGGTTGATCCCGTGGCCTTGGGCGTGGTCGCCCTGGCCATCGTGGCCTACGCCCTGTCAATGCTGTGCTGGCTCGGCGCGCTGCAGCACCTGCCCCTGGGTCGCGCCTATTCGTTGCTGAGTATCAGCTACGTCCTGGTGTACCTGCTGGCGGCCAGCCTGCCGGGCTTCAACGAACCCTTTTCCCTGTCACGGACCTTGGGGGTGGCTCTGGTCATCCTGGGTGTGCTGACCATCAACTCCCGTCGTATCGGCAACACAAGCCCCAGGAATACCCCATGAAAATCAGCGTATTTGGTAGTGGTTACGTTGGCCTGGTACAGGCCACCGTATTGGCCGAGGTCGGTCACGATGTGATCTGCATGGACGTTGACGAAAACAAGGTGCGCCTGCTGCAACAGGGCCATGTGAGCATTTTCGAGCCGGGGCTTGCCAGCCTGGTCCGGGAAAACCTGGAAAACGGCCGGTTGACCTTCACCAGCCAGGAAAAACTCGCGGTCGAGCATGGCGAAGTGTTGTTTATCGCCGTTGGCACGCCTTCGGACGAAGACGGCTCGGCGGACTTGAAGTATGTGCTGTCGGTGGGCGATGCGGTGGCCCGCCATCGCGTCGAGCCGGTAATCCTGGTGGAAAAATCCACGGTCCCGGTGGGCACCGGCGACACCCTGCGCGCCCATATCGACAAGGCCCTGGCCGGTCGCAGCCTGGTGTTCGATATTGTCTCCAACCCGGAATTCCTCAAGGAAGGCTCTGCGGTGGCCGACTGCCGACGCCCCGACCGGATCATCATCGGTTGTGAACGCGAAGAAGTGCGTGAGGTGATGCGTGACCTGTACGCGCCGTTCAACCGCAACCACGACCGCATTATCTTTATGGATGTGCGCAGCGCCGAGCTGACCAAGTACGCCGCCAACTGCATGCTGGCGACCAAGATCAGCTTTATCAACCAGATCGCCGAGCTGGCCGAGCACCTGGGGGCCGATATCGAATCGGTGCGCCTGGGCATCGGCGCCGACTCGCGGATCGGCTACCACTTTATCTACCCGGGCTGCGGCTACGGCGGCTCGTGCTTCCCCAAGGACATGCGCGCGCTGATCCACAGCGCTCGCCAAGCCAATTGCTCCAGTGACCTGCTCGAAGCGGTGGAAGCCATCAACCAGCGGCAGAAAAGCAAACTGTTCGAGCGGATCCGGGCGTTCTACAAGGGCGAACTGCGCGGCAAAACCTTCGCCTTGTGGGGCCTGGCGTTCAAGCCCAACACCGACGACATGCGCGATGCCCCCAGCCGGGTGCTGATGGAATCGCTGTGGGCCGCCGGGGCCAACGTGCGGGCCTTCGACCCCGAGGCCATGCAGGAAACCCAGAAGCTGTACGGCAATGACCCGCGCCTGATGCTGATGGGCACCCCGGAATCGACCCTGGGCGGCGCCGATGCCTTGATCATCTGCACTGAGTGGCAGCAGTTCAAAGCCCCGGATTTCGACCTGCTGCACGCCCGCCTCAAGGCGCCGGTGATCTTTGACGGGCGCAACCTGTATGACGCCGAGCGCCTGGCGCGCAAGGGCTTCCACTACTTCCCGATAGGGCGTGGGCAGTCCTGCGACTTGCCGATCCCCCAGCAACAGTGGGTACCCCGGCTGCTGGAGGCCTGAGGCGTGGACAAGCTAGCCAGCCCGGCCCTGCACCGCCAATCCTGGGGCGTCGGGCTCCTGGCGCTGCTGCTGTTTGTCGCCGGCAACTGGGACCAGGCAATTATCGGTTTTGACTCGCGCTTTGTGCTGTTCGCCCAGGAGATGTTGCGCCACGGGCCGGGGTTTTTCCCCACCACCTATGGCCAGCCGTATGCCGATTACCTGTCGACCTCAACCCTACTGACCTGGCTGTTGTCGCTGCCCCTGGGGCGGGTCACCAGCTTCAGTGCCTGGCTGCCGACCGCCGTTGCCTCGGCGGTCATCGTCGCCCTGGTCTACCGCCTGACCGCGCCCTACTCCCAGCGCTGGGCGCTGCTGAGCATCGCGTTGTTGTTGCTCAGCAGCACATTTATCAGCGAAACCCGCGCGGTTTCCCTGGATCAGATGCTGGCGGCGGTGACCCTGGCGCTGTTTTACCTGGGCTACGCCCACGATCACTTCGCCAGTCCTCGGCGCCTGCCCTGGCTATTGCTCCTGTTATTGCTCGGCTTTGCGATTCGCGGGCCCATCGGCCTGGTCATCCCCACCGGGGTGTTGTGCAGCTATTACCTGCTCAACCGTCAGTGGCGCCGGTTGTTCAGCTTCGGCGTGCTGGCCTTGGCGCTGCTGCTGGCGTGTGTCGGCTTGCTGCTGTTGCTGGCCAAGGTCAGTGGTGGCGAAAGCTTTATGCAGGACGTGATCCGCATGCAGTTCCTCGGGCGCATGGACGGCCGCGAAGGCTCCAGCAGCGTCTGGTATTACTTCAGCAGCTCCCTGGGCAACTACGCCCCGGCCTACCCGTTGGCCCTGCTGGCGCTACTGGCGGTGCTGTTCAGTGCCCGGCGCCCCGCTGATAGCGCATGGCAGTTGTTGCTGGGGTGCACGGCTGCGGGTTTGATCGTGCTGCTTGGCCTGTCGATCCCCGAGGCGAAAAAAGCCCGCTATGTGTTACCGATGATGCCGATGGTGGCGATTATCGCCGCGTACCCGTTCCACAGGGTGGACGGGCGGCTGTTCAAGGGGCTGCGGGGCTTGATGCTGGGGCTGTGGGCGCTGACCCCGGGGCTGTTGATCGGCGCGCTGCTGGTGGCGCGCCAGCGCTTTGCTGCGCAGCTGGAGCATTTCCAGGGCGTGTTGGGCCTGTTGATCGGCTTGCAGCTCCTGAGCGTGGGGATGCTCCTCAAGTGGCGTTGGGGTCCGGTGGGGCCGGCGTTTTGCGCGGTGCTGGCGGTATGGAGCCTGTACATCCTGGTGGTCGAACCGGTGGAGCGCCGCCTCTACGACACCCGCACCTTTGCCCGCGAGGCCCATGCGCTGATCCAGCAGCACCCGGCGCCACTGGTATTGCATGGCTTGGGTAAAGACGCCAAGGCCATCAAGTTCATGGTCAATGTGGAATGTGACCGGGTGCCGCTGTTTACCCAGGCACCTGCCGACCTGGCCTCGTTGCCGGCGCCGGCGTGGCTGGTGATGGACCAGGCTGATTTCCAGCGCCTCGATGAACCACGCTGGCGCGGGTTGACGCCGGTACTGACGGGGTCATTCGATAAAAACACCTATGTGCTGCTGCGTCTGGAGCGGGCTGGGCCATAGCAGGCATTTAAAGCCCTGTGGGGTGGTCATAAGCGCCACACGCACTATCAAGAAAGCTCCTACGTTTGTATCCGTAAATGCCGGTACCAGCGCCCCTATCAGCTCCATAACCCCGGCGCTAAACTGGTTTTACATCTGTGCTGCATAGTTACCGCCAAACGTTCAAAAGACGCCTCAGAGGATCGCCGCCATGGCTAAAGAGCAATTGCCTATTGAGCAGGTACATGTCGGCTATATCCCCATGCCCACCCTTGATCGGCTGATGGAGTTGCGCGACGCCCTGGTCGCGCTCAAGGGGCCGCTGGCCAATGACCCACGGCTGCGGGAAAGTGTGCAGAAGTCGTTGATCAATGCCGAGAACCACGAGCGGGTGCTGGGCAAGGTCAGCCTGGGGTATGAGCGGTGCTGATGCAAAAATACTGCACTTAACCTGCATTAATATGCATTGGCGAGGGTTTTGATTGATCGGCACACTGCGCCGGTTCCTCCCCCAAATGTTGGAACTTTCGGAGGGCTTTGCGGGAAACCGCAAAGCCCTTCTTTTTGCCTGATCCCGCATTATTTCCTGCTCGCCTTTGAAGATTGGACTGCCCCGCAATGCTCGCTCGTTGGTTACCCGCTGCTATCAATACCCGTCCCGCCGAATGGAGCCGCGCCGCCATCGGCATGGCCCTGGGCACCCTGTTTAGCGTATGGCTCTGCGCCCAGGTGTATGGCCTGGAAGTGGCCATGCACCTGCTGGGTCCGCTGGGGGCCTCTGCCGTGCTGTTGTTTGCGGTGTCATCGGGGGCCCTCGCCCAGCCATGGTCGATTATTGGCAGCTATCTATGCGCCAGTGTGGTGGCCTTGCTGGTAGCCCGGGTCTTGGGCCGGACCCTGGGCAGTGCCTGCCTTGCGGCGGGCATGGCGTTGATGCTGATGTGCTGGCTGCGTTGCCTGCACCCGCCCTCGGGTGGCCTGGCCATGACCCTGGTCCTTGCCGACCCGGCCAGCATCGCCCTGGGCTGGCAGGAAGTCGGGCCGGTCATGCTGGGGGCTGGCACCCTGCTGCTCTCGGCACTGGCCTATAACAACCTGACCCGCACCCGTTACCCCAAGGGCCCCGCCGAGGTGCCGGTGATGGTGCAACCGCACGCTCGGGAGGTGGACGCCAAAATCACCGCCGTGGACCTGGAGCAGGCGTTGGCGCAAATGGAGCAGTTTTTCGACGTCACCCCCAGCGAACTGGAAGAGCTGATCCACATCGCCGAAGACCATGCGCGCCGCCGCAGCATTGGCCAAGTGCTGGCCAGCCGGGTGTAGGCGCGCCCACCCTGGTTTTTTATCGAATACCCCCTGCATAAATGCAAAGATGACCTGCAGGATTCCGGCTTGTACTGGGCAAATTTGCACTGGTACGATCCGGAGATGGTTCGCCCGCGAACATTTTGATAAAGAACAATAAAAGCAGGGAGTTACAGATGACTGCTCAGGCTCAGTCCCAGGCGACATGCAGCACCCAGTCCTCCCAGGACAGCGTCCTGGCCGAAGTACGCAACCATATCGGCCACCTGACCCTCAACCGCCCCGCCGGCCTCAATGCCATCACCCTGGACATGGTCCGCAGCCTTTCGGCGCATTTGCGCGCCTGGGCCGAGGATGCCCAGGTGCATGCCGTGGTGTTGCGCGGCGCCGGCGAGAAAGCCTTCTGCGCCGGTGGCGATATCCGCTCGCTGTACGACAGCTTCAAGGGTGGCGACACCCTGCATGAAGACTTCTTCGTCGAAGAATACGCCCTCGACCTGGCCATTCATCATTACCGCAAGCCGGTCCTCGCCCTGATGGACGGCTTTGTCCTGGGCGGCGGCATGGGCCTGGTCCAGGGAGCCGACCTGCGGGTTGTCACCGAACGCAGCCGCCTGGCCATGCCAGAAGTGGCCATCGGTTACTTCCCGGATGTGGGCGGCAGCTACTTCCTGCCGCGCATTCCTGGCGAACTGGGGATTTACCTGGGGGTGACCGGGGTGCAGATCCGCGCTGCCGACGCGCTGTACTGCGGGCTCGCCGACTGGTACCTGGACAGCGCCAGGCTGGCGGAACTGGATCAGAAACTCGACCACCTGCAATGGCACGATTCGCCACTCAAGGACCTGCAAGGCTTGCTGGCCAAGCTTGCGGTGCAACAATTGCCGGATGCGCCACTGGCCGCCCTGCGCCCGGCCATCGACCACTTCTTTGCCCAGCCGGATGTGCCGAGCATTGTCGAACAACTGCAACAAGTGACCGTTGCCGATAGCCATGAATGGGCGCTGAGCACCGCGCAGTTGATGCAGACCCGCTCCCCCTTGGCCATGGCCGTCACCCTGCAGATGCTGCGACGCGGTCGCCACCTGGCACTGGAAGACTGCTTCGCCCTGGAGCTGCACCTGGACCGCCAGTGGTTCGCCCGGGGCGACCTGATCGAAGGCGTGCGCGCGTTGTTGATCGACAAGGACAAAGCCCCGCGCTGGAACCCGCCAACGCTCTCGGCATTGGACCAGCACCACGTCGACAGCTTCTTCCAAGACTTCGCGAAGAACGGGAACTAACTCATGCAAGATATTGAATTTACAGAAGAACAAGTCATGATTCGCGACATGGCGCGCGACTTTGCCCGTGGCGAAATCGCGCCCCATGCCCAGGCCTGGGAAAAGGCCGGCTGGATCGACGACGGCCTGGTCGCCAAGATGGGAGAACTGGGCCTGCTGGGCATGGTAGTGCCGGAAGAATGGGGGGGCACCTATGTGGATTACGTGGCCTACGCCCTGGCCGTCGAGGAGATTTCTGCGGGTGACGGCGCGGTAGGCGCGCTGATGAGTATCCATAATTCAGTGGGTTGCGGGCCGATCCTCAACTACGGCACACAGGCACAGAAAGAAACCTGGCTGGCCGAACTGGCCAGCGGCCAGGCCATCGGCTGCTTTTGCCTGACCGAGCCCCAGGCCGGCTCCGAAGCCCACAACCTGCGCACCCGCGCCGAATTGCGTGATGGCCAGTGGGTGATCAACGGCGCCAAGCAGTTTGTCAGCAATGGCAAACGGGCCAAATTAGCGATTGTGTTTGCAGTGACCGACCCGGAGTTGGGCAAAAAGGGCATTTCGGCGTTCCTGGTGCCCACCGACACCCCAGGTTTCACCGTGGACCGTACCGAACACAAGATGGGCATCCGCGCCTCGGACACCTGCGCCGTGACCCTCAGCCAGTGCAGCGTGCCCGAGGCCAACCTGCTGGGCGAACGCGGCAAGGGCCTGGCCATTGCCCTGTCCAACCTGGAGGGTGGGCGCATCGGTATCGCCGCCCAGGCCCTGGGCATTGCCCGCGCAGCCTTTGAAGCGGCGTTGGCCTACGCCCGTGACCGGGTGCAGTTCGACAAGGCCATTATTGAGCACCAGAGCGTGGCCAACCTGCTGGCCGACATGCAGACCCGCCTCAATGCCGCACGCTTGCTGATCCTGCATGCCGCACGGTTGCGCAGTGCGGGCAAGCCGTGCCTGTCCGAAGCCTCCCAGGCCAAGCTGTTTGCTTCGGAAATGGCCGAAAAAGTCTGCTCTTCGGCGATGCAGATCCATGGCGGCTATGGCTACCTGGAAGACTACCCGGTGGAACGCTACTACCGGGATGCGCGGATTACGCAGATTTATGAGGGTACCAGTGAGATCCAGCGCATGGTGATTGCGCGGGAGTTGAAAAACTATCAGCTATAGCGCTTGCCGGCGTTACGTCGAAAAAAGCCTGGAGACTCCCGTGCGTTGTACGGGAGTGCGACTATTCTGACAGTTCCTAGCCGCACAGGAGGTGTGACATGAATGCAGTTGAGCACCCGCTCCGCGTCGAGCGAATCAGCCAGGAACGCTATATCCAAGCCCCCATCGAAACCGTCTATGACTACGTGACCCAGCCCGACCGCTGGCACGAATGGCACCCCACCTCGTTGAGCGCAGACACCGGTACCAGCGGCTCACTGCCCGTTGGCCAGCGCTTCACCGAAATGATCGACCTGCTGGGGGTACGAGTGCCCATGAGCTACCGGGTGCAGATCGCCGTGCCGCCCCGGGAGTTCAAGACCGTGTTCACCTCCCTCGCCGTGGATGGCAGCATTCACTACTTTCTCCAGGCGCGTGGCAGCGGCACCCTGTTTACCCGGGTGCTCAGCTATGAGACCGATCTGCAGCTCGATACCTTGCAAGCGCGCATGGTGGCGCTGTCGAACCAGGCCATGGACCAACTCAAGCAACGCCTGGAGTCGTTCTGAGCTGACAAACTTGTCATCTTTCTCTCAGTTTGCTGACAGCAGCGGACGCTAAGCTCCGAGACTGTCGCGTGCGCGTATAATTTCGAAACATAACCACCTCACCTGCTTCGCAAAAGCGCGGACAATGCGCGCTCTTTGCGCACTCCGTAACCGATGGGACCTGTCTATGAAAACCACCCTGCGCCTGACTTTGCTGTCCGCCCTGTTCATGACTAGCCTGGCCCAGGCCGCCGAACTGATCCCGATTGACGTGCATCGCGATGCCAACTGCGGCTGCTGCAAAAAATGGATCAGCCACCTCGAAGCCAACGGGTTCAAGGTCAACGATCATGTGGAAGCCGACATGAGCTCGGTCAAGCAGCGCCTGGGCGTGGCTCCGCGCCTGGCGTCCTGCCATACCGCGGTGATCGACGGCAAGTTCGTCGAAGGCCATGTGCCGGCCGATCAAGTGTTGGCCCTGCGCAAACGCGACGATCTGTTGGGCATCGCCGCACCTGGCATGCCCATGGGCTCGCCAGGGATGGAAACCCAGGGCATGAGCGACGCCTATCAAGTCATTGGCCTGACCCGCGCCGGCAAAGATGTGGTGGTAGCCGAATACCCGGCCCACTGATCTATGTTTGCAGGCTATGCCGGGCTGTTTCTCAGCGCTTTCGGGGCGGCTACGCTGCTACCGCTGCAATCGGAAGCGGTGCTGGTGGCGCTGCTGCTCAATGGCAGCTACTCGCTGTGGCTACTGCTCGGCATCGCGACCCTGGGCAACGTATTGGGCTCGTTGGTCAATTGGTTGCTGGGCCGTTCGGTCGAGCTGTTCAAGGACCGTCGCTGGTTTCCTGTGAGCGCTGCACAGTTGGAAAAGTCCCGCGGCCATTATCGTCGTTGGGGCCATTGGTCACTGCTGCTCAGTTGGCTGCCGATCATCGGCGACCCACTGACCCTGGTGGCCGGCGTGATGCGGGAGCCGCTCTGGCGTTTTATATTGATCGTCAGCCTGGCCAAGGCGGCCCGTTACGCGGTGGTGGCAATGGCTGTGCATTGGGTGTAACGGTCATCCCCAGTTAACGCAAGGCAGGTGTGTATGTCAGTACAGATCGCAGTCATAGATGATTGGCAAGACGTCGCGCGGGACGTGGTGGATTGGTCCGTGCTGGAGGCGGTCGGCCAGGTGCATTTCCTGCACGACTATCCGGCCGATACCGCCACCCTGATCGCTCGCTTGCAGGGGTTTGAGGTGATTTGCGTGATGCGCGAGCGCACGCTTTTCGATCAGGCGCTGTTGCAAGGGTTGCCGGCGCTTAAACTGCTGGTCACCGGTGGTATGCGCAATGCGGCCATCGACCTGGCCGCGGCCAAGGCCCTGGGCATCCAGGTGTGCGGCACCGACAGCTACAAGCACGCGGCGCCGGAGCTGACCTGGGCGTTGATCATGGCATCCACGCGCAATCTGCTGGCTGAATCCAACGCCCTGCGCGCCGGCCAGTGGCAACAAGGGCTGGGCGGCGATCTGCATGGCAAGACCCTGGGCATCCTCGGCCTGGGCAGTATTGGCCAGCGCGTGGCGCAGTTTGGCCAGGTGTTTGGCATGCGTGTGATTGCCTGGAGCGAAAACCTTACCCCGGAACGCCCCGCCGCCGTGGGGGTAACCTGGGTCAGCAAGCGCCAATTGTTCGAGCAAGCCGATGTGCTGTCGATTCACCTGGTGCTCAGCGAGCGCAGCCGTGGACTGGTGGATGCCCAGGCCCTGGCCTGGATGAAGCCCAGTGCACGCCTGGTCAACACGGCACGCGGACCGATCGTTGATGAAGCGGCGCTGGTCGATGCACTGCGCCATGGCCGATTGGCCGGCGCAGCGCTGGATGTGTTCGGGCAGGAGCCATTGCCGGCGGACCATGAGTTCCGCCATCTGCCCAATGTATTGGCCACACCCCATGTGGGCTACGTCAGCGAGCAGAACTACCGGCAGTTCTATGGGCAGATGATTGAAGACATCCAGGCATGGGCTGCGGGGGAGATACGGCGCGGCCTGAACTGATAAAAAACATTAGATATCACCTATAACTCATTGATATATAACTATATTAACTCTTAATAAATTACTTTAAGCACGACCGCGCACCACTATCGAGCAGCACTGCCTCGGCGCCCCGCCAAGAGGCACCCATCCCCTGTGGCGAGCGGGCTTGCCCGCGTTGGACTGCGCAGCAGTCCCCCTCTCGTGCCTCTACACACCCAGCCATCGATACGATCCCCACCCACCACACCGCCGCAAAAAAGATATTGTCCTACAAATTTTTCCCACAGCCCTTGCAGGCTCTGGGCTGTGTCCTAGACTGATGACCGATGGGTCACGATCAGAACAAAAGCCCCCGCAATAAATCGAAACTTTCCAACTCTGCCGTAGGTCAGGTTTAAGGTAGGACGCACGCCACCGGCGCCAGCCGGACGTCCGCCCATCCAATCTATTTATCAGTTCGGTGCAATTGGCATAAGCCTTGCCAGTCTGTGCAGTGCTAGTGCGCGTGACCGCAGGACGCGGTTGATTTTCGCTGGGGCCTCAGGCGCTCAGTTGACCAACACATGGGAGAGAACAATGATAAGTGCCGCTTCGGGAACTCAGGGACAGCGTTTTAGTCAGCCGGTCGATGGACCAACCACCTTGGTTGACCTTCCCGGCCCAGTGCGGTCGGTGTCGTCGCAAAATCCCAATCGTAAGAAAGTACTGTTTGTGACCTCGGAGCTGGCTGATCTGGTGAAAACCGGCGGCCTGGGGGATGTGTCCGCTGCCCTGCCCCGAGCCATGGCCCACCTGCACGATGTACGGGTGCTGATTCCGGGCTACCGCCAGGTGCTGGACAGCGACAACCCGATCCATATCATCGGCGAACTGGGCGGGCATGCCGCGCTGCCACCGTGCAAGATCGGGCGCATGGACCTCAAGGACGGCCTGGTCATCTATGTGCTGATCTGCCCCGAACTGTACGAGCGTGAAGGCACGCCCTATGGCGCCAACAACGGCCGCGACTGGCCCGACAACCATATCCGCTTCGCCCGCCTGGGCCTGGCCGCCGCCGATATCGCCGCCAACCTCGCGCAAATCCACTGGTGCCCGGACCTGGTGCATGCCCACGACTGGCCAGCCGGCCTGGCGCCGGCCTACATGCACTGGCGGGGTTCGCGCACCCCCACGCTGTTTACCATCCATAACCTGGCCTATCAGGGCGTGGTCAGCTTGGCCTCGTGCCCGGAACTGGGGATTCCCGAACATGCCTTGCAACAGGAAGGCATGGAGTTCTACGGCAAGATGTCGTTCCTCAAGGCCGGCATGGCCTATTCCAGCCATATCACCACGGTCAGCGCCACCTACGCCCGGGAGATCACCACCCCCGAGTTCGGCTGCGGCCTGGATGGCTTCCTTGCCAGCAAGACCCAGCAAGGCCTGCTCAGTGGCATCCCCAACGGCATTGATGAAAGCTGGGAGTCGTCCACCGACCCACACCTGGACCACCCATTCAATATCGGCGACTGGCAAGGCAAGGCGGTCAACGCAAGCCACGTACGCAAGCTGTTCGGCCTGGACGCGTCCAGCGGCCCGCTGTTTGCCGTGGTGTCTCGCCTGGTCTACCAAAAAGGTCTGGACCTGACCGAAGCCGTCGCCGGCTTTATCGTCGAAAACGGCGGGCAAATTGCCATTATCGGCCGTGGCGAGCCGGAAGAAGAACAAGCCATGCGCGCCCTGGCCCTGCGTTTCCCCGGCCGCATCGGCGTGCGGATCGGCTTTAACGAAACCGACGCCCGCCGCATGTTTGCCGGCAGCGACTTTTTATTGATGCCCTCGCGCTACGAGCCCTGCGGCCTGAGCCAGATGTACGCCCAGCGCTTCGGTTCGCTGCCGGTGGCGCGCAATACTGGCGGTCTGGCTGACACCATCGAAGATGGCGTGACCGGCTTTTTGTTCGACGAATCTACCGTCGAAAGCTACGAAGCCGCCCTCGCCCGTGCCTTCAAGGTGTTTGCCTTCCCCGGCCTGCTCAACGCCATGCGCTGCCGGGCCATGTCCGCGCCATTCAACTGGTGCCAGGCGGTGGAGCCCTATGCCGAACTTTACGAACAACTGGTAGCGAAAGCGCTGGGAAAATCAGGAAAAGTATAAAGAGGTTAGGATAGATGCCGTCACGGACTCTGGAAACATGGCCCCACGGCGCGATCATGCAGGATGCGCAACACACCCGCTTCGCCCTGTGGGCGCCTGATGCGTTTTATGTCAGCGTCGAGCTGCAAGGGGGGCAGTCGGTGCCCATGCTGCCCCAGGCAGCCGGCTGGTTTGTGGCTGACGTGCGCTGTGGGGCCGGTACCCGCTACCACTTTAATATTGATGGCGAGCGCGATGTGCCGGACCCGGCATCGCGCCTCCAGCACGCGGATGTACATGGCGACAGCGTGGTGGTCGATCCCTTGGCCTACCCCTGGCGCCACAGCGCCTGGCAGGGCCGACCCTGGCATGAAGCGGTGATCTACGAGCTGCATGTGGGGGTCCTGGGAGGCTACAGCGCTGTAGAGCAACACCTGCCACGCTTGGCCGAGTTGGGCATCACCGCCATTGAGCTGATGCCGCTGGCGCAGTGTCCTGGCGAGCGTAACTGGGGCTACGACGGGGTGCTGCCCTACGCGCCGCAAGCGTCCCTGGGCACGCCGGAGCAGTTGAAACAGCTGATCGACAGGGCCCATGAGCATGGCCTGGCGGTGATTCTGGATGTGGTCTACAACCACTTCGGCCCCGACGGTAACTACCTGGGCCAGTACGCCAAAGGCTTTTTCCGCGAAGACACCCACACCCCCTGGGGCGCCGGGATCGACTTTCGCCGCCGCGAGGTGCGCGACTTCTTTATCGACAATGCGCTGATGTGGCTCCTCGAATACCGCTTCGACGGCCTGCGCCTGGATGCGGTGCATGCCATCGACGACCCGTCGTTCCTCAAGGAACTGGCCCAACGGGTGCGTGAGCAGGTGGACCCGGACCGCCATGTGTGGCTGGTGCTGGAAAACGAATTCAACCAGGCCAGCCTGTTGCAGCAGGGTTTCGATGCGCAATGGAACGACGACGGGCATAACGCCCTGCACGTGCTGTTGACCGGCGAGACCGACGCCTATTACGCCGACTTTGCCGACGAACCCACCGCCAAACTGGCGCGCTGCCTGGGCGAAGGCTTTATCTATCAGGGTGAGACCACGCGCCACGGTACCCGGCGTGGCGAATCCAGCGAGCACTTGCCGCCCAGTGCCTTTGTGCTGTTTTTGCAGAACCACGACCAGATCGGCAACCGCGCCCTTGGCGAGCGCTTGCATCAACTGTGTTCGCTCCAGGCGTTGCAGGCGGCGACCACCTTGTTGCTGATGTCGCCGATGATCCCGCTGCTGTTCATGGGTGATGAGATCGCCGCCGAGCAGCCCTTCCTGTTCTTTACCGACCATCACGGCGAACTGGCCGAGGCCGTGCGCGAAGGCCGACGCAATGAGTTTGCTGACTTCGCCGCCTTCAGCGACCCCGAGCGCCGCGCGCAGATTCCCGACCCCAACGCGCTGCAGACCTTCGAGCGCTGCCTCCCGCAGTTTAGCCAGGCGCCTGCGGCGCTGTATCGCCAACTGCTGGGCCTGCGCCGGCAACATATCGTGCCCCACCTGCCCGGCAGCATGGCCCTCGGCGCGCAGGTCCTGGGCCAGGGCGCGGTATCGGCCCGCTGGCGGATGGGCAATGGCAGCATCCTGCAGATAGACCTCAACCTGAGCCCGGCCACCCTGCACCATCCGGCCGGCATCACTGAGCTGTTCAGCACCAGCAGCGACCCTGGGTCACTCACGCCCTTCTGCGCCCGCGTCAGCCTGACGCCGGGCGACACCTCATCACCTGTTGGAGAGCACCCTTGAGCGAAGCGCAATTGGAAATACTCGCCAGCCGCGCGGGCCTGGCGGTGGATTGGATCGACGCCAATGGCCGTCCGCAACATGTCAGCGCCGACGCCTTGCGCGCCGTGCTCAACGGCCTTGGCCACCCCGCCGACACCGATGAAGCCATCGCTGCCAGCCTGCAAGACCTGGAACGTGTGCAACGAGACCGGCACCTGGCGCCACTGTTAACCGTGGATGTCGGCAGCAGCCTCGACCTGGCCGCATACTTTGCTCCCGGCACGCCGTGCCAGGTTTACCTGGAGGATGGCAGTACCCAAAGCCTTGAGCTGGACGCCGAGGCCAACCTGCCCGGCACCTTGCCCGTGGGCTACCAGCGGGTACAGATCGGCGGCCAGTCCTTCACCCTGGCTGTCGCGCCCCTGCGCTGTTTCAGCGTGGCCGAGGCGGTGGACAGCCAGCCTGCCCGTGCGTGGGGCCTGAGCGCCCAGTTGTATGCCTTGCGCCGTAGCGGCGACGGCGGTTTTGGCGACACCCAGGCCCTGGAACAACTGGCCCGCGCCGCCGCTGAACGGGGCGTCGATGCCCTGGCTATCAGCCCGCTGCACGCAATGTTCAGCGCCGATACCACGCGCTACAGCCCCTACTCGCCGTCCAGCCGACTGTTCCTCAATAGCTTGTACGCCTCGCCGGGGTGCATCCTCGGCGAGCGCGCAGTGCGCAGCGCCATCGAGTCCACCGGGTTGGCCGATCAGCTGCAGGAACTGGAACAACAAAGCCTGATCGACTGGCCTGCCGCCGCCAAGGTCAAGCAACGCCTGCTGCGCGCCCTGTATGAGGACTTCTGCCAGGGCGAGCACCCGCAGCAGGCGGACTTCCTGAGCTTTCGCCAGGCCGGCGGTGAGGCCCTGGAAAACCACTGCCGCTTCGAAGCCATCCAGGCCGAGCGCGCCGCCAACGGCGAAAGCCTCGACTGGCGCCAGTGGCCCGAGGAGTGGCGCGATCCAGGCAGCGCCGCGCTGGCACAATTTGCCGCCGAGCAAGGCGAAGCCATTGGCTTCTATGCTTTTAACCAATGGCTGATCGCCCGCTGCCTTGAACGTGCGCAACAAGCCGCCCGCGGCAGTGGCATGGGCATCGGCCTGATTGCCGACCTGGCCGTGGGTGCCGATGGCGCCGGCAGCCAGGCCTGGAGCCGTCAGGATGAACTGCTGGCCGACCTGACGGTGGGTGCGCCACCGGACATCCTCAACCGTGCCGGCCAGGGCTGGGGCATCTCCGCGTTCTCTCCCGAAGGCCTGAAACGCAACGGTTTTCGCGCGTTTATCGAAATGCTGCGGGCCAACTTCGCCCATGCTGGCGGCTTGCGTATCGACCATGTGATGGGCTTGCAACGGCTGTGGGTGATCCCCAGGGACGCTTCACCCAAACAAGGCGCTTATCTGTATTACCCGGTGGACGACCTGCTGCGCCTGCTGGCCCTGGAATCCAGCCGGCACCAAGCGATTGTGCTCGGCGAAGACCTGGGCACGGTGCCCGAGGGCCTGCGGGAAAAACTCAGCGCCCGGGCCATGCTGGGCATGCGCGTATTGCTGTTCGAACAGGACCACGGCGGGCGCTTCACGCCGATCCTCGACTGGCCGGATAACGCCCTGGCCACCACCAGTACCCATGACCTGCCGACGCTCAATGGCTGGTGGCACAGCCGCGATATCGACTGGAATGTGCAACTGGGACTGATCGACGCGCCGACGGTGGAGCAATGGAGCGAGCACCGCCAGCGCGAGCGTGAAGCACTGCGCCAGGCCCTGGTTCAAGACCCGCAGAACTTCCTCGATGAACTGCGCAACGAAACCGACCACATGCTCGATGCCAGCGTGCGCTACCTCGGCCACACCCGTGCGCCGCTGGTGTTGCTGCCCCTGGAAGATGCCCTGGGCGTCGAAGAGCAAGCCAACCTGCCTGGCACCACCGACACCCATCCCAACTGGCGACGGCGCCTGCCGGGGGACGCCGCGCACCTGCTCGACGATGACAACGCTGCGCGCCGCCTGGAGTTACTGGCGGTCGCCCGTAATCAAGCCCTAGAGCGTGACCGATGAACAGCGTCTTGCTACGAGCCACCCAGCGTCTGCAATTTCACAAAGGCTTTACCCTCGATGATGCGGTGCCGCTGGTGCCGTATTTTGCCCGCCTGGGCATCAGCCACCTGTATGCATCGCCCCTGCTCAAGGCCCGCGCCGGTTCAATGCATGGCTACGACGTGGTCGACCCGACCACCGTCAACCCGGAACTGGGCGGCGAACCCGCCTTGCGTCGCCTGGTGGCGGCCCTGCGCGCCCATGAGATGGGGCTGATTCTGGATATCGTGTCCAACCACATGGCCGTCGGTGGCAGCGACAACCCCTGGTGGCTGGATCTGCTGGAATGGGGGCGCCTGAGCCCTTACTGCGAATTCTTCGATATCCAGTGGCACTCCCCCGACCCGCTGCTCAAGGGCCAACTGCTGATGCCCTTCCTCGGCAGCGATTACGGCGAGGCCTTGCAAAGCGGCAACCTGCCCCTGCGGTTTGACCCGGCCCAGGGTAGCTTCTTTGTCGAGCACTACGAGCACCGCTTCCCGATCTGCCCCAGGGACTACGGCGATATCCTGCGCCTGCATCCGCCCCTCAAAGAGCTGGCCGACCGCTTCAGCGCCCTGGCCTATCAGGCCGATGCCTGGCCCCTGGCCGCCAGCCTGAAACAGGAACTGGCCGTACAGGCGCGCGCCCCCCTCAACCTGACAGCCATCGAGCACATCCTGGCGCTGTTTGATGCGCGCCAGCCCGAGGGATTTTCCCGGTTGCACCAACTGCTGGAGCAGCAAGCCTACCGCCTCGCCAGTTGGCGCACGGCGGCGGATGACATCAACTGGCGGCGCTTTTTCGACGTCAACGAGTTGGGCGGCCTGCGGGTGGAGCGGGCCACGGTGTTCGAGGCCACCCACCGCAAGATTTTCCAGCTGATCAGCGAGGGCCTGGTGGATGGCCTGCGCATCGACCATATCGACGGCCTGGCCGATCCCCGTGGCTACTGCCGCAAGTTGCGGCGCCGGGTGGATGGATTGTCGCCGAGCCGGCACTTGCCGATCTTTGTCGAGAAAATCCTCGGCACCGGGGAAACCCTGCGCGAAGACTGGCGGGTAGATGGCACCACCGGCTATGAGTTCATGAACCAGGTGTCGCTGGTACAGCACGACCCCCAGGGGTTCGAGGCGTTGGCCCAGCTGTGGAGCGAGGCCAGCGAGCGGCCGTCGGCGTTTATCGAGGAAGCCTGGCTGGCCCGGCAACAAATCCTCAACGGCTCCCTGGCCGGGGATTTTGAGAGCGTGGCCCAGGCCCTGCTGCAAGTGGCCCGCGCAGATGTGATGAGCCGTGACCTGACCCTGGGCGCGATCCGCCGCGCCTTGCAGGAGCTGATCGTGCACTTCCCGGTGTACCGCACCTACATCAGCGCCTGTGGCCGCAGCGCCGCTGACGAGGCGCTGTTCCAGCAGGCGCTGGCCGGTGCCCGTGGGACTTTGAGCGAAGCCGACTGGCCAGTGCTCGACTACCTGCAACAGTGGCTCGGCGGCCAACTCTGGCGCGAACGCCCGGTGGGGCAGCCGCGCAAGATCCTCAAGCATGCCTGCGTGCGTTTCCAGCAACTGACCTCGCCGGCAGCCGCCAAGGCCGTGGAAGACACCGCTTTCTATCGCTCGGCAGTGCTGCTCTCGCGCAATGACGTGGGTTTCAGTACCGAACAGTTCAGCGCGCCCCTGGCCGAGTTCCATGCCGCCAACCAGCAGCGCCTGCAGACCTTCCCCGATAACCTGCTGGCCACCGCCACCCATGACCACAAACGCGGCGAAGACAGCCGAGCGCGCCTGGCGGTACTCAGCGAGTGCGGGCCCTGGTATGCCGAGCAGGTGCAACAGTGGCGCAGGCTGGCGGCGCCCTTGCGCGATGATCCGGCCATCCCCTCGGCCGGTGATGAGCTGATCCTGTATCAGGTGCTGCTGGGCAGTTGGCCCCTGGACCTGGGCATTGAGAACACCGACGACTATCAGCAGCGCCTCTGGCAGTGGCAGCAAAAAGCCCTGCGCGAAGCCAAGCTGCACAGCAGCTGGAGCGCCCCCAACGATATTTATGAGCAAGGTGTCGAAGCCTTCCTCAGGCGCTTGTTGCTCGAGCCCGCTGGGCTGACCTTGCGCACCGCGATCCACGCGGCGGCCGAGGCCATCGCCCCCGCCGGCGCGTTGAACGGGCTGGCGCAATCCTTGCTGCGCAACACCGTGCCAGGCGTGCCGGACCTGTACCAGGGCGACGAATTCTGGGACTTGAGCCTGGTGGATCCGGACAACCGGCGGCCGGTGGATTTCAATGCCCGGCAACAGGCATTGGCGGCAGCACCCGGCGCCTTGCTTGAGCGCTGGCGTGACGGGCACTTGAAGCAGGCGCTGATTGCCCAGGTGTTGAACCTGCGCAAGGCCTACCCGTTGTTGTTTGCCAGGGGACGCTATGTACCGCTGCAAGTGCTGGGCCGGCATGCCCAACGGATTGTCGCCTTCAGCCGCGAATATCAAGGCCAGTGGCTGTTGGTGGTGGTGCCACGCTGGACCCACGCTCTGCTTGAAAACAGCGCCCAGCCCCGGGTGGATGCGCAGGTTTGGGGCGATACCCGGATCACATTACCGTTCGACGCCACGCTGCAAAATTGGAAGGGACTTTTGCAAACAGGCGCAGTCACACCCAACAAGGAGCTACTGATCAGCGCTGCCCTGGGGGTACTCCCGGTAAATGTCTTTATCCATTCTGACGATCAAGAAAGCTGAAATTTTCTGTGAGGAGCATTGCGATGAGCACCGAAGACAAACGCGTTCGTGAATTCGCGTATCAGATATGGGAGTCCGAAGGTAAACCTGAGGGCCAGGAAGCCCGTCATTGGGAAATGGCCCGCAAGCTGGCCGAAGCCGAGGCCCTGACTCCGAGTAAGCCCAAGACCGGCACCAAGGCCAAGGCAAAGCCGGCCGCGGAAAAACCGGCGGTCGCCAAAAAGCCACGGGCGGCGCGTAAGCCTGCCGGCTGATCCACCTTCCCACAGGAGCCGGCCACCGGCTCCTGCAGCACACTCAACGATTGATCTGACCTGATGTCAGCACGGCCCCGTTCGGCCTGAAAAACCCTGCAGGAGCAACACCATGAGCAAGACACCCGCTACCGAGCCATCGCGCATTCGTGAAGGCTTGCCCTTCCCCCTCGGCGCGACCTGGGATGGTCTGGGGGTCAATTTCGCGCTGTTCTCGGCCAACGCCACCAAGGTTGAGTTGTGCCTGTTCGACGATACCGGCGAAGTCGAGCTGGAACGTATCGAGCTGCCGGAATACACCGACGAGACCTTCCACGGCTACTTGCCCGATGCCCACCCCGGGCTGATCTATGGCTACCGGGTATACGGGGCCTACGATCCCGCCAACGGCCATCGCTTCAACCACCATAAATTGCTGATCGACCCCTATGCCAAGCAATTGGTGGGCGAGCTCAAATGGTCCGAAGCGTTGTTTGGCTACACCATCGGTCACCCGGATGCCGACCTGAGTTTCGATGAGCGCGACAGCGCACCCTTCGTGCCCAAATGCAAAGTCATCGACCCAGCCCATACCTGGGGCAACGACCAGCCGGTGCGCACCCCGTGGGACCGCACGATCATCTACGAAACCCATCTGCGCGGCATCAGCATGCGCCATCCTTCGGTCCCTGAAGCGGTGCGCGGCACCTGCGCCGGGTTGATGGTGGACGATGTGCTCAAGCACATCCGCCAACTGGGGGTGTCCTCGGTGGAGTTGCTGCCGGTGCATGCCTTCGTCAATGACCAGCATTTGCTGCAAAAAGGCATGACCAACTACTGGGGTTACAACAGCATCGCCTTCTTTGCCCCCGACCCGCGCTACCTGGCCAGCGGCAAGATCGCCGAGTTCAAGGAAATGGTCGCGCACCTGCACGAGGCCAAGCTGGAAGTGATCCTCGATGTGGTCTACAACCACACCGCCGAAGGCAACGAGCAAGGCCCGACCCTGTCGATGCGCGGCATCGACAACGCCTCCTACTACCGCCTGATGCCTGACGACAAGCGCTTCTATATCAATGACTCGGGCACCGGCAACACCCTGGACCTGAGTCACCCTTGCGTACTGCAAATGGTCACCGACTCCCTGCGTTACTGGGCCACCGAGATGCATGTGGATGGCTTCCGCTTTGACCTGGCGACCATCCTCGGGCGTTATCACGACGGTTTCGACGAGCGTCACAGCTTCCTTGTGGCCTGCCGCCAGGACCCGGTGCTGCGCCAGGTAAAAATGATCGCCGAGCCTTGGGATGTGGGCCCCGGCGGTTATCAGGTGGGCAACTTCCCGCCGGGCTGGGTGGAGTGGAATGACCGTTTCCGCGACACCGTGCGCGCGTTCTGGAAAGGCGATGACGGCCAGTTGGCGGACTTTGCCGGGCGCATGACCGCCTCCGGCGAAATGTTCAACCAGCGCGGGCGCCGCCCCTACAGCTCGGTGAACTTCATCACCGCCCACGACGGCTTCACCCTGCATGACCTGGTGTCCTACAACGACAAGCACAACGAAGCCAACGACGAGAACAACCAGGACGGCAGCAATAACAACCTGTCGTGGAACCACGGCGTCGAAGGACCGACCGAAGACCCGGAGATCAACGCGCTGCGCCTGCGCCAGATGCGCAACTTCTTCGCCACCCTGCTGCTGGCCCAGGGCACGCCGATGCTGGTGGCCGGGGATGAGTTCGCCCGCACCCAGCACGGCAATAACAACGCCTACTGCCAGGACAGCGAAATCGGCTGGGTCAACTGGGAGCTGGATGAGGATGGCAAGTCCCTGCTCAAGTTCGTCAAACGCCTGATCAAGTTGCGCTTGGCCTACCCCATCCTGCGTCGCGGGCGCTTCCTGGTGGGCGACTATAACGAGGACATCGGGGTCAAGGACGTGACCTGGCTGGCCCCCGATGGCAATGAAATGACCATCGAGCAATGGGAAGACAGCCAGGGCCGTTGCCTGGGCATGTTGATGGATGGGCGCGCCCAGGAAACCGGGATCCGCCGGCCGGGGGCCGATGCTACGCTGCTGTTGGTGGTCAATGCGCACCATGACCTGGTGAACTTCCGCTTGCCCCAGGTGCCGGATGGCGGTTTCTGGACCTGCATGGTCGATACCAACCAGCCGGCCGTGCGCGGCCAGGAACGTTTCGATTTTGACCATGAATATGCCGTGACCGGGCGCTCGCTGCTGCTGTTCGAGCTGCAACACGAGGAAGAGGTGTGAAATGGATTTACACGGGTTCCTGCAACGCAATCGTAAGGGTCTGGCCGATACCGAGGGCCTTGGTCAGACCCTGAGCGCCATGGTGGCGGCTGGCCTGGATCAATTGCCATTGCCGGGTGGCGGGCAGACCCTGCTGCGCTTCAGCCTGCTGGCCCAGGTGGCCGGGCACAACCTGAGCCTGTGCAAGCTGTTCGAAGGGCACACCGACGCGCTGGCAATCATGGCCGACCTCAACAGCGCGGCGCCGCCGGCGGGCAGCACCTGGGGCATGTGGGCCGCCGAACCGCCGACGGCACGGGTGCAGGTCAGGCGTGAGGGCTCGCAGTACCTGCTGCATGGCCGCAAGGCCTGGTGTTCCGGGGCCGGGGTGGTCAGCCACGGGTTATTGACCGCCTGGGATGCGCAGGAGCGCCAGCAGTTGGTCGCGGTGTCAATGGACCAGCCGGGGGTAACTGTGACCGCCGAAGGCTGGAACGCCGTGGGCATGGGCGCTTGCGCGAGTGTCGATGTGACGTTCGAGAACGCCGTGGCGCTGGCCGTAGGCGCCCCAGGGGATTACCTGCAACGCCCCGGCTTCTGGCACGGCGGGGTTGGTATTGCCGCCTGTTGGTACGGCGCGGCGCAGCGCTTGGCCGAGGCCCTGCGTGAACACTGCGACCAACGCGAAGAGCCCCATGCGCTGGCGCATCTGGGCGCGGTGGACATGGCCTTGTACGCGGCCGCTACGGTGCTGCGCACGGCTGCGCGGCAAATCGACGATCAGCCCCAGGCCAATGCCCAACTGCTGGCACGCCGCGCGCGGGCGGTGATTGAGGCGGCGGCCAACCAGGTCATCCATCACACAGGCCGGGCTTTGGGCGCCGGGCCTTACTGCAAGGATGAACACTTCGCCCGGCTGATGGCCGACTTGCCGGTGTACTTGCGCCAAAGCCATGCCGAGCGTGACCTGGCGGCCCTTGGCAAGCAGGTGGCGATCCAGTCCGGAGGGACGTGGCAATTATGAAAGCCAACCCCATTGTCGGCCAGGGCACCCCGCTGCGGGCCTGGCAAGGTTCAGCCCGGGTCGCCGGCCTGCCCGAGGTCAATGTGGCGCAATTGGTGCCTGATGGTTGCCGCGCCGTGATAATCGCGCCCCATCCGGATGATGAAGTGCTCGGCTGCGGCGGCCTGTTGCAAGGCTTGGCCGCGCTGGGCCGCGAACTGCTGCTGATCTCGGTGACGGATGGCTGTGCCAGCCACCCCGGCTCGCCCCGTTGGCCGCAGCAGCGTTTGCGCGAGGTGCGCCCGCAGGAGTCGGCCGAGGCCTTGCAGCGCCTGGGCTGGCATCAGCAACGCCTGACCTGGCTGCGCGGCGGTTTTAGCGACAGTCAGGTGCAGGCCCGGGAATCGGCGCTGACTGAATTTATCCAGCGGCACCTGCAACCGGACGATGTGGTGTTCACCACCTGGCGCGAAGACGGGCATTGCGACCACGAAGCGGTAGGCCGCGCCAGTGCCCAGGCGGCCTTGGCGGTCGGTGCGCGCTTGATTGAACTGCCGGTGTGGACGTGGCATTGGGCAACCCCCGAAGACCCACGGGTGCCGTGGCAGCGCGCACGCAAGATTGCCCTGGCGCCCGCCGTCGTCGCGCGCAAGCGTCATGCCCTGCACGCCTTCACCAGCCAGCTGGAAGGCGACCCCCAGATCGACTTGCCGCCCGTCTTGCCGCCCCACGTGCTGGAGCGGCTGTTACAACCTTTTGAAGTGGTGTTTGTATGAGTGTGGCCACGGCTTACTTCGACCAATTGTTTGTGGATAATGACGATCCCTGGGCCTTCCGCCAGCGCTGGTACGAGCAGCGCAAGCGCGCCTTGACCCTGGGACTGCTGACCAAGCCCCGCTATGCCTCGATTTTCGAACCCGGCTGCGCCAATGGCGAGTTGAGCGCCGAACTGGCGCCACGTTGCGCGCGTCTGCTGTGCTGCGACACCGCCGCTGCCGCAGTGAGCCTGGCGCAAGCGCGCCTGCAAGGGTTCGCCCATGCCCAGGTCGAGCAACGTCGCTTGCCTGCCCAATGGCCGGGCGGCAGGTTCGAACTGATCGTGCTGAGCGAGTGGTGCTATTACCTCGACCATGACGACCTGTGCCTGCTCGTCGAGCAGATCCTGGCCGCGCTGACCGACGATGGCCAGGTCCTGGCCTGTCACTGGCGCCCGGCTATCGACGGTTGCCCGCAAACTGCGGAACAGGTCCACCAGGTGTTGCACCAACGCCTGGGTATGTCCCGCCTGGCGCAGGTGGCTGACAGTGATTTCCTACTCGACCTGTGGTCTCGCGAAAGCGCCTCGGTCGCCCATCTCGAGGGCTTGCGATGATCGGCATTCTGATCCCGGTGCATAACGAAGAGGCGCTGCTGCCTGAATGTCTGAAGGCCGCGTTGATCGCCGCCAGCCATCCCGGGTTGCTCGGTGAAGAAGTGCAGATACTGGTGGTGCTCGACAGTTGTACCGACCGCAGTGCGGCCATTGCCGAGACGTTCGGCGTACACAGCCTGAGCGTCGAGGCGCGCAATGTCGGCCAGGTGCGGGGCATGGGCGCTCGGCACCTGCTTAACAATGGCGCCCGCTGGATCTCCTGTACCGATGCCGACAGTCGTGTTGCCACCGATTGGCTGGTGGCGCAACTGGCGCTGGGCGTGGATGCGGTGTGCGGCACCGTCACGGTGGACGCCTGGAGCGATGGTTTCGACCAGGCGGCGCAGATCCGCTATCACCAGTCCTACCAGGCCTGTGACGGGCATCGGCACATCCATGGGGCCAATCTGGGGGTCAGCGCTGGCGCCTATGTGCGGGCTGGCGGGTTCGAGCCCCTGCCCTGTCATGAAGATGTGCAACTGGTACGCCAGTTGGAGCGTTGCGGCGCAACCATTGCCTGGAGCCACGCGCCCCAGGTCATTACCAGTGCGCGCCTGGAGTGCCGTGCGCAAGGCGGATTTGGCGACTATTTGAAGGGGCTGATGCAGCCTTCCTGAAATAAATACGATTTTACCCGGCCGGAGCGCGACGAATCCCCGCCAATGAACAATACTCAGGTATGGCAATCCAGGATTCGGAACGCCAGCGTGCCGTACGGGCCTGGCGCCTGCGCGACAAAAAGGAGAGTCGACCCGTCAACGGGATACGACCTGCATCAAACGGACAAGGACGTGACATTGATCAAACCCGCCCCCCTGCACGACGGGCGCCGCGTGCCGGCGCAAATCTGGAACAGTGCGCCTCAGCTGGCGCAAATCCCGACCATCAGCCCTTCTCTGCTGGTGCCCCCAGGCTCACGCGTGGTGGTAGTTGCTCCGCATCCTGGGGACGAAGTGCTGGCCTGCGGCGGTTTGCTGCAGCTGTTCAGTGCCCTGGACTACCCTCTGAAGTTGATCTCGATCACCGACGGCAGTGCCAGCCATCCGGGCTCCAACCAATGGTCGGCGCAACGCCTGAGCGTGTTCCGGCCCCAGGAAAGTGTCGAGGCCCTGCGCCGCCTGGGCTTGCCCTTGCACAGCCTGAAATGGATCCGTGGTGGCTTTTGCGACAACGCCCTGGCCGCCCACGAACAGCCCTTGAGCCAGTTTATTGCGCGTTACCTGCAACCCGGCGATGTGGTGTTTACCACTTGGCGCAATGATGGCAATGACGACCACGATGCGGTTGGTCGTGCCACCGCCATCGCCTGTGCGCTGACGGGCGCGCGCCTGCTGGAGTTGCCGATCTGGGCCTGGCACTGGCCCGCCCGCGAAGCCGGGCGCATGCCCTGGCAGTGCGCGCGCAAGGTGCGCCTCGACACCTGGAGCGTGGCGCGCAAACGCCATGCCGCCCACGCCTACGCCAGTCAGTTGCTCGGCGACCCGCTGATCGGCCTGGCGCCCATGCTGCCACCGGTGTTGCTGGAGCGTATGCGTGAGCCCTATGAGATCGTGTTCCTGTGACACAGGTCTATACCTGTTAATTCTGACAGTGGCGGCCCTTCCCGGCGGTTGCTAACGTGGAACCAGCACTGCACAGGTTCAGGTGCAGTCGAGATAGCCATGCCAACCCCTTGCATTGGCGATGTTTTACGAAACAGGAAACCGGTTGTCCCTTATCGTTATCGTGCTTTTTTGCGTTGTCATGGTCCGGACCGTGCCTGCCCTTGGGGGCGGCGGGACGTCATCTTCCATCGAGCGAGGATAGATCATGAGCACACGGCGATATGTGCGGCGGTACCTGGGCGCCTGGCTAACCAGCGCGGCCCTGATGGGGACCTTCCCGCCAGCTACCTATGCGGCCTGTACCCCGGTGATCACTGCGGGTGACGACACCACCCTCTGCGACAGTGGCACAGCACCCGGTTTTACCGACCTCAATGGCAATAACACCCTCAGTCTTCCCAGCGGTGGTAATGGCGCGATCACCGGCACTGTCACGTTTGGCGACGGCCATGATCAGGTGGAAACCCAGTCAGGCAGCATGGGCGCCTTGAACATGGGCAATGGCGCGAATATTTTCCGCGCGGACCTCAATGCGGTGGTGGGTGCAGTGACCCAGGGCGATGGTGCCGACACGGTGCAGATCAGCGGCGGCACCGTGGGCGCGATCAATCAGGGCAACGGCATCGACAACTATGCGCAAAGCGGCGGGCGCGTGGCCAGCGTGGCCCAGGGCGATGGCCGCGATACGTTCTATATGAGCGGTGGCGAGATCGTCGGGGCATTCGAGGATGGCGACGTGGCCACCCAATCCGCCGGCACCATCGGCCGGGTGGATATGAAGCTCGACAACAACTTCTACACCCTGCTCGGCGGGCGGATCAACGGCAACCTGGTGACTGGCTTTGGCTTGGACACCATCGCTGTTTCCGGGGGGTATATCGGCGGCAACGTCAGTGTCAGCGGTGGCGACGACCTGTTCACCCTGACCGGCGGCGTGGTCAATGGGCAGGTGCTGATGAGCTTCGGCAACGATCAGTTCAACTGGATCGGGGCAGGCACGATCAATTCAGCGGTCAATATGGGCGCGGATAACGACAGGGCATTGCTGCAAAACCTGACACAGGCCCTGCTCTCTTCCACGCCCCTGGTCGATGGCGGCGTGGGCACCGACACCCTGGTCTTCGATAACACCCAGGCAGCCACCGCAGAACGCTACGTCAACTGGGAAACGGTCAACCTGGACAACGGCTCGCGCTTTACCTTGGCGCAGGATTTCAAACTGGGGGATAGCGGCAGCGGTACCGGCAGCTTGAATATCGACGGCAGCAGTGTGCTGCTGGTCAGCCAGGGGGCCATCAGCCCATTCACGGCCGGCCAGTTGGCAAGCCTCAACAACAGCGGCCTGATCGACATGACAACCGGCAGTACCGGCGCCACCGACAGCCTGACGGTAAATGGCACCTACACCGGCAACAACGGGCAGATGGCGCTGCAAAGTGTGTTGGCCGGCGATGGTGCCGCCAGTGACAAACTGGTGGTGAACCAGGGCTCTCTACTGGGCACCACGACCCTCAACGTCAGCAATCTGGGCGGGGCCGGCGCCGAGACCTTGAGCAACGGCATCCAGGTGGTCGAAGCGCGCAACGGTGCGACGGGCAGCGACCGGGCCTTCAGCCTGGCAGGCGGTTCGGTGTCCGCCGGGGCCTTTGAGTACTTCCTGTTCAAGGGCGGTGTCAGTGCCGGTTCCGAACAACAGTGGTACCTGCGCTCAGCCATTGTCGCGCCTCCCCTGCCCGAGCCGGAGCAGCCCCCGGTGCCGTTGCCGGTGCCTGGCGAAGGCACGCCGGTTGACTTGCCAACGCCGGTGCCCGGTGAACCGCCGATCCCGATCTACCGCCCCGAGGTACCGGTGTATTCGACGCTGTTTCCGGCGGCGCAGCAGACCGTCCGGGCCATGCTCGGGACCTACCACGAACGCATGGGCGATCAGAGTCGCCAGACCGCCACCGGCTCATTCCCGGCAGGCTGGGGCCGGGTTTACGGCAGCAGTAGCCGCCAGACCTACGCCGGCACGGTCAACCCACGGTTGGACGGTTCGGTCAGCGGCTTCCAGGTGGGCAGCGATGTCCATGCCTGGACCACTGGCAATGGCCAGACCCAGCGGCTGGGCTTCTTCGTCGGGCATAGCCGCCTGAGGGGTAATGTCGATGGGTTCAACCGCGGATGGCAGCACCTGGATGCTGGCAACACCACATTACGCGGCGACAGCCTGGGCCTGTATTGGACGTTGCTCGACCCGTATGGCTGGTACGTCGATGTGGTGCTGATGGGCACCCGCCTCAATGGCAGCAGCGAATCCGATCGGGGGCTCAAGCTCAAGACCAAAGGTCACGATGTGCTGGGCTCGGTAGAAGCCGGCATACCGCTGCAGGTCGGGCAACACTGGGTGTTGGAGCCGCAGGTGCAACTGATCGCCAATAAAACCAGGCTCGATAGCCAGAATGATGGGGTGTCCAAGGTCGGGTTTTCCGCGGACACCGCCATCACCACCCGGCTCGGGGCCCGATTGCGCGGCAGCTATACCCTGGCCGCGATGCCAGTCCAGCCCTATATCCGCACCAACCTCTGGCACGGTGCATCCGGGACCCATCGTGTGCGATTCAATGACGCCACGGACATTGATACCGAGCAGAAATCCACCACCCTGGACCTGAGTGCCGGCGCCACGCTGCAGGTTTCCAGCAGTGTCAGCGTGTATGGCGAGGTGGGTTATGCGCGCAACCTCGACAGCAATGCACTGGATGGGCGCAAGGGCACCCTGGGCCTCAGGATGGAGTTTTAGCGCAACGGATTATTGGAACACCTGGGCTTCACCATCGACGGTGGCGCTTATCCAGCGTGGGTCCATGGGGTCGCTCCACACCGAGCGCGGCGGCGTTCCTCCATCGCTGATCAGGATGCGTCTGCCAGACTGGCTCCACTCCTGCATCCGCGCCTTGAACTGGGCCGGGTAGTCTGCCGCCCGGCAGGTGATACCGGCCCAGGGGTCGACGACCCATGCCTGATCCCACTCCGGCCCCACAAACCCTTTACTGCGGGGCTGGCCCGGGGGCCCGCCGACGACCGCGAAGGTATGTCCTTTGACTTGCGCGATACGGGCATTGCCGCCACTGGCATTGATCGTATCAACGGCGACCTTGGCCATCTGGTCACAATTGCCGGCGCCGGTCTTCAGGACCATTTCGGAATAATTGGGCGCCCCCGTGCGGGTGTACAGCCAACCCACCACTTCTGTGGCCGTGGCGTTGCGCGTGGCCTCACCGGCAAGCCCGGGCACCTGTTGATTGGCTGAGCGAATGCCCGTGGCCTGAAACTGCTCGTCTACCGCTTTTCTCGCACCTTCTGCATACACGCGGTTCTGTTGTTCAGCCGGCAACTGGGCGAAGTCAGCAGGCTTGTTGATCGGCGCCAGGCGGATCGGTTTGGCCGCCACTACCACATGTCCGGGGTTGTTTCCCGATGCGTACACCGCCATCAGGACTTCGCGTTGTTTCTCGGGGGACAGACCCTGCAGTACGCTGGCAAGGTGGTTGATTTCGGCAGGTGACATAGGCTCGTCGGCGACGATTTTCTTGATCAGCGTCTCCAGGCTGGGCAGTACCACCAACTGATTGTCCGGGAGCCCCTGCGCCGCGAAACCGTAGATATCCTTGTATTGGTCGTAGAACTTGATGAATTCGACATCCAGCGCATCACTGCGGGTCATCCGGTGAAAATCCAGTTGCCCGTTGCCTGTCAGCTCAGCGTAATAGTGCACGCCAGTATCAGCCTCGACCACCACGTACTGGTGGCCATTATGGTTGACCTTGACCCCCCTGATGACACGCTGGTCATTACTCAGGTCGCTGATCGCATCCATCTTGACCACCACCGTTTCCTGGTTGATCGCCCGGGGCACACCAAAATCGTCATAGCCAAAATCCGCTTCGTTGACCACGCTGCCGGTCGTGCGAGGTTTGTAGGTCACAGGTCCTACACTCGCCATCGGTAGCAGCTCCTGGTTGCCCGCCTCATTGACGCGGTAACGACGGTGCTCATGGATGACCGTGCGCGGCCCTTTTCCTGGGCCGGCCCGCGGGATCAGTCGGCGATGCTCGAGTGCTTGTGCGTCCTGAAAGACCGGCGTGCCTCCTGGCTCGATCTGTTTGGTGTAGCACAGGTCATTCAGGTCCCGCTTGGATCGCCGGCCCCCGCCGCCACAGCTCATCACCAAACCTTCAAGCGGCTCGGTATCCTCCGGGCCGCCCAGTTTGATCAGGCTGTCGGGCTTTTTCGGGTTATAGCGATAGACATCATCACCGATAACCAGGTCGCTGTACGTGTGCCGATGCAGGACTCGGACCTGGTCACTGGAGAGGCCTTCGGGGACCCGCAAGGTCAGGCCCTGCGCGACGGGCCTGGGGGTCAGGGGGATCTTCGGGGTAATGTCGTAGCGGCCTCTGCCGGGCAGTTTAAGGAAGCCGGATTGCTTGACCTTGGCAATACCGGCCTGAAGATTGCTCAGGCCCGCGCGCCCAGACTTCATGAGCCTGCCCCCCAAGCCATTGATCGCGGGCATCACCGGGTCAAGCGGGTTGAGATTGTGCGCCACGGAAACCGCGAACTTCTTCACCAGGGGCAGAAATTTTGGCAGCAGTGCCCTTACGCCAATCTTGCCGGCCGTGGACAGGAGGCGCACCGAGCCCGCGGCAAACTTGCCCGCCGGCCCGGCGAAGGTCAGCAGGCCGTCGACCACCAGATCCTTGATGCCCTCCTTGGTATTGCCTTTGACCAGGTTTTCGATGCCACTCCAGAACGGAACAACCATCTGACCGACGCCTTTGACCCGATCCCAAAAGGCGTCGTCGTTTTTATGGGCCGCGCTTTCCCGGGCCGGGTCCGACTCCGCCCACTGCTTGAGCGTGGTTTCATCGACATAAAACAGATCCGTGGTAATGGCCTTGGCGATCTCCACTGAGCGTTCGGACGCCAGGGTGTGCGGCACCGCACCTGTCGATGGATTGCTCGCCGCTGAAAAGTGCGCGAGCTGTTGCGGTACCACGATGGAAAAGCTCTTGGGTTTGGGGCCTTTGCCGGCCTTGTAATCCGTCCACTGTTGCTTGAACTCGGCCCTGCTGTCGGGGCGGGTGTGGCGGACTACCAGCTCTTCAGAAGGCTCACCCTCAGCGGAATGGTCAATTGAAATGAAATCCTTGCCATAGCGTTTATCGGTGGGGTTGTAGGACTCCAGGATCGGCTTCAAGTCGTCGCGCCGCCGGGCGATACCCTTGACCGGATTCACTTCGTAGTAGCTTGTCTCGCCCTTGTATTTGGCTTTGAGAATAAACGCCGGGCGTGTGACAGCGGCCTTTTTCTCCTCGGCGGTTTCATTGGGGCTGCCGGGTTTTGTCCGCAGGGCATACAGCGTTACGTCACCCCGTTCAATCGCCTCGCGGTCCTTTAGCGGCAACTGGGTCAACTGGCTGCGGACAAGCGTTCCGTAGGCGACCTTGGTATCGGCCAGGTATTTGTCAAACGCCCCCTGGAACTGGCCTTCATCATAAACAGGGTATTGATAGTTGACGTCCGAGGGGGTGATTTTCTCACCACTCATGTGCCTGTACAGAGCAAAAACAGGACTGATCAGGCTCAGCACCTCGGTCCGGGAAGTGCCCTTCTGCATCCGTTCGAAATAGTCTTTGCGCATCGGCACATCGGCCGCCATCTGTTGGGTTGCCGCGACCACGCTATCGATATGGGCGTCCAGTGCAGTGGCTGCCTTATTTATATCTTCCTGCGAATAGCTTTCCTTCTGTGGGAGCACCCCTTGCGTCACCGCCCACGCCAGAACCGCCGGGGTACGGGTCGAGGTTATGAGCGCCCACTCACCGTCCGTTGTAGCTTGCTCGCTGAGCTTGCCAGGCAGATCGACCAGTTGTTGAAAGCCCATGCGCCGCGACGAGCCCGGCGCGATCGTTTCAGCCAGACTGACGCCTTGCTGGAAGTTCACCCACACCGCCGACCCTCGGTAAGGTAGATCCGCTGGCGTATCACGCACGGCAAAGTCGGGCGGGAACAGGGGTTGCAGAATATAGGCCGCCAGATGGGCCTGATCCCCGGAAAGCTGCCTTGAATCGACCAGGTGGTTCCTGAACGCGGACTTTATCGACGGGTAGCTTTGGCCCCACTGGTCACTCGAGGCCAGATTAAAGCCGGCAACCTGCCCGGGTTTGCGCGTCTGCAGCGGGTCCAGGCTCAAGGCAAGGGACTTGAGCAACAGCTTGACCTTGACTTCGGGCGTTATGACGCCATCGAGGGGGAACTCGGCCCCGCCCAGGGTTTTTAACAACTGCTGAACCCGTTCATTGGCCTTGGGCGATTTGAGTATCAGCTCCAGCACGGCGGCCGGCGTGCCCTGGGCTTTTTTCAGGGCCTGGGGCGGGAGGTCTTCGGTCAGCTGGCTGAGCAACGGTTTTTTGTACTTGGCCTCTTGCTCGGCAACCCAGGTCTGGATAGCGGGCTCATTGCGCTTGTCCAGCAAGCCATCCATGTCACTGGACGGATCACCCAGGCCCAGGCTGATTTCGCTACGCGCATCTTGCGCAGCGTCAATCGCCGCTTGCACCTGCTCCGGTGTCTTGGGGTTGGAGGGCACTATCCCGTAAAACGCGAGCATGTTATCCAGCCGATTGGTCCCCGGTTGGGTCGAGCCATTGGCGGGTATCAGCGGCGAGTCTTTGTTGAGAAACAAGCTTTTATTGACGACGGCATTCGGGGTTTGCAGCGCGTGCAGCACCCGCAGTATTTCGTCCAGATCACCGAGCTTTCCCCGCACGTGCACCTGGTGTGAGGGAGTCGCTAGCGCAGGCGGTTGCACCAGCGTCAGGCCGGCACTGCCTTCGCTGGGTGGTGGCGTGTCGGAGCGTGACAAGGTGGGAGCAGCAGGCGCAAATCGTGTGTTGAGGTGGACAGGCGTCATGATGGTTCGTCTCTGGCAGTGATACACAGGCACAGCGACGAAACGAAGGGGGACTGGGAAACTGCGCCTGATCGCTGACATCCTTGTGTGGCGCACACGTAAGAAAATGTTCCAGACGGTTTGGTAACAGCGTTGGTCAGGCCATCGTGGTCAAGCCACGATGGCCATGCGGCGCGCCTTTACTCCCGGCGCAGAATCAGTACCCCCAGTGGCGGCAGATTCAACGCCAGCGACACCGGCTGCCCATGGTGCGGCTCGGCGAGGGTGAACACTTCACCGCCGTTGCCGTAGTTGGAACCGGAATAGGTGTCGGCATCGCTATTGATCACCTCCTTCCAACTGCCGGCAAACGGTACCCCCACCTTGTACGCCTCGCGGGGCACAGGGGTGAAGTTGGCCACCACCAGCACCGGCTTGCCGTCCTTGCTCCAGCGCAGCCAGGCATAGACGCTGTTGATTGCATCGTCGCCAATCAACCACTGGAAGCCTTGCGGTGCGTCGTCTTGCTCGTGCAGGGCCGGCTCTTCGCGGTACAGGCGATTGAGGTCGCCCACCAGTTTCTGCACACCCCGGTGTTCCGGGTACTGCAGCAGGTACCAATCCAGTTGCTGGTCGTGGTTCCACTCACGCCATTGACCAAACTCGCAGCCCATAAACAGCAGCTTCTTGCCCGGATGCATCCACATAAAGCTCAGGTAGGCCCGCAGGTTGGCGAATTTTTGCCACCTGTCGCCGGGCATTTTGTCGATCAGCGAGTGTTTGCCATGCACCACCTCATCATGGGAGATCGGCAGCACAAAACGCTCGGACCAGGCATACACCAGGCCGAAACTCAGCTCATTGTGATGATGGGCGCGGTACACCGGGTCCTGCTGGATGTAATGCAGCGAATCGTGCATCCAGCCCATGTTCCACTTGTAGTTGAACCCCAGGCCGCCCTGCTGGGTCGGCTGGCTGACGCCAGGCCAGGCGGTGGATTCCTCGGCGATTACCAGGGCGCCGGGAGCTTCCAGGGCCACTACATCGTTGAGGTGGCGCAGGAACTCAATGGCTTCGAGGTTCTCGCGCCCTCCGTGGCGGTTAGGCACCCACTCCCCGGCCTTGCGTGAGTAGTCGCGATACAGCATCGACGCCACCGCATCCACCCGCAGGCCATCAATATGGAAGTGCTTGAGCCAGTGCAATGCCGACGCCAGCATAAAACCATGGACCTCGGTACGCCCCAGGTTGTAGATCAGCGTGTCCCAGTCCTGATGAAAGCCTTCCAGCGGGTTGCCGTATTCGTACAGCGCGGTGCCGTCGAACTGGGCCAGGCCATGGGTATCGGTAGGAAAATGCGCCGGCACCCAGTCGAGAATGATGCCGATATCCGCCTGATGGCAGGCGTTGACGAACGCGCCAAACTCGTCGGGCGAACCAAAGCGTGCGCTGGGTGCAAATTGCGACAACGGCTGGTAACCCCAGGAACCACCGAACGGATGCTCCATGATCGGCATCAGTTCGATATGGGTGAAACCCAGTTGCTGCACATAGGGAATCAGCCGCTCCCCCAACTCGCGCCAGCCGTATTGGCGCGACACTTCGCCCAACTCGTCCAGCTCGCATTGCCAGGAACCGACGTGCAGTTCGTAGATTGACAGGGGCGCACTCGGCGCCTGGCGTTCGCCCCGGGTCTGCATCCAGGCTTCGTCCGACCACGCCACTTGCAATGGCGCGGCGACCTTCGACGCCGTGTCGGGCGGTAACTGGGTGGCCAGGGCCATGGGATCGGCCTTGAGCGGCAGGATCCCGGTGGCGCCGAGAATTTCGTATTTGTAGGCCGCGCCCGGTTGCAGGCGCGGGATAAAGATTTCCCAGACCCCGGCGGGATGCCGCAGACGCATCGGGTGGCGGCGCCCGTCCCAGATATTGAAGTCGCCCACCACCGAGACCCGCCGGGCATTCGGCGCCCACACGGCAAAGCGCACGCCCTGGATACCATCGACGCTCGTCACTTGGGCGCCCAGGCAATTGCTCAACTCGCGGTGATTGCCTTCGGCAAACAGGTACAGGTCCATTTCCCCGAGCAACTGGCCGAAGCTGTAGGGGTCTTCGGTGATTTGCTCGCCGCCGGCCCACTGGATCTTCAGCAGGTAGCTTTGGCGTGTAGAGAAATGCCCGATAAACAAGCCGGGAACCGGGGTGGCATCCAGGCTGCCAAGCCCGTCGCCGCTGTCACGGGCCAGCACCTCGACACTCAAGGCCTCAGGCAGGAATGCGCGGATAACCTGGCCGCCCTGCTCATCGTCGTGGGGGCCGAGGAGCGCAAACGGATCCGGATGTTCGGCGCGCACCAGGGCTTCAATATCCTTGGGTGCCGGCATGACCGCGAATTTCGATTGCAGCGGTTCTTTATGTGTAAAGCTCATGATTTCTCCCACCGCTTGTGACACTAAGGATCAAATGTGGGAGCTGGCTTGCCAGCGCTGGCGCAGTGTCAGCTAACGCCGCCATCGTAGCCTGGCGACAGCTCGACAACTCCTACATTCGATCTGCTTTGTTTTGACGTACGCCTTTAACGCCCGTCCAGCAACCCGTGCAATCCGCGCAATGGCACTGCCAGCCAGGTCGGGCGGTTCTCTGCCTCGTAGGCCACTTCATACGCCGCCTTCTCCAGGCTGAACAATGCGAGAGCCGCTTCTGCTCCTTTGGCATCCTGCCAGTCATGCGCCAGTGTAGACGTAGCCTGTTGATACGCCTGGATAAATGCCTGGCGCGCTTCAGTCAGGTAGCGATCTACCACGCGTTGGCGCGAGGCATCGGTATCGGCCGAGTGATCCAGCCCTTGCCCTTGCACATTCAGGGCCATGGCGGCGGCGTAGTCGAACGAACGCAGTACGCCGCTGACGTCCTTGTACGGGCTGTGCTTGCCTCGGCGCTCGTGCAACGGCCGCGCGGGCTCGCCCTCGAAGTCGATCAGATAGGCATCGCCCTTGACCACCAGGACCTGGCCCAGGTGCAAATCCCCATGGACCCGGATGCGCAAGCCGCCCATCGTGGCTTTTGCCAAGGCCTGCACATGGCTGGCAATCGCCTTTTTCTGTGCCAGCAGTTGAGTGACCAACCCCTGGTCGGCGGGGTTCAATTGGTTTTGATGCTGTTTGAGCAGTTGCAATGCACGCTCGATCTGCGCGCCCACCTGCTTGGCCCAGCCCTGGCTGTCCTTGACGGTAGTGACTTCGGGCTGGAAGTCCGGGTTGGTGGTTGGCGCGGCCAGCACGTTGTGCATTTCCCCCAGCCGTTGCCCGAGCAGCCCGGCGAAATCCGCCAGTTCGCCGAGGGCGTTGTAGTGTTGTTCCTGTTCGGAAATCGCTTCGGCCAATTCATCGCGAATCGCCCGTTCCAGGTTGTTCTGGGTCCAGCCCCAGGCATCGCCCTGGTTGCTGAGATAGCCCTGGGCAATCATCAGCAGGTTGTCCTGGCCTTCGGCATCGCGGCGGATCACCGAACCCAGCAACGGCGAGATATGCGCGTAGCCGGCGGCGGTCAGGTAGGCGCCCATTTCCAGTTCCGGATGAATCCCGGTGCTGACCTTGCGGATCAACTTCAGCACCAGGCTTTCGCCGACCACCACCGAACTGTTGGACTGCTCGGCCGCCAGGTAGCGCACTTGCAACTGGTCGCCCAGGGGCAAGTCGGGCAATTGTGGGGTCGGCTCGAAACGGATCTCCCCATCGCTGCTGGTAAGCACGGTCTCGGCGCGCAGGCCCTCGATCACCGCGCGGATGAAGCTGTCGAGGCTGAACGCATCGGTGATCAGGCCCACCTGGCGCACCCGGCGTACCCGTGCCAGGGCCAGTTGCTGCGGCAAGGCGCTGCTGAACTGATCTTCGCCCAGCAGGCCGAAGGGCAACTGATAACGGCTGGTCTGCCCGCCGCTGGTCACTTCAATCTCACTGAGCAGCACCGGATGCTGGGCATCGCCAAAGCGCACGCCATAGGCGATATGCACGCGGTCGATGGTTGAGTCCTTATTGGCGAACCAACGCCGATTGGCCAGCCAGCTGGGCAGTGAAGTCTGCTCCAGAGTGGTGCGGCACGGCGCTTCGAGCAATTCTTCGAGGCGTTTTTTCAAGACCAGGGTGGTGAAGTCCGGCAGACTCTGGGCCGGCTCCACATGCCAGCTGGGCATCTGGTTTTCCGCGGCCAACACAAACCAATAGAAGCCGTAGGGTGCCAGTGTCAGCAGGAAATTCAGCTGACCGATGGGCGGGAAGGCATTGCCGCCGAGCATTTCCACCGGAACCATGCCGGCAAAGGCCGACAGGTCCAACTCCGCCGCCTGGGCGGTACGCGACACGTTGGCCACACACAGGATGATTTCCTGTTTGCCGTCGACGCCGGTGTACTCGCGGGTGTAAGCGAGGATCCGGCGGTTGCTCGGCGAGAGCATTTTCAGGGTGCCGCGCCCGAACGCCTTGGACTGCTTGCGGATCGCCAGCATGCGCCGCGTCCAGTTCAGGAGGGAATGGGGGTCCTGGGCCTGGGTTTCGACGTTGACCGACTGGTAGCCGTAGAGCGGGTCCATGATCGGCGGCAGTACCAGGCTGGCCGGGTCGGCGCGGGAAAAACCACCGTTACGGTCGATGGACCATTGCATCGGCGTGCGTACGCCGTCGCGGTCGCCCAGGTAGATATTGTCGCCCATGCCAATTTCATCACCGTAATACAGGGTCGGTGTGCCAGGCATGGACAGCAACAGGCTGTTGAGCAGCTCGATGCGGCGGCGGTCGCGCTCCATCAAGGGCGCCAGGCGTCGGCGAATCCCCAGGTTGATGCGCGCGCGGCGATCGGCGGCGTAGTAGTTCCACAGGTAATCGCGCTCCTTGTCGGTGACCATTTCCAGGGTCAGCTCATCATGGTTGCGCAGGAAAATCGCCCATTGGCAGTTCGCGGGAATTTCCGGGGTCTGGCGCAGAATATCGGTGATCGGGAAGCGATCTTCCTGGGCCAGGGCCATGTACATACGCGGCATCAGCGGGAAATGGAAGGCCATATGGCATTCGTCGCCGTCGTCGCCCTTCTGGTCGCCAAAGTACAGCTGGGTATCTTCCGGCCATTGGTTGGCTTCGGCCAGCAGCATGCGGTCGGGGTAGTTGGCGTCGATTTCGGCACGGATCTGCTTGAGCACATCGTGGGTTTCGGGAAGGTTTTCGTTGTTGGTGCCGTCGCGCTCGATCAGGTAAGGAATCGCGTCCAGGCGAAGGCCGTCGATGCCCATGTCCAGCCAGTAGCGCATCACCGACAGCACGGCCTTCATGACTTGCGGGTTGTCGAAGTTGAGGTCCGGCTGGTGGGAATAGAAGCGGTGCCAGAAGTACTGGCCGGCGACCGGGTCCCAGGTCCAGTTGGACTTTTCGGTGTCGAGGAAAATGATGCGGGTGCCGTCGTATTTCTGGTCGTCATCGGACCACACGTAGAAGTCCCGGGCACTGGAGCCAGGCTTGGCCTTGCGCGCGCGCTGGAACCACGGATGCTGGTCCGAGGTGTGGTTGATCACCAGCTCCGTAATCACCCGCAGCCCGCGCTTGTGCGCCTCGGCGATAAAACGCTTGGCGTCGGCCATGGTCCCGTAGTCGCTGTGCACACCACGGTATTCGGCAATGTCATAGCCGTCGTCACGGCGTGGCGAAGGGTAGAACGGCAGCAGCCAGATGGTGTTCACGCCCAGGTCGGCGATGTAGTCGAGTTTGGCGATCAGCCCGGGGAAATCCCCGATGCCGTCGTTATTGGAGTCGAAATAGGATTTGACGTGAACCTGGTAAATCACCGCGTCCTTGTACCAGAGCGGGTCTTTGATAAAGGTGGCAGCCTTGGGTTTCTTCGCCATTGGAAACTCCTGGAAAATTCAAGAAAACTTACAGACTGGACTGGATCAATGTGTGCGGGCTTGCCCGCTCCCACAGTTGATCTGCATCCGACTCAAGACTGGGTTACGCGCCAGATGCCAAATGGCATATGGGGCTCGATGCGCATCCATTGGATCTTGCCGTACCAGGTCCAGCGATGGCCGTTCATCAGGTCTTCGCCCTGCACCTGGGCGTCGTCCGGCAGGCCCATCTCCCACAACGGCAGCTCGAAATGCGCCTCCTGGGCGTTGAACGGGTCGAGGTTGACGGCGACCAGGATGAAGTTGCTGCCATCCTCGCTGCGCTTGCCGAAGTACAGGATGTGGTCGTTGAACGCGTTGTAGAGCGTCAGGCCCAAGTGTGTCTGCAGTGCCGGGTTTTGCCGGCGGATGCGGTTGAGTTGGGCAATCTCGGCAATGATGTTGCCGGGGGCACTGAAGTCCCGGGGGCGGATCTCGTACTTTTCCGAGTCCAGGTACTCTTCCTTGCCCGGCACCGGCGCGCTTTCACACAGCTCAAAACCCGAGTACATGCCCCATAGGCCCGAGCCCATGGTGGCCAGCGCGGCACGGATCAAAAAGCCGGGGCGCCCGGACTCATGCAGAAAGCCCGGGTTGATGTCCGGGGTGTTGACGAAAAAGTTCGGCCGGTAGCATTCACGCCAGGGCGACTGGTTCAACTGGGTGAAGTACTCACTCAATTCGGCCTTGGTGTTGCGCCAGGTGAAATAGGTGTAGCTCTGGGAATAACCGACCTTGCCCAGCCGCGCCATCATCGCCGGGGTGGTGAAGGCCTCGGCGAGGAAGATCACTTCGGGGTGCTGGGCCCGTACATCGCTGATCAACCATTGCCAGAACGGCAGCGGCTTGGTGTGAGGGTTGTCGACGCGGAAGGTCTTGACCCCCTCCTCGACCCAGCCCAGCACGACATCGCGCAACTCCAGCCACAGGCTGGGGATCGCATCGGTGGCATAGAAGTCGACGTTGACGATGTCCTGGTATTTCTTCGGCGGGTTTTCCGCATATTTGATCGTGCCGTCCGGGCGCCAGTTGAACCAGCCGGGATGCTGCTTGAGCCAGGGGTGGTCCTGGGAACATTGGATGGCAAAGTCCAGGGCGATCTCCAGGCCGTGCTCGGCGGCGGCGGCTACCAGGCGGCGGAAATCCTCGCGGGTGCCCAGCTGCGAATGGATGGCGTCATGGCCGCCCTCCTCGCTGCCGATGGCATACGGGCTGCCGGGATCCTCGGGGCCGGCGGTCAGTGAGTTGTTCTTGCCCTTGCGGTGACTACGGCCGATGGGGTGGATCGGCGGGAAGTACAGCACGTCAAAGCCCATGTCATGGATCATCGCCAGGCGCCCATGCACGTCATTGAAGGTGCCGTGGCGCGCCGCATCGTCGGTGATCGAGCGCGGAAACAGCTCGTACCAACTGGCAAACAGCGCCTGTGGCCGTTCCACATCCAGTGGATACACCGGGCTGATACTCAGGTAGGGGCGCAAATCGGCCTCGGCCATCAGCTGTGCACTGTGTTCGTGCAGAAACAACGCGACCTGCTCGGTTTCCAGCAGCCCGGACAATTGTTGATGCAATTGCTGCAAGTGCTCCTGCAGCTCACCTTCACTGCGTTCAGCGGCTTGCAAGACCTGCTGGCGACCTTCCTGCAGCTCCAGGCTGACGGGAACCCCGGCGGTGTGTTTCTTGCCCAGTTCGTAGCAGAAACTGGCGAAATGGTCGATCCACGCCTCGATGCAATATTGGTGCGGGCCCTGCAGGGTGACGTCGAAAGTGCCTTCCCAGGTGTTGTTGCCCTTGTCTGCCATGACCTCGCGATGCCAGTTGTCTTCACTCAGCGACCGCCAGCGAATCAACACGGCCAACTGGTCATGGCCGTCGGCGAACACCTTGCTGGTAACGTGGATGGATTGCCCTTGCACGGCCTTGACCGCGAATGCGCCGGCATCAATCACCGGCATCGTGTCTTCAATGGCGATCCTGGGCAGCAACAGTGCCTGGGACAGTGGTAATCCGGGTATTTCAGCCGTCATCGAGCATCTCCCCTTACGCCCCATGGACGCTCTTGTGCTTGATTGTCAGTGCTGCAGGCGGGCTCTTCCTGAGCCGGCCACATAAGGTCCGAGCCCGGTGGCTCGCGGAAAGTTCAGATGGATGTGCCGCCCGCCGGGCGGGAATCAATCGGTCGTGCCGATTGTCCCCGATACAACAAAGCACAAAGGAGGCCATACCGATGAGTATCCCGATCCCGCACGAACCCCAGAGCCCAATATAGACAAGCCACCACTGCCGCCCACTGAGCCAGTGCCGATTCCCGAGCAGGAGCCACCTGAAAACCAGCCACCACCGATGGAAGACCCACCGCAAACCGCGCCACCGGTCGTCGCCTGAAAAGCGTCGCTGCTTGCCCGCGATCGGGCAAGCATTAGAGATACGTCCTACCAAGCAGCCCGAAAGCACTGAAGTCGATCGCCTTCGCCCGAAGATAGGCTGACTTGCGCATGCATCACGTCAAACCCATGCGAGGGCTCATCATGTCAATTCAACCCGCTAATCATCAGCCGTACCGACCTATCACGTCGCTTCCTGAAAAAGTGCCACTTAATCATTCTCAAGAGATTCTGCGCTTGCTCAAGGCCGGCCCAAGTGCCCCCTCACGAACAAAAACGCCTGACAGACCGCGTCAGCAGCCAACGCCTACCTCACAGTTCAAAACCACGCGCCAGCCTGACGCAAAGCCTGCCGAGCGTGGCTATCCCTCCCGGCAGTCCGAGGCCGCCACTGCACAGGCCAAGCCTCGCCCACAAACGCCTGACGCAGGCTCTGTAATAGCCGACAAAGTTGGCAAGTTATTGAACCGCGACAGTGTCATACAAATGTTGCGCGAGCCGTTTTCCATGGAGACCAGGAGCCGTCTCAGCGAACTGCGCACGTTGTTGAGCCCGGCCAATATCCGCACGATGCAGAATGGCCCCAATGCCGCCGGAACGATCAGGCAACTCAACGAATTCAAGACATTCTTGAGCCAAACAAACCTCGAGCATCTGCAAGATACTGCGGCAGCCGTGGAGGTCCCTGGGTTGAGTAAGAATGAAATCAGATCACGCATGAACACCGGCGACCCCGAGGCGGATTTCAGGGCCAGCCAGGAAGTCGAGCAAGAGTTGCGTCTGGAGGAAGTGAATATCAAGCAGCGCAAGCGCGATAGCGCAGGCACCGCCAAGGCCCTTTCCGGCCTCGGCCAATCATTGAACGCACTCCCCCAGGACACGCCAACGGATGAGACACCGTCCCAGGCAAAGCCAACACCGGAGAATAACCCGCCGATACAGACAACCCAGACACCCCAGCCCTGGGACAATCCACCTGCCCAAGGCAGCAGCCAAACCTTCACCTTCGGCAATATTGGCGAATCGATCCTGGCAGCGCCGAGCGAAGTCATGAACTTTGCCCACGGCCGTGACAAGCTCGATGTCTCGGGAGTTCGTGCCCAACTGGGTAATAAACCCCTTAACCTGGTAGAGAACTTCTCAGGCGCCAGCGGTGAAATGCAGATTCACTACCTCCCGGGTACCCACACAAGCGTGGTGATGATCGCAGGCGATCCCGGGAAGCCACCGTTCGTGGTCAAGGTGTTTGGTGAAGTGACCTACAGCGATCTGGTGACCTGAGCAGGCGGCGGTGATTAAAGGGCCGCACAGGTGATTCGGTGATTTGACTGACCTGGATCAGCACGCCCTGCGTGCTGTTGATCCAGGCACCGGCCCCACGGCTTGCGGGGGCTGATGAGCGAAAGACCATGAGCTAATCCGGGTAGGACGCTCTAGTGCTTGATTGTCAGTGCTGCAGGCGGGCTCTTCCTGAACCGGCCACATAAGGTCCGAGCCCGATGGCCGGCGGAACGTTCAGAGGGGTGTGCCGCCACCGGGCGGGAATCAATCGGCCGTGGCGGTTGTCCACCGATTGAGCAAAACACAAACGAGGCCACCGCGATGAACATCCCGATTCCTGCTGAAACACCCGACCCGAATATTGATACACCGACCTTGCCGCCGACCGAGCCTGCGCCGATTCCCGAACAGGAACCGCCGGAAAGCGTGCCACCGGCAAAGGAAGAACCGCCTACGACTATGCCGCCAGTTATCGTGTAGGAGCCCGAAGCTAAGGCTTGTCTAGTAGTTTCACAATCCTTGGCATCACGCTGAACACCAGTAGCGCCAGCACGGTGCTCAGTACCGCAGTGGACTCCTTGCCCAACCCCGCCGCCACCCCGATGGCGGCGGTCATCCACAGGCCGGCTGCGGTGGTCAAGCCCTTGACGTGCTGGCCAGTGTCCTCCTCCTTGCCCTTGAGAATCGTCCCCGCGCCGAGGAAACCGATACCGGCGATCACCCCCTGCACCACCCGGCTCATGGCGTCTGCCTGGGAGCCGGACATCTGTGGCACCAGCACAAACAAGGCTGCGCCCATCGCCACCAGCATATGGGTGCGCACACCGGCGGCCTTGCCTTTCTGTTCGCGCTCAAAGCCCAGGATGCCACCCAGAATCGCGGCGATCAGCAGGCGTAGGGTGATTTGCGTCAGTTGCCGCGCATCGCCGATATCGGCGAATTCGCTTTGCAGGGTTTGCCAGACTTCTTGCCACCAGGCGTCCATGGTCCTGTCCTTTTCATGGGAGATAGAAGATGGACAGCAACGACCGCCAGTCAGTTGCGCCGAACCATTGGCCGGTGAGCGTCACCTAATGAACAGCACCGAACAACCAGGAGAAGACCATGCCCGTACGTATCGAAAACCAGACCTGCTATTTCAAGACCGACGACAACGGTGAAGAACAACGCTGCAGCGTTTTGGAGGTGACGGTGATTACCGACAGCGACAAATCCATGTCGGCGGTCGAGATCGACGGCCAACGGATCTACATCACCGAAGCCGAGGCCGACGCCTTGACCGTCGCAGGTGCCATTGACGGGCGCAAGCACCTCAAGGCCAGCACCGGTGATTCGGTGATTTGATTGACCTGGATCAGCATGCCTTGCGTGCTGTTGATCCAGGCACCGGCCCCGCGGCTTGCGGGGTGCTGCACATTGTCGCAGCGGCGCGCTAAAAACTCATCTGATCCGCTTTTTATGGTTTTACCTGAGTCTGTTATGCAAACAGATCGCGGCCCATAGTTCATCCGCCTGATGGAGGCTGATGAGCGAAAGACCATGAGCGATAGAATCCCCGTCCGATTAGTAGAAAATTTCGAGCCTGCACATCCAAAGAAGATGAAGGCCAAATCCAGCGACAACCTGATTCACACCCGCAGTTTCACCGGCCTGTTCCGGACCTTGCGCATAAACGGTGCAGGCTTTCTGTTCCTGGCGTTTTTTGGCACCGTGTGGCTGAACTGGGACTCACGCCAGGCGGTGTTGTGGGACCTGGCTGAAAGCAAGTTCCATATTTTTGGCGCAACCTTCTGGCCCCAGGATTTCATCCTGTTGTCGGCGCTGTTGATCATCTGTGCCTTCGGGCTGTTTGCCATTACGGTATTTGCCGGCCGCGTCTGGTGTGGCTACACCTGCCCGCAAAGCTCGTTTACCTGGCTGTTCATGTGGTGCGAGAAAGTCACCGAAGGTGAGCGAAACCAGCGGATCAAGCTGCAGGCCGCGCCCTGGAGCGTGAATAAACTGGCGCGTCGCGCCGCCAAACACACCCTGTGGCTGGCAATCAGTGTGCTGACCGGCTTGACCTTTGTCGGCTATTTCACCCCGATCCGGCCCCTGGCCGAGGAGCTGCTGACCTGGCAGATGGGCGGTGTCAGCCTATTCTGGGTGCTGTTCTTTACCGGCGCCACCTACATCAACGCCGGCTGGCTGCGGGAAGCGGTGTGCATGCATATGTGCCCGTATGCACGGTTCCAGAGCGTGATGTTCGACAAGGACACCCTGACCATTTCCTACGACGCCGCCCGTGGCGAAAGCCGTGGCCCGCGCAAACGCGATGTGAACCCGGCCGATGTGGGCCTGGGCGACTGCATCGACTGCCACTTGTGCGTGCAGGTCTGCCCCACCGGCATCGACATCCGCGATGGCCTGCAGATGGAGTGCATCGGCTGCGCCGCCTGCATCGACGCCTGCGATTCGATCATGGATAAAATGGGTTATGCCCGGGGCTTGATCAGTTACACCTCCGAACATCAGTTGCAGGGTGGCAAGACCCACCTGCTGCGGCCACGCCTGATCGGCTACAGTGCCGTGCTGCTGGTGATGATCGCCGCCCTGGTGATGGCACTGGTGCAACGGCCCATGGTCTCGCTGGACGTCACCAAGGACCGTGGCATGTTCCGGGAGAACAGCCAGGGGTTGATCGAGAACATTTACAGTTTGAAGATCATCAACAAGACCCAGCAACGCCAGGATTACCGCGTGCAACTGGTGGATGGTGAAGGCTTCCAGCTACAGGGCAAGACCGAGATCAGCCTGGCGCCCGGAGAGATCACGGATGTGCCGGTGTCTGTGGCGCTGACCCGTGACAAGCCGACCAGCAGCTCGCAAACCATCCGTTTCAAGGTAACGGATATCGACGAGCCAAGTGTTTATAGTGTCGCCGACAGCCGTTTTGTCGCGCCGCTGAACCGCTGACCCACGCAATCCCCTGTGGGAGCAGGCTAGCCCTCTCCCACATTTTGACCGCTGTAGAACATTAGGATCACGATGAAACGCTACGAGAAATTTGCCGACGACATCGCTGAACTGATCCGCTCCGGCGTCCTCGGGCCGGGCCAGCGGGTGCCGTCGGTGCGCTATGCCAGCCAGACCTATGGCGTCAGCCCCTCCACGGTGTTCCAGGCCTATTACCTGCTGGAGCGCCGCGGCCTGATCCGGGCGCGGCCGCGCTCCGGGTATTTCGTCAACACCCACGCGCCCAGCCCGTTTTCGGAGCCGGCAGTCAGCGCCCATGTTCACGAATCCACCGAGGTGGACGTCAGTGAGCTGGTGTTCTCGGTACTGGATTCGATCAAGGATCCGCAGACCGTGCCCTTCGGCTCGGCCTTCCCCAGCCCGACGCTGTTCCCCCTGCAACGCCTGGCCCGCTCCATGGCCAGCGCCAGCCGCGAAATGGACCCGCGCATGGTGGTCACGGACATGTCGCCGGGCAACCCGCAACTGCGTCGGCAAATCGCCCTGCGCTACATGGTCGGTGGCTTGATGCTGCCCATGGAAGAGCTGCTGATCACCAACGGTGCCCTGGAAGCGCTGAACCTGTGCCTGCAAGCGGTGACTGAGCCTGGCGATCTGGTGGCCATCGAGGCCCCGGCGTTTTATGCCTGCCTGCAAGTGTTGGAGCGCTTGAAGCTCAAGGCCGTGGAGATTCCGGTGCATCCGCGTGATGGCATTGACCTGAAGGTGCTGGCCCAGACCCTGGAGCGCTACCCGATCAAGGCCTGCTGGTGTATGACCAGCTTCCAGAACCCCATGGGTGCGACCATGCCCGAGGCCAAGAAGCAGGAGCTGGTCGAGTTGTTGCGCGGGCACCAGGTGCCGCTGATTGAAGACGATGTGTACGCCGAACTGTACTACGGCCAACAGGCGCCCAAGCCGGCCAAGGCCTTCGACACTGAAGGCCTGGTGATGCACTGCGGCTCCTTCGCCAAGAGCCTGGCCCCGGGCTATCGCGTGGGCTGGGTTGCGGCAGGCCGCTACGCGCAAAAGATTGAACGTCTGAAGCTGATGACCTCGCTCTGCGCCTCGATGCCGGCCCAGGCGGCCATTGCCGATTACCTGCAACACGGCGGCTACGACCGCCACCTGCGCAAATTGCGTTATGCCCTGGAAGAACAGCAAAGTGCCATGCTCGCGGCCATCGCCCGTTACTTTCCGGCGCAAACCCGGGTCAGTCAGCCCGCCGGCGGGTATTTCCTGTGGCTGGAGCTGCCGGAGCAGACCGACTCGCTGAAACTGTTCCAGATGGCCCTGGCCCAGGGCATCAGCATTGCACCGGGGCCGATCTTTTCGCCGACCCAGCGTTTTCGTAACTGTATCCGTCTGAATTACGGCAGCCCCTGGGATGAAACAGCGGAAAAGGCCATGGAGACGCTGGGGCGGATTGTGCGTTCGTTTTGAAAAACGCCTTGAAATAGATCAGCTCAACGGTGCCGTTGGACCGCGTGATTGCGCGGTTTAACATTCGCCTCTTTTCACTCAAAAAAGAGAGGTGCCATGAACAATGTCCTACCACCATTTTTTCATTTTCCATTGCCCATCCCACCCAACTACATGCGGGTCGCAGAACAGCGCGAAGTCCGCCAACTGACTGACCCCATGGGGCGCCCTGCAGGGGATCACCGTTCGGCGGAAAGGATTATCGAACAGAGTGCAGTGTTGAAGGACTACGTCGACGGTAACGATCGCTGGCAGTTGGACCGGGATCTCAAGCGGCATCTGGGCGACTGGACACAAGCCAATCCAGACCCGGACGCTCGCGCCAACGCCGCCTACGATCTGGATAAGGTGTTGCGCTTCATTGATAACCTGGACGAGTGCAAGCTCGACGGTAGTGAGGAGCGCAACGGCAAGATAGACGGGTTTTCCGAAAGGGGTGTGGTCATCCTGCACAACTCCGAGGCTGACCGCCTGGACCAGTTCGCCCGCAAAGGCTACTCGGTGCTGCCTACCTTTTGACGCGTTACGGCAGGCCTGCTAGCGGCCGCCCCCCAGGTCAATAAACGTCCCGGTGGCGTAGGACGCCTTGTCCGACAACAGCCAGACAATCGCTTCCGCCACTTCATCCGGGCGCCCGCCGCGGGCCATGGGAATGCCAGACTCAAGCTTGCTGACCCGATCCGGGTCGCCGCTCAGGGCATGGAACTCGGTGTAGATGTAGCCGGGGCGCACGGCATTGACACGAATCCCCTCGCCCGCCACTTCCTTGGACAGGCCAACGGTGAAGCTGTCCAGCGCGCCCTTGGACGCCGCATAGTCCACATACTCACCGGGCGCGCCAATGCGCGAGGCCACCGACGAGACGTTGACGATGCTGCCACCCTGCCCGCCATGTTTGGGCGACATACGCAGCAGCGCATGCTTGGCACACAGGATCGGCCCCAGCACGTTGGTCTTGAGGACTTTCAGGATACGGAATTCGGACATCTCATCGACCCGTGATTTATGCCCGACGGTCCCGGCATTGTTGACCAGCGCGGTGACGCGCCCCAGTTCGGTGTCGACGCGGTTGAACAGGCTGATCACTTCGTCTTCGATGCTGACATCGGCGCGCACCGCAATGGCCTGGGCACCGAGTGCGCGCACTTGCTCCAGTACCCGCAGAGCGGCGGCTTCATCGGACTGGAAATTGATGCAGATGCGATAGCCCTGTCGGGCCGCCAGCAAGGCTGTGGCGGCGCCGATCCCACGACTGCCACCGGTGATGATGACGACTTTGTCCATGCGTAGTGACTCCCCATTCAACCTGAGCTGTTGGATCCAAGAATACCTGCGCCTGCCAGGTTTTGCATGGACCGGGGTCAATTGATCTCACGGTGGGGTCAAGCGCTCCCTGGCCACGATGGCGCTCATAAAGGTATCCGCCGGCAGTGGGTGGCCCAGCAGGTAGCCTTGCAGCGAGTTACAGCCCAGGCGCGTGAGGAAATCCTGCTGCATGTCGGTCTCGACCCCCTCGGCAACGATGCGCAGGCCCAGGGCCTGGCCCAGGGCGACAATTGCCGAGACGATGGCGGCATCGTCGCTGTCGTGCTCCAGGTCGCGCACAAAGCCACGGTCGATTTTCAGCTCATTGGCCGGCAGGCGCTTGAGGTACATCAGACTGGAGTAGCCGGTGCCAAAGTCGTCAATGGACAAATCCACGCCCATTTCCGAGAGTTCCTGCAACACCCGCATGCTCGCATCGGCATCGCTCATAGCCGTGGTTTCGGTGATTTCCAGGGTCAGGCTATTGGCCGGCAACTGGTGGCGCTGCAGGGCGTTGGCCACACTGGTGACCAGCCCGGCATGGCAGAACTGCAGGGCCGACAGGTTCACCGCAATACGCCAGTCCCGGTACCCCTGGGCAAACCACACCTGCATTTGCCGGCATGCTTCGTTGAGCACCCAATCGCCGATGGCGATGATCACCCCGGTTTTTTCCGCCAACTCGATAAACTTGTCCGGCAGCAACAGGCCGTGTTGTGGGTGCTCCCAGCGCAACAGGGCTTCGGCACCGATGGCGCGACCGCTGAGGGCGTCGAACTTGGGCTGGTAGTACAGGCGCAACTGCTGCTGTTCAACCGCCTTGCGCAAATCCTGCAACAGTTGCAGTTGCTTGCGCGCATTGGTGTTCATTGACACATCAAAAAAGCTGTAGCCGTTCTTGCCCATGCTCTTGGCGTGATACATCGCCGCATCGGCATTCATCAACAGTTCCTGGGGCGTTGCGCCGTTACCGGGGAACAGGGCAATGCCGACACTGGCAGAGATGCTCAAGTCATGCTCGGCTACGCGGAACGATTGGTTGATCAATCCCACCTGGCGTTCGGCCAGACGCAGCGCATCGTCGGGCTGGCTCAACTGCACCAGCAACACGAACTCATCGCCGCCGATCCGCGCCAGGGTGTCCTGACCGCGCAGGTCTTCGCGCAGGCGCAGGCCCACCTCGCGCAGCAATTGGTCACCCAGATGATGGCCGAAGGCGTCATTGACCGGTTTAAAACCGTCGAGGTCGATAAACATCAGGGCAAAACACCCACCTTGCTCCGCCACCAACTGGGTGGCCTGCTGAATGCGATCGGCCAGCAGCGTACGGTTTGGCAGGCCGGTCAGCGTGTCGTGCAGGGCCAGGTGGGTGAGTTCCTGGTTGGCCAGGCTCAAGGAATCGGCCAACACAGCGGTGCGTGCTTCCAGGCGCGCATCGAGCAAGGAGGTCAATAGCGCGAAGGCCAGGATTGCCAGGGTGGTCACCAACACTAGATTGTCCAGGCCGGTGCCGCTCAGGCCATCCACCGACGCCCCGCAAAAACTGCCATCGGCAAAACGCGCCGCCGCCATGCCGGTGTAATGCATGCCGACGATGGCCACGCCCATCACCACCGCCGCAGCGCTCCGTGCCAGGCGTACATAGGGGGTGTTGCGCCGCAGTTTGAAGGCAATCCATAACGCGGCGGCCGAGGCCCCCACGGCAATCAGCAATGAGGCGATGAACAAGGTGGGGTCGTAGTCGATGCCCGGCATCATGCGCATGGCGGCCATGCCGGTGTAGTGCATGGTGCTGATCCCCGCCCCCATGATCAAGGCGCCAAACCCCAGTTGCCAGGCCGGCAGACGCGGTTGGTTGACCAGCCACAGGGCGAAGCCACTGGACAGGACGGCGATCAACAGCGACAGCGCCGTTATGCCGATGTCGTAGCCCAGGGCAATCGGCAGGCGAAACGCCAACATCCCGATAAAGTGCATCGACCACACGCCAATCCCCATGGCCAGGGCGCCGCCGGCCATCCACAGGTACACAGCCCGGCCCTTGGCGGTGGCAATCCGACCGGTCAGGTCCAGAGCGGTATAGGACGCCAGGATGGCCACAAACAGGGAGATCAGGACCAACGCGGGGGAATAACTGCCGGTAAGCATGTGACGTCTCATGGATGACGATGCGAACGGCGTCCGTGCCGGGGGAAAGTCGGGGATTGTAGCGAGAATAATTCTCGTACAGGTGGAATATTGTCACAAGGCCATTACTGAAAATGTATGGCCTGGGGAGGGGCGAAACTACAGTCGGTGGAAGCGGGCTTGCCCGCGATGGCGTCAGCAATAACCCCTGAGGGTTTATCAGCTGTTCATCCGTTATCGTTGACGACCATCGCCGACAGGGTCAGGGTTTTTCGTTTGGCTCCAACTGGCCATCCCAACCACCACCCAGCGCTGCAATCAGTTGCACGCTGGCCACCAGCCGGGTTTGCAGCAAGGTCAGCACGGTACGTTCGTTGCTCAACGCCGTCGCCTGGACGTTGACCACATCCAGGTAGGCAATCAGGCCGGCCTTGTACTGGTTCTGGGTCAGGCGCAGAGATTCCCGCGCGGACTCCAGGGCCTCGTTGCTCACGCCCGCCTCGTCTTCCAGAACCTTGAGCTGGACCATGTAGTTTTCCACCTCGCGGAAACCGTCGAGTACGGTCTGGCGGTACTTGGCCACGGTTTCGTCGTAGGACGCTTCGGCGCGGTCAACTTCTGCCGAGCGCTGCCCGCCGTCGAACAGGGTCATCGCCAGTTTCGGCCCCACCGACCAGAAGCGGTTGGGCAGGCTGATCCAGTCGGCATAGGTGCTGCTGGAGTAACCACCGGCCAGACTCAGGGTCAGGTCGGGGTAGTAGGCGGTTTTCGCCACGCCGATATTGGCGTTGGCGGCAATCACTGCGCGCTCCGCCGAGGCAATATCCGGGCGGCGTTCCAGCAGTTGCGATGGCAGGTTTGCAGGAATCTGCGGCAGTGCCGGTATGTCCTTGCTCACCGCCAGGTTGAACATGGCGGGAGGTTCGCCGATCAATACCGCGATGGCGTTTTCCAGTTGCGCCCGTTGCCAGATCAGGTCGATCAGGCTGGCCTGGGTACTCTTGAGCTGGGTCTGGGCCTGGGCGACAGCGTCCTTGCCTGAGACGCCGGCGCGGTACTGGTTCTGGGTCATTTGTAGCGAGCGCTGATAGGTCTCGACGGTGGTTTGCAGCAAGCGCGTCTGTTCGTCCATGACCCGCAATTGCAGGTAGTTCTGCACCAGTTCCGACTGCTGGCTCAGGCGCATGGCCGCCAGGTCGGCGGCGCTGGCTTGGGCGCTGGCGTCGCTGGCTTCCAGGCCTCGGCGTAATTTGCCCCAGATATCGGCTTCCCAGCTCACCCCCAACTGGGTGTTGAGGGTGTCGCGGATACCACTGCTGGAGCTGCTCAAGCTCGCATTACTGCTACCCGTGCCCTGGCTGGCGCGGGTTTTCCCGGCGCTCAGGTCGACGGTCGGAAAGAACGCGCCACGGGAGCTGCGTGCCGTGGCCTGGGCCTGGCGGTAGCGGGCTTCGGCCTGGGCCACGGTCTGGTTGGCGTTGTTGAGCTTGTCCACCAGGCTGTTGAGTTGCTGGTCGCCATACAGCTCCCACCAGGCGCCACGGGCCAGGGCATCGCTGGGGGCGGCCTGGCGCCAGCCCTGGGCTTCTTTGTACTGCGTCGGCTCGGCAACTTGCGGGCGCTGGTAATCGGGGCCGATGGCGCAGGCGCTGAGGAACACGGCGCAAAACATCACCGTCAGTGCAGGGGCCCGGAAAACAATTGATTCGGTCATAGCGGAGTGTCCAGGGCAGCGTCGGTACGCACCCCGCGCCAGCCGTTGAAACGGTGGCGCAGGCGGTCGAGATAGAGGTAAACCACCGGGGTGGTGTAAAGGGTCAGGATCTGGCTGAAGACCAGCCCGCCGATAATGGTCAGGCCCAGGGGCTGGCGCATTTCCGCGCCTTCGGCGGTGCTCAGCAGCAACGGCAAGGCCCCGAGGATCGCCGCCAGGGTGGTCATCAGGATCGGCCGCAAGCGCAGCAAACAAGCACTGCGTATGGATTCCAGGGGCTGCATGCCTTCCTTGCGCTCCAGCTGCAGGGCCAGGTCGATCATCAGGATCGCGTTTTTCTTCACCACGCCAATCAGCAGGAACAGACCCAGTAGCGAGATCAGGCTGAACTCGCCGCCCAGCACGTAGATCGACAACAGCGCGCCGACCCCGGCCGAGGGCAGGGTCGAGAGGATGGTCAGCGGGTGAATGTAGCTTTCATAGAGAATCCCCAGCACCAGGTACACCGCGACCAATGCGCCGAGGATCATGAAGGGCTGGCTTTTCTGGGTGGCGGCGAAGGCATCGGCGGTGCCGGCCATCTTGGCGATCACGTCTTCCGGCAAGCCGACCTTGGCAATCGCCCGCTCGATGGCGGCCGTGCCCTGCTCCACCGTGACCCCGGGCGCCATGTCGAAGGCAATGTCTTCGGAGGCAAACTGCCCTTCGTGGCTGACGCGGTCGTCGGCCAGGCTGTTTTCGTAGTGGGCAATGGTCGACAGCGGAATTCGCGCGCCGTCAGCGGTAATCACCTGCACCTGATTGAGGGTGATCGGGTCCTGGGCGTATTTCGGATTGACCTCCATCACCACCCGGTACTGGTTGAGGCTGTCATAAATGGTGGAAATCTGCCGCTGGCTGTAGGCGTTGTTCAGCACCGAGGTAACCATGTTCATGTCCACGCCCAGGCGCTTGGCCTGATCGCGATCAACAATCAGCGTCACCTGTTGCGCACCCCGCCCTTCGCGGGCGTCGATGGCGGTTAGTTCCGGCAACTCGCGCAGCGCGGCGACCACTTTCGGGTACCACAGGCGCAAGGCCGCCAGGTCGCCACTTTGCAGGATGTAGGAATATTGCGAAGACGTCTGGTCGCGGCCACCACCAAATTGCAGGTCCTGGTCGGCCATCAGCATCAAGCGGCCACCGGGTACCAGGGGCACGTTCTTGCGCAAGCGCTCGATCACCGCCTGGGCCGACAGCTGGCGTTCCTTGATCGGCTTGAGGCGCACCAGCATCACCGCGTTGTTGGTGCCGTTGCTGCCACCGATAAAACCCGCCACGCTTTCCACTGCCGGGTCTTGCAACACGGCTTTGCGGAAGATCTCCATCTTCGGCTGCATGACGCTGAATGACAGGCCGTCATCGCCGCGCACAAAACCGATCAATTGCCCGGTGTCCTGTTGCGGCATAAAGGTTTTGGGCACCACCACATACAGCGCGATATTCACCCCGATGGTCACGAACAGGCTGAGCAGGGTCAGCCGCTTGTGCCGCAGCACCCAGTCCAGACTACGGGCGTAACCCGCGACCATATGGTCGTTGACCTTCTGGCTCCAGCGCTGCAAACCGGTCTCCTGCCCTTTGACATGGGGCTTGAGCCAGCGCGCGCAGAGCATCGGGGTCAGGGTCAGCGAAACCACCAGCGACACAATGATCGCCGCCGCCAGGGTGATGGAAAATTCACGGAACAGGCTGGTGACAATCCCGCCCATAAACAGGATCGACAGGAACACCGCCACCAGCGACACGTTCATCGACAGCAGGGTAAAACCGACCTCCTTGGCCCCCAGGTACGCTGCCTTCATTGGCGCGATACCGTTGTCGATATGCCGGGAAATGTTCTCCAGCACCACGATGGCATCGTCCACCACCAGGCCGGTGGCGAGGATCAGGGCCATCAGCGACAGGTTGTTCAGGGAAAATCCATAGAGGTACATGATCGCAAAAGTGCCCACCAGCGACACCGGCACCGCCAGGGTCGGGATCAGCGAGGCGCGGAAGTTGCCGAGGAACAGGTACACCACCAGGATCACCAGGGCCACGGCAATCAGCAGGGTCATTTCTGCCTCATGCAGGGTGGCGGTGATCACCGGCGAACGGTCCATGGCCAGGTTGAGCTTGACGCTGGACGGCAACACCGCCTGCAACGCCGGCAACTGGGCCTTGATCTGCTTGACGGTCTCGATGATGTTGGCGCCGGACTGGCGGTTGATCACCAGCAACACCGCTGCATCATTGTTGAAAAAACCGCTGTTGTAGCGGTCTTCGACGCCATCGCTGATCTTCGCCACATCGCTCAGGCGCAAGGCGGCACCGTCCTGGTAGCGGATCAGCAGCGGCTCATAATCCTTGGCCTTTTCCAGCTGGTCATTGGCCTGGATCTGCCAGTTGCGCTCGCCATCTTCCACCGAGCCCTTGGGCCGGCGCACGTTGGCATTGGCAATGGTGTCGCGCACCTCATCCAGGGACACGCCGTACTGGTCGAGGGCCTTGGGCTCCAGCTCGATGCGCACCGCCGGCAGGGAGCTGCCGCCGATCTGCACCTCGCCCACACCCGGTACCTGGGACAGGCTTTGCGAGAGGATGGTGGACGCCAGGTCGTAGAGCTGGCCCTTGGGCAACACGTCCGAGGTCAGCGACAGCACCATGATCGGCGCCTGGGACGGGTTGATCTTCCTGTAGGTGGGCATGCTGCGCATGCCGCTGGGCAACAGGTTGCGCGAGGCGTTGATTGCCGCCTGCACTTCCCGCGCCGCGCCGTTGATATCACGGTCGGAGTCAAACGCCAGAATCACCCGGGTCGAGCCCTGGCTGGACGAACTGCTGAGGGTGGTGACCCCGGCAATCGCGCCAAAGGACCGTTCCAGCGGCGTGGCCACGGTAGACGCCATCACTTCCGGGCTCGCGCCAGGCAGGCTGGCAGAGACCACAATCACCGGGAAGTCGATCTGCGGCAACGGCGACACTGGCAGCAGGCTGAAACTGACGCCACCCAGCAACATGATCGCCAGGCTCAGCAGCATGGTGGCTACCGGCCGGCGGATAAAAGGTCCGGACAGGTTCATGGCTCAACCGGCTCCAGCGCTTCGGACTTGCGCCAGCGACGGCCAAGGCGGTCGAAGTACAGATAGATCACCGGCGTGGTAAACAGCGTGAGGATCTGGCTCAACAGCAAGCCACCGACCATCACCAGGCCCAGGGGTTGGCGCAACTCTGCGCCGGAGCCGGTGGCCAGCATCAAGGGCACCGCACCGAACAGCGCCGCCAGGGTGGTCATCAGGATCGGCCTGAAACGCAACAACGCCGCCTGGTAGATTGCGGTCTGCGGGTCCAGGCCCTGGTTGCGTTCGGCGTCGAGGGCGAAGTCAATCATCATGATCGCGTTCTTCTTCACGATGCCGATCAGCAGGATGATGCCGATGATCGCGATCATCCCCAGGTCATTGCCCGTGAGCAGCAACGCCAGCAAGGCCCCCACCGCTGCCGATGGCAAGGTCGAGAGGATGGTGATCGGGTGGATATAGCTCTCGTACAGCACGCCCAGCACGATATACATGGTCACCACTGCCGCCAGGATCAGCAGCAACGTACTCGACAGCGAGGCTTCGAACGCCTGGGCGGCGCCCTGGAACTGGGTCTGCACGCCGACCGGCATGCCAATGTCCTTCTGCACCTGGTTGATCAGCTCCACACCCTTGCCCAGGGCCACGCCGGGGGCCAGGTTGAATGACATCATTACTGCGGGGAACTGGCCGATATGGGTAATCGCCAACTGCGCCTGGCGCTGCTCGATGCGGGCCAGGCTGGACAGGCGCACCTGGCCGCCATCGGTGGTTTTCACATGGATCTGGTTCAGCGCGTCCGGCCCCAGGCTTTCGCCGGACTGGGCCTGCAGCACCACGCGGTACTGGCTGGCCTGGGTGTAGATCGTGGAAATCTGCCGCTGGCCGAAGGCGTCGTACAGGGCGTCGGTGATATTGGCTACCGACACGCCCAGGCGCGAGGCCGCGTCGCGGTCGATCACCATGTACACCTGCAAGCCTTTGTCCTGCAGGTCGCTGGCCACATCGGTGAGTTCCGGGTACTGGCTCAGGGCCTGTACCAGCTTGCCGCTCCACAGGGCCAGCAGGTCGGCATCCGGGGAGGACATGCTGAATTGGTACTGGGTGCGGCTGACACGGTCTTCGATGGTCAGGTCCTGCACCGGCTGCATAAACAGACGGATCCCCACCAGTTTGTCCAGTGTCGGTTGCAGGCGTGCAATCACCTCGACGGCGCTCAAGTCCCGCTCTTTATGGGGCTTGAGGTTGATCAGCAGGCGGCCGCTATTGAGGGTGGCGTTATCGCCATCGACGCCAATGTAGGAAGAAAGACTTTCCACTGCGGGATCTTCGAGGATGATCTTCGCCAGCTCCTGCTGGCGCTGGCTCATGGCCGCAAAGGATATCGACTGGGGTGCCTCGGAAATGCCCTGGATCACCCCGGTGTCCTGCACCGGGAAGAAGCCCTTGGGCACCACCAGGTACAACACCACCGTCAGGCCCAGGGTGGCAATGGCCACCAACAGGGTCAGCGGCTGATGCTTGAGCACCCATTGCAGCTTGCGCCCGTAGGCGGCAACCAGCCAGTCGATCCACGCGCCACTGGCCTTGTAGAAACGCCCTTGTTCTGCTTCCTTGGGTTCGCGTTTGAGCAGGCGTGCGCACATCATCGGCGTCAGGGTCAGGGACACCACCAGGGAAATCAGGATCGCCACCGCCAGGGTGATGGCAAATTCGCGGAACAGCCGCCCGACCACATCGGCCATGAACAGCAGCGGGATCAAGACCGCGATCAGCGACAGGGTCAGGGAAACCAGGGTGAAGCCGATCTGCTTGGCGCCCTTGAGCGCGGCCGCCATCGGCGTCTCGCCTTCCTCGATATAGCGGGAAATGTTCTCCAGCATCACGATGGCATCGTCCACCACAAACCCAGTGGCGATGGTCAGGGCCATCAGCGTCAGGTTATTGATGGAGAAGCCAGCCAGGTACATCACGCCAAAGGTGCCGATCAGCGACAACGGCACGGCAATCGACGGGATGATGGTGGCGCTGAAACGGCGCAGGAACAGGAACGTCACCATTACCACCAACGCAATGGCGATCAGCAGTTCATGCTGCACATCGGTGACCGAGGCGCGGATGGTCTGGGTGCGGTCGGTGAGTACCGTCACGTCGAGACCGGCTGGCAGGTTGTCGGTGATGCTCGGCAGCAGCGCCTTGATCCGGTCCACCACCTCGATCACGTTGGCGCCCGGCTGGCGCTGGATATTGAGCAATACGGCCTGGTTTTCATTGGCCCAGGCGGCTAGGCGTTCGTTTTCTGCGCCATCGACGATTTGCGCGACGTCTTTGAGGCGCAGCGGTGCACCGTTGCTGTAGGCCAGGATCAGTTCGGCGTACTGCTCGGGCGATACCAACTGGTCGTTGGCATCGAGCATCGACACCCGTGTCGGGCCGTCGAAGTTGCCCTTGGGCTGGTTGACGTTGGAGGCGGCGATCAGGCTGCGTACGTCGGCCAGGTTCAAGCCATTGGCCGCCAGGGCCTCGGGGTTGACCTTGATCCGCACGGCCTGGCGCTGGCCGCCGGCGATGCTGACCATGCCCACGCCGCTGATCTGCGCGATCTTTTGCGCCATGCGCGTATCGACCAGGTCATTGAGCTTGGGCAACAGCATGGTCTTGGAGGTGACGGCCAGGGTCAGTACCGGGGTATCGGCCGGGTTGACCTTGTTGTACACCGGCGGCGCCGGCAGGTCCGAGGGCAACAGGTTGCTGGCCGCGTTGATCGCCGCCTGCACCTGTTGCTCGGCCACGTCCATATTGACGTCGAGGTTGAAGCGCAGGGTCAGGACCGAGGCCCCGCCGGAACTGGTGGAGGCCATCTGCGTCAGGCCCGGCATTTGCCCGAACTGGCGTTCCAGGGGCGCGGTGACCGCGCTGGTCATCACGTCCGGGCTGGCGCCGGGGTACAGGGTCATGACGCGGATGGTCGGGTAATCCACCTGGGGCAAGGCCGACACCGGCATCAAGCGATAGGCGATCAGGCCGGCCAGGACAATGGCCAGCATGCTCAGGGTGGTGGCGACGGGCCTGAGGATAAACAGCCGTGACAGGTTCATGCGCCGGCCTTTTGCGCCTTGCCGGCTTCAGCCGTCGGGCTGCCTTCGCCTTGTGCCGCGGGTTTGCCCTGCAAGTGTTCGGTCGGGCCGGTGGGCACCTGGTTGCTGTCGTTGACCACTTCCACATCGGTGCCATCTTTCAGGCGATCGGTGCCTTCCAGTACCACGCGGTCGCCGGCGGCCAGGCCTTCCTTGACCACGGTGTTCTGGCCATCGGTCTCACCAATCACCAGGGTGCGAATCTTGACCTTCTTGTCACCGTCCAGGGCGTAGACAAAGGTGCCATTGGTGCCGAACTGGATCGCGGCCGAAGGTACCAGCACCACGTTTTTCAGGGTGTCGGCCAGCAGCCGCACGTTGACGAACTGGTTGGGGAACAGCACCTGGTCGTGGTTATCGAAGCGCGCCTTGAATTTCAGGGTGCCGGTGGTGACGTCGATCTGGTTGTCCAGGCTTTGCAGCACACCGGTGGCTTGCAGTTGCAGGTCGCCACGGTCCCAGGCCTGCACCGGCAGCTTGTTGCCACCGCGATAGCGGGCCAGTACGGTTTGCAGGGTGTTTTCCGGCAAGGTGAACGCCACGCTGATTGGCTGGGTCTGGGTGATGATCGCCAGGGCGGTGGTGTCATTAGCCGCCACCAGGTTACCGACGTCCAACTGGCGCAAGCCAACGCGCCCGGAAATCGGCGCACGGATCTTGGTGAACTCAAGGTTGAGCTTGGCGTCATCCACCGCCCCCTGGTTGGTCTTGACCGTGCCCTGGTATTGCAGGACCAGCGCGGCAGCGGTGTCCAGGGTCTGCTTGGCGATGCTGTCCTGTTCGTAGAGGCCGCGATAACGCTCAAGGTCAACCTGGGCGTTTTTCAATTGCGCCTGGTTTTGCATCAGCGTGCCCTGGGCCTGGAGCAAGGCATTCTGATAACTGCGCGGGTCGATTTCCGCCAGCAGGTCGCCGGCCTTGACCATCTGCCCCTCTTCAAAGGCGATCTTGACCAGCTCCCCCCCGACCCGGCTGCGCACATTGATGGTGTTCAAGGCCGTCACCGTCCCCAGTGCCTTGTAGTACACCGGGAAATCCCCTGCGACCGCGGGTGCGACACGTACCGGCACCGCCGCACCCGAGCCGCCGAAGCCGGGACGCATCATCCCGGTCTTGCTGGTCCTGGCTGCCGGGGCCTCCTTCTGGGCGGTGCCGGTCGGCCAGAATTTCCAGCACAGGAAGGCAACAACCAACAGGACGAGCAAGCCAAACAGCCAGCGGCGGGAACTACGGGGGGACGATTGCATGGATTGATCAACCATTGGAGGCGAGGGCTTCTACTGTGGGAGGCTGAAAGATAAGCACTGGGGCGCGTTTAGAAAAGCGCCTTTACCGGCTATTTACCTTCAGGCTTACAAACATTTACTTTTCGTGGGGCAACATCAGCTATTTGGCCTAAACCGCTGAAGCACAAATAAAAACGGCCTGGACTAGGCCAGGCCGCAAGCATGCATCATACGTGTTACTGCAAAGCGACAGTAACGCGCTGCCGCAATTACTTCAGTACAGCCAGGGCCGCTTCGTAGTTTGGCTCTTCGGCGATTTCGCCAACCAGCTCGCTGTGCAGCACCTTGTCGTTTTCGTCCAGTACCACCACGGCGCGGGCGGTCAGGCCCTTGAGGGCGCCGTCGGCAATGGATACACCGTAGTCAACGGCAAAATCGGCGCTGCGGAAGTCCGACAGGCTCTTCACGTTTTCCAGGCCTTCGGCGCCGCAGAAACGCGCCTGGGCAAATGGCAGGTCGGTGGAGATGCACAGTACAACGGTGTTGTTCAGCTCGTTGGCCTGGGCATTGAACTTGCGTACCGACGTGGCGCAGGTCGGGGTGTCAACGCTTGGGAAGATGTTCAGTACTTTGCGCTTGCCGGCGAAAGTCGCCAGGGTGACGTCCGACAGATCGCCTGCGGTCAGGGAAAAGTCGAGGGCCTGGCTACCGATTTGCGGCAACTGGCCTTCAACCTGGACCGGGTTGCCTTTGAGGGTGACTTGAGCCATGAACGGAATCCTTATGCTGGGTTAGACGAAACGAATTCGAGAGGCGGAAGTTAACCACAAAGTGCGAATGACACCTATGGCCGAACACAAAATGTCATGACTGCGCCCGCGCCGGGCTGCTGTGGTTTAATTGCGCCGCGTTTGCCTGCCCTTGAAGGAATTCACCGTTGAAAAGTCAGCCTGCCACCCACGTCCTGGTTATCGGTTACGTCTGGCCGGAGCCCCGCTCCTCGGCCGCCGGCGGGCATATGATGCAGATCCTGGAAAGTTTTCTGGCGCAAGGCTGGGCCATCACCTTCAGCAGCCCGGCCGCTATCGGTGAACACAAGGCTGACCTGGCGGCACTGGGTATCCGCGAATGCGCCATCGAGCTCAATAACTGCAGTTTCGACGACTTTATCCGTGAACTGGCCCCGGATATCGTGTTGTTCGATCGCTTTATGATGGAGGAGCAGTTCGGCTGGCGGGTGGAGAAGCATTGCCCGGATGCCCTGCGCGTCCTGGAAACCTCGGACTTGCAAAGCCTGCGCGATGCCCGCCAGCAGCGCCTGAAAGACTACCTGAAGCAGCAGCCACACGCGGATGACTTCAGCCCCGTGTTCGCCCCGGCCCTGGACGAAGAGTTCCAGAGGATGGCCGATACCGACCTGGCCAAGCGCGAGATCGCGGCGATCTACCGCTGTGATATCAGCCTGATGATTTCCGATGTGGAGATCCAACTGCTCACCGAACAGTTCAAGGTGCCCGCCGCCCTGCTCCACTGGTGCCCGTTGATGATCGACGCCCCCAGCGAGGGGTTTATCCCCTATGAGGACCGCGCGCATTTCCTGAGCATCGGTAACTTCCGCCACGCCCCCAACTGGGATGCGGTGCTCTGGATGAAAAACAGCCTCTGGCCGTTGATTCGCCAGCAGCTCCCCGGCGCCCAGTTGCACATCTATGGTGCCTACACCCCCCCCAAGGCCACCGCGCTGCACAATCCGGCCCAGGGTTTTCATGTGATGAACTGGGCCGAGGACGCCCTGCAAGTGATGTCGGCTGCGCGCATCTGCCTGGGCCCGTTGCGCTTCGGTGCCGGGATCAAGGGCAAGCTGGCCGATGGCATGCTCTGCGGCACCCCGAGCATTACCACCCCCATCGGCGCCGAAGGCATGACCGACGGGCAGCCCTGGCCCGGGACGGTCGCCCAGAGCGCCACGGCCCTGGCCGCCGCCGCCGTGGCGCTATACGAAGATCGGCAAGCCTGGACCGAGGCCCAGGCCAATGGCCGTGCGCTGCTGGCCCGTCGCTTTGCCCCGCAGGTCCACGGGCCCGCACTGGTTGAACGCCTGCAACATTGCCTGGGCGAACTGGCGCAGCACCGGCGCAACAACTTTACCGGCAGCATGTTGCGCCACCACCTGCATAAAAGTACCCAGTACATGGCGCAGTGGATCGAGGCAAAAAACCGCGCTCTTTAAACACCGACGCTGGCGAGGTGGCGCGCAACGGGGCATTATCGGCTGCGCAACCACAATAAAAGCGACGCCAGCATGAGCCGAGCAACGCGCATCACCGACCCTTCCTACGAGTTGATGGACGATCACAACGGCCTGTCCATCATCTATCGCCAGCATGGCTTCCCCTGCCCGCTGGTGCGCTGGCACTTCCACAAGGAGTACGAGTTGCACCTGATTGTCGCCAGCTCCGGCAAGGTGTTTATCGGCGACTATATCGGCAACTTCCACCCGCAAAGCCTGTTCCTTACCGGCCCCAACTTGCCCCACAACTGGATCAGCCAGGTGGAGGAAGACGAAGTGGTGCCCAAGCGCGACATGTTGGTGAATTTCACCGATGAGTTGCTGGAAGGCGGCAGCCAGGTCTTCACTGAACTCAAGAGCCTCTCGCCGCTGTTGGAGCGGGCACAATACGGCATTGAGTTCCGCTGCCAAAAGACCATCGCCCAGGCGTTGACCTTGATGCAGCGCATCGAAGACACCCATGGGATGGCGCGGCTGGGGCATTTTTTTGTGCTGCTGGAGGCGCTCTGTGCCTGCGAGGACTACCAAGTGCTGTCGGGAGGAGCCACCGCGCAGTTGGCCGATGAGCACAGCATCGACAGGACCAACCGTGCGGTGGACTACATTTTTGCCCATTACGCGCGGGAATTGTCCCTGGAAGAAGTCGCACACTACCTGGGGATGAAACCCACCTACTTTTCCCGGGTGTTCAAGCAAGCCACCGGCCGCACCTTCATCGAGTTCGTCAATCGCCTGCGGATCAGCAAGTCCTGCGAACTGCTGGCCGATGGCGATAAGGCCGTGACCGATGTGTGCTTCGAGTCGGGCTTCAACAACATCTCCAATTTCAACCGGCGCTTCCAGCAGCTCAAAGGCATGACGCCGTCGCATTACCGACGCCTGGCGGTACAGCGCCTGACCGAGCAGAACCTGGCCTGAGCGGCTGAGAACGCTTCATTCACAACCGCCCGTCGCCACTGTCAATTTTGACAGTTACCTGCACGACCACCTTGGGTGTGTGATGTCTTTGTCCAGTTTTCCTGCACAAGGAGCACCCTCGATGAAGAAGCCCGCGCCACCTACTCCGCCCGCTTTGCCTCGCCTGCCGCATAACCCCGAACCTGGGCAACCGACTGATGCAGACGAGTTGGCCCCACCCTTTGTCAGCGACCAGGTGATCCCGCTGCCGGGAGCTGCGCGTGGGCTCGGCATCAGCTCAACCCGGCCTTGGATGACCTTGCATTTACAGCGCTGGACCAAACTCGAGGTAGGTGACTCCTACAAGTTCTATATGGGCAGCGATCACTTTGCCATCGCCTCGGATCAGGTCAGGGATGAGGATCTGGACAAACATCTTTTGCAGCTGGTCATCTTTCCGGAGCTTATTCCGGAAAACTTTATCTATCCCTGTTTTGTCGAGGTCACTCGCAGAGGCACTGACATCCCCAGTACTTCCCCTCGTGAGACCTGGTATGTCAAGACCACTCGCCCGGGCGGGGTCAGTAAAGATCCTGCATTGTCCTATCACACCGAGCTGGTGATACACCTGCCGCCCGACCTGGTGGGCAATGATCTTGACCCCGAACGCGCCAAGGAGAACGTGGAACTGACAATCGACCCCTACCCCAATATCACGGTAGGTGACACTGCCGAAGTGCATTGGAACGGCCATCCGACCAAGCTGCGGATTGATGACGAGCATGTCGCCGGCATCAAGCCCATTACCGTGGTGATCCCTGAGTCAACCATCTATTTGGGCGGCAGTGGCGAGGTCATTATTCGCTTCCGGCTGTATGACAAGGTGTTCAACTATTCCGGTGAGCTGCAGCAGTGGTCGCAGGCCGTCACGGTGGTGAGCAATCTGGATCGTAAACTGCTCCCGGCAGCGCACTTCGTGGTAGGCGGGTACTCCGTCATTGACGTCAATCTCGATATCCATAGTTCAGGCTTCTTCTTGGAAATGGTGGTGCCCAGAAGGCTGCCTGATGGCACGCTGACACCGGCCGGGGCCTTGATTGTCGTGACGTTGAGCGGGGCCGATGCTGCGGGCGCGTCCTTTGAGAGGACCCTGGCGCCGTTTCCAGCGCGAATCGAGCTGTCGTCCACCGTCCCAATAGACCTGAAAGACCTCGAAGCAGTGCTCAATGGGCACATGCAGTTCGAATACACCCTGACAACAGCCGGTGGCGTGTTCCTCGCCCGCTCCCAGCGCCGGAACATTACGGTTCATGGTACGAAAAGCACGATGCCGGCGATGACCATCGAGCAGAACGAAGGCGGCAACATTGACCCTGAACATCCCTATATCAAAGTCATCTTTCCGCGCTACACCCCTTACGACCGCAACTACAACGTGACACTGCGTATGGAGGCGGTGCGGTCAGGAGGCGGCCTGGTGTTTTATGAAGAGACCTTATTGGCAGGCGCCGAGCCGCCGCCAGAGCGGTATCGGATTGTCCTCCAGGAAAAATTCGAACGTTTCGTCGGGCTTGGCCCCGTCCGGGTGTTCTACCTCGTCGATAACGGCACGACACAGGTCATGAACCCCGCCATCCAGGCCATACGCAAGTCCGAGGTACTGGAAGTGACCTTTGGCCTGCGCTATGCCGATCTCCCAGCGCCGCAGATGCAATATGTGGACGAGTTCAACAATCTGGACCCGGCGCGCATAAAAGGCGGCCTGGTCCAGGCGACCCTGCCGTACACACGAACGATCCCAGGCGATGTGTTCAAGTGGACCTTGCTGGGGGCTACCAGCAACGGTTCGGCCAGTGACGAGATTTCCCTCAACTCCGCAACGGCGGGCAAACCCGTGTTGTTCAACCTGGATGAGGCGCTGATCGTTGCCAGCAGGAATGGCGAAATTCGCTTCAGCTATTCGCTGGTGCCTGCCAGTGGCGGTGCCACGCGCTACTCGGAAGTGTTGACCGTCACCGTCGGTGAAGCCCTGGACCTGCTGCGGCCGGAAGTGTTGCAAGCCCAGCGCTATCCCGACCAACTGGTGCCCGAGGCCGCGCTGCACGGGGCGACCATTGCCGTCACCTACCCGCAGATGCTGTCCAGCCATCGGGTGCTCGCGTGTTGGACCGGTATCCCGGAGATTGGGACCCATTGTGAAACGAAGGATGGCAATACCTCCAAGACCGTGCACTTTGAGGTGCCCCCAGAGGTGATTGGGGCCAACCTCAATGGCTACGGGCGCTACATCGAGGTGCAGTACTTCGTCTTGTTAGGTGTCCATCAAAAACCTTCGCCGGTGCTGAGCCTGTACCTGCTGGCGCCTGTGCTGCCCCTGCCCTACCTCGAAGGCCATACCACCAGCGTGCTGGACATCAGCCGGTTGATCGGTACCGAACGCGCCATGGTCGAACGCTGGAGCTTTATCAGTCGCTATCAACGGATGTGGTTTGAACTCAGTGGCACGTATGCCAATGACACACCGTTCTACGCTGTGCTGTTCGACGGCGATCTGGTGACCTATACCGGCGAACAGAACGGTATCCAGTCACCGGCACCGGTACTTGAGCTGCGCCAGCTCAAGGATGGCTCGCAATTTCTCATGCGTTTTGGCGCGACGTTCGACCAAACCAACAACAAGTCCAATGCCCTGTGGTTCCCGGAACGCAGGTATACCGTCCAGGCCGTCCCGGCGCAGTTTCCGCTACCCGAATTGATGGGGGCTACCGGCTCTGGCAGCTCGGTGACCCTGTTGCCACTCGTCGCACAGTACGGGGCCAAGGTAAACGCGACGTATAGCCCGATGTATACCTCCGACAGACTCACCCTGGAGGTGGTCGGCGCGCCGGGAGCAGGCTCAGGGCTGATCGGACCAAAAGACGGAGAAACGGATGGAACGGTCACCTTCGACCTGCCGGCGGCGCTGATTGCAGCCAATATTGGCAACCATGACACCACCTTCACCTTGAAATATACGGTCTGGCGCAATGGCGAACTCCGTTCGTCTGCAGTGTTGACCGTTACGCTGAAGGCTATTCCTGCGGCCGAACTGAACAAAACCGTGATCCGTATTGATGAAGCAGCTAACGGCGTACTCAATGTGGACGAGTTGATCGGTGATGCAACAGCAAGGTTGGGGACTTGGCCGTTCATTGCCAGGAACCAGCCCGTATGGCTGCGCCTGATCGGTAACAAACCCGACGGCACGGCACACAACTTGACCCTGCTGGATGGTACCCAGGGTGCACGGGTGAGTGATGGGTGGTTGAATCAAGGGTATCAATTGCTGACGGTACTCAATACCTACCTGAGAGACCTGGGGAACGGCACTCGACTGACAATGCAGTTCAAAGTGGCCCTCAATCACAGTACTGATGAGTGGCAAGCACTTGAGTTTCCCGTGGTTACGTATTCCATATTGAGCCTGCTGATCTCAGACAAAACGCCCTTTACCGGTGGGTTCATGAATGGCTGGATCAGCCAGTACCCCGAACAGAAAAGCATCCAGCGCGAGGCGGACGGCAACTATTACCTGCGGCACGGACCCATGACAGGGGATGGTGTCAGAATCTACAAAATATATACCCCGGTCGACTACGGGTATTATCGAGTCAGGTTCAAATACAGGGTCAACAAGTTTGCAAGCATTGGTGGGCCAACCAGCATGTATATTCATCTGGCTAATTTGACGCGCAACATTACCGTAACAAACCTTAATACATGGAACTATGTCGATGAGTACATGGGTTATTGGAAAGGCGGTAATTTTCAAGCCTCAATCGCGGTTATGAATCCGACAACTGGCGGGGTCTACGATATAGATGACGTCTGGATCCAACAGCGACACTTTCCGGGTTGAGCTACAGCAAACCAGGGGATAGGTGCAATGCACTTATCCCCTGGTTTTTATGCGTTGGCTCACCCAACAGACAGTGCTTTCCGAAAATATCAGGGCCTCACACATGCGGTCACACGCTCGTCAAACTCCAGCCCGACGGGACATGTAAAAGGATACTGAATCCAACGCTGGATCTCTTTGTCATACACACATCGGTAGAACCCCCCGACTCTGTCAGTACTTTTAAAATACCCCGCCTGAGTACAAGGAGGTTCGCGTGGTTCCGGAGGTGGTGTTTTACAGCCCCCGATAAAAACCGCCATAAGTAAGCCCAATGCGATTTTATAGAGGGTGTGGCCTTGGGGATTGACGCGAGAGCAGTTCATAAACATCTCCTGGTTAGGTTTACCAAACTATTAACCCTCTCCTGTTCTTTCCCGTCTACTGTCAGAAATAACAGGTCGCCGCTCCCCTGCTAGATATTGAACGCTTTGCAGCCCAGTGCAAAAAAGTATCACTTCAAGTGCTCCCAAGGATTTGTCACCGCGCCTGCAGAAGGCTGTAATCGACGCACACTCTTCCTGCCGCCTGGGAAGACACAACAACAAAAACTGTCCTTCTGCAGCCCCTGGGCGCAGAAATGGAGTGCGCGATGAATTTCTCAGCAAAAGCTCTGCTTGCCTGTACCTGCATGACCCTCAGCGCCGTCAGCCTTGGCGCGCAAACCCTGACCATTGCCACCGTCAACAACAGCGACATGATCCGCATGCAAAAGCTCTCGAAAACCTTCGAGGCCGAGCATCCGGACATCACGTTGAACTGGGTGGTGCTCGAAGAGAATGTGCTGCGCCAACGCCTGACGACTGACATTGCGACCCAGGGCGGGCAGTTCGATGTGCTGACCATCGGCATGTACGAAGCCGCACTCTGGGGCGCCAAGGGCTGGCTGGAGCCGATGAAGGATCTGCCGGCCTCCTACGACCTGGACGACGTGTTCCCTTCGGTGCGCGACGGCCTTTCGGTCAAGGGCTCGCTGTACGCCCTGCCGTTCTATGCCGAAAGCTCCATCACCTACTACCGCACTGACCTGTTCAAGGCTGCCGGGCTGAACATGCCAGCGCATCCGACCTGGGTGCAGATTGGCGAGTTTGCGCAAAAGCTCACCGACAAGAGCAAGGAGCAATACGGCCTGTGCCTGCGCGGCAAGGCCGGCTGGGGTGAGAACATGGCCCTGATCACCACCCTGGCCAATGGCTATGGCGCGCGTTGGTTCGATGAGAAGTGGCAACCCGAATTCAATGGTCCTGAGTGGAAGGACGCGCTGAACTTCTATGTCGACAACATGAAGAAGTCCGGCCCACCCGGCGCCTCGAGTAACGGCTTCAATGAAAACCTGGCGCTGTTCAACAGCGGCAAATGCGCGATCTGGGTGGATGCCAGCGTCGCCGGCTCGTTTGTCACCGACAAGACCCAGAGCAAAGTCGCCGACCACGTGGGCTTCACCTTTGCCCCGCAGCAGGTCACCGACAAAGGCACCTCGTGGCTGTATTCCTGGTCCCTGGCGATCCCGGCCAGCTCCAAGGCCAAGGACGCCGCCAAGGTCTTCAGTGCCTGGGCGACGTCCAAGGAGTACGGCGCGCTGGCGGCCAAGACCGATGGCATCGCCAATGTGCCGCCAGGCACCCGCGCCTCAACCTACAGCGAGCAATACATGCAGGCCGCCCCCTTTGCCAAGGTGACGCTGGAGTCGTTGAAAGTCGCGGACCCGACCAAACCGACCGTCAAGCCCGTGCCCTACATCGGTATCCAGTTGGTGACCATTCCCGAGTTCCAGGCCATTGGTACCCAGGTGGGCAAGTTCTTCTCCGGCGCCCTGACCGGCCAGCAGAGCGTGGACCAGGCCCTGGCGGCGGCGCAAACCACCACCGTGCGGGAAATGAAGCGCGCCGGCTACCCCAAATAGCCCAGGCTCACCACCGTCAATGTGGGAGCTGGCAAGCCAGCGCCTACATTGACCGCATTCCAAGGCCGATTCTGTTTGCCTCCAATGGGTTCTGATTGTCATGAATACGTCTAAAAGCCGCCTGCGCAACCCCGGCTGGTTCCTGGTCAGCCCCTCGGTGGCCCTGTTGCTGCTGTGGATGATCGTGCCGCTGGGCATGACCCTGTACTTTTCGCTGATCCGCTACAACCTGCTCTACCCCGGCGAAAACCAATTCGTGGGCCTGGAGAACTTCACTTACTTCATCACCGACTCGGGCTTTCTGCCCGGCGCTACCAATACCTTGTTGCTGGTGGGCAGCGTGCTGCTGATCAGCGTGGTGCTGGGGGTGTTGATCAGTGCCTTACTGGAGGCCAGTGAGTTTTTCGGCCGCGGGCTGGTGCGGGTGCTGCTGATCTCGCCGTTCTTCATCATGCCCACCGTCGGTGCGCTGATCTGGAAGAACCTGATTTTCCACCCGGTGTCCGGCGTGCTGGCGGCGCTGTGGAAGCTGTTTGGCGCGCAGCCGGTGGACTGGCTGGCGCACTACCCGCTGCTGTCGATCATCATCATCGTGTCCTGGCAATGGCTGCCCTTCGCCATCCTGATCCTGATGACTGCCATGCAGTCCCTGGACCAGGAACAGAAAGAAGCGGCGCGCCTGGACGGTGCCGGCCCGATTGCGATCTTCTGGCACCTGACCCTGCCGCACCTGGCCCGGCCCATCGCCGTGGTGGTGATGATCGAAACCATCTTCCTGCTCTCGGTGTTCGCCGAAATCTTCACCACCACCAACGGCGGCCCTGGCTACGCCTCGACCAACCTCGCCTACCTGATCTACAACCAGGCGCTGGTGCAGTTCGATGTGGGCATGGCCTCGGCCGGCGGCTTGATTGCCGTGGTCATTGCCAATATCGCGGCGATCATCCTGGTGCGGATGCTCGGCAAAAACCTGACTGACAAGCCTTGAGGGCCGCGCCATGACACTTCAACAATCCCGCCGCCTGCAAAGCCTGTTGCTCGGCACCCTGGCCTGGGCCATCGCGATCGTGATTTTCTTCCCGATCTTCTGGATGGTGCTCACCAGTTTCAAGACCGAAATCGACGCCTTTGCCACGCCGCCGCAATTTATATTCACGCCCACCCTTGAGAACTACCTGCACATCAACGAGCGCAGCAACTACGCAAGCTTCGCCTGGAACTCGGTGGTGATTTCCTTCAGCGCCACCGCCTTGTGCCTGCTGATTGCGGTGCCGGCGGCCTACTCCATGGCGTTCTACGAAACCCAGCGCACCAAGGGCACGCTGCTGTGGATGCTGTCGACCAAGATGCTGCCCCCGGTGGGCGTGCTGATGCCCATCTACCTGCTGGCCAAGAGCATGGGCCTTCTGGATACGCGCATCGCGCTGATCATCATCTACACCCTGATCAACCTGCCGATTGTGGTGTGGATGGTTTACACCTACTTCAAGGACATCCCCAAGGACATCCTCGAAGCCGCCCGCCTGGACGGCGCCACCCTGTGGCAGGAAATGGTGCGGGTGCTGCTGCCCATCGCCAAGGGCGGCCTGGCGTCCACCGTGTTGCTGTCGCTGATCCTGTGCTGGAACGAGGCGTTCTGGTCGCTGAACCTGACCTCCTCGAATGCCGCGCCGTTGACCGCGTTGATCGCCTCCTACTCCAGCCCCGAAGGTTTGTTCTGGGCCAAATTGTCCGCCGTCTCGACCCTGGCCTGCGCGCCGATCCTGATCTTCGGCTGGATCAGCCAGAAGCAACTGGTGCGCGGCCTGTCCTTCGGCGCAGTGAAATAACGACCCCTTATAAAAAGGAGGCCCATCATGGCCAACCTGAAAATCAAGAATCTGCAAAAAGGCTTCGAAGGTTTCTCCATCATCAAGGGCATCGACCTGCAAGTGAACGACAAGGAGTTCGTGGTGTTCGTCGGGCCGTCGGGCTGTGGCAAGTCAACCCTGCTGCGCCTGATTGCCGGCCTTGAGGAAGTGACTGAAGGCACCATCGAGCTCGATGGCCGCGATATCACCGAAGTGACCCCGGCCAAGCGCGACCTGGCCATGGTGTTCCAGACCTACGCGCTGTACCCGCATATGAGCGTGCGCAAGAACATGTCGTTTGCCCTGGACCTGGCCGGTGTGGACAAGCAGATCGTCGACAGCAAAGTCAGTGAAGCGGCACGCATCCTCGAGCTGGGGCCGCTGCTGGAGCGCAAGCCCAAGCAGCTGTCCGGCGGCCAGCGCCAGCGCGTGGCCATCGGTCGGGCGATTGTGCGCAACCCGAAGATCTTCCTGTTCGACGAGCCGCTGTCCAACCTCGACGCCGCCTTGCGCGTGCAAATGCGCCTGGAACTGGCGCGCCTGCATAAAGAACTGCAGGCCACCATGATTTACGTGACCCACGACCAGGTCGAAGCCATGACCCTGGCGGACAAGGTGGTGGTGCTCAATAGCGGGCGCATCGAACAGGTCGGCTCGCCGCTGGAGCTGTATCACCAGCCGGCCAACCTGTTTGTCGCGGGCTTTCTGGGGACGCCGAAAATGGGCTTTCTCAAGGGCCGGGTGACCCGTGTCGACGGCCAGGGCTGCGACGTGCAACTGGAGGCCGGGACCCTGATCAGCCTGCCATTGAGCAGCGCCAGTTTGAGCGTCGGCAGCGCAGTGACCCTGGGCATTCGCCCCGAACACCTGGAGCTGGCCGCACCGGGCGATACCACCCTGACCGTCACCGCCGACGTTGGCGAACGCCTGGGCAGTGACACCTTCTGCCATGTGCTCACCGCCAATGGCGAGCCGCTGACCCTGCGGATCCGTGGCGATATGGCCAGCCAGTATGGCGAGACCCTGCAACTGCACCTGAACCCGGCGCACTGCCATCTGTTCGACACCGACGGTGTTGCCGTGGCTCGCCCACTGCGCGCCGCCGCCTGATTTCGCGAGAACCGTTGATGAAACTCAATAAGCAAAACCTCACGCAACTGGCGCCCGAAGTGCGCCTGCCCGCCTACACCCTCGCCGATACGCGCCAGGGCATCGCCCATATCGGCGTCGGCGGTTTCCATCGCGCGCACCAGGCGTACTACACCGACGCCCTGATGAACACTGGGGTCGGCCTCGACTGGAGCATCTGCGGCGTTGGCTTGCGCGCCGAAGACCGCAAGGCGCGGGATGACCTGGCCGGCCAGGACTATCTGTTCACCCTGTACGAACTGGGCGATACCGACGACACCGAAGTGCGTGTAATCGGTGCCATCAGCGACATGCTGCTGGCCCAAGACGGGGCCCAGGCGCTGATCGACAAACTGGCCAGCCCACAGATTCGCATCGTCTCGCTGACCATCACCGAGGGCGGCTACTGCATCGACGACAGCAACGGCGAGTTTATGGCCCATCTGCCGCAGATCCAGCACGACCTGGCCCACCCCGACACCCCCACCACGGTGTTCGGCTTTATCTGCGCAGCCCTGACCCAGCGCCGTGCTGCAGGCATCCCGGCGTTCACGGTGATGTCCTGCGATAACCTGCCGCACAACGGCGCCGTGACCCGCAAGGCGCTGCTGGCCTTCGCCGCGCTGCGCGACGCCGACCTGCATGACTGGATCCAGGCCAATGTGAGTTTTCCCAACGCCATGGTCGACCGCATCACACCGATGACCAGCACCGCGCACCGCCTGCAATTGCATGATGAACACGGCGTCGACGATGCCTGGCCGGTGGTGTGCGAACCCTTTGTGCAATGGGTGCTGGAAGACAAGTTCGTCAACGGCCGCCCGGCCTGGGAACAGGTGGGCGTGCAGTTCACCGATGACGTCACGCCCTATGAAGAAATGAAGATCGGCCTGCTCAACGGTAGCCACCTGGCCCTGACCTACCTGGGGTTTCTCAAGGGCTATCGGTTTGTCCACGAGACCATGAACGACCCGCTGTTTGTCGCCTATATGCGTGCCTACATGGACCTGGACGTGACCCCCCACCTGGCGCCGGTGCCGGGCATTGACCTGACCGAGTACAAGCAGACCCTGGTGCAGCGTTTTTCCAACCAGGCGATTGCCGATCAGTTGGAGCGGGTGTGTTCCGATGGTTCGTCGAAGTTTCCCAAATTCACCGTACCGACCATCAACCGCCTGATTGCCGAGGGCCGCGACACCGAGCGGGCGGCACTGGTGGTGGCGGCCTGGGCCTTGTACCTGCAGGGCGTGGATGAGAACGGCGTGCGCTACCGAATCCCCGACCCCCGCGCCGATTTCTGCGAGGAGCTGGTGGCGGATGACGCATTGATCAGTCAGCGGTTGCTGGGTGTAGAAGAGATTTTTGGCACGGCGATTCCCAACTCGCCGGAATTTGTGGCAGCGTTTGAGCGGTGTTTTGCCAGTTTGCGCGATAACGGTGTCACAGAAACCCTGAAACGACTTACCCACTGAAGAAACCCACATTGATCGGGTTTTCACCCTACTGCCTGCTGAGTAACCACCATGACTCGCCAATCTCTGTTTCTGGGCATCGACTGCGGCACCCAAGGCACCAAAGCCATCGTCCTCGATGCCGCCAGCGGCAAGGTGCTGGGCCTGGGCGCGGCTGCACACAGCCTGATCAGCGGCGCCAACGGCCGTCGCGAGCAACACCCCCAGGAATGGCTGGACGCCTTGACCGAGTCTACCCACCGCGCCTTGCAGCAAGCCGGCGTGGACGGCCAGGACATTCTCGGCATCGGCGTTTCCGGCCAGCAACATGGCCTGGTGCTGCTCGACGACCAGGGCCAGGTGTTGCGCCCGGCCAAGCTGTGGTGCGACACCGAAACCAGCGCGGAAAACGCCCGGCTGCTGCAACACCTGGGCGGTGAAAGCGGCGCCCTGGAGCGGCTTGGCGTAGCGATCGCACCGGGCTACACCGTGTCCAAGCTGTTATGGACCCTGGAGCAACACCCGGAGGTGTTTGCGCGGATCGCCCATCTCCTGTTGCCCCACGACTACCTCAACTATTGGCTCACCGGCCGTGCCTGCGCCGAGTATGGCGACGCCTCGGGTACCGGTTATTTCAATGTGCGCACCCGGCAATGGGATTTGCCGTTGCTGCGGCATATCGACCCCAGCGGGTGCTTGGAAGCGGCGTTGCCAACCCTGATCGAAGCCAATCAGGCACTGGGCACTGTGCTGCCGGCGATCGCCGAGCGCCTGGGGATCAACCCCGGTGCCATTGTGTCCAGTGGCGGCGGCGACAATATGATGGGAGCGATTGGCACCGGCAATATTGCTCCTGGGGTGATTACCATGAGCCTCGGTTCGTCGGGCACCGTGTACGCGTTTGCCGACCAACCGAATGTCAGCGCCCAGGCTGCAGTGGCGACATTCTGTTCCTCCAGCGGCGGCTGGCTGCCGCTGATCTGCACCATGAACCTGACCAATGCCACCGGGGTCATCCGCGAACTGTTCGAACTGGACCTGGTGGCATTCAATACCCTGGTGGCCCAGGCGCCGATTGGCGCCGAGGGCGTGAGCATGCTGCCGTTTCTCAATGGCGAGCGCGTGCCCGCCCTGCCCCACGCAACCGGCAGCCTGCACGGCCTGACCATGACCAACCTGACCCGTGCCAACCTGTGCCGCGCGGTGGTCGAAGGCACCACCTTCGGCTTGCGCCAGGGCCTGGACCTGTTGCGCCAGACCGGCCTGCAAAGCCACAGTATCCGCCTGATCGGTGGCGGCTCGAAAAGCCCGGTGTGGCGGCAGATGGTCGCCGATATCATGGACACCGAAGTGATCTGTACCGAACAAAGCGAAGCGGCAGCCCTGGGCGCGGCGATCCAGGCCGCGTGGTGCCAGTCCGGCGAAAGCCTGCAGGCACTGTGTGCACGCTGCGTCAGTCTCGACCCGGCCAGCCGCACCCAGCCTGTGGCCGCCAGCGTCAAGGCTAACCAGCAGGCCTATGAACGCTATCAACAGCATGTGGCAACCCTTTAAGAGCGAGTAACTATGTATCTGGTGTGTGGCGAAGCGCTGTTTGATTTTTTCAGCCAGGAGGACGCCGGCGGGCAGGCTTCCAAAGTCGATTTCAAGGCGATTGCCGGCGGCTCGCCGTTCAATGTGGCCGTAGGTTTGCGCCGCCTGGGGATCGAGGCCGGGCTGTTCGCCGGGTTGTCCAGCGACTACCTGGGCCAACGCCTGCGCCAGGTGCTCAGGGATGAAGGGGTCAGCGACGAGTACCTGGTGGAGTTTGCCGCACCGACCACCCTGGCGATGGTCGCCCTGGGGGCCAATGGCTCGCCGCAATACAGCTTCCGGGGTGAAGGCTGTGCCGATCGGCAGTTGCAGCTCGAGCATCTGCCTGCCCTCGATGCTCGGGTACGCGGCCTGCATTTCGGTTCGTTTTCCCTGGTGGTGCAGCCGGTCGCCGACAGCCTGCTGGCCCTGGTCCGCCGGGAAAGCGGCAAGCGCTTGATCAGCCTCGATCCGAATGTGCGCCTGAACCCGCAGCCGGATATCGAACTATGGCGCCAGCGCGTGGCCGAGTGGGTACAGCATGCCGACCTGATCAAGGTCAGCGATGAAGACCTGCACCTGCTCTACCCAGGCCAGGCCCCCGAAAGCGTGCTGCAAGACTGGTTGCAGCACCGTTGCCAGCTGGTTTTCCTGACCCGTGGCGGCGATGGCGCGAGTGTGTTCAGTCGCCAGCATGGCAACTGGTCGGCGCCGGCGCTCAAGGTGGTGATGGCTGATACGGTGGGCGCCGGCGATACCTTCCAGGCCGCCCTGATTGCCTGGCTCACCGAACAGCAGTTGGATTGCGTGGAGGGTGTGCGCAGCCTGACCAGGGAACAGATCGACACAATGCTCAGGTTTGCCATCAGCGCTGCGGCGCTGACCTGCGGCAAGACCGGGCCAGACCTGCCCTACCGCCATCAATTGCACGGGTAATCGCGATTAGGGGCGCTCCCGTATTGCCCGGGCCACCCACGCGCCGATCACACCGCCAGCCAGGGGCGCGAGCCAGAACAGCCAGAGCTGCATCAGGTAATCAGGGCCGGCAAACAATGCCGGCCCGGTGCTGCGGGCCGGGTTGACCGAGGTATTGGTCACAGGAATCGACACCAGGTGAATCAGGGTCAGCGTCAGGCCGATGGCAATCGGCGCAAACCCCGGCGCCACACCGGGGGCAGTCACCCGCATCACGATAAATACCAGGAAGAAGGTGCCCACACTTTCCACCACCACGGCGGCCAGCAGGCTGTACTGCCCCGGGCTTAACGCGCCATAGCCATTGGCGGCAAACTCGCCGATTTCAAAGCCCGGCCGGCCACTGGCGACCAGTGCGAGAATCGCCGCCGCCACCGTCGCCCCGGCGACCTGGGCAATGATATAGGGCAGCACATCCAGCCCCGGCAACCGTCCACCGACCCACAGGCCGACAGTCACCGCCGGGTTGAAATGCGCGCCACTGATGCTGCCCACCGCATAGGACATGCTCAACACGCTCAGGCCAAACGCCAGGGCGACCCCGCTAAACCCAATACCCAGGCCCGGAAACGCGGCCGACAGGATGGCGCTGCCACAGCCGCCAAAGGTTAACCAAAAGGTGCCGAGAAATTCTGCTGCGATTTTTTGCTGCACGCACTACCTCAGCCACTGGCGAAAAATGTGGCGAAACACTAGCAGTGAGAAGGGAAGCTGCCGTATCGGATTTGTCTGAGGCTTACCTCACAGCGTAGGCTTGGGCCCTTCTGAAACGGCCGAAAGGACTCGCCATGCGCATCAGTTTCCACGCACTCTCCACCTTCACCGCCGCGCTGTGCCTGGCCCTTGCGATTGCCTGGGGAGTGCGGCCCGACCTGCTACTGTGGCTCTGGGGAGTGGAATACACCGATGCCAGCGGCCTGGTGGCGCGACGCAATGCCATGCTGTTCCTGGCAATCGGCATCATGTTTTATCGCCTGCGCCATACCGCCCCGTCACCCACGCGCAGCGCGCTGGTATCGGGGTTTATTGTCGGTTGCCTGGGATTGGCCGCGCTAGGGATTGGCGAATGGCTCAATGGCCATGCCGGCCCGGGAATTCTGCTGGCCGTGGGCACGGAGTTAGTGCTGGGCCTGGGGTTTATCCAGGCCCGCAAACCAACCGTGGGCTGATCAGTAGAGCCTGGCGCCCGCCCTGCGCGGGGCGGGTGCATGGGCGTGTTTGAGATCCTCACGCAACTCGGTGATCAGATTGCAGATGGCACGACTGCTGTCGAGTTTATTGGCCTGGATGCCGGTGACAGTCAGGTCGGTACCATCGTCGTCATAGATTTTGATGGTCAATGACGCATCCTGGGCCTTGATGCATTCACAACGTCTGGGCAGGAAGCTTCCTTCAATAAGGCCGCGTAACTCCAATTCCGAAAACATGGCTAAACCTCTCCTTTTTTGAGACCGCCAATGAATTTTTATAGCTCTCAATAGTCTGACCGCCGCGTCAGGACGGTTGACTGCACGCCTTGCCAACCCTGGCAGGCGCGTTCAACTGCAAAGCCTACTCCTTGTGCCTGTCGGCCTAGGATCCTTTCCTCATAAGCACCCGCTACCCTTATATGCGTTGCTGCTGGTTTGCATTGCCGGACGTTGGCGTGCATCGTGGCCGCGACTGTTTTATTGACCCCAAGATAAGGACGTCCCATGACTTCTTCGCCCTTCACTCTGTTTTCCGTTTTGGCCATGAGCGTGCTGGCCGCCCAGGCCAATGCCGCCAAGCTGGAAGATATCGCGCCCTACCCCAAGGCCGATGCTGGTCAGGTTCGCCAGGTCATCCACTTGCCGGCAAAGCCCCAGGAACAGGACTTCAAGGTTGAAATCCTCGCCGGTAAAACCTTGCCGGTGGACTGCAACCAGCAACGGCTCGGTGGTGTGCTGGAAGAGAAAAACCTCGAAGGCTGGGGCTACCCGTTCTACCGCCTGGAGAAGGTCAGCGGCCCCATGAGCACCCTGATGGCCTGCCCCGAAGGCAAGACCCACGAGGGTTTTGTGCCGGTGGTCGGTGACGGTTTTGTGCTGCGTTACAACAGCAAATTGCCCATCGTTTTATATGTTCCAAAAGATGTCGAAGTGCGTTACCGAATCTGGTCGGCATCGCCTGCCGTCGAGAAGGCGAGCGCGCAGTAACGCCACAGCCCGAATGTGTGTGGGCTTGCCTGCTACAGCGCTGCGTCAGCCACCAGTTGCTGTGACTGAACCACCCCACTGGGGGCCCTGCGAGCAGGAAAGTATGGCCCCACCACAAACCCAATGTGGGAGCTGGCTTGCCTGCGATGGCGGTCTGTCAGCCGCCGAGAATAGTGACTGAACCACCGCCATCGCGGGCAAGCCCGCTCCCACAGGGGGCGACTTTGCTAAAGCTCGGCAACTTCCACATTCAATCGGTGCTCTCGCGCCGCCACCCGCTCGGCCACGTGGCGCAAACTGTCGAAGTTGATATTAGCCCCGGAGTTGATCGCCACCAGTGTCTGCCCCTGGGCCCCGGTACGTGTCACGTAGCGGCGGATACCGGCCACCGCCAGGGCGCCGGAGGGTTCGGTGATGGAGCGGGTATCGTCGTAGATCAGCTTGATCGCACTGCACAGTTCATCATTGCTGACGGTGATGACCTCATCAACATAATGACGGCAGATTTCAAAACCGTGGGCACCGATCTGCGCCACTGCGGTGCCATCGGCAAAGCTGTCCACGCTGGGCAGTATCACCCGCTCACCGGCATCCAGGGCCGCCAGCAGGCAGCTGGAGCCTTCAGGTTCCACGCCAATCACCCGCACTTGCGGGCGCAAATACTTGATGTAGGCCGCGACGCCGGCGATCAACCCACCCCCGCCGACCGGGACGAAGATCGCGTCCAGCGCACCTTGCTGCTGGCGCAGGATTTCCATGGCCACGGTACCCTGCCCGGCGATCACGTCGGGATCATCGAAGGGCGATACAAAGGTGCCCCCCGACTGTTCAGCCAACTGCAATGCATGGGCCAGGGCAAACGGGAAGCTCGCGCCCTGCAACACTGCCTCAGCGCCTCGTGAGCGCACGCCCAGCACTTTCAACTCGGGCGTGGTGCTGGGCATGACTATCGTCGCCTTGATTCCCAACTCACGCGCCGCCAGCGCCACACCCTGGGCATGGTTGCCCGCCGAGGCCGTGATCACGCCGCGGGCTTTTTGCTCATCGCTCAGTTGCACCAGTTTGTTGTAGGCGCCACGGATCTTGAAGGAGAACGTCGGCTGCAGATCTTCACGCTTGAGCAGGATCTGATTGCCGAGCAGCGCCGAGAGTGCCGGTGCCGCCTGCAAGGGGGTGCGCACCGCCAGGTCGTAGACCGGCGCGGCGAGGATCTTCTTCACGTATTGCTCAAGCAGCAAGGGGCTACTCATGGGTGTCTCCTGGCGTTTTACGGAGCCCTGGAGACGGAAAAACAAAACCCGCCTCTAGGGCGGGTTTGGGTACAGCCGAACGCTATCCCGCCAAATGAGGAATGGCGGTAATAATGCTTGGCTGGGAACGATAGGTTTGAACAGTCATGGCGCAAAACTAACCGGCGCTCTGTGGCAAGTCAACTGCAGGGCTTTACGGGCGATATACGAAACATATACGCTTTGTATATCAATCCTACACAGTGAAGCTCATGGGCATCGTCAAGATCACCGATCAACTGCATGAACAACTGCGTCTGGCCAGCGCCGCCATGGACCGTTCCATCAACGCCCAGGCGGAGTTCTGGATCAAGATCGGCCTGTTGGCCGAACTCAATCCACACCTGGCCTACAACGATCTGATCAACAAGCTGTTGCTCGACAAACCCGACCTGATCCGGGGGCGCATCTGATGATCAAGACCCCTGCACAGATCGCCGTGATGCGCGAAGCCGGGCGCCTGCTGGGCCAGGTGTTCACGATGCTCGACAGCCGGGTCGCGGCCGGCCAGACCACCCTGGAACTGGATGCGGCCGTCGAGGCGTTTATCCGCCAGGACCTGCAGGCCCGCCCCGCCAGCCTCGGGCAGTATGACTACCCCTTCTGCATCAACACCTCCATCAATGAAGTGGTGTGCCACGGCATGCCAAATGCCAAGGATGTGTTGAAGGACGGCGATATCGTCAATATCGACATCACCCTGGAAAAAGGCGGGTTTATCGCCGACTCCAGCAAGATGTACATGGTCGGCGCTGTCGCGCCCAAGGCGCGGCGCCTGGTGGAGCAGACGTTCGAGGCGATGTGGGCCGGTATTCGCCAGGTCAAACCCGGCGCGCGCCTGGGGGATATCGGCCATGCGATTCAAAGCCATGCCCAGGCCAATGGCTACAGCGTGGTGCGCGAGTATTGCGGCCACGGGATTGGCCGGGAAATGCATGAAGAGCCGCAAATCCTGCACTTCGGCCGCCCGGGCACCGGCCTCACCCTGCGCGAAGGCATGGTGTTCACCATCGAGCCGATGCTCAACCAGGGCAGCGCCAAAGTGCGCAGCCTCAAGGACGGCTGGACCGTGGTGACCCGCGACAACAGCCTGTCGGCCCAGTGGGAACATACGGTGGCGGTCACTGCGGATGGCTTTGAAGTGCTGACGCTGCAGGCGGGTGCCTGAAGCCTCCCACACCGGCAGCAAAGTGGGGCCCAGTCACCCTGCTTTGTCGCCGCCCCTGGCAATCCGCCTGAGCCCCAGCACCATCCCTGCGGCGCCCAACGCCATCGCCAGCAAAAACAGCGGGTACGCCACCCACCACGGCGTGCCGGCCGTCATCATGCTGAACTCGGACATGCCGCCAATGCTGGCGATCAGGTTCAGCGGCAGGAACACCACGTTGATCAGTGTCAGCTTGCGCAGCAGGTTGTTCATGCTGTTGTTCATCAGGTTGCCCCGGGCGTCGATCAGCCCGGAGAACACATTGGAATAAATCTCCGCCTGCTTGTAGCACTGGTTGTTCTCGATGATCAGGTCGTCGATCAAGCCCAGGGTCTGCGGGCTGAAATGCTCCTTCTCGCCATGGTTGCGCAAACGCGTCAAGACCGCGCCGTTGCTGTGCAGCGCGTTGATGTAATAGATCAGGCTCTCGCTGAGGCTGAACATTTGCATCAGGTGGCGGTTACTCATGGAGGCGTTGAACTGCTGCTGCAATTCCCGGGCGACCAGCTTGATCACCTTGAGGTGGCCCAGATAGTGGTGAATGTTGTTCAGCAGCAGGTCCAGCAGTACATCCAACGGTGTATGCAGCGGCCGGCGCGCGCCCAGGCCGGACAGTTGGCTGTCGTCGGTGGCGATCACCAGCAGGCGGTCCGGTGAAAACAGCAAGCCACAGGACGACACTTCAAACACCAGGTTGCTGCCCCCGGAGTAGTTTTGCGGGCGCTTCCAGATCAGAAACAGGTTGTCTGGATGGAACTCGATACGCGACACCTCGTCCGGATCCAGTGCCGACGCCAGCGCGTGCTCATCGACCTTGTAGCGCTCGCGCAGCAATTCACGCTCATCACTGTCGGGGTTGCTGAACAGCAGGACCTCGGCACTTTCGCGCTCGGTGCGGCGCAGCGCGCCCTCATTGAGCTCAAAGCAGATCACCAGACCTGGCCCTGGCGTTTGAGCTCCAGGCGGCGCACGAACTCCTCCAGCACCAGGGAGTACAAGTCGTCCTGCAAGTAGGCGTCTTCGATCCCGGCGTCCATGTTCGGGTTGTCGTTGACCTCGATCACCACCACCTTGTTGCCGGACTGCTTCAGGTCCACGCCGTATAACCCGTCACCGATCAGGTTAGCGGTCTTGACCGCCAGTTCCACCACGGCCTTGGGCGCCTCGTGCACCGCCAGGGTCCGGCACTCGCCGTTGATATCCTGGCCGATGGCCTTGTGGTTGTAGATCTGCCAATGGCCCTTGGACATAAAGTATTGGCAGGCAAAGATCGGCTTGCGGTTGAGGACGCCGATGCGCCAGTCGTACTCGGTATAGAAAAACTCCTGGGCCAGCAGCAACACCGAGTGTTCGAACAACTCTGCCGTGGCGGCCAGCAGCGCCTCCTGGCTTTCCACTTTAATCACCCCTCGGGAGAAACAACCGTCGGGGATTTTCAGCACCAGGGGGAAGCCCAGGCGCTCGCCAACCCGTTCGAAATCTTCCGGTCGCTCCTTGTACAGAATTTCGGTAGCGGGCATGCCCAATTGATGGCTGTTGAGCAGGTCCGTGAGGTAGACCTTATTGGTACAACGCAGGATCGACGCCGGGTCGTCCATCACCACCAGCCCTTCACTCTCGGCCTTTTTGGCGAAGCGATAGGTGTGGTTGTCGACACTGGTGGTTTCGCGGATCAACAAGGCGTCGTATTCGGCCAGTCGCGCGTAGTCCTTGCGCTCAATCAGCTCGACATCAATCCCCAAACCCCTGCCCACCCGCACGAAATTTTCCAGGGCCTTGGCATTGGACGGCGGCAGCTGCTCCTGGGGATCATGCAGGATCGCCAGGTCATAACGGGCCAGGCGCCGGGAGCGCGGTTGACGCCAGATCCTGCGGCTGAAGTTGTCCAGAGCGTGGGCGAATTGATCTTCCTGATCATCGCGCAACTTATGCAGCACCCCGGACTTGATGCCTTCGATATGCCAGCCGTTATGCTTGCGAAACTCAACTAACAAGATCGGACACGGAAACGCTTCAAACAACTGCCGGGCCAAATCCTGCAACGGCTCAATATTGGTTCGACCAAAATAAAGGGTCAGGGTAAAACCTTCGGTATTACTGTAGAGGTGATGACTCAATGCTTTGTCGAGGGTTTTATCCAAGTCATCCAGGGCCAGGCCATACAAGGATTTTTTCGTCAATTCGCTGATGGTGCGCACCGACGGAATCACCTTGTGCCCCCGCGCCTCGGCCAGCAGCGAGCAGTAATAGCCATGCCCCAGGTACTTGTAGCTGCGGCACAGGTTGATGACCTGGACCCGTTTGCCGGCCTCGTTCTCCCGGGGGTGTTCGAGGTATTCCTGGGCAGTGACAATATCTTCACTGGGGAAGTACGAGGCCCAGTCTTCCTTGCGTTCTACAATAATCACAACTTGGCTTGCACTCTTGGGCGGTGTAGAAAAATATCCGCCGGAAGTTATTGTCGCCGCGACGGTTTGCTCGGATACTTCTCGCCAATGACTTTGTACCGCTGACATATTGATTGATCCGCTAGAGAACTTGACCTTTTCTATTAAGCACGATCTTTCACGGAAGTCTCGTTTAGTTACGCAACTTTTACGGCGGTTATATGACTCTTTTCTTTCGCGTTGCAACCCTGGATGACCTGCCAGCACTGGTGGCCCTGGAACAGCACTGTTTCACCACAGACCGGCTGTCTGCCCGCAGTTTCCAGTGGATGATCAGCCGCGCCCATGCGCAGCTGCTGGTGGCCGAAAATACCGGGCAATTGCTGGGTTATGCCCTGGTGCTGTTCCATCGCGGCACCTCGCTGGCGCGCCTGTACTCCCTGGCCATTGCCGCGCCGGCCCGGGGCATGGGCCTGGGCAAGCAATTGCTGGCGCGCATCGAGGCCTGCGCCGTGGCGCACGACTGTGCGTACCTGCGCCTTGAGGTGCGTACCGACAACCCTGGCGCTATTGCCCTGTATGAACACAGCGGCTACCGGCGCTTTGCCCTGATCAACGACTATTACGCCGACCATACCGACGCCCTGCGCCTGGAAAAACGCATCCTCCAGCACACTGACGCGCGGGCCTTGAGTGTGCCCTACTACCAGCAGACCACCGACTTCACCTGCGGCGCAGCCTGCCTGTTGATGGCCATGGGCGCCCTGTTACCTGGGCGTGAGTCTCCGCGCCGCGAAGAGCTGCAGATCTGGCGCGAAGCAACCACCGTGTTCATGACCGCCGGCCACGGCGGCTGCAGCCCCCAAGGTCTGGCCCTGGCTGCCTGGCGCCGGGGGTTTAAGGTGCGCATGCAGGTCAACGTGCGCGGGCCGCTGTTTCTCGATGGGGTGCGCGACCCGCATAAAAAAGAGGTGATGCGCCTGGTGCATGAGGGGTTCGAGGAGGATTTGGCCAACAGTGATGTGCAGCAGGTATTCGGCGGTGCGTTGGACCTGGCGCAGGTCCTCGGTGATGGCGGCCAGCCACTGGTGCTGATCAGCAGCTACCGGCTGACGCGCTCCAAGTCACCACACTGGGTGATCGTGACTGACTGTGATCAAGAGTTTGTCTACCTGCATGATCCCGACGTGGACCATAGCCAGCATCGCCGCCCCATGGACTGCCAGCATTTGCCGGTCAGCCACGGGGAGTTCGAGCGGATGTGCCGTTTTGGCAGCCGTCAGCTGCGGGCGGCGGTGGTGCTATACCGGTAACGCCCTGGCGCTGCCGGTCGCCGCGGCCTTGGCTTCGAGTTCGCGCACCAGGGGCAATACGCGCTGGCCGAAATATTCCACCTCCTCCTGGAAGTGCAGGAAGCCCGCCAGCACCAGGTCCACCCCCACCGCCTTGAGCGCGACGATGCGCTCGGCAATCTGCCGAGGGGTGCCGATCAGGTTGGTCTTGAAGCCGTCGTTGTACTGCACCAGGTCGGCGAAGCTGGACTTGGCCCAGTTGCCCTCACCTTCGGGCGAGGCCTTGCCCGCCTGCCTGGCGGCATCACCAAAGGCGTTGACGGCCTGCGGGTCGGCCTTGTCGATGATCTCGGCCAACACCGCCTGGGCCTCTTGCTCGGTGTCGCGGGCGATCACAAACGCGTTGACCCCGACTTTTACCGAATGGTGATTGGCCGCAGCCTTGGCGCGGATATCATCGACCTGGGCCTTGATCCCCTCGGGCGTGTTGCCGTTGGTGAAATACCAGTCCGACACCCGCGCCGCCATGTCCCGCGCAGCCCGGGAGCTGCCACCCTGGAAAATTTCCGGGTGCGGCTGAGTCAGGGGCTTGGGCTTGAGGCTGTAATGGTTGAACCGATAAAAATCCCCCTTGAAGGTGAAATCGTCCTGGGTCCAGATGCCTTTTAACGCGCGGATAAACTCTTCGGAGCGCCGATAGCGCTCGTCATGCTCCAGCCAGTGCTCGCCAATGGCCTGGAACTCGCCCTTGAACCAGCCGCTGACGATGTTCACCGCCACCCGGCCTTGGGTCAGTTGATCAATGGTCGCCAATTGCTTGGCCGCCAGCGCCGGTTGCCAGGGCCCCGGCAGGATCGCGGCGATCACCTTGAGTTGGGTCGTGGCCGCCAGCAACGCATGGCTGAAGGCCACGGATTCATGTTGGTATTCAGCACCATAGCCGGCGGTGAAACGGATTTGCGTCAGGGCATACTCAAACCCCGCCGCCTCGGCCAACTGGGCCAGCTTGCGGTTGTAGTCGATGCCCCAGTCGGTACGTTGTTCAACCTTGCTGACCACCAGGCCACCACTGACATTGGGCACCCAATAGGCAAATTTCACGGCTTGCTGAGTCATCGTTCGGCACCTCGCACACAGGGAATGTACAGGGGTAGAGCAGCAAACGTGCCAGGGTTGGCAAAGCCCCTGGGCTGGGGCGTTTGCGTGCCGACCGACCTATCGGCCATGTTGCCCGGGCGGGCTATTTGTTGGATCACTGTTGGTAGCGCAACACCGTGGCGAGGGATGGAGCGTGTGCAACAGTCGCCGTAACATTCGGTTATAGGTAAGCTATCGGACTTTCGCGCAACCCCTTCTGCGCCTCGCCGAAAATAAGTCGCCTCCATGCCTTTTGAACTCAGCGTTGACCTCACCACCCTGGCCATTCTGGCCGTGGTTGCCTTTATTGCCGGCTTTATCGACGCCATTGCCGGCGGCGGTGGTTTGCTCACCACCCCGGCCCTGCTCACCGCCGGTATGCCGCCCCATTTGGTACTGGGCACCAATAAACTGAGTTCGACCTTCGGTTCGGCCACCGCCAGTTTTACCTTCTACCGGCGCAAGCTGTTCCATCCGCGTCAGTGGGTCCACGCGATCGTGGGCACCCTGGTCGGCGCGCTGCTGGGGGCCATCGTCGCCCATTACCTGCCCGCCGAATGGCTGAACAAGATGCTGCCGGTGATCGTCTTCGCCTGCGGTATCTACCTGTTGTTTGGCGGTACGCCCAAGGCGCCGCTGGACGCCGATGCGCCGATCAAGAAGAAGTGGCAGTCGACCCAGGGTTTGGCCCTGGGCTTCTACGATGGCGTGGCCGGTCCCGGCACCGGCGCATTCTGGACCGTCAGCACCCTGCTGATGTACCCCGTGGACCTGGTCAAGGCCAGCGGCGTGGCGCGCAGCATGAACTTCGTCAGCAACGCGGCGGCGCTGTCGGTGTTTATCTTCAACGGTTCGGTGGACTGGATTGTCGGCCTGAGCATGGGCCTGTCGGTGATGGTGGGCGCGTTCTTTGGCGCACGCAGTGCCATCAGCGGCGGCGCCAAATTCATTCGCCCGGTGTTTATCACCGTGGTCCTCGGCCTGACCGTGCGCCTAGCCTGGCAGCACTGGTTCAGCGTGGCCTAGACGGCGCGCCACATACAGGTCGATAAGGTAGCGGGCAATCGAGCGCGAGGCCGGCAACGGTGGCAACTGGTGGATATTGAACCACTGCGCATCTTCAATCTCGTCGGCCTGGGGCACGATTTCGCCACCGGCATACTCGGCGTGAAAGCCCAGCATCATGGAGTGCGGGAACGGCCAGCACTGGCTGCCCACGTACTGGATGTTCTGCACCTGCACCTGCACTTCCTCGTACACTTCGCGGATCAGGCAGTCTTCGGCAGATTCCCCAGGCTCGGCAAACCCGGCCAGGGTGCTGTAGACCCCAGTGACGAAACGCGGCGAACGCGCCAGCAGAATCTCATCGCCACGGGTGATCAGCACAATCATGCTCGGTGAGATGCGCGGGTAACTGCGCAGGTCGCAGGCCTGGCAGAACATTGCGCGCTCGCGGGGCACCTGCACCATCGCCTGGCCGCAACTGCCGCAAAAGCGGTGCTCGCGGGCCCAGGTACCGATTTGCGCGGCATAACCCAGGACTTTGTACAGACGGTGATCGCCCTGCAGCATAAACGCCCGCAGGCCCTGCCAGCGGCAACCCGGCACATCGCCAGGGCTGTTCAGCTCCAGCAGGTACACCGGCTCGCCGTCCAGATGGCCGATGCCATGTTCGGCCATCACCGACAGGTCCTGGCGCTTGAGCCATTCCCGGGGAAACAGCGGCCCGTTGTCATCGAGTAAAAAACCTTCGCGACTACGGGCCACAGCCCAGCCGCCGGGGGCGTCGTTGTCCAGCAGCGTTGTGGTGATCCAGCCTGGGGTCATATTCAGTCAATCCACGAATTCGGGTTTCTGCTTGCTCATATGGGCCGCAATGGCCACGCGCAGGTCGTTGGATTGCAACATAGCAGCGTTCCAGGTGGCAACGTATTCCAGGCCGTCGTTGATGCTGTGGTCACGCATATAGCTGATCATGGCCTTGGTGCCGGTCACGGCAATCGGCGATTTGGCGGCAATTTGCGCGGCAAGGTCCATCACCCCGGCCAGTAGGCTGGCGTGGTCGGCAAAGGTGCGGTTGACCAGGCCGATGCTGCGCGCTTCTTCGGCGCCGAAGGTGCGCCCGGTGTAGGCCAGTTCGCGCAGCATGCCGTCACCGATGATGCGTGGCAGGCGTTGCAGAGTGCCGACGTCGGCGGCCATACCGATGTCGATTTCCTTGATCGAGAATTGCGCGTCGTCAGCGGCGTAACGCATGTCGCAGGCGCTGATCAGGTCGATGGCGCCGCCGATGCAATAGCCCTGGATCGCCGCCAGCACCGGCTTGCGGCAATTATCCACGGCATTGAACGAGGCCTGCAGTTGCAGGATCTTGCGCCGCAGCAGGCGCGCATTGCGTCCCACGTCCTTGCCAAATTCGTTGGCCACCGAGGCCAGCATCATCAGGTCGATGCCCGAGGAAAAATGCTTGCCGGCGCCGCTCAACACCACGGCGCGTACAGCGTCGGTGTCGTCGATCCATTGGAAAATCTCGACGATTTCGCTCCAGAACGCCGCGTTCATGGCGTTGATCTTTTCCGGGCGATTAATCTGCACATGGGCGACGTTGCCGTGGAGTTCGACGACAAAGGCTTGGTATTCGGACATGGCAGTGATCCTTGACTGGCGGCTGATAAGGGCCGAACTATAGCAAGGGTGTATCAGGGCCGGTAAGGCTGTGCATGTGCCAAAAGCAGGACTGCATAAAAACACAAACCCGCTCTAGGCAGACAGTTGCCGGTGTTTTCAGGTGGGCAACCATAGCCGCAGGCGTGCGCCGCCCAGTGGCGAGGCCTGGGCCGTGAGTGTGCCGCCTTGTGCTTCCACCGCCCGGCGGCTGATCGCCAGGCCCAGGCCGAAGCCGCCGGTGGCGCGGTCGCGGCTGCGGTCCAGGCGGTAGAACGGCTCGAAGATCCGGGCGCGCTGCTCTTCGGGGATGCCGATGCCATCGTCATCCACCCAGATTTCACAGCCCTTGGCGCAGACCTTGACGCCGATCTGGATCCGTCGCTCGCAATAGCGCATGGCATTGCGCAGCAGGTTTTGCAGGGCGCGGGCGGTGAGGCGTGGGTCGAGGGTAAAACGCTCCACGGCGCACTCCAGTACCACATCAATCACGATCTCCGGGTTCTCCAGCTCGTCGTCGATGCTGCCCAGGATGCTGTCGATAAACTCATCGAGCACCACTTCCACCCGCTCGGGCAGATGCGCCGGGTTTTGCAGGCGGCTGTAGGACAGCAGCTCCAGCACCAGCTCATCCAACTCGCGGATATGCGCCACCAGGCCTTGCAAGCGCTCGCGGCTGGCGGCCGGCTGGTCTTCGGACAACGCCAGGGCCAGGCCGAAATCCAGGCGGGTCAGCGGTGTGCGCAGCTCGTGGGACACCGCGTTGAGCAAGTCCCGCTGCTGGTTGAGCAGGTGCTCGATGTCGTTGGCCATGGTGTCGAATACCGCCGCCAGGCTGCCGATGTTGGAGCTGGGGGGAATATGCGTACGCTCCTCCAGACGGCCCCGGCCCAACTGCGCGGCGGTGACCTTGAGGCGCTCCAGGTCGCGCCAATGCGGGCGCAGCCAGATCAACAGGCCGCCCAGCAACGCCGCGCCGATCAGTACGTTCATGGTCCAGTACAGCAGGTTCATGTCCAGCGGGTCGGGGGGGATGGTCAATTTAACCGCCAACTGCCCATTGAGCGGCGAGCTGATCTCCTCCATCAAGCCCCACTCCCCCAGGCGGATCACCGGCTTGCCCTGCTCCAGCAGTCGCTCCTCGTCGGGTGTGTAGCGGGCGTCCTGGCGATGCATCAGTTGCACCTTCAGCGGCGCAAAATCCCGTGCCAATTGGTCGGTGACCTCGGACCAGCGCTCCACCGGCCGGCTGTGGTACTGGCGTACGATCAGGCTCTGCAAGCCACGGGACTGTTCGATGTTGTAGTTCATGTAGCGGTCGTGGAAGACCTCGATGATGCCCATGGGGATCAAGTAGATCGCTGCGCTGTAGGTCACGATGGTCAGCAGGTAGAGACGGATCAGGGCGCGGAACATGGTGTCAGCATTCCCACTCGGAGCGGCTGAACAGGTAGCCTTTGCCCCATACCGTCTTGATCTTGCGCGCCTCGCCGGCATGGTCGTCGAACTTGCGGCGCAGCTTGGAGATGGCCACATCCACCGAGCGGTCGGTGCCGTTGAACTCGATGCCCCGCAGGCGCTGCAGGATCTGGTCGCGACTGAGTACTTCGCCGGCATGCCGGGCCAGCACCACCAACAGGTTGTATTCGCCGCTGGACAGCTCCACCGTCTGCTCGCGCCAAGTCACGGCGCGTTCCGACAGGTCAATGCACAGGTTGCCCATCAGGATCTGGTCGTTGGCCGCCTGTGGCTCGCTGAGGCTGCTGCGGCGCAGCAGGGTGCGCACCCGGGCCAGCAGCACCCGTGGCTCGCAGGGTTTGGTCACGTAGTCGTCGGCGCCCATTTCCAGGCCCAGCACCTGGTCATGGCTGTCATCGCGGGCGGTGAGCATCAGGATCGGCAGGCCGGCCGAATCGGCGCGCAGCAGGCGGCAGACTTGCAGGCCATCGAGGCCGGGCAGCATCAGGTCGAGGATCACCAGGTCTGGTGGGTTGAGCCTCGCCCGTTCGCGCACATGGTCGCCACGGCTGAGCACATTGACGTGATAGCCATTGCGCTCAAGGTAACTGGCAATCAGCTCGGACAGCGCGGCGTCGTCTTCGACCAGGAGGATGTTGGGCATGGTGTTTCCAAATAATACAGTTTCACATTAGATCGTCATTGATCAGAAGAGCTTGTTAGGATCCACAGCCGTGAAGGATATACGCACGCGCCTCGGCGTGCGCCGTACCTTACATTTCTTCACAGACCACCTACACAGCTTCACAGCACCGAGTCGGGGGCGCCCGTAGGATGCGCCAGTCAATATTGGGATAAGAGCATGTCAAAGAATCTGTTTGCGCCGTTTTGCCTGCTGGCACTGACCCTGGCCCTGGGTGCGTGTGGCAACTCCGCAGGCGACACCCCCGAAATGCCCCTGGCCAAGGTGCGGATCGAAACCCTCGAAGCCAAGCCCCTGTCCATCAGCAGCGAGCTGAGTGGGCGGATCGTCGCACCGCGCATCGCCGAAGTGCGCGCCCGGGTTGCGGGCGTGGTGCTTCAACGGGTGTTCAAGGAAGGCCATGACGTCAAACAGGGCGACGTGCTGTTCCGTATTGACCCGGCGCCGTTCAAGGCCGACCTCGACAGCGCCCAGGCCAGCCTGCGCAAGGCCGAGGCCAATGCCTTCCAGGCGCGCCTGCAAGAGCAGCGCTACAGCCAGTTGGTCGAAGGCAATGCCATCAGCGCCCAGGACTACGACAACGCCCGCGCCGCCGCCCGGCAAACCGCCGCGGATGTCGCGGCCAACCAGGCAGCGGTGCAACGCGCCAAGCTCAACCTTGGCTATGCCACCGTGACCGCGCCGATCTCCGGGCGTATCGGCCGCGCGCTGGTGACCGAAGGCGCCCTGGTGGGACAGAACGAAGCCACGCCCATGGCGCTGATCCAGCAACTGGACCCGATCCACGCCGACCTGACCCAATCCACCCGCGAACTCAATGACCTGCGCCGCGCTTTCCGCGCCGGGCATTTGAAGCAAGTGGGCCAGGACCAGGCCAAGGCCACGCTGATCCAGGATGACGGCAGCCTCTACCCGCTGCCGGGCAAGTTGCTGTTCGCGGAGATTTCCGTAGACCCCGGTACCGGGCAGATCATCCTGCGCAGCGAATTCCCCAACCCGGACCTCGACCTGTTGCCCGGCAGCTTTATCCGCGTACGCCTGGAGCAAGCGGTCGACCAGCAAGGCCTGAGCGTGCCGCAGCGCGCAATCACCCGTGACAGCGCCGGCATCCCCATGGTGTTGCTCGTGGACGCCGAGCAGAACGTCAGCCAGCAGCCGGTGGAGTTGGGCGCGGCGATCAATGATCGCTGGGTGGTCAACAGCGGCCTGAAGGCCGGGGACCGCATCATCGTCGAAGGCTTGCAACACGCACGCCCCGGCGAAAAAGTAGAAGTGGATGCCAGCGTCGCGCCTGTCGCCCAGGCAGCCGGCCAGTAATCAAAGGGATCAGAGACAATGCCGCAGTTCTTTATTGACCGCCCGATCTTCGCCTGGGTGGTCGCCCTGTTTATCCTGCTGGCCGGCGCCCTCGCCATCCCGCAGTTGCCGGTGGCGCAGTACCCCAACGTCGCGCCGCCGAAAGTGGAAATCTACGCGGTGTACCCGGGCGCTTCGGCGCAAACCCTGGATGAAAGCGTGGTCAGCCTGATCGAGCAGGAGCTCAACGGCGCCGACCACCTGCTGTATTTCGAATCCCAGAGCAGCCTCGGCTCGGCCACCATCACCGCGACCTTCCAGCCGGGCACCGACCCGGAAATGGCCCAGGTCGATGTGCAGAACCGCCTCAAGGCCGTGGAGCCGCGCCTGCCGCAAGCTGTGACCCAGCAGGGCTTGCAGGTGGAGAAGGTGTCCGCCGGCTTCCTGCTGCTGGTGACTTTGACCTCCAGCGACGGCAAGCTCGACGACGTGGCGCTCAGCGATTACCTGGCGCGCAACGTGATGAACGAGCTCAAGCGCCTCGACGGCGTGGGCAAGGCCCAGCTGTACGGCGCCGAGCGCGCGATGCGGATCTGGATCGACCCGCAGAAGCTCATCGGTTTCAACCTGACCCCGGCCGACGTCAATGCGGCGATTACCGCGCAGAACGCCCAGGTCTCGGCCGGCAGCATCGGTGATCTGCCGGGCACCAATACCCAGGAAATCACCGCGTCGATTCTGGTCAAGGGCCAGCTCTCCACGCCGGCCGAGTTTGCCGACATTGTGCTCAAGGCCAACCCGGACGGTTCCACCGTGCGTATTGGTGATGTGGCGCGGGTCGAGATCGGCAGCCAGGAATACCAGTTCTCCACGCGCCTGAACGGCAAGCCCTCCACCGCCGTCAGCGTGCAACTGTCGCCCGGCGCCAATGCCTTGAGCACCGCGACCCTGGTGCGGGCAAAGATGGATGAGCTGTCGCGCTACTTCCCGGCCAATGTCGAGTACAAGATCCCTTACGACACCTCGCCGTTCGTCAAGGTCTCGATCACCAAGGTGATCTACACCCTGCTGGAGGCGATGGCGCTGGTGTTTGCGGTGATGTTCCTGTTCCTGCAAAACATCCGCTACACCCTGATCCCGACGCTGGTGGTGCCGATTGCACTGATGGGCACCTTCGCCACCATGCTGTTGCTGGGTTTCTCGATCAACGTGCTGACCATGTTCGGCATGGTGCTGGCCATCGGCATCCTGGTGGACGATGCGATTGTGGTGGTGGAGAACGTCGAGCGGATCATGGTGACTGAGGGCCTGTCGCCCAAGGAAGCCACACGTAAGGCCATGGGCCAGATTACCGGGGCGATCATCGGCATTACCCTGGTGCTGGTGGCGGTGTTCCTGCCGATGGCCTTTATGCCGGGTTCGGTGGGGGTGATCTACCAGCAGTTCTCGCTGTCGATGGCCACCTCGATCCTGTTCTCGGCGTTTCTCGCCCTGTCCTTGACCCCGGCCCTGTGCGCCACGTTGCTCAAGCCGATTGCCAAGGGCGAGCACCATACCAAGGGTGGGTTCTTCGGCTGGTTCAACCGGCGCTTTGAACAACTGACCGACCGCTACGAAGGCTGGGTTGCCTATGCCCTCAAGCGCAGCGGCCGCTACCTGCTGATCTACCTGGTCCTGCTGGTGGGCATGGGCTTCCTGTTCAGCCGCCTGCCCGCCTCGTTCCTGCCGGTGGAAGACCAGGGCTACACCATCACCGATATCCAGTTGCCGCCGGGCGCGAGCAAGAACCGTACGGTGCTGGTGGCCGAGCAGATCGAGGCGCATAACGCCACCGAGCCGGGCGTTGGTGATACGACGATGATCATGGGGTTCAGCTTCTCCGGTTCCGGGCAGAACGCGGCGCTGGCGTTTACCACGCTCAAGGATTGGTCCGAGCGCAGCAGCGATGATTCGGCGGCCTCGATTGCCGATCGCGCCAACATGGCCTTTACCGAACTCAAGGATGCGATGGCCTATGCCGTGCTGCCACCACCGGTGGATGGCCTGGGCACCTCCAGCGGCTTTGAGTTCCGCTTGCAGGACCGGGGCGGCGTCGGCCATGCCGCGTTGATGGCAGCCCGTACCGAACTGCTGGCGGCTGCGGAAAAAAGCCCGATCCTGGCCAATGTGCGCGAAAGTGCCCTGGCCGAGGCGCCGCAAGTGCAGTTGGAGGTGGACCGCAAGCGGGCCAATGCCCTGGGCGTGTCGTTTGCCGATGTGGGCAATATCCTGTCCTCGGCCGTTGGCTCGGCCTACATCAACGACTTCCCCAACCAGGGCCGCATGCAGCGCGTGGTAGTACAGGCCGAAGGCGACCAGCGCAGCCAGGTCGAAGACCTGATGAAGATCCATGTGCGCAACAACGCCGGGAAGATGGTGCCGCTGTCGGCATTTGTCGAAGCGCGCTGGGTCCAGGGCCCGGCGCAGTTGACCCGTTACAACGGTTACCCGGCCATCGCTATTTCGGGTGAAGCCTCACCCGGTCATAGCACCGGCGAGGCGATGGAAGAAATCCAGCGTCTGGTCAGCCAATTGCCAGCCGGCCTGGGCCAGGAATGGACCGGGTTGTCCTTGCAGGAGCGCTTGTCAGGCTCCCAGGCGCCGCTGCTGTTGATGCTGTCGCTGCTGGTGGTGTTCCTGTGCCTGGCGGCGCTGTATGAGAGCTGGTCGATCCCCACTTCGGTGCTGCTGGTGGTGCCGTTGGGCGTGTTGGGCGCGGTCATGGCGGTGTCGCTGCGCGGCATGCCCAACGACGTGTTCTTCAAGGTCGGCTTGATCACGATCATCGGGCTGTCGGCGAAAAACGCGATCCTGATCATCGAGTTCGCCAAGGACCTGTATGACCAGGGCGAAGACCTGATTGACGCGACATTGAAGGCCGCACGCTTGCGTCTGCGACCGATCATCATGACTTCGCTGGCGTTCATTCTGGGCGTGGTGCCGTTGGCGATTGCCACCGGCGCCAGTTCGGCGAGCCAGCAGGCGATTGGGACCGGGGTGATTGGCGGCATGATCACGGCGACACTGGCGGTGGTGTTTGTGCCGGTGTTCTTTGTGGTCGTCATGAAACTGGTGCGCAAACGCAAAGATTGATCAGCCCCCTGCAGGAGCCGGCAAGCCGGCTCCTGCAGGAATAGGCTATGGTGCTCAAACATCCCGCATTTGTGAGCACTATGCCCTTCCTCGCCCGAACCCACCCTCGCCTGTCCGCTGCCGCCGTCCTGGGCCTGGCAATCGGCATCCTGGCGCCCTTCGATTCAATCCTCAGCAAAATCCTGATCGGCTGGAACGTCGGGGTCTGGACCTACCTGGTGCTGATGCTGCGCCTGACCATCCGTGCCAAGGCCGAGGACGTCAAGCGCATCGCCGAGGTCGAGGATGAAAACGCCGGCCTGGTGTTATTTATGGTGTGTATTGCGGCGATAGCCAGCCTGGCGACGATTGCCGTTGGCCTGGCCGGCAGCAAGGACCTGGGCACTGCCGAACGCCTGCTGCATTACGGTTTTACCGGGGTGACGGTGATTGGTTCGTGGCTGCTGATCGGGGTGATTTTCAGCGTGCACTATGCTCGCCTGTATTACACCTGGGAGGGCAAGGCGCCGGCGTTGCGCTTTGCCGAGGGGCTGCTGACCCCCAACTACTGGGACTTTCTGTATTTCTCCTTCACCATCGGCGTCGCCGTGCAGACCTCGGATGTGGGAGTGGCTACCCGCGCCATGCGCAAAGTGGTACTGGGGCAGTCGCTGATCGGGTTTCTGTTCAATACGGCGATATTGGGGTTCTCGATCAATATTGCGGCGGGGCTTTTTGCTTGAAGTTGCATCGGGCTTAGAACTAAAGCGTATTAATGGCAGGTTATTAGACTGTCATTCCTCACAGTAGAAAATCCCGTGCAAAGGCGTCTGATGCTTTCAGGCCAGGTGCCGAGTCAGGCCACGCATCACTCATGAGTCGCTGCCTTCGTATACTGTTAGTTCTGACAGTTTACAGCCCACGCGCACTGCTATTTCATGACTCGAACAGAGCCCTCGAAACCTCTGTTATTCGCACAATCATCAGCGATGGAGAAGCGATCATGAGCGTACAAGCGCAACAGTTGTCCCCTGCGCAACAAAAAGCACTGTACCCCAAGGCCCTCAGCGCCACCGGTACATTCGACGCATTTATCGATACGATATCGGTCCACTTTCAGACTTTGGCCCTGGTGCATGACCATGACGCGGCCATCTACCGCCTTCTAGCACGACATGCTGATAATGCAGTCACCGTGGAAAAAATCACGATTGAACTGCCCGACACCATTCGCAATGGGCAGGTATTAGAGCTGGATAAGTGGCAGTCCAATAAGTTCAATGTCTGGTATGCCGTCAAGTCGCCTACGATTCATTACGTCGTGCGCTGCTCCTCAGGAACGTTGATCATTAACAACCTGGAAGCCGGCATCATCAAAATCAGCGGCACGCTGAATGGCACCACCGATGAAGATGTCAACGGGAACCCACACACACTGGAAGTCGGTTTCGACGTAACCAGTTGATCGATTATGCAAGCGCAAAAAAACGCCCGTATCTTTCGATACGGGCGTTAATAAGCGTCAAGTCTTTACCAACTGTAGCGCACACCTACGTTGGCGCCCCATGGCTGCTCGACCCGGCCACCGCTGCTGTGCTCTAGGTCGGCGTGCAGTTGCAGGTTTTGCGACAACTTAACTGCGACGCCCGCACCGAACTCGGCGCGTGAACCCGATAGGTCGTTGTTGAACTCATGGTTGTTCACCGCGACCTTATTGTTGTTGGCAAACTCATGCACCATCGCCGCCCGCAGGTAAGGCTGGAGTACGCTGCCACTGTCGAGCTGGATGTCACGCCCCACCGTCGCACCGGCCTTGGCCATGATCGAGCGGGTGCGCTCGCCATCGGCGTGCAGGCCATTTTTCATGTTGTAGTTGGCGCCCTGGATCACCACGGTGGACAGCTGGGCATACGGCTCGACGAAGTAACCGTCGTCCAGCTTGATATTGCGACCGAACTCTGCCGACAGGCCACCGCCGGTGTTGGCGTACTTGCCCTTGGACTTGGTGCCGTCACTCAAGCCGACCTTGGACTCGTTATGGAAACGGTTGAGCTTGGCCACGGCGTCGAAATACAGACCGCTCTCTTCATCCAGCCAGGTTGCGTAAGCACCCACGTAGTAGCTCTTCACTGTGCCCGACGTACCGCGCTTTAGGTTCAAGCCCGAAGTACTATGGCCGGCCATCACACCCACCAGCCACTGGCTGTCGGCCAACGGCGTGTCAGCACCCAGGGTAAAGCCCTGCTGGTTCTGGTTGTAGCCAACCCCGGTGCTCTCGGCCACCTTGTACTTGTTGCCATAACCACGCATCCACACACCCGCCTGACCAGGCTCGAAACGCAGCTCGCCCATGCGCGTACGCAGGGAAGTCGCCTCGCCGTACCAGACCGTGGGGGCGGTATTGAACAACGCCATGACCGAGCGAGTAGCCGGGCTGATCACGCGGTTGTTCGGGTCGAGGAACCAATCGGTGCCATCCTTTTTCAGACCATAGGAATAGGCACCCACGTCGACGACATCGCCCGCCAGTGAGAACTGCGCGTCACCCCCGCCGGTATGCACGATACGAATCGCTTCGGGGTTGACCGGCTCTGTACCGCTGGCTGCGAGCAACAGGCTGTGACTGCCGTTGGCTTCGCCGCTGATGTTCAGGAAGTCCGTGATGCCGTTGGCAAAATCGGTACCCATGACGAAGGTGCCGTTGCCGTCGAGACTGTCCAGGTCCAACTGATAAAACGCATCGGTGTGGCCGAATATCACCGTACCGTCCACCAGGTTCAAGGCACCCACCTGGCTGTCGGCGGTCAACTCCCAGTACGACCCATTGCCTACGTTCAAGCTGGTGACATTCTGCAACTGGCCTTTGAGCCCGGAGCTGTTTTCCAGGTTCAAATGTGCCGTGCTGCCATCTTCGACAATGACGTCGCCTTTCAACCGGCTGCTATCGACATTCATGCTCGCCTGGGCACCGCCGTTGACTTCCAGCAGCACGCCATTGCCACCAGTCAGGGTTGAGCCGTTGCGCACGTCGATTTCAACTTCCATCTCCTCGCCAGGGTGACCTTCCACGACAATGGCCGAGCCGTTGCGCCCTTCGACGCTGGAGTTATCCAGCACCAGTTTGCCGGCATCGCTGCTGCCAGCTTCGTTGGTAAACAACACGCCATTCTTGCCGCCGATGATGCTGCTTTGGCTGGCAGTCGCGGTTGCACCGTCGAGCCACACGCCATCACTATCGGCGCCGGTGCCTTCGACCACAGTGTTCTGATTGAAGTGCAACTCAGCATTGCCCGTGGCTATTGCCCCGCTCTTTTCCCCCCGGATGATGCTGTTGAACACCTGGGCAATGCCGCCCTTGTCGGAATTGAAACTCTGGTACGCCTGCAAACCGAAAGTTGTGTGGCTGATGATGGCACTGTTGCGAATGATGGCCGCACTGTCATCCAGGCGCACCGCCCCCCATATCGAGTGGTTGGATTCAACAGTGGCGCCGTCAACGTTGACGGTGGAGCCCTGCGTCGCACGGATATCTTCGATCCGGCTGCCAGTATTGACATTCAACGTCGAGTCGTTGGCCAGGATATTTCCGGCGCGAGCACCGTTGACGGTCAGCTCGGACTTATGATCCAACTGCCAATCATTTTTCATCTCATGGGGGCCAATGGTCCTTGACTCACCGATCAGTTGATCCGCTTGGACGCTGGTGTGCATCGCTGCAAGCAGAAGCACGCTAATGGCTGGAACATGCATCATCTTGCTCAAGGGCTTGAGCTCGAATCTGGTAGGTAATGACATCGGGGGTTCACTCTCTGGGTAGCGCCTGTAAAAACGGCTTGGCTCGTTCCCGCGGAATGAAGCCTCACCTGTAAGGCGCAGAGGTTACGTAGTGAACGTACTGATGACTGTAGGACTAATCCGAGCAAAGCTTAGGTATAGGCACCGCAGTGGCATGGAAAACTGCACAACTGGCAAACTGATCCGTCCACAAGCCGTAGTCCATTGCTACCAGATGCACAAAAGGGAAGCCATGCTTCCCTTTTGTGCTTTCAGCAGTTTGTAGACGTGGAGGCGTTGATTCGTAGGTTAAGCAGATATGCCATCACAGAAAGAGTCAGGGTTGGAGAATATCGTGAATACTTCGGCCAACCGCCCGCGACCGATGCCTCCACCCGCCACGTTCGTGGTGTAGGTGACCTCGCAAGGGCCGAACGGCGCTTGAGCCAGGAATGGACGGTAAATGATATCGACATAAAAACCGTTGGCCACATCGGCAGCGGTCAAGGGCGCAGTTGTAATAGGCTCTACAAAGGGGCCCGGTGGGAGCTGTGGGTACTGGTTGGTGATAGTGACCGTAACCTCCACAGTATTGCCCACTACCAGCCTGACATCGCCCGGAATGAAAAGCATGGCAGCCAGGACCGGCGGCGAGCCAGGCATCCGTTGTACCAGCGACTGACAGGTCCATTCGCCAGCTATGAGATTCTCATACCTTGCCGGCGCCAGTTCCACCGTCACGGCATCGATCACATTGACCGTGGTAAGGGGCGACGGGTTCTCATTGATAGTGCCGGGGCCAATGACAGAATAGCTGACAGGCTGCAGATTGTTCCCGTGGCGGGCAACCACCGCCCAGGGAATGATAAACCTCGCGTCCTCGCCAGGAACCGTAGTGCTTAAAGGGAAAGGCCCGACACGCTCTTTGGAGGCGCCCCAATACAAGTAAAACTGATTGCCTGGGTGAGGCAGTGCCGCAATGGTCCAGAGTCGAATCACAATAGTCACAGGTCGGTCCGCATCGCCAATGCGCAGGGTATTCAACTCCTGTGAGTCCTCGCCAAACACTTGTGCCGGGTTCAGCCCAGGGTTCATATCGCCTGGTTCCAGTGTGCCCGGCAGTACAGGCCCCTCTACCGACAAGTCGAGCCGGACGTTTTTAGCGGGTGAGAGGAAGAACACACCGTTGCGATCAGTCCGGTAACGCACGCTTACCGCCTGAGGACCTAGCGTCGCGGTATAGGCGGCCTTGATCGCATCATTCATATTACTGAAAACTACCGGGAAGCCCGTGAGTTCAGTGGTTTGCGGGCCAAAGGGCTGGCTTTCCCATTGCGTCTCGAACTTGTCCAGTCCTGTAGCGAAATTAAGATACTGTTCGATATGGAGATTAATGCCCAGCACAAAGTCCGCAATGCTGAGCAAATCATCAGTGCTACCGTCACGTGGGGACGGTGCAAGCGGTAGGAATGGCTCCAATAGTACGGGGTCGGTCAGTAACGAGACCGTGCGAAACTCATTGAACGATGGGCGACTGATATTCCCTGCCCGGTCAACCATGGTGTAGAAAAAATAATAAAGCCCACTCAAGATGATCTGGCTGGCGGGCAGGAAGAAGGTGCTGTTGTCGGGTGGTGGTAGCAGAGGCACACCTGGGCCGCTCACCAGATACTCTGGTCGTGGGTCCATTACCGGGCTGAAGTAAACGTTAGCTATGTCCCCCGCTTCGAATCGCCCAGGCTGGGGACTGAAGGTGTTGCGGGGGATAACAATCTCCACGCCGCCATGATTTATCAGGAACGCATTGTCGATAATGGTCCCCGCTGGCGCATTAGCCAGCATCGGAACGGTGGGTTGTTCACGTGACGACGCTACAGCGTAGGGCGCAATCAGATCGACGCGAAACGCGGCAGGGTTGGACTCGTCCCGCGCAGCACCTGGTGCGCCATTGGAATTGCGGTATTGCACGACTTTGATCTCATAAAAGCCATGCGGGAACTCAAACTCGGGAGACGGCGCCGGAATGTATCTATCGATGATTGCAGGCACGGGGTCCAAGTTGATCTGGAATGGTTCCAGAAAGGGCCGCCAAGTGGGCACCGGATCGGTGGTTGTGCGAATTTGAATACCCAGCCAGTCGGTCGGTACCGAGATCCGCCCGGTTCGACACTCCACGGTGATACCCGCACGAGCAACGGACGCTGGAATAAGACCCGTTGCATTATCCAGTGCCTCGGCAATCGTGGGCGCATCAATAACCAAAGGTTCGGATGTAATGGTGACGTCAGGGGTGCTGCTCATATCAGTCTCTCCTTAGTACTTAATGTAGGCATCGCACAAACACTCATGAAGTGGCCGGACGGCCATCGCCCCGCTGCTTGAGTGACTGCCAGGTGACTGAAATCGCAGCAACACTCTTCCCAGCCGTATGACATGCGGCCAAACAAACCAACTTTGGATTTACCCGTCAGAAGTTCAGTGAAACGTACGCGGTGTTCCAACACTCATGACGCAAAGCACTCGCAATCAGGGTTCTGGGCCATTGCCGTCAATCCAGCAGTAGATGGGGTTTGGCGGGGGGGGCGAGGTATTCACTACCCGATCGAACGGCACATACCTAGAAGCAGACCGGCCAATGATCACGCCTCCCCTGGACACCGTGTAATGAGCTTCTCCTCCGGCGTTTTTTTTCAGGGGCCGAATCAAGCGCTCGACATCGAGTATCCAGAAGGCATAGCCGGACGCATCGCTGACCTCATCCCAGTAATGCGTGAGGGTTTCCACGATATTGGGGTCTGGATTGACATCCGGGTACAGCCCGTACCCCTGGAACCGCAGCGTAATCAGATCACCAGAACGGATGTCCGCGTGAGGGGCTATGAACACCTCGACACCGAACCAGATCGGAGGCTGGGTGCTGCAGGTCAAGTAGCCGTTAGGATGCAACTCCGATTGCGGGAAACGGGGCCGAGGGTAGTTGGAGGGCGGAAGGTCGGTTTGCAGCCTGACTTGCGCCACCAGTGAAAACATCGGATTGATGTTGCCGGCACGGTCTTGCAGGCGATAGAAGCAGAAGATCCAGAGCGCCCCCGGAAAACGACGAAACACCTCGCTGGGCACGTCCACGAATATGCGGCCGGTGGCGCTGGCCAACGGTGCAGAAACCAGGGTCGGCGCGCCGGTTGGCAAGATATTCATGTCTGAAAAATACATCGGCACCTGATCACCGACCTCACGCCCCAAATATCCCTGCGGGATTTCCATGGGCACCAGGGGGTTGGCGACCAGGTAGGCCTCGGTAATCGGATCAATAGGGAAAATGGCCGGTGGCAGCAACGCACCGCCACCGGGCGCATCGCGGTCGATCCTGATCGTCACAACCTCAGAGCTATCGACGCTGGGGCTGTTCGGCGTGCCGTTATGGATGCGAAACGTCAGATCAATAATTGCACTGTTCAGCAAAAATGCCTGGGGTATCTGCATCGGGTAGGGAAAGTCGGCGGCCGTCATCGGGTTAGGCAGCAACACCGGTGGCGTGTCGACCGGGCGGGCACCGCGGACGCTCCACTCGAACACCACATATTGGTCTCTGCCCGGACCCGGTAGAAACGCCCAGGGAGTGGGAATCAAAAGCTGTAGATCAGAGAAGTAAAATTGCACCGGCACCAACCCATCAGGCAGCGCGTCGACGACGATGGGCGCGTCAATCGCCAGGCTGCCTCCTGGGCCTTGGGGGCCATTCGCGCTCGATTGGCCAGCATTGTGGGTGCTCATCCAAACCTCCCTCTACACGCCTATGCATCACCTGATCACGGCGCTTGCGGCTCTGTTGGGGCAATTGAACACCTCCTGTGGTACTGCGGATACTGTCAGAACTAACAGGTGCGCTCGCCGCTCGTCGGTTTGAGCGGCCTGACTTCATACCGATCCCAACAAATATTTTCTTGACGAGAGTGGCTGACTGGTGTTTTCTGAAACCGGTTTCAATGCCCAGCGCACTGCCACCTCACACTAATAAGAAAGGCCCCGCCGTGACTTCATTCTCCGCCGCCCAGCGCAGCCGCGTGACCATGCTTGATGTAGCCCAGCGCGCCGGCGTATCCAAGGCCAGCGTGTCGCGCTTTATCGGCGACGACCGCGCCCTGCTGTCCGACGCCATCGCCCAACGTATCGAACAGGCTATTGATGACCTGGGCTACCGCCCCAACCAGATGGCCCGTGGCCTGAAACGTGGACGCACGCGCCTGATCGGCATGCTGGTAGCGGATATCCGCAACCCCTATTCGATTGCCGTGATGCATGGCGTGGAAACCGCCTGCCGACAGCACGGCTACAGCCTGGTGGTGTGCAACACCGACCGCGATGACGAGCAGGAGCGCCAGCACCTGGCGGCGTTGCGCGCCTATAACATCGAAGGCCTGATCGTGAATACCCTGGGCCATCACCGCGACCAGTTACTCGAGCTGCAACGGGAAATGCCCCTGGTGCTGGTGGACCGTAAGGTCGAGGCGCTGCACAGCGACCTGGTGGGCCTGGATAACCCACTGGCCGTGGGCATGGCCCTGGATCACCTGGAGCAACAGGGCTATCGGGATATTTTGCTGATCAGCGAGGCCGCCGATGGCACCAGCTCGCGGATTGAGCGCATGGACAGTTTCCAGGCCCAGATCAGCCGTCGCAAAAAAATGCACGGCGCTGTACTGGAGATAGACCTTGACCTGCCCCAGCGTTTGCAGACGTTTCTGGGCGCAGGCCAAGCCGGGCCTAAAGCCTTGTTCTGTGCCAACGGCATTGCCGCGCTGGCCTGTAGCAAAGCCCTGCGCGAGTTGGGTTGCCGATTGTTCGAGGACGTTGGCTTGATCGCTCTGGATGACCTGGAGTGGTACCCACTGGTAGGCAGCGGCATCACCGCCCTGGCCCAGCCGACCGAAGCCATTGGCGCCAGCGCTTTTGAGTGCTTGCTCAAGCGGTTGCGCGGCGATACCTCGGCGACCCGTTCCCTGGATTTTTCCCCGCAACTGATCGTGCGAGGCTCAACCCAACCCGTGTAGGCATAACCGCCTGCACGGGCATTTTTTTATCTACAAATGAAACCGGTTTCAGAGATCAATAAAAATGCATAAATATCCCGTTTCCATCAGCCTTTCCAGCTACGGCGCCGACCTGGTTCGCCAGCGCGGCCAGTTGAGTTTCGTCGAGCTGCTGGCCGCTGCCGGGGCCAGGCGTATTGAATGGCGTGAAGAACTGCTGACCAGCGAACAACCCGGCGAACTGGCCCAGGCCGCCGCTGCGCAAGATCTGGAGTGTGTGTTTTCGTCGCCCCTGGAGCTGTGGGTCGCCGGGCGTGCCCAAGCCAATTCGGAGCTGGCCGCCACCCTCGACCGGGCCCAGGCGTTCGGTGCGCGCTGGTTGAAGGTTTCGCTGGGTCACTTCACCGACACCAACGACCTGCACAGCCTCAGCGCCCTGCTCAACCGCCACCCGGTGCGCTTGCTGGTGGAGAACGACCAGACCCTGCACGGCGGGCGCATCGAGCCGATGCAACGCTTCTTCGATGAAGCCGAGCGCCTGGCGGTGCCGGTGAAAATGACCTTCGATATCGGCAACTGGCACTGGCAAGACCAGTCCGCACGTACCGCCGCACGCTTGCTGGGCCGGCATGTGGATTACCTGCATTGCAAGGCCGTGGCCCGCCGCGCCGACGGCAAGTTGGTAGCTCTGCCTCCCGGCAGCGCCGACCTGCATCTATGGGAACAATTGCTGCAGCTGATGCCCCAAGGTATCAGCCGCGCGGTGGAATTCCCGCTGCAAGGCGACGACTTGGTGGCGGTCACCGCCGAGCAGGTCGCCGCCCTCGCCCACCTTGGCCAACCGCGTGTGGAGAATGCCCATGTCTGAGATCGATATCCTCTCGTTCGGCGAAACCATGGCGATGTTTGTCGCCGAACAAACCGGCGACCTGGCCCAGGTCGGCCACTTCGAAAAGCGCATCGCCGGGGCCGACAGTAACGTGGCGATCGGGTTGTCACGCCTGGGCTTCAACGTCGCCTGGCTGAGCCGGGTCGGTCATGACTCATTGGGGCGGTTTGTGGTCGCGGCCCTGGAGCGTGAAGGCCTGAATTGCCGGCATGTGGCGGTGGATCCCGCGCACCCCACCGGCTTTCAGCTCAAGTCCCGGGAAGAGAGCGGCGACGATCCCCAGGTCGAGTATTTCCGGCGTAGCTCGGCGGCCAGTCACTTGTCCAGCGCCGCAATCACTCCAGAATTGCTAACGGCGCGCCATCTGCACGCCACCGGGATTCCGCCGGCGCTGTCGGACGCCACCGCCGAACTGTCGCGCGAGTTGATGAGTCAGATGCGCGCGGCCGGCCGCAGTGTGTCCTTTGACCCGAACCTGCGCCCTTCGCTATGGCCCAGCGAGCAAAAAATGATCCGCGAAGTCAACGCCCTGGCCGGCCTGGCGCATTGGGTATTGCCGGGCCTGAGTGAAGGTCGGCTGCTGACCGGTTTCGAAGATCCCGGGGATATTGCCGCCTTCTACCTCGACCTGGGCGTGGAAGCCGTAGCCATCAAGCTCGGCCCCCACGGTGCCTACTACCGCAGCCAACTGGACCAGGGCTTTGTCGCCGCCGTGCCGGTGGCCAAGGTGGTGGATACGGTGGGGGCCGGCGACGGCTTTGCGGTGGGCCTGATCAGCGCCCTCCTGGAAAACCTCAGCCTGGCCCAGGCGGTACAGCGCGCCAACTGGATCGGCAGCCGCGCAGTACAGAGTCGCGGCGATATGGAAGGCCTGCCCCTGCGCGCCGACCTGCCCGCCTGGCAAAAAGCCGGCTGATCTGGACCGACAACCGTTACCTGTTGCCACAACTACAACAAGCTCAGGAGCAACCCCATGAACAACCTGAAACTCGCCACCCGCCGTTGGTGGTACATCATGCCCATCGTGTTTATCACCTACAGCCTGGCGTACCTGGACCGTGCCAACTACGGCTTCGCCGCCGCCTCCGGGATGGCCGAAGACCTGATGATCACCCCGGGCATGTCTTCGCTGCTCGGCGCGCTGTTCTTCCTCGGCTACTTTTTCTTCCAGGTACCGGGGGCGATCTATGCCCAGCGGCGTAGCGTGAAGAAACTGATTTTCGTCAGCCTGATCCTCTGGGGCGGGCTGGCGACCCTCACCGGCGTGGTGTCCAACGCCTATATGTTGATCGCCATCCGCTTTATGCTCGGGGTGGTCGAGGCCGCCGTGATGCCGGCGATGCTGGTGTACCTGTGCCACTGGTTTACCCGTGCCGAACGCTCGCGGGCCAACACCTTCCTGATCCTCGGCAACCCGGTGACCATGCTGTGGATGTCGGTGGTATCCGGCTACCTGGTACAGCATTACAGCTGGCGCTGGATGTTTATCATCGAAGGCCTGCCGGCGGTGTTCTGGGCCTTTATCTGGTGGCGCCTGGCCGATGAGCGCCCAGCCGATGCCAAGTGGCTGAGCGCTGGCGAGAAACACGACCTGGAAACCGCCCTGGCCGCCGAACAGGTCGGGCTCAAGGCTGTGAAGAACTATGCCGAAGCCTTCCGTTCGCCCAAGGTGATCATCCTCGCGCTGCAATTCTTTTGCTGGAGCATCGGCGTCTACGGCTTTGTGCTGTGGCTACCGTCGATCCTCAAGGCCGGCCTGAAAATGGACATGGTCGAAGCCGGCTGGTTGTCGGCGCTGCCCTACCTGGCGGCGGTGATCGGTATGCTCGTGGTGTCCTGGGGCTCGGACAAGCTGCAAAAGCGTAAGCGCTTTGTATGGCCACCGCTGCTGATCGCCTCCGTGGCGTTTTATGGTTCCTACTTGTTGGGGGCCGAGCATTTCTGGTGGTCCTACACCCTGCTGGTGATCGCCGGCGCCTGCATGTATGCGCCCTACGGGCCGTTTTTTGCCATCGTCCCGGAAATCCTCCCGGCCAACGTCGCCGGCGGCGCCATGGCCTTGATCAACAGCATGGGCGCCCTGGGTTCGTTTGGCGGCTCCTACCTGGTGGGCTATCTCAATAGCAGCACCGGCTCGCCCGGTGCGTCGTACCTGCTGATGAGCGGCGCGTTGCTGCTGTCGGTGGTGCTGACGATTTTCCTCAAGACCGGTGCCCGGGAGCCGTCCCCGGCAGCACCGTTGCACTCCCTGGATTTGAAGGTAAGAACCTGATGAAAAAGCATGTCGTGCTGTACAAGAAACTGTCCGCACCGTTGATGGCCCGTTTGCATGAAGCGGCCCAGGTGACCTTGATCGAATCCCTCGACCCCGCGGGCCTGGCGCAACTGCGTGAGGCACTGCCCAGTGCCCACGGCCTGCTGGGGGCCAGCTTGCGCCTGGATGCGCAACTGCTGGACCTGGCGCCGCGCCTGGAAGCCGTGGCCAGTGTTTCGGTGGGCGTCGATAACTACGACATCGACTACCTGACCCAACGCGGCATTTTGCTCAGCAACACCCCGGATGTACTCACCGAAACCACGGCCGATACCGGCTTTGCACTGATCCTCGCCACCGCCCGACGCGTGGTGGAGCTGGCCAATATGGTGCGCGCCGGCAACTGGAACCAGAACATCGGCCCCCTGCACTTTGGCAGCGATGTGCACGGCAAGACCCTGGGCATCATTGGCATGGGGCGCATTGGTGAAGCCCTGGCCCAGCGTGGGCACTTTGGCTTTGGCATGCCGGTGATTTACCACAGCCATTCGCCCAAACCTTTGGTGGAGCAGCGTTTCGGCGCGCGGTACTGCAGCTTGCCGGAGTTGCTGCAACACGCTGACTTTGTTTGCCTGACGTTGCCGTTGACTGCACAGACTCAGGGGTTGATTGGCGCCAAGGAATTCGCCCAGATGGGCCCGGAGACGATTTTCATCAATATCTCCCGGGGCAAGGTAGTGGATGAGGCGGCACTGATCGAAGCCCTGCAACAGCGCACGATCCGCGCGGCGGGGCTGGATGTGTTTGAGCGTGAGCCGTTGAACCACGACTCGCCGTTGCTGCGTTTGAACAACGTGGTGGCGACACCGCATATCGGCTCGGCCACCCACGAGACCCGTGAAGCGATGGCGCGGTGTGCGGTGGATAATCTGCTGGCGGCGTTGGCGGGCGAGCGGCCGAAAAACCTGGTCAATTCCAGCGTATGGAAAGCCTGACAGCCCGACCCAATGCCCGTGTGTCAGCCACCGAAAACAGTGACCGGACCACCGCTATCGCGGGCAAGCCCGCTCCCACAGGGATGTTCGGCGGGGCAGAAGTCTGGGCCACACCATCAATCAAATGTGGGAGCCTGACAGCCCGATCCAATGTCCGTGTGTCGGCCACCGAAAACAGTGACTGGACCACCGCTATCGCGGGCAAGCCCACTCCCACAGGGATGTTCGGCGGGGCAGAAGTCTGGGCCACACCATCAATCAAATGTGGGAGCCTGACAGCCCGACCCAACGCCCGTGTGTCGGCCACCGAAAACAGTGACCGGACCACCGCTATCGCGGGCAAGCCCGCTCCCACAGGGATGTTCGGCGGGGCAGAAGTCTGGGCCACACCATCAATCAAATGTGGGAGCCTGACAGCCCGACCCAACGCCCGTGTGTCGGCCACCGAAAACAGTGACCGGACCACCGCTATCGC
>NZ_JAEKDC010000060.1:0-546 GCF_016405645.1 Pseudomonas sp. MF5691
CGATGGTCAACGCTGAAGACTCGCCCCTGGAAGCCGCCTGCGAATTCCATGTGCCGCTGTGCGCCGGCCCCGAGCGTAGCGTGGCCGCGACCAAGAGTTTTATCGCCACCTTGAGCGCCAGCGCCCAACTGGTCGGGCACTGGAACCAGGAAGACGGCCTGCTCGAAGCTTGCCACGCCCTGCCTGCCGGCCTGCGCGAAGCGGCGACCCAGGATTGGAGCCTGGCCATCGACGCCCTGCGCGACTGCCAGCGCCTGATGGTCATCGGCCGTGGCGCCGGGTTTGCCATCGCTCAGGAAGCCGCGCTCAAGCTCAAGGAAACCTCGGCGATCCAGGCCGAAGCCTTCAGCAGCGCCGAAGTGCGCCACGGGCCGATGGCCTTGATCGACGATAACTACCCGTTGCTGGTGTTCGCCCCGCGCGGCGCCGAACAGCCGGGCCTGCTGAGCCTGGCCACGGAAATGCGCCAGCGCGGGGCTCGGGTGCTGCTGGCCGCGCCCGACGATATCGCCGAACGCGACCTGACCCTCAGCCGCGCCGAACACC
>NZ_JAEKDC010000061.1:0-546 GCF_016405645.1 Pseudomonas sp. MF5691
CGATGGTCAACGCTGAAGACTCGCCCCTGGAAGCCGCCTGCGAATTCCATGTGCCGCTGTGCGCCGGCCCCGAGCGTAGCGTGGCCGCGACCAAGAGTTTTATCGCCACCTTGAGCGCCAGCGCCCAGCTGGTCGGGCACTGGAACCAGGAAGACGGCCTGCTCGAAGCATGCCACGCCCTGCCTGCCGGCCTGCGCGAAGCGGCGACCCAGGATTGGAGCCTGGCCATCGACGCCCTGCGCGACTGCCAGCGCCTGATGGTTATCGGCCGTGGCGCCGGGTTTGCCATCGCCCAGGAAGCCGCGCTCAAGCTCAAGGAAACCTCGGCGATCCAGGCCGAAGCCTTCAGCAGCGCCGAAGTGCGCCACGGGCCGATGGCCTTGATCGACGATAACTACCCGTTGCTGGTGTTAGCCCCACGCGGCGCCGAACAGCCGGGCCTGCTGAGCCTGGCCACGGAAATGCGCCAGCGCGGGGCTCGGGTGCTGCTGGCCGCGCCCGACGATATCGCCGAACGCGACCTGACCCTCAGCCGCGCCGAACACC
>NZ_JAEKDC010000062.1:0-539 GCF_016405645.1 Pseudomonas sp. MF5691
GCGTGCGCCTGGACCGCTCCCTGCACCTCACCGACGTAATGGTCGAAGGAGAAACCATTGACTTCAAAAATGCTTGAAGAGGCCCTGTCCTCCTGTGAGGCCGTCGCGGCCCAACTGCAATGCCTCGACCCGCTGCTGGCCGAGGTCGCCGGCCGCCTGCGCCGCCAGCCGCCGCAAGTGGCGATGACCGTCGCCCGTGGCAGTTCGGACCACGCCGCCAGTTACTTCGCCTACCTGACCATGCAGCATGTGGGCGTTCCCGTGGCGTCGCTGCCGATGTCGGTGGTGACCCTGGCGCAGGCGCCGCTGAAAGTCAGCGGCCAGGCGGCCTTCGGCTTCTCTCAGTCGGGGCAGAGCCCGGACCTGGTCAACAGCCTGCGCCTGCTGCGCAAGCGCGGGGCCTTGAGTGTGTCGATGGTCAACGCTGAAGACTCGCCCCTGGAAGCCGCCTGCGAATTCCATGTGCCGCTGTGCGCCGGCCCCGAGCGTAGCGTGGCCGCGACCAAGAGTTTTATCGCCACCTTGAGCGCCAGCGCCCA
>NZ_JAEKDC010000063.1:0-512 GCF_016405645.1 Pseudomonas sp. MF5691
CCCTTGAGCTCATCGGCCTGCGGGTGATCGAGCAGCATGCGCCAGGTCGAGGGCGTGGCCTGCAACACGCTGATGCGCTGCTGTTTGACCAGGGCAAGCAAGGCTTGCGGGTCGAGGTTGATGTCCTGCCCGGTCAGCACCAGGGTTGCGCCAGCCAACAGTGGCCCATAGATTTCCAGGCCGAAAATATCGAACGAAAAGGTGGTCAGCGACAGCAGCCGGTCATTGGCATCCAGGCCCGGCTGGCGGGCCATGCTGCACACAAAGTTGGTCAGGGCGCCATGGCGCACCATCACGCCTTTGGGCTTGCCGGTGGAGCCGGAGGTGTAGATCACGTAGGCCAGGTGTTCGGCCGTGGTGCGCGGCAGCGGGTTTTCGCAGCTGTAGCCATCGAGCCACGCATCCGGTTGGTCCAGGGCCAGGGCACTGACCCCGGCCGGGATCGGCAAGCGCGCCAGCAACGGTGCCTGGGTCAGCAGCAGGGCCAGGCCGCTGTCTTGCATCATGTAGGC
>NZ_JAEKDC010000007.1:0-263571 GCF_016405645.1 Pseudomonas sp. MF5691
TATTGCGCAGTGGGCACCCCGGCATGGATGCCGGGGTAGCCGCGACACGGCCATGGATGGCCGATCGCGGCGGGCCCACGGAGCAATGCCTGACTGCGGGCATGCCGAGCCTAGGCGAGGCACCGAGGGGTGGGGCAAGAGCGTTTTGCTTACTTTGGCGCTTCTCCAAAGTGAGCCGCCGTAAGGGCGGAACCAATAGCCGCCGTAACCGCAAAAACGGATATGTACACCACCCCAAGAACCACGAAAGAGTTGTGTAGATACCTATGGCCATCGCGGGCAAGCCCGTTCCCACAGGCGCTATGTGGTGGTTCCCAGGCCTGTCGCTGTCGCCAAACCGTCATTTATCTGCATTAGGCTCGCGGGCTTGAATGCCCCCGAGTGCTTGTCCATGGTCAAAGGCCTGCTGTCCGTCGCCTTGCTGCTGTTCACCGCTACCGCCCATGCCCAGACCTGGCCAACGAAGGATTGGTCCCAGGGCCCGCAGTTGGCCGGTCCCGCCGTCAAGGCGCTGGAGGACTATGCGTTCCCGGCGCGCAATGACATCACCCGCGAAGGCATCCGCACCGACGCATTGCTGGTGATCCGCGATGGCGCAGTCATTTATGAGCGCTATGCAGCACCGACCACCGCCACCACGCCGCACCTGACCTGGTCCATCAGCAAAAGCCTGATGGCCACCGTCCTGGGCGTGGCGTACGGCGAAAACCGCTTCAAACTGAGCGACCCGGCTGCACGCTTTTATCCACCGATGAAGCAGCACCCGACCATTACCCTGGGGCACCTGCTCAATTGGGCCTCGGGCATGGACTGGCAGGAAGACTACGAATACGCGCCGCTGAAATCCTCGGTGGTGGCCATGCTCTACACCCGTGGCCGCGCTGATATGGCGGAGTTTGCCGCTGATACCAGCCCCTTCGCCGCACCTGGCCAGGCATTCCGCTACTCCAGCGGTGACAGCAATCTATTGTCTGCTGCCCTCAAGGGCATGCTTGGCCATAAGGCTTATGTCGATTACCCGTGGACCGCGCTGTTCACGCCCTTGGGCATTCGCAGTGCCAGCTGGGAAAGCGACGCCAATGAAACCTTTGTCGCCTCATCCTATGCCTATATGACTGCCCGCGATCTGGCACGGATTGGCTTGTTGATGGCGCGGGACGGGCGTTGGGGTGAGCGGCAATTGCTGCCCAAGGCCTGGGTCGATTTCAATCGCCAACCCCTGGCGCAGTACATCGCGGGCCAGGACGAGGCGGTACCCGGCGGCCACTGGTGGCTCAACCGCCACGTGCAGGGCGCTGCCCGGCCCTGGCCGGATGCGCCCGACGATGCCTTCGCGGCCCTGGGGCACTGGGGCCAGGCGTTGTATGTGTTGCCCGAGGCACAGCTGGTGATCGTGCGCTACGGCGATGACCGCGACGGCAGCTATCGCCACAACGAACTGCTCAAACGCGTGCTCGCGGCGGTGCAACCATGATCCGTCGTCGCCCGTTTATCAGCCTGTTTCTCCTGCTGTTGCTCGCCTTGCTGGGGTGGATCTGGCACGAGCGCGTCAACCTGCAAGCCTTCCCCGACATCATCGCGGCGTATACGGCCAAGGAGTATTGCTCGTGTCGGTATGTGGCGGGCAATCCTGCTGACTATTGCCTGGGGTATGTGAAGCAATACGTTCCCACCAGCGCCTTTGCCGATCATCCGCAAACGCGCCTGGTCACCGCCAGCGGCCTGGGCCGCAGCCACAGTGCCCAATGGCTGGGCGAACGCCAGGGTTGCCGCCTGCTGCCCTGAGGTTCCACAGGGTGGAACCACCTTTGATTGTCCTCGCACGCCCATCGCGGTTATCTGTGGCGGTGCCACAAAAAAGAACGGGAACACCCGCCTGCGAGGAGAGTCACCATGCGCCCACACCAGCACATCCTGGATTGGCTGAGCGATGTCGCCAGCGACCTGCACGCCGTGCGCCAGGACATCCACGCCCACCCTGAACTGGGGTTTGAAGAAAACCGCACCTCGGCCCTGGTCGCCCAATCCCTGAAGGACTGGGGCTTCGAGGTCCATACCGGCATCGGCCACACCGGCGTGGTCGGCGTGCTGCGCAATGGCAGCAGCCCACGCACCCTGGGGATCCGGGCCGATATGGATGCCTTGCCGATTATCGAAAACACCGGCGTCGCCTACAGCAGCCAGCACGCCGGCTGCATGCATGCCTGCGGTCACGACGGTCACACCGCCATGCTGCTGGGCGCCGCGCGCTACCTGGCGGCGACGCGTCAGTTCGACGGTACCCTCAACCTGATTTTCCAGCCGGCCGAAGAAGGCCAGGGCGGCGCCGAAGCGATGCTCGCCGATGGCTTACTGGAGCGCTTCCCCTGCGACGCGCTGTTCGGCATGCACAATATGCCCGGCCTGCCCGCCGGCCACCTGGGCTTGCGGACCGGGCCGATGATGGCTTCCCAGGACCTGCTCACCGTGACCCTCGAAGGCGTCGGCGGCCACGGTTCCATGCCGCACCTGACCGTGGACCCGCTGGTGGCCGCCGCCAGTACGGTGATGGCCTTGCAGACGGTGGTCGCGCGCAATATCAATGCCCAGGAAGCTGCGGTAGTCACGGTCGGTGCCCTGCAAGCGGGGCAGGCCGCCAACGTGATTCCTCAGCAGGCCATCCTGCGCCTGAGCCTGCGTGCCCTCAATGCGCCGGTACGCGAGCAGATGCTGGAGCGGGTCAAGGCAATCATCCAGACCCAGGCCGCCAGCTTTGGCTGTACCGCACAGATCGAACACCGCCCGGCCTACCCGGTGCTGGTCAACCATGCCGACGAAACCGAGTTCGCCCGCCAGGTCGGCATTGCCTTGCTCGGTGAAGCGGCGGTCGACGCCAATACGCCCAAGTTGATGGGCAGTGAAGACTTCGCCTGGATGCTCCAACGCTGCCCCGGCAGCTACCTGTTTATCGGCAACGGCGTGTCGCGGCCGATGGTCCACAACCCTGCCTATGACTTCAACGACGAGATCCTGCTGACCGGTGCTGCCTATTGGGGCGCCCTGGCCGAGAGCTGGCTCAAGCCGGCCTGACCACCTGCCTTTTTCCTGCCGCTGGACCTTTCCTCAACAGGTTGAATGGAGTGTTCTCATGCAGACTTCAATAAAAGGTGTGTCCCGCACCCGGCAAGTGGTAGCGGCGGTGGTCGGCAACGCGTTGGAGTGGTACGACTTCATCGTCTATGGCTTTCTGGCCAGCATCATCGCCCGGCAGTTCTTCCCCTCGGACGATGAATACGCATCGCTGCTGATGGCCCTGGCCACCTTCGGCGTGGGCTTTTTCATGCGCCCGGTGGGCGGCATCCTGCTCGGCATGTACGCCGACCGCAAAGGCCGCAAGGCCGCCATGCAGTTGATTATCCGCTTGATGACCGTGTCTATCGCACTGATCGTGTTTGCGCCCAACTACGCCGCCATCGGCATGGGCGCGCCGCTGCTGATTGTAGTGGCGCGGATGCTCCAGGGCTTTGCCACCGGCGGCGAATATGCCAGCGCCACGGCGTTCCTGGTGGAAAGCGCACCGGCTCATCGCAAAGGCCTTTACGGCTCCTGGCAATTGGTCGGGCAGTGCCTGGCGGTGTTTGGCGGCGCGGCGATGGTGGCATTGGTCACCCACTTCTTTTCCCCGCAGACCCTCGACCTGTGGGGCTGGCGCCTGCCGTTTGTATTCGGCTTGCTGATCGGCCCGGTGGGCTTGTGGATTCGTCGGCACATGGAAGACCCCGAGGAGTTTATTGAAGCGCGCAAACAGGCCACTGGCCCGGCGCCGAGCCTGATGACAGTGCTGCGTGAGCATCGGCGCAGCATCCTGGTGAGCATGGGCCTGGCCTGCGGTGCGACGGTGTCGTTCTACGTGGTGCTGGTGAATATGCCGACCTTCGCCCACAAGAACCTCGGCCTGCCCCTGGACCAGGTATTGATGGTGCAGATGTTTGCCGTAGCGCTGATGACCGTGGTCATTCCCTTGTCCGGCCTGCTCTCGGATCGCCTGGGCCGGCGACCGGTGTTGATGGGCTTTACCCTGGCGTTCTTTGTGATGGTTTACCCGCTGTATGTGTGGGTCGCGGCGGCGCCGTCCATCGAGCGTTTGTTGGTGATGCAAGTGATGCTGTGCACCGCCATCGGCGGCTTCTTCGGCCCGGCGCCGACCGCCCTGGCCGAGCAGTTTCCCATCGAGGTGCGTTCCACCGGTGTGTCGGTGGCCTATAACGTAGCGGTGATGGTGTTCGGCGGTTTTGCCCCGCTGATCGTCACCTGGTTGAGCAAAGAGTTGGGCACACCGGTGGCCCCGGCGTTTTATGTGCTGTTCGCTTGCGTCCTGACGCTGCTGGGCACTTACTGCATGCATGAAGCGCCGAGGGCTGCAGCGCCGGCGCGCTTTGCCAAGGGGGTGAAACCTTGAACATCGTTGAACTGGATGCGCTCGAGCTGTCCCGGGCGATTCATGCACGGCAGGTGTCCTGCCACGAAGTGATGCAGGCCTATCTGGCGCAGATCGCGCGCTTCAACCCCTCGGTCAATGCCCTGGTGTCGTTGCGCGACGAAGCCGATGTGCTGGCCGAAGCCCGTGCCTGTGACCTTGAGCTGGACCAGGGCCGCTCCCGTGGCTGGATGCACGGCATGCCCCAGGCCATCAAGGATCTGGCGGCGACCCAGGGCCTGCGCACCACCCTGGGCTCGCCCCTGTTCGCCGAGCAGATTCCCAGTGAAGACGCGATCGTCGTGGCGCGGGTGCGTGCCAGTGGCGCGATTATCATCGGCAAGAGCAACGTGCCGGAGTTCGGCCTGGGTTCGCAGACCTACAACAGCGTATTCGGCACCACCGGCAATGCCTATGACCCGACCTTGGTCGCGGGCGGCAGCAGCGGCGGGGCGGCGGTGGCCCTGGCGCTGCGCATGCTACCGGTGGCCGATGGCAGCGACATGATGGGTTCGCTGCGCAACCCGGCGGCGTTCAACAACGTGTTCGGCCTGCGTCCTTCCCAGGGCCGCGTACCCCATGGCCCGGCGCCGGAGGTGTTTGTCCAGCAACTGGCCACCGAAGGCCCGATGGGGCGCAGTGTGGCTGACGTGGCGCGGCTGTTGAGCGTCCAGGCCGGTTATGACCCGCGGGTGCCGTTGTCGCTCAAAGACGATCCCGGCGTGTTCGGCACATCGTTGGCCCGTGATTTCAACGGCGCACGCCTGGGTTGGCTGGGGGACTACAACGGCTATCTGCCGATGGACGACGGCGTGCTGGGCCTGTGTGAGTCAGCCCTCGGCGATTTCGGCGCGCTGGGGTGCGAGGTAGAAAGCTGCCAGCCGGACTTTTCCATGGCGCGCCTGTGGCAAACCTGGCTGGTCCATCGCCATTGGCTGGTGCAGGGCACGCTGGGGGCGGCCTATGCCGCCCCCCATAAACGTGCGCTGCTCAAGCCTGAAGCGCAGTGGGAAGTCGAGGGCGGCCTGGGCCTGAACGCGGCGGATGTGTATCAGGCGTCGCTGGCGCGCAGCGACTGGTATCGCGCCTTGGCCAGGTTGTTCGAACGTTACGATTTTCTGCTGCTGCCCAGCGCACAAGTGTTCCCTTTCGATGCACAACAGCCCTGGCCACGCGTCGTCGGGGGGCAAACCATGGACACTTATCATCGCTGGATGGAGGTGGTGATCGGCCCCACATTGGCCGGCCTGCCGAGCATGAGTGTGCCGGTGGGCTTCAACCACCGTGGCTTGCCCATGGGCTTGCAGATCATTGGCCCGGCCCAGGCGGATCGCGCCGTGCTGCAACTGGCGTATGCCCATGAACAACTGACACGCTGGGTGCAGCGTCGCCCTCCGCAATGCTTGCGGGCGAACGCCTGAGCTGGCAGCGGCCTGTATCTTGCTGTGAAATTCGATCATCCATCAGCAACCGGGAGATCAGCCATGGGCAGCAACGCCGACACAGGTACTGTGCGCTCAGTGGAGCGGGCACTGGCCATCATCGAGTTGCTCGGTGAGCACCAGGCCCTGGGGCTTGAGGAGCTGCATTACCTGACGCGCCTGCCCAAGGCCACGGTGTCGCGCATGCTGCTGACCTTGCAGGAGCAGGGCTGGATCTATCGCGGCCTGAGCGACCGGCGTTATCGCATCAGTGCCCAGCGTTTGTTTGGCGATACCCAGCAACGGTTCAAGCGCCGCCTGGTGGAGTGCGCGGCGCCCTGGCTGCTGGAACTCAGCGAACGCACCGGGCTGGTGGCGGATTTGTCGAACTTTGACGGCGAACGCCTGGAAGTCATGGAGAGCGCGATCCCCACGGTGCTGCGCAAGCTGTACCCGAACAACTGCCAGATCGTCGGCCAGCATGCCAGTTTGTTCCACTCGGCCATGGGCAAGGCGTGCCTGGCCGAGTTGGCTTCTGATGAAGTAGAGCGCCTGGCCAGCCGCGAACATGTGCCGGCCGACGACCAGTACCGCGCCTGTGAGCAATCCCAGCACCAGGGGTTTGGCCAGCGTACCGAGGGGTACTGGGAGTACCCGGTGCGCTTGCCGTTCCTGATCCGCGCGGTGGCCCTGCCGGTGCGGGCCAATGGCCGGTTGGTGGGGAGCATGGCGTTGCACTGGCCGATGCACCAGGCGCCGGTGGAGCGGGTGTTGAGTTTGCATCTGGCCAGCCTGGAGGCGACTGTGCGCGGGGTGCAGCATGCGTTGGGCTGAGGGGGATATACATTGCTGTCTCCCTTACATTGCGTGCAGCAAGCCGGCCAGTTAATGTTCAGGCAGGTTTTTCTCCGCGCGAGTGTTTAATGTTCAACACATCCCTCCTCAAACCCCTGGCTCTCTTGCTGCTGGCCACTGCCTCCCTGCCCGCACAGGCCGCCTGGTACCTGGATAACGAATCCTCACGGCTGTCGTTCGTCACCACCAAAAACACCGATGTTTCCGAAGTCCAGCGCTTCCTGGTGCTGCATGGCAAGGTCGATGAGAAAGGTGCCGCGCAGTTGGAAGTCGAGTTGGAGTCGATCAACAGTGGCATCCCGCTGCGTGACGAGCGCATGCGCAACGACCTGTTCCAGATCAAGACCTACCCTGATGCGCAGATCAACGCGCAAATCAATCTGCAGCCGATCAACGATCTGGCCACCGGCGCGCAACTGGAGTTGCGCCTGCCGCTGTCGGTCACCCTGCACGGCAAGACCCAGACCTACAACGCCGAGCTGCTGGCCACGCGCCTGGATGACCGGCGTTTTCAGGTGGTGACCCTGGAGCCGCTGGTGCTGCACGCCAAGGATTTTGATTTGCTCACCGGTGTCGAGACTCTGCGCAAGGCTGCGGGCCTGGACGCGATCAGCCTGTCGGTGCCGGTAGGTGCGGTGCTGATTTTCACGGCGCGCTGACATGAGCGGCGCGGTGTTCCCCTGGCGCAGCGCCAACCGCTATGAATTGCTGATCGACGGCCCGAATTTTTTCCCGCAGATGCTCGTGGCGATTGCCCGTGCCGAGCACCAGGTGGAGCTTGAGCTGTATCTGGTGGAGGCGGGCGCCTGCGCCGAGGCGATGGTCCAGGCCCTGGTGCAGGCGGCCGAGCGTGGGGTGCAGGTGCGTTGCCTGTTCGATGACTACGGCAGCCTGGCGTTTACCCTCAGCCTGCGGCGCCGCCTGATCGAGGCCGGGGTGCAACTGCGATTCTACAATCCGCTACGCTGGCGCCGCGGGATGCGCAACCTCTACCGCGACCATCGCAAGCTGCTGTTGGTCGACCAGACGATTGCTGTGGTGGGCGGTACCGGGGTCACCGACGAGTTCTGGACCCCTGGCCAGGACACCTGCGAATGGCACGAAGTGATGGTGCAAATCAGCGGCCCGCTGGTGCAGGACTGGCAGGCCCTGTTCGACAGGCAATGGCGGGTCAACGACCACCGCCGGGCCTGGAAGCCGGCCACGCATTTTGGTTTGCCACGCCTGCCCAAGGTGCCAGCGACCGGGCCGGGCCTGGGGCGAGTGGCGTATGCCGACGCCGGGCAACACCGGGACATTTTGCAATCGCTGATCCGCGCCTTGAACAACGGCCAGCACCGTATCTGGCTGGCCACGCCGTACTTCTTGCCCACTTGGGGCGTGCGTCGGGCCCTGCGCCGTGCGGCAGGGCGTGGTGTGGACGTGCGCCTGCTGCTGACCGGGCCGCGCACCGACCACCCCTCCGTGCGTTACGCCGGGCACCGCTACTACCCGCGCCTGCTCAAGTCGGGGGTGAAAATCTTTGAGTACCAGCCGTGTTTCCTGCACCTGAAGATGGTGCTGGTGGACGACTGGGTGAGCATTGGCTCGTGCAATTTCGATCACTGGAACCTGCGTTTCAACCTGGAAGCCAATCTGGAAGCATTGGACCCAGCGTTGACGCTGGCGGTGGCGGGCAGTTTCGAGCGCGATTTTGCCCAGAGCCAGGCGGTCAGCCTTGAGGCGTGGAAGGCCCGGCCATTGTGGCGGCGGGTGAAGCAGCGGGTGTGGGGGTGGATCGACCGGTTGGTGGTCAATCTGCTGGATCGAAGAGGGTAGGGAACACACCGCAATCAACTGTAGGAGCTGGCTTGCCTGCGATGCAGGCACCTCGGTCTATCAGTTACACCGAGGTGCTGCCATCGCAGGCAAGCCAGCTCCTACATTGACCGTGTTTACAGCTTCAAGTCAGAGCAGTTCAAAGCTCTGCTGCTGCACATCCTGGGAGTCCAGGCCGATCTGCACATTGAACTGGCCAGGTTCGGCGGCGAACTTGAGCTGGGTGTTGTAGAACTTCAAGTCATCCTCGGTAATGCTGAAGTGCACCACCTTCGATTCGCCGGCCTTGAGCAGGATCTTCTGGAAGTTCTTCAGCTCCTTGATCGGGCGGATCATCGAGCCAGCCACGTCCTGAATGTACAACTGCACCACGGTTTCACCGTCAACCTTGCCGGTGTTTTTCAGGGTGACGCTGGCGTCGAGCTTGCCGGTCTTGTTCAGGGTGGTGGACGACAGCGCCATGTCCGACAGGCTGAAACTGGTGTAGCTCAGGCCATAACCGAACGGGTACAGGGGGCCCGTGGTGTCGTCGAAGTACTGCGAGGTGTAGTTGCCCGGTTTGCCCGGGGTGAACGGCCGGCCAATGGTCAGGTGGTTGTAGTAGGTCGGAATCTGCCCCACGGAGCGTGGGAAGGTGATCGGCAGCTTGCCCGACGGGTTGTAGTCACCAAACAGTACGTCGGCAATCGCGTTGCCGCCTTCGGTGCCGGCGAACCAGGTTTCCAGGATCGCGTCGGCTTGCTGGTGCTCTTCGAGGATCGACAGTGGTCGGCCGTTCATCAACACCAGCACCAGCGGCTTGCCCGTGGCTTTCAGGGCCTTGATCAGGTCGCGCTGGCTTTGCGGAATGTTCAGGTCGGTACGGCTCGATGATTCGTGGGACATGCCACGGGATTCACCCACGGCGGCTACCACCACATCGGCGTTTTTCGCGGCCTTGACCGCTTCGTCAATCAGCACCTGGGCCGAGCGCGGGTCATCCACCACTTCCGGGGCATCGAAGTTGAGGAAGTTCAGGTAGTCCACCACCGCCTTGTCGCTGGTGATGTTGGCGCCACGGGCGTAGATCAGCTTGCCCTTTTCGCCGATCACCGCGTTCATGCCGTCCAGCAGGGTTACCGATTGCGCGGGCTTACCGGCGGCGGCCCAACTGCCCATCATGTCGATGGGGGCCTTGGCCAGCGGGCCGACCAGGGCGATGGTCGCGGATTTCTTCAGCGGCAGGGTGTCGTTCTGGTTTTTCAGCAACACCAGGCTGCGCCGCGCGATATCGCGCGCTTCGCTGCGGTGCAGGCGGCTTTCGGCATAGGTGTCGGCCGGATCATCCTCGGCCTTGCCGATACGCAGGTACGGGTCGGCAAACAGGCCCATGTCGTACTTGGCACCGAGCACTTCACGTACGGCGTTGTCGATATCGCTCTGCTCGATCTCGCCGGACTTGAGCAGCCCTGGCAGTTCCTTGCCGTAAAGCTGGTCGTTCATGCTCATGTCGATGCCGGCCTTGATCGCCAGCTTGGCCGCTTCGCGACCGTCCTTGGCCACGCCGTGCTTGATCAGCTCGAAGATCGCGCCGTGGTCGCTCACCGTCAGGCCCTTGAAGCCCCACTCCTTGCGCAGCAGGTCGTTCATCAGCCAGGTGTTGGCGGTAGCAGGCACGCCGTTGATCGAGTTCAGCGCCACCATCACGCCGCCAGCGCCGGCCTTGATGGCGGCGTGGTAGGGCGGCAGGTAGTCCTGGTACATCTTGACCGGGCTCATGTCGACCACGTTGTAGTCGCGACCGCCTTCCACTGCGCCGTACAGGGCGAAGTGCTTGACGCTGGCCATGATGCTGTCGGCCTGGGCCGGGCTCGGGCCCTGGAAGGCCTTGACCATCACTTCGCTGATGCGCGACACCAGGTAGGTGTCTTCGCCAAAGCCTTCGGAGGTCCGACCCCAGCGCGCGTCGCGGGAAATATCGACCATCGGCGCGAAGGTGATGTCGAGGCTGTCGGCGGCGGCTTCCTTGGCGGCAATGCGCCCGGAGCGGCCGATGGCGTCCATGTCCCAGCTCGAGGCCAGGGCCAGGCTGATCGGGAAAATGGTGCGGTGGCCGTGGATCACGTCATAGGCGAAGAACATCGGGATCTTCAAGCGGCTGCGCATGGCCGCGTCCTGCATCGGACGGTTTTCCGGGCGGGTGATGGAGTTGAACGTGCCACCAATACGCCCGGCGGCGATTTCCTTGCGGATCATCTCGCGGGGCATTTCCGGGCCGATGCTGATCAGGCGCAACTGGCCGATCTTTTCATCCAGGGTCATCTGCCGGAGCAGGTCGCTGACGAACGCGTCCTTGTCTTTAAGCGCAGCGGGCTTGGTCTCGGCAACGACGGAGTGACTGGCCAGAGTGGCAACAAGGCCCAGCAAACACAGCTTTTTCATGAATATCCTTTTTCGGCGTACTGCGCAGCGTTCAGGTAAAACACTGCTCGGCCAAAATGTGGGGAGCGACTATTGTTGTTCGGGTGTTGTGTGGATAAATACCGCACACTTCTCAGCTCTTTATGAACTATCCATAAAGAAGGGCATCTTTTAGCTGATTGGCTCGCTGTAATCCAGTAGTGGCGGATTATGCCCCAAGCGCGTGATGTATAGGGTCAGTCGTCAAATTCCATAAGGTTGGTCAGGAGACACACCATGCAAGCAGCACAGACTATTCGATGGGGCTGGAAAGCCGCCGCCCTGCTACTGATCAGCAGCGTGCTGAGCGGTTGCGGCATCAACAAGATCCCGACCCTGGACGAACAGGTCAAGGCGGCCTGGGCCCAGGTGCAGAACCAGTATCAGCGGCGTGCCGACCTGATCCCCAACCTGGTGGAAGTGGTCAAGGGCTATGCGGCCCATGAGCAGGACACCCTCACCGCCGTGATCGAAGCGCGGGCCAAGGCCACCTCGATCCAGGTCGATGCCAGCACCCTCGACAACCCGGAAAAACTCAAGCAGTTCCAGCAGGCCCAGGAAGGCCTGAGCGGAGCCCTCAGCCGCCTGATGGTGGTGTCCGAGCGCTATCCGGACCTCAAGGCCAACCAGAACTTCCTGGCCCTGCAATCCCAGCTTGAAGGCACCGAAAACCGCATCAGCGTGGCCCGTCGTGACTTTATCGCCGCGGTGCAGGCCTTCAACACCGAGATCCGTACCTTCCCTGGCCGCCTGTGGCACAGCGTGATGTACAGCGACTTGCCAGTACGCGCCAACTTCGAGGCCACCAGTGCCGATGCCGATAAAGCGCCGCAAGTGAAATTCTGATGACCCGGCGTGCTTGGTGGCTGGCGGCGCTGCTGCTGGCCTTTAGCCTGACTGCCCAGGCGGCCCCGGACTTTCCGGCGCTGACCGGGCGGGTGGTCGACAACGCGCAGATGATTGACCCGGCGGTGCGCACGCAACTGAACCAGCAATTGCAGGCGCTGGAGCAAACCCGTGGCGACCAGATAGTGGTCGTCACGGTGCCCGACCTGCAAGGCCTGCCCATTGAAGACTTCGGTTATCAACTGGGCCGGCACTGGGGCATCGGCCAGAAGGGCAAGGACAACGGCGCGCTGTTGATCGTGGCCAGGGACGAGCGTCAGTTGCGCATCGAAGTGGGCTACGGCCTGGAAGGCGTGCTCACCGATGCGCAGTCGTGGGTGATCATCAACCAGGTGATCGCGCCCAAGTTCAAGGCGGGCAATTTCACCCAGGGCATCAGCGACGGCGTGGCCGCCATGATCCAGGTGCTTGGCGGTGAGCCGTTGGCCGTGCCAGCCCATGTGGCGGATCCCAATTTCGCCAAGGACAACCCGGTATTTTCCATCGGTCTGTTCATCCTGTTGCTGGTGGTACTGTGGCTGTGCAACCGCATGGGGCTGCCGGTGGGCGCCATCCTGCTGGCGATTCTCAGCAGCAGCGGGCGTGGCGGTGGCGGTGGTGGAGGCGGCGGTTTCCGGGGTGGCGGCGGTGGTTTTGGCGGCGGCGGGGCTTCGGGTGGCTGGTAATGACAATAACTAAAGAGCATCTACAACCATGGCTTTACTGACAGAACACGAGCAGCGCCAGGTGGCCGAAGCGATTGCCAGGGTCGAGCAACAGACCGATGCCGAACTGGTGACCGTACTCGCCGCCCGCGCCGACGACTACGCCTATATCCCGCTGTTGTGGGCCAGTGTGGTGGCGTTGGTGGTGCCGGGGATCGTGCATTACCTGTCGGGCTGGCTGACCATGCACACCTTGTTGCTGGCGCAATGGGCGACCTTCATTGTGCTGTGCCTGGTGTTCCGCCTGCCGGCCATCACCACCCGCCTGATCCCGCGTTCGGTACGGCATTGGCGCGCGTCAAACCTGGCACGCCGGCAGTTCCTGGAGCAGAACCTGCACCACACCCTGGGTAGCACCGGGGTGTTGATTTTTGTCAGCGAGGCCGAGCGTTACGTGGAGATCCTGGTGGATGACGGCATTTCCAAACGGCTGGATGACAGCAGTTGGGATGCCATCGTCAAGACGTTTACCCAGCAGGTGAAACAGGGGCAGACGTTGAGCGGGTTTATCACGTGCATTGAGGCCTGTGGCGAACTGCTCAAGGTGCATGTGCCGCAGACGCACACGCGCAATGAACTGCCCAACCGCTTGGTCGTCCTGAAATAACCTGTGGGAGTTGGCTTGTGTGGGAGCTGGCTCCTACACAAGCGACATTTTGAATTGCGCTGACCGTTGGGCAAATAACTCCGTGCCCTGAGCCCCCATCCCCCCTAAAATGCCCGGCATTCCCAGCCCGAGGCGTTTTTGTTCATGTCTGTCACCGCTAAACCTGCCAGCCCCGCGCCGGACCATCACGCCCAGTTCATCGAACTGCTGCGCGCAAGCCTTGAGCAGAACGCCTTTATCAAGCTGGTGCTGGCCAAGTACGTGGGCGACGAGGCGGACCTGCAGCGCCTGATCATCAAGCCAGTGACGGTCAAGGAGCAGGCCTGCCTGTCCTTTGTCTATCGCTACAAGACCCGTGACATCACCAAGAACTTCGCTCTGGCCGATGGGGTCGCGATGATTGCCGAGCTGCTGCCGGCCTCGTTCAAGAACGCGCACCTGCTGGCGTTGACCGACGAGGCACAGCTGGAATACAGCAAGAAGAACAAAAGCTCGCTGTTCAAAAGCAAGCCCCAGCAACTGCGTGAGGCGCCGTCGGCCGAGCACAACCGCGAGAAAAACCGCTTCCTTGACCTCAGCCGGCCATTTCTCGCCGACCTGGGCGTGACCAACGCCAAGCACGAGCTGATCCCGGCGATGTCGCGCAAGTGGAAGCAGATCAACAAGTTCATCGAAGTGTTCAGCCATGCGCTGACCTCATCCCCCTTGCAACTGGACCGGCCGGTACGCGTCGCGGACTTTGGTTCGGGCAAGGGCTACCTGACCTTCGCCATCCACGACTACCTGCGCAACACCCTCAAGGCCGAAGGCCAGGTGACGGGTGTGGAGTTGCGCGAAGACATGGTGACCCTGTGCAACAACGCCGCCGCCCGCCTGGACCACCCGGGGCTGGTGTTCAAGTGCGGTGACGTGCGCAGCGTGGCGCCCAGCGAACTGGACGTGATGATCGCCCTGCATGCCTGCGACATCGCCACCGACTACGCGATCCACACCGGCATCCGCTCCGGGGCGTCGATCATCATGTGCTCGCCGTGCTGCCACAAACAGATCCGCTTGCAGATCCAGAGCCCGGCGCTGCTCAAACCGATGCTGCAATACGGCCTGCACCTGGGCCAGCAGGCAGAAATGGTCACCGACAGCTTGCGCGCCTTGTTCCTGGAAGCCTGTGGGTATGAGACCAAGGTCTTTGAGTTCATCTCCCTGGACCACACCAACAAGAACAAGATGATTTTGGCGGTCAAGCGTGCGGAGCCTGCGGATAACACGCAGTTGCTGGAGAAGATCCGGGAATTGAAGGCGTTTTATCAGATCAGTGAGCACTGCCTGGAAACCTTGCTGCGCGCTGACGGCTACCTATCCTGAAGAGTGCGCGGATCAAAATGTGGGAGCGGGCTTGCCCGCGATGACGGAGTGTCAGTCAACCTATCTGGCGCCTGATACACCGCTATCGCGGGCAAGCCCGCTCCCACATTAGATTGCATTTACCTTGGGAGAGGGTGCCGGCTGCACGGCGGTCTTGCGGCCCAGCATCACCGTCACGATTACCCCGCAGGCAAACAGCCAGGTAATCGGTTCGATGTGTTCGCCAAAAAACAGTGCGGAAAAGGCGATGGTGAAAAAGATCTGCAGCAGTTGGATCTGGCTGACCCGCGCAATGCCGCCCATGGCCAGCCCGGCGTACCAGGCAAAGAACCCCAGGAACTGCGAGAACAACGAGACGTAGCCAAATGCCCACCAGGTGCGCGCCGAGATTGCGCCGTCGTGTTGCAGCGCCAGGTACGTCACCGGCCCGATCAATAGCGGCGTCGACAGCACCAGCGCCCAGCAGATCACCTGCCAGCCGCCCATTTCCTTGGCCAGTCGGCCGCCTTCGGCATAACCCAGGCCACCCACGGCAATCGCCCCGAGCATCAACAAGTCGCCGGCCTGGATGCTGCCGGCACCGCTGATCAATGCATACCCGAGCACCAACGCACTGCCCAGCGCCGCGCAGGCCCAGAAGGCCTTGGACGGACGCTCATGGGACAACCACGCCGCATACAGCGCCACGCACAGCGGTTGCAGGCCGTTGACCAGGGCGCCATGGGAGGCCGGCAGGGTTTGCATGGCCCAGGCCGACAGCACTGGGAAACCAAGGATCACCCCGGCAATCACCAGCGTCAGGCCGCGCACCTGGCGCCAGGTCGGCCAGGCTTCGCGGCGCCACAGCAACAGCAAGGCCGCCGGCACCGCCGCGAACAGCGCGCGGCCCAGGCCGTTGAGCAGCGGGTGGATTTCCTGCACCACGATGCGGGTGAAGGGCAGGGTCAGGCTGAAGATAACGACGCCGAGCAGGCCGAGGGCCATGCCGGTGTTTTCGCGGGAGTTCATGGGGCGCGACCGGATTCAAATGGGCTAGAGGTTGATGCCCATCTAGCCACAAAGCCCGCAGGACGCGGGCTTACAGCTGGCTGCAGATTGAACCGTACAGTTCCTGCAGGCGCTGGGGTTAGAAGAACCGCGTCACGCTGATCTTGGCGTTGCGCCCGACGCTGGTGGCGCTGTCGCCGCTCAAGGCTGGCATGTAGCTGCGGTTGAACAGGTTGTCGACGGTGAAGTTGACTTCGGTGCCCTTGAGGTACGCCTGTTGCGGCGTCCATTTGGCGAACAGGCCCTGGGTGTCGTAGCTGGCGTTGGGGTACTGGTCGTAGAAGCTGTCGCCGAAGCCGCTGTTCAGGCCGCCTGAGTATTTGTCGCTGGGCAGGCGATCGGTCTTGCGCACGAACTGACCTTGCCAACCCACCTGAGCGTCCCAGGCCGGAATCTTGGTGCCCAGCACGGCAACCCACTTGGCCGGTGGAATATCCCGGGCCCAGACGTGGATGTCGGTCGCCCATGGGTTGGTGTAGGGGTTTTCGCGTTTGCCGGTGGCCCACGAGTAACTCAGGGAGCCGAACAGATAAGTCGAGTCGTAGTAGCCCTCAAGCTCGAAGCCCTTGATGGTCATGCTGCCGACGTTGCGGTAGTTGGTCTTCGACGCCATATCGGTGCAGACCTCGGCGATGGAACCTTTGATGTAGTTCTGTTGCGCGCAGCCCAGGCCGGTGGCCTTGAAGATCTCGTCCTCGATCTTGTTGTGGAACAACGTGCTGCGCAGTTGCAGGCTGTCGCCGCTGGCGATCACGTTGGCGAAGCTGGTGACGTTACCCACGGTAATGGCGGTGATGCGTTCCGGGTCGAGGTTGCGGCTGGTGGAGGTGCGGCTGCCCAGGCCCTGGACTTCGTATTGCTCGTCGATCACCGGTGCGCGCCAGGTGCGGCTCCAGTTGGCGAACATCACCACGTCCGGGGTGACTTTCCAGAACACCGCCAGGCGCGGAGACCAGCCGGCATAGGTGCGGTCGCCGTAGTCATGGCCGTAGGCCGGATCGGGGTTGCTGTAGTACGGCGCATCGTTGGCTTTGCCACGGTTGAGCACGTGGTCATAACGCAGGGATGGGGTGATAGTCACGTCGCCCAGGGTGACCGCGTCCTGGATGTAGAACGCGTTGGTGTCGACCTTGCCGTGGGGCATGAACGCCGGCTGGAAATGCCCGTAGTTGTACTCAGGCGTGTCGTACTTGGCGCCGGGCATCCAGCTGTCGGTATCGCGGATGTGCTTGCGGATCTGCACCCCGGTGGTCAGGGCATGGTCCAGCGGGCCGGTGTTGAAGCGGCTGATGTTGCGCAGCTCCAGAATCTTGTCGGTGTAGGCGGTGTCCATCTTGCGCCCGCCGGTGGACAAGCCGACAACGGCCGTGGCGTCGCGCTCGTCGGTCTGGTCGGTGTTGGACTCCGAGTAGCTGAGCTTTATGTCGATCAGCGGGTTGTCCAGGGGGTGGTATTCGTACTTGCCCGACCACGTGGTATCGACGGTGTGGCGGTTGGCCAGGTACCGTCTTACGGCAGCATCGTAGCCATAGAGATCGATATCTTTCTGCAGCGGTGGCGATGGGTAGCTTCTGGACGAGAAGGGCGTCCAGCGTTCGCTGTTGGCCCGGGAGTAGGAGAAACCGAGGCTGTGTTCATCGGTGAGGTACATGTTCAGTTTGAACAGTTGACCGTCCACATCCTGGGCGCTGTTGGGCAGGCGCTGCGGGTTGATCGGGTAGCGCTTGCTGTCGTAGTCGCGCGCAGCGGCCAGCTTCAAATCGCCGCCGTCGCGTTGGGTCAGGTAGGCCAGGGCGTCGATGCGCCCGTCCTCGGTGCGGCCATACACGGCGCCGGTGTAGACCTGTTCGTGGTCGTTGCTGGCATACCCGTATTTGAGCATCGCACCGCTGTTGCGCCCGTCCTTGAGCAGGTCCGGTGCATCTTTGGTGACCATGTTGACCGTGCCGCCAAACCCGCCGTTACCGGTGAAGGCCGAGTGCGGGCCTTTTTCCACCTCGACGTTCTTGATCATCTCGGGCTCGATAAAGATGGTGCCTTGCTGATAGCGCTCGAATCCGCTTTTGGTGGCGCCATCGACGGTCATCGGCACGTCTTCGGCCTCGCCCATGCCGCGAATGTTGATGATCTGCCCGCCCGGTTTCATCGAGCCGCCCATGGTCACCCCCGGCAGCGTCTGCACCAGGCTGGCGATGTTGTTGGGCTGCAGGCGGTCGATATCGGCCTGGGACAGGGTGGAGCGGCCGACGGTGCTGGCGTCGACCTGGTTACCGGTGCCGATCACGCTCAAGGCGTCCAGTTGTAAGCTGGCGCTGTTGGTGGTGCGGCTTTCTTCGGGGCGCACGACATAGGTGTTGCCCACTTTGATCAGGGTGAACGCGCCGGTATTGAGCAGGGTGCGGATCGCCACTTCGGGGGTGAAATCGCCGTTGAGCGCGGGCGCCTGGATATTTTTCAGCAGGTCTTCATCGAACAGCAGCTGGATTTTTGCTTGTTGCGCCACCTGGCTCAGGGACGTGGCCAAGGGTTGGGCCGGCAGTTGCAGGGTGAACGACTCGGCCTGGGCCGTGAGGCTGACGGCCAGGCAGGCGGCGATCAGTGTCGGTCGAACAAACAGGTGCTGGGCAAGGCAAGGCGCGCGAAACATGAAATCCCCCAAAGCGGCTAAATAGCCAAAAAAGGCATGCGTATCAAACGCAGACCGGAGGAAGACGCGGCAGGAAAAAAAATCCTCACGTGCGAATGCAAAATATTCTCAAGTGGTGTTACTTGCGCGCTTCGATACGGATCTTGCCATCGCCCAGGGCCACGGTTTTCACCGGCAACAGGGCCGGCAGGGCACTGATCAGCGCGTCCGGGTCATTCACATCGAGGTTGCCGGAAACCTTCAACCGCGCCACCGCGCCATCGGCCAACACCACGGCCTTGGGCCGGTACAGACTCAACTCATCCAGCAGGCTGGCCAGTTCGCGGTTGCGAAAGGACAGGTGCCCGCTGCGCCAGTCGGCGACTTCGCCAGCGGCCACGGTTTGCTGCTGCACGGAGCCCTTGGCGTAGCTGTAGGTCGCCCGCTGCTGGGCGCCGAGCATAACGGCGCTGGCTTTCTGGTCGGGGGCGAAGGCGACCATCCCGTGGGCCACGCTGACCACCAGTTGCTGCTGGCCGCGGCGCACATCAAAAGCGGTGCCCACCACCCGCACATCGGCCTCGCCTGCGCGCACGAACAGCGGCCGCTCCTTGTCGGGTGCCACCTCCAGGTACAACTGGCCCCGGTCCAGATGGATCACACGGCGATGGGCATCGAAGTCCACCCGCAACTGCGTGCTGGCATTGACGTACAAGGTGCTGCCGTCCGGCAGGTCCAGGGTGCGCATGCCTTTGTCCTGCGCCGCGATGTCGGTGTGATACAGCCCGCGCGGGGCCCCGAGGTTGCTGGCGAGCAAGGCGCAGACCAGCGCGGCTGCCACCGCCAGGGCGGGGCGCCAGGGCGCGGGTTTGCGGGCGGGCAAGGGCACGGGTTTGTTCAGTTGCTGCAACTCGCCGAGGTCGGCCCACAGCTGTTCGAATTCGGCGTAGGCGCGCGCATGGGCCGGCACGGCATGCCAGGCGGCGAAGGCCTTGCGCTCCTGCGTGCTGCCTTCGTTGCGATTGCGCGCAAACCAACTGGCAGCCTGGGCATCGATGCAGTCGTGCTCATCAATGTTGTGGCTGTCGCGGTTACTCAAGCGGGTCATTCTGGCTGCTCCTTGCCCGGTCTTTTTGAAGTCGCTGCTTGCAGTGCAGCAGGGCAAAGGCGATGTGCTTTTCCACCATGCTGATCGAAATACCCATGCGTTCGGCGATCTGCGCCTGGCTCAGGCCTTCGAAGCGGTGCAGCATAAGGGCTTCTCGCCTGCGGGGCGAGAGTTCGGCGAGGACTTCTTTCAACTGTTCCAGGCGTTGGAGGCGTTGGGCGGCGGCCAGGGGATCGTTTTGCTCGTCGCTGACAGGTTCGGCATCCCGTTCGGCCTGCTCGTGATGGACGCCGTGGCGCACCTTCTGTTTGCGCCAATGGTCGCGCAACAGGTTGCGCGCCATCTGAAACAGAAAGGCCCGTGGCTGCTCAACCTTGGCTCGGTCGCGGTAGTCCAGCCATTGGGTAAAGACATCCTGGGTCATGTCCGCCGCGTCGCTGGCGTTGTCCGTGCGTTTACGCAGGTAATGCAGGATATCTGCATAGAACCCGCGAAAGGCATCGGCCGACAGCGGGTCGGGCTTGAAACGAGGCATGGATATCCTTCTTGACGCAGCACGCTGCAGAAAAGTCGCGAATGATATCGAGAATTATTGCTATTTGTCTCCGTAAATTTAGCGATGCATGCATTCCCCTGTGGGAGCGGGCTTGCCCGCGATGGCGGTGTGTCTGCTCCACCGCTATCGCGGGCAAGCCCGCTCCTACAGGGGGGTGTTTTAGCTCAATGTGGTCAGCAGCTTCTGCAACTGCGCCTGACCCGCCATGTCCAGTGGGAACACCGGTAACCGTGGATCACCCACCTCCAGCCCGGTCAGGCGTAAGCCGGCCTTGATCGTCGCTGGCAAGCCGCCCTTGAGGATGAAGTCCAGCACCGGCAACTGCCGATAGAACAGCTCCCGCGCCTGGTTCAGGTCATTGGCCAGTATCGCCTGGTACAGGTCCAGGTTGAGTTGCGGGATCAGGTTCGGTGCAGCCGTGCACCAACCCTTGGCACCGGCGGCGAACGCTTCCAGGGCCAGTGGGTTGCAGCCGTTGTAGAACGGCACCTGGCCTTCGCTCTGGCGGTACAGCTGGTGCATGCGCTGGATATCGCCGGTGCTCTCCTTGACCATCGTCACGTTGTCGACGCTGTGGACGATACGCAGGATCAGCTCCACCGACATATCCGTGCCGCTGGTGGCCGGGTTGTTGTAGAGCATGATCGGCACACCAACGCTGTCGCCGATGGCCGCGTAGTGCGCGAGGATCTGCGCTTCACTGAGCTTCCAGTACGACGTCGGCAGCACCATCACCACATCGGCGCCTTCGGCTTCGGCAAAGCGCGCGCGACGCACGGCCTTGGCGGTGGTCAGGTCGGATACGCTGACGATGGTCGGCACGCGCTTGGCGACCTTTTGAATGCTGTAGGCGCTGACTTCGTCCCACTCGGCGTCGCTCAGGTAAGCGCCTTCACCGGTGCTGCCCAACGGGGCAATGGCGTGGACGCCGCTGTCGATCAAGCGGTCGATGGATTGACCCAGGGCGTCGAGGTCAACGGTGCTGCCGTCGGCGCTGAACGGGGTGATGGTGTAGCCGATGATGCCGTGAATAGTAGGGCTGGACATGGAATATCTCCGGTCGAAAAAGGCTTCAGTTCAGGCAATCGGCGTGTTGACGCAGGTTCTGCCGAGCGTAGTAGTTGAACGCGGCGCCGTGGCGCTTGGGCTTGGAGATCCAGTCATGGGCCTCGCGTCCCAACTGCGGCAGGATCGGCTTGATGGTCCCGGCGGCCATGGCCAGCAATTGCAATTTGGCCGCCCGTTCGATCAATTGCGCGATCACGCAGGCTTCTTCGATGGTGCTTCCGGTGGACAGCTGCCCGTGGTGCGACAGCAGGATGGCGCGCTTGTCGCCCAGGGCTTGGGTGATGATTTCGCCTTCTTCGTTACCCACCGGCACACCCGGCCAGGCTTCGAGGAACGCGCAGTCTTCATACAGCGGGCACAGGTCCATGTGCGACACCTGCAGCGGTACTTCGAGCATCGACAGCGCGGCGATGTGGGTGGGGTGGGTGTGGATGATGCAGTTCACATCCGGCCGACCACGGTACACCCAGCTGTGAAAACGGTTGGCCGGGTTGGGCATGCCGTGGCCTTCCAACACTTCCAGGTCTTCGTTGACCAGCAGCAGGTTGCTGGCGGTGATTTCATCGAAACCCAGGCCCAGTTGCTGGGTGTAGTAGGTGCCAGGCTGTGGGCCACGGGCAGTAATCTGCCCGGCCAGGCCCGAGTCGTGGCCGTTCTCGAACAGAATACGGCAGGTCAGGGCCAGCTTTTGCCGGTCGGTCCACGTATTATCCGCCAGGGTACTTTGCATCTGGGTCAGCGCTTGCTTGACCAGTTGTTCTTTCGGGAGTGCTAATGTCTTGGCCATATCGGTGTCCTTTGGGTGGTTCAATGGACGTCGATTTGCTGGTTCCCGCTGCTCGCAAGGTCGTTGGGTTCTGCAAATGACACTAAAGAGGCTATATGACACTTTGTGTCATTGGCAAGCAATAATCATCGCATTCTGCTTGGATTAATCGCTGCGCATGTCTATCCGTTTGAAACTATTGAGAAAAAAACTCGGCGTCACCCTGGAGGCATTGGCCGAAAAATCCGGGATGACCAAGAGTTACCTGTCCAAGGTCGAGCGCGGCTTGAACACCCCGTCGATTGCCGCCGCGCTGAAACTGGCCAAGGCGTTGAACGTCAAGGTCGAGGAACTGTTCAGCGAAGACAGCGTCAGCCTCGACAGCTACAGCCTGGTGCGCAGCCACGAGCGGCCCGAGACCGCGCCGGGTTATGCAGTACTGGCCCATCAGGTCAGCGAGCGCAGCCTGCTGCCGTTCATCATTTATCCGCCGGCAGAATTCAGCGACAAGACCTTCAAGGAGCATTTGGGGGAAGAGTTTCTGTTTGTGCATGAAGGCCGGGTGGAAGTGGACTTCATGACCGAACGGGTGCTGTTGGAGCGTGGCGATGCATTGCACTTCAACGCGCAAAAGCCCCATCGGATTCGCTCGGTGGGCGAGGTGCAGGCGCAGTTGCTGGTGGTGGTGCACAGCGCCGAGGAATAACGCCAACGCTGTGTTGGAACTCGGTCAATGTGGGAGCTGGCTTGCCTGCGATAGCGGTGTGGCTGATACACCGCCATCGCAGGCAAACCGGCTGCTACATTTGATCGCCTTCGTTAACCCGATCAGTGTTCGACAGGTACCGCCAGGGCTGGGTTGCCGAGCGCATGGCTGCGTGCCGCAAAGAACCTGAGCTCCACTTCCATCCCCTCAAACAGTGCGGCAAACCGGCGTTTCTGCTGTTGGATAAACCCGTCGCTGCGGCCAAACACCGAGATCGCCAGGGTCTTGATCTTCGACCGGCGAATTGCCTCCACCAAGTGCCCATCCTGTTCGCTCAGGTGATGGCCGAACAGGCACAACGCACCTTCCTGTCCCAGCAATTGCTCATAGCAGAACGACAGGTAATCCGAGCTGCGAATGCTCTTGAGCTTTTCGCTACTGGGGCCTTCGTTGATAAACAGCGGCACATCGTCGAGGGTCTTGATCGTGTTGTTGATCGCAAAGCTGCTCAGCAACGTGCTGTCGGTGGAGGCCAGCTTGCGCGCCGAACCATCCAGGTTGCGTACCAGGTGCAGGCCGCCGTGCAGGTACAGAATGCGCGTCGCGGTGGTTGCGGTATCGCGCAAGTCAAAGCGTGATTCGGCGCCGCGAAACAGGTCGTCGATACCCGGCGTATGCAGGATCGACCAGTAATTGAGCAGGTCGTAATTGCTGGTGAACACTGTCTTGTAGCTCGCCAGTTCCTGATTGATGGTCACCAGGGTCGACGGCTGTACCAGGCGCCACGGGATATGCACGGCGTGGATGGTATTGATCAGCGCTTCCTTGATCGCGTAGTAGCGATTGCGCGGCGCGGCGGAGCTGACGGCCAGGGCCTTGTTGACGCGGCTGGTGGTTTTCAGGGCGCCCAGCACCTGCTCGAAGCTGCGGGTCTGCATCGCGTCAAACACGCTCAGTTCGGAAGCGCTCAAGGGCTTTTCTTCCACGGTGCGTGCGTTTTCAAACAGCGAGTCGTAGGCAAAGTCTTCCCAGACTGTGCGACTGGCGCCGTTGCCGATCAGGATGGCGTCGAAGGCGATGCTGTTGCGCAGTGCGTTCCAGTCTTCAAGGGTGGCGTCGATATCCTGGAAATCCTTCATTGCGGCGGGTCTACTCAAAAACGGCTGGGCGGTGACTTTATCACGGGCGGGCGTTGATCTTGGTCAAGATGCCGCAGGCGGGTGAGGTTGATGCTGTAGGAATCAACGCATCCCCGAGGATTCATCATGAGCAGCACGTTCTTCATTCCCGCCGTCAACATCATGGGCATCGACTGCCTCGACGAAGCCATGAACGCGATCCGCAACTACGGTTTTCGCAAGGCCCTGATTGTCACCGACGCCGGCCTGGCCAAGGCGGGCGTGGCCAGGATGATTGCCGAGAAACTGGCAATGCAGGACATCGACTCAGTGATTTACGACGGCGCCAAGCCCAACCCCAATGTGGAGAACGTCGAGAACGGCCTGGCGTTGTTGCAGCAAAGTGCCTGCGATTTCGTGGTGTCGCTGGGCGGCGGCTCGCCCCATGACTGCGCCAAGGGCATTGCCCTGTGTGCCACCAATGGCGGGCATATCGGCGACTACGAAGGTGTCGACCAATCGAGCAAGCCACAGCTGCCCCTGGTGGCGATCAACACCACCGCCGGCACCGCCAGCGAAATGACCCGTTTCTGCATCATCACCGACGAAACCCGCCACGTGAAAATGGCCATCGTCGACCGCAATGTCACACCGCTGCTGTCGGTCAACGATCCTGCACTGATGGTCGCCATGCCCAAGGGCCTGACCGCCGCCACCGGCATGGACGCGCTGACCCACGCCATCGAAGCCTATGTGTCCACGGCCGCCAACCCGATCACCGACGCGTGCGCGATCAAGGCTATCGAGCTGATCAGCGCCAACCTGCGTCTGGCCGTGCGCGACGGCAGCGATATGGCGGCCCGGGAAAACATGGCCTACGCGCAGTTTCTCGCCGGCATGGCCTTCAACAACGCCTCCCTGGGGTTTGTCCACGCCATGGCCCACCAGTTGGGCGGCCTCTACGACTTGCCCCACGGCGTATGCAACGCGGTGCTGTTGCCCCACGTGCAAAGCTTCAACGCCAGTGTCAGCGCGGCGCGCCTGAGCGACGTCGGCCGCGCCCTTGGGGTGGATAACAAACACGCCAGCCCGGAAGAGGGCGCCCAGGCGGCCATCGCGGCGATCCGCTGCCTGTCCCAGGATGTCGATATCCCGGCCGGCCTGCGTGAGCTGGGCGCCAAGCTGCAGGACATCCCGCTGCTGGCGACCAACGCCCTCAAGGACGCGTGCGGCCTGACCAACCCACGGCGGGCGGACCAGCGCCAGATTGAGGAAATTTTCCGTAGCGCGTTTTAATCCGCCCTGGAACGGGCGACGCACCACAGTGCGCCGCCCGCCAGAGCTACACATAGCGCCGCCAATGGCCACACTTGCTGACTGACCAGCAAGCTGGCCACACCCCCTATCAGCGCCGCCAGCAACTGGTGCAAAAAGCCACTTAGGGCCATGGCGTACGAGCCGCTTATCGGAGAGTGATCGTTGGCCAAAGACAGGCTGATGGGGTAACTCATCGACTGCCCGAACACCGCCACGCAATACGGCAGCCACAGCAGCCAGGCCCAATCGCTGGCGAACCAGCCTGCGAGCAACATCACCGAGCTGCCGCCCATCACCAATGTCACACCCCATGTCATCATCGGCAGGCGTCCGCTGCGGGCAACCCAGCGATTGACCATCAGTGCGCCCGCCAGATAGGCCGCGCTGATCGGCCAGCCGAGCAGCCCGTACTGCGCGGCAGTCCACTCGAAGCGACCCTGCAGAATCAGCGGAGCGCAGGTGTTGAACGCGATGATCACGCCATACCCCAATCCGCCCGCCAACGCCGCTCGGAGAAACGCCGGGTGTTGCAAAATCATGCGGTAGATACGCCACGCAGAAACCTGTCCATCGGCTTTCATCCGCGCCGGAAACGCCACCCCTTGCAGTACGCCAATCAGCCCGATTGCCGCCAACGCCAGGCCATAGAAGATCGCCTCCCAACCAAACGCCACTTGCAATACTGAGCCAATGAACTGGCCGATGCCCAGGGCGATCACGAAGGTCATGCCCAGCCACGACAGCCCCTTGGCCAACAATGCACCGCTGAAACTGTCGCGCACCAACACCCGAGCCATCACCGAAACGCCACCGGCGCCCAGGCCCTGGGCAAACCGTAGCGACAGAAACGTCTCGATGTTGTGAGCCAAGGGGATGGCGGCACTGGCCACTGCATACAGGGCCAATGCCGCCAGCAATACCGGCTTCCTGCCCAGGCGCTCACCCAGGCTGCCCCATAGCAGCATGGGCAGCGCCATGCCTACCAGATACACCGCCAAGGCGAGCGAAGCTTGAGCCTCCAGGGCCTGCAGCGCTTGGGAAATGGCCGGGACTGCGGGAAGGTAAATGCTGATGCCAACCTGGGACAGGAAGGCGGTGCAGCAGGCAATGGCGAGGGTTGTGGTGCTCTTCAAGGGGGCGAGTTCCTTTCTGAACGCTAAATTTCAGGCGCAAAGCTACAAGCTGTTAGTGTATTTGTCTTTAGCTTGAAACTTGCCACTGAGGCCTCCCTGATGAGAGTTCTGCTATTCGGCGCCACCGGCATGGTCGGCCAGGGCGTGTTGCGTGAGTGTCTGCTGGCCGCTGATGTGCAGGAAGTGGTGGCGGTGGGGCGCACGGCGTTGACCCAGGAGCATGGCAAGCTGCACCAGGTGTTGCATGCCGATATGTTCGACTTCCAGCCCCTGGAGCATTTGCTGCAGGGCTTTGACGCCTGTCTGTTTTGCCTGGGGGTGTCGTCGGTGGGCGTGGATGAAGCCACCTACACCCGGCAGACCTACGACCTGACCCTGGTCGCCGCCAGTACCCTGGCGCGGCTCAATCCGCAGATGACGTTTGTGTACGTGTCCGGTGCCGGCACCGACAGTTCCGAGCAGGGCAAGGTGATGTGGGCGCGGGTCAAGGGCAAGACCGAGAACGCCTTGCTGCGCCTGCCGTTCAAGGCGGTGTATCTGTTCCGGCCGGGGATCATTCAGCCGCTGCATGGCGTGCGTTCGAAAACCGCGCTCTACCAGACGATCTACAACCTGATCGGGCCGCTGCTGTCCCTGGTCCGGCGCATGCGGCCAGCCTGGGTGGTGAGTACCGAGACCGTGGGCCGGGCGATGCTCGCGGTGGTCCGGCATGGCGCTCCGCAAGCGGTGATTGAGCCTGCGCAGATCCATCGCCTGGCTGCCGAGCGTTTGTAATGCTCTCGAAAAGCCTGATCCGTCGCCTGGCGCCTGATGCCGTTGATCATGGTGTGTTATCTGTTTGCCTTTTTTGATCGCGTCAATATCAGCTTCGCCAAGTTCCGGTTGCAGGCTGACCTGGGTTTGAGCAACACCGCCTACGGTTTGGGCGCGGGGCTGTTTGTGATCGGGTATGTGATCTTCGAAGTCCCGAGCAACATGATGTTGTACAAGGTCGGCGCCCGGCGTTGGATTGCCCGGATCATGGTGTCCTGGGGGCTGGCGACGGCCGCGATGGTGTTTGTGACAGCCGAGTGGCAGTTCTATGCATTGCGCTGATCAATACGTTGGGCCAACTCGGTGGCATCGTCAGCCCGGTAATGGTCGGGCGCATCAAGGACATCACGGGCAGCACGACCCCGGCGCTGTATGTGATTGGCGTGTGTGCATTGATTGCGGCGGCGCTGCTGCTGTGGGGCTTGCCGCATAAGTTGCGCACCTCCGACAAGCGCTGACGACTCAGCTCACGCCAGCCAATGCCTTGGCTGGCGCGCTACTGAACTGAATCAACACCACCCCGCCAATCAACATCAGCACCCCAAGCAAGCGGGGGGCGGTCAGTTGCCGCTCCACCAGACCAAACAGGCCGAAGTGGTCGAGCAACAATGACGCGAGGATTTGCCCGGCCATGGCCAGGGCGATAAACCCCGAGGCCCCGAGTTTTGGCAGCAAGACCAGGGCCAGGGAGATAAAGCACACGCCGAATGCGCCGCCGGTCCACATCCATAGCGGCGCCTTGGTGATAAAGCCGAGGCTTGGCAGCGGCAGCCGTAACGCCAGGATCACCGGCAATAACACCAGAATACTCACCAGCAGCGAGGCCAGGGTCGCCCACAACGGATGCCCGAGGCCGCGCCCGAGGTTGGCGTTGATTGCGCTTTGAAACGGCACCACCGCCCCGGCAATCACCGCCAACAGTAACAAGCCCAACCAATGCAACGTGGTCATGATCAATCTCCAAAAGGTTTTACTGGACTCTACGGTATTCGTCGCGCAGATTTAAATTCCAAGTTCTTATGCCGAACATGCATGCCATGAATGATCTGCGCCGTGTTGACCTTAACCTACTGGTGATCCTCGACGCGTTGCTCAGCGAGCAGCACGTCACCCGCGCTGCCGAGCGCCTGCACCTGAGCCAGCCGGCGGTCAGCCATGCGCTGGGGCGCTTGCGTGATTTGTTGGGCGACCCGTTGCTGGTGCGCCAAGGCGGCGGCCTGGTCGCCACCGCTCGCGCGCTGGAACTGGCGGCGCCGCTGGCTGATGCCTTGGCCCAGGTCCAGTCGTTGCTGGCGCCGAACCGTTTTGATCCGGCGTCGGCCAGGCGCACCTTTCGCCTGGCCATGTCCGATTACGGCGCGGCTCTCTTGTTGCCCGGGCTGGTGCGGGCGCTGCGCGAGCAGGCGCCAGGGATTGACTTGGCCATCACCCACGCCAGTCGCGAAGGCATGCAGGAAGGGGTGCTCAGTGGGGAGATCGACCTGGCCGCCGGCGTGTTTCCCGACCTGCCGGCCGAGTTACGCAGCACGCCGTTATTCGAAGAGCACTACGCCTGCCTGGTGGACCGCGACAGCTTGCCCGCCGACGGTGGGCTCGACCTGCCGACCTACCTGGCACGGCCCCATGTGCTACTGGAAATGCGCGGCAGCGGCACCCCGGAAATCGAGCGGGCGCTGACCGCGATCCGCGAGCGACGGCACGTGGCGATCAGCCTGCCGCATTGGGGCATCGCGCCGCAGTTGATCCAGGGCACCGACCTGATCCTTACCGTGTCCTCCCAAGGGCTGCTGAACATCGACTCGCGGCACTTGCTGGTGGTGCCGCCGCCGTTTCATATCCCATCCTTCGGTTTTGTACTGGCCTGGCATAAACGCCGCGCGGGGGATGGCGCCTTGCAGTGGCTGATCACCCAAGTGCAAGACGTGTTGGCCAAACGTGCGGCCTAGCATTGCAGTGCCCGGTGGATTGTGCACAATCGACGCGCCCCCTCTTTTCTGAGCGTGTTACCCATGACTTCATCATTGCTGTTTGCCGTCATCGCCTCGGGCTTTATCTATGGCATCACGCCGGGCCCCGGGGTGCTGGCGGTATTTGGCATTGGAGCGGCACGCGGCCGTCGGGCCGGCGCGGGTTTTCTGTGTGGGCACCTGCTGGGCGATGTGGTGTGGTGCAGTACCGCGTTGGTGGCGATTGTCGGCGCCCGGGAGATCGGTAGCAGCGCGTTTGATGTGCTGGGTGTGCTCAGTGCCCTTTACCTGTTCTGGCTCGGCATCCGTGCCATTCGCACCCGCAACCGCAGCGGGGACGCGCCTCAGGGGGCGGCGCGCCAACCGTTCTGGCACGGCATTCTGTTTGGCCTGACCAACCCCAAGGCGTATCCGGTGGCCGTGGCCACGTTCACCGCACTCCTGTCGAGCCGGGCCGAGCTGCTGACCTGGAGCATGCTGCCGTGGTTGATTGTCCTGAGCTTTGTAGGCGGCCTGCTGGCTTACGGGATCCTCATCGGCGTCGTGGGCGCGCGGCAGGTGCGTACGGTGTATCAGCGTCATGAAGTGTTGATCACCAAGCTGTGCGGGGTGATGTTTATCGGCTTCGCGATCAATGCCCTGGCCCATGCGTTGCCGGGCTTGCTGGGCAGTAAAACGTCCTGAGTACCGACGACCGTTCGTCGCACCAGCAAGTTTTTTCTAAACCTTTGCCGCCCTGAAAATTCAGATTCAGGGCGGGGCTCGTTCCCCGGCATGTATTTATTACCTGGAGGAACCCATCATGAGCCGCATGGCTATCCGGTTACGCACCGCCACTTTCGCGATGCTGCTGGGCCTCGGCGCCAGCAATGCTTTTGCCCAAGGCCCCGCCGAATTTATCGAGCAAGCCTCGGCCAAGGGCATGGCCGATATCGAAACCAGCCGCATGGCCCACGCCAAGACCTCGTCTCAGGAAATCAAGGACTACACCATCGAGGTCATCAACGAACGCACCCTGGCCAATCAACATTTGGCGGCCATTGCGAAAAAACTCGACTTGCCGGTGGCGCCTCGCGACCAGATCGTCGACAAGGCTGAAACCTTGATGCCTGAGCTGACCGATGGCGACTCCTTTGACGCCGCCTACACGGCTCAGCAGGTCAAGGCCAACGAAGATGCAATCGCGTTGTTCAAGCAGGAAGGTGCTGCTTCGGATATCCCTGAGATAAAGGCATTGGTCGACGAAACCCTGCCCAAGCTGGAAACCCGCCTGGAAAAAGCCCGGGCGCTGGCTTCGTCCTACAGCAAGAGCCGCAACAGCGACGGTTGATCGCGGGCTTTACCAGGAAACGGCGGTTGGAGCTGATCCAACCGCCGTTTTTTTACGCCTGGTTCAGGTCGGTCTTGCCTGGGTCCGCCGCCGTGCCGTCGCCGCCGAGGTTGACGGTATGGCGCTCGCCCAAGGTACGGTATTCGCTGCGCAGTTTTTCCAGGGCTTTGAAGTCCAGGCCATCGAGGCTTCATGGCGATGCTCCAGATAAGTGCTGATGAAAGTACTGACCGTGGCGGCACGCTGAAATTTCTTTTTACAATTGTTGACCTACATGAATTCGGTCGGGCCGTGCAACCGTTGGGCAGGTGCGGGGTGCAGGCATCGAACCCTGCTTGTGCAGGCTGGTCACTGTTTCATCACCCCGTTGAATGGAAGCGCGATCATGAGCCTCTCTCGTACTCTCTGCCTGGCCTGCTGCCTGGTGCTGTTGCAAGGCTGTTTCGACAGCTCTGACAATGAAACCCAGGACAACACCGACGGCAGCAAATCCTCGGTGCAAATGAAGGACTCCAAGGCTGATCAGCCCTAGCGTTAGGTGGTTGTCAGAACAACGACCTTGTGGCCTCGCTATCCTCTAGGGTCAGCAAGTACTGCTTGGCTTCAAGCCCGCCGGCAAACCCGGTGAGGCCGCCCGCAGCACCAATCACCCGATGGCAGGGCGCGACGATCGAAATAGGGTTGCGCCCGTTCGCCGCCCCCACCGCGCGTACAGCCTTGGGGTTGCCTATCTGTTGGGCGATCTGGCTGTAGCTGCGGGTTTCACCGAAGGGAATAGTCAGCAGCGCACCCCAGACTTTTTTCTGGAACTCGGTGCCGTCAAAGTCCAGTTCCAGCTCGAAGCACTCGCGGGTGCCGGCAAAATACTCGTTCAACTGCCGCTCGGCCTCCAGCAGCACCGCGCTGTGGTTGACTTCCACTAACTCGCCCAGGCGCACACGGTTGGCGCGCTCGGCCTCCCACAAGATGGCGGCGAGCTTGCCGTTGCGGGCAACCAGGGTCAGTTGGCCGACGGGGGAGGGCATGAGTTTGTATTCACACGGCATAAGCGGGCTCCTTGTTGAGTGGATCGTTTATCGCCTGCACTTTAGCGCTCGTCGCGGGTAGTTGAACTACGTTTCTTGCGCTCAAATTCGGCGATGTTATCGCTCCTGTTGCAGCACTTTCAGCGCTGCCGATGCCAGGAACCCCGAACGGCTTTTTTCTTCCGGGTGGTGCAGCACGTACTCATCAATGCGGTTGAGCAAGTAGCCAGGCAGCGTGATGTTGAGTTTTTGCGCCTTGCCCAGGTACTTGGTTACATCAATATCCACCACCGCCCAGGTACAGCCGGCGTACAGGGGGTTGGCTGCGTGCAGCGTGACCTTTTGTGCGCTGGGAATGGGCGCGCCCTCTTCGGCCAGCAGCTCAAAATGGCCTTCTATGGCTTCCCGTGCCATGGCCATGGCGTCGTCCAGGTCATCACCGGCAGAGAAGCAGCCAGGGATGTCAGGGACTTCTACGCCCCAGGCGTGGTGATCGTCGCCGGTTGAAATTGCAATCGGATACAGCATGTTCTTGTCCTCCAGGTACGCTTCAAGCGAGCAGAGCTTGTTTCAAGATGCTCTTGGCGGTCTTGTCCAACAGATGCTTCTTGGGGTGGGGAATGGTCACCAGCCCAGGCTTGGCAGGGTGTTTAAAATGATGATGGCTGCCCCTGACGCGCACCAGGTACCAGCCATCAGCCACGATATGGCCTATCAAATATCGGCTATCCACATCACCTCCTTGTGGTGTGTTGGTGGTGACTATAACTACTAAATAAAAATTATCAATACTCTACCCACCAACAAAAGAGGGCAGGCGGTGCAAGAAGTTTATGGGGGCGGGGCGAGGCTGCTGGATGAAGGTATTGCGGGGTTTTACTGATAAATCCCAGGCACAAAAAAACCGGCTTCAGGAGCCGGTTTTTTATTCATCCTCCATCAAGGTCAAGCTGATGGGGGAGGACAATCTGAGTGGAGCGGGTAGAGGACTTGTGACTGCTCACGTTTTACGGGGCCTGCAAGGCACTTGTGCGTTTCACCATACACGCCGCCATACAGTTCACTTGGGGCTGTCGCGGATTGCTCGGCCCCTTGGTGATCAATCGCCGGCAGTTATTGTTCGTCGCTGCTGGCTTGGTTGCGTGCTGCTTTCTTGTCGGCGATCCACTGTTCGACCTCGACGGGATCGAAGCGAACCCGGGCGCCGCGTGCCTCACTGGTCTTGATCGGCGTGGGGAACGTCTTGTCGCGTACCCGCAGTTTGTTCAGCCCGGAAACGCTCTGCATGCCGAGCATCTTGATTACTTCTGCGTTGCCCACCAGGGCGGTGTTTTGCTGTTGCATAGAAATACCTCGCCACGCCGTCGCCGGCTGGATTCATGGTGTTGGGTGGAAGTTTACAGCGTGGAGTACGGATGTACTCCTATCGGGATTTGAGTAACTCGCGCAACTGAGCGTCGGCGGCTTGCATGTCGGCCATCGAGCGAAACCCGATGTTGATGGCGTACTTTCCGCCGCCGGTTTCAGTCGTGTAGAAGCCGGTGCTCGGTGCATCCGCCACCGGCTCGCCCTGGGGCTGGGCGGCTGGCTTGTACATTGGCCAACGCGGCGTGCAGTTGCAGCCCCAGGTCACAAGACTCCCACCACATTCGGGACAAGGCACGTTTTCTTCTGGATTTGCATCCAGCATGGCGCGCAGCTCATGAGCGGCAGCTGCTTGTGCAAGGCCACCCTTACCGGACAGCAGAATTTCAAGCGCGGCACGCGAGACGCCGTCAATCGTTTGGTTGGTGGTCATGGTTTCACCTTCAGGCCTGCGGCTTGAATGGCGAATCGAGTGCCGTTAGGCGTCAGCATTGCGCCGACATTGGTTTGCCATGCCTTAGGCAGCTCCACCTCAACGGTGGCTCGGGATTCGCACCAAACAGCGAAATCACGCTCAATCGGCTCGTTGTATGAGCGCTTATCACCCAATACGGTCACCCAAATAGAGCCGTCGCGACGAATGATGAACTGCTCGAAAGCATCCCGAATTTTTCCGTCACTCATAAATCACCTCAGCAAATCAGTTGTGCCAGTGCCAGCAGGCACCAGCAGTAGGCGGGGAGTTGGGTTATTGCTGAAGCCCATCGTTCTGCATCAACCATTCAAGGCCTTCCGCCGTGAGCGGGTCTTGCCCGCGCGTCCGGTTTTTTGCTGAACGGTGGGATACGCAAAACGGCGAGTTGGCACGCCTTGGTGAATCGCACCCAGGGCAGGCGCAAGGCTTGCCGCTGCTCTCTGCTGGCTTGAGCGCGGCCAGGAAGACGCGCATTTCAGCCATCACCTGGTCATGCTCCAGGTCGTTCGGCTCAACGTCTTCGTGAAACTCAATCTCGGTATCGAAGTTGGCAACGATGCGTTGGATCAGCGACGTAGCAGTGTCGGCACGCTCATCCGCTGCGGTCAGCAGGGCTTGCAGGGCTCGTTCGCGGCGTTCGGCAGCAACGCAACCCTCGGCAGCAGTAAGGAAACACTGCACTGCGCTGTCATAGTCGGGGCCCAGGACAACGTTGATGCGGCCCAGGGCCTGGCCTTCAACAAGCCCAGCCTCGGTTACGTGGTAACGCTTCACTTCACTCATGATTCTTCTCCCGCGCGCGCAGCTCGGCCATTTCCGCCTGCCGGGCCTTGCTGCATTTGTCGTGGTTGCCGTGGGCGCGGGAGTGCCCGCACTTGTCGCATAGGGTCTGTAGGTCCAGCGGGCGCATCGGCGCGCCTCGGATCTTGGTGGTGCGGCGTAGGGCGGTCATAACGCCCCCTTCAACACATCAATGACCTGCTTGATACCGCTGGCCACGCTGGACGGCTGGGCCACGGCGTACCGGGTCAGGTCGGCTATGGCCTTGGTGCGCACTGGCTCGCGCCGTACTGACGAGCCCAGGGCCCGCACGAACTCAAGGGCGTACCGCTTGCCCTCCAGTTCCATGACGCGGTTGATAGGGCCGGTGATGACCAGTTCGGGAAGCGGCTCGTTGGCCAGGATCGGCGGGAGTAGCTTGGCCGTTGGGGCTGGCTTCGGGATTGGCGCAGCGGCCCGGGTAAGCGCCTGTTCAAAGGCGCGCATTGCGATGGGGTTCATGGGGTTACCTGCTGAGATACGCTCAATGCCACCGCCACGGGTTGAACCCAGATCGGCATGCTGTTGAGCATGAAGGTTTCGCCGGCCTCGGCCAGCAACAGGGTGGTGCCCATCACATGGGCGATTGCTTCAGCTGCGGCCGGTGGAACTGCGTTCCCGATCCGCTCGCGCCAGGCCTGGTCGCTCAGGCCGTCCAGCTCAAACCATTCTTCTGGCTCAACCAGACTTTGCAGCGCGGCCAGCTCCAGCGTTGTGAACGGCCGGTGCCAGGTGCCGTCGAGGCTTTCGATAACGCAGGTCAGCCGCTCGTTGGCTTCTGGCATGCGTGGGTCAGCGACGGACCACCGCCCATTGTCCTGGCGGGCGCTGGCTGAAACCGCGCCGCACTGGTCGCTCCAGCCCACGACGCCGTAATGGCCGCCGGTTAGGTAGGCATCGCCCTTGGTGCGCTTCATGCCCGGGCGTGGGTCTTGAACAGCGAAAGCGCCCTGGCCGGTGGTGCTGCCAGAAATTACCGTGCGCGAGGTGCCGTCCCACTGGGCCACGTTGTACTTGGCGTGCCCAATGCCTGGGTCGCGGGGATCAGCAACGCTGAATGTCCCTTGCCCGGGCGACTTGACGCCGATTACTGCGCCGCTCGTCTCATCCCAACGGCGGACACCGTACTGCTGGTATTGCAGGGCGCCGGCCCTGGCCCGTGGATCCGCTACCGAAAACTTGCCGTTGGTTGGGCCGCTGCGTGCGGCGACGGTGCCGGCGGTTTCGCTCCAGTCGTGAACACCAAGGAAGCCATCCCGGAACTGGGGAACAATGACCAGGTCGCGCAGGTAGCCGTCCTCGATCGCTAAATCATTCAGACAGCGCCAGTCTTTGCCGGCTTCGACCAGGGCGAGGCGAACCCACGTTTTCCATTGCAGCGCCGGTACCCGGTGCATTGGGCCAGCGGCGGCAACATCACCAGCCATTGGTATGCGGCCCAGGATCGAACCCACAGATTTGAGCGTCTTTTTCTCTGGCTCGTACAGGAAGGGCGGCACCTTTTCGATGTGCCTGGCCACCAGCAAGAAACGCTTGCGGCTCTGGGCCAGGCCGCCGATCACGCCGCAGTCGTGCGTGGTTTCTGCAACTGCATAACCGTAGTGGTTCAGCAGCTTGTTGATCTGGTCCAGCAGGTGCCGGCCACGGGTGGCCAGGCGCGGTACGTTCTCGAAAACGATCAACGATACAGGGTCATCCTTCCAGGCTTCGCACATCAGCCACACGCAGCGCAGCGTCAATTCGTTGAGGGCCTGGTATTTCGGGGTCAGGCTCATTGTTTCGGACAGCAAGCCCGAGGCGCCTTTGCAGGGGCTGGAGATAAACACAGCGTCGGGGCGCTGATAGCCAGCAGCCTTGCGCACGTCGTCAGGGCCAGCTTCAACCCATCCAGGTGGTGGCTGCTTGCCGTGAAAGGCGGTGTACATGCCGAGGGTGAACAGGTCCAGCAGCGTGCCTGGTACACCAGACAGGCGCTGGAAGTCGCGCAACCCGGCCGGGTCAACGTCGATCCCGCCGATGCATTGCCATTCGGCTTGCATGTTGCCCACCGCGGGCTTGGCGTTGTTGAACCCTTTGGCGCCGCCGCCGAGGCCGCAGCAAAAATGGAAGTGCTTAAAAATTCGCTTGAGCATCATGCGGCGATTCCTTGAAAGAGATTTGCGCCAGCGGACGCCGGCGCATGGTGTGGCGGGGTCAAGCCACCTGAGCAGGCGGGTTCATGGCGAAGTAGATGCGGGCGCAGGCATCGGTATCGGCGCGCGCGCGGTGGCCACCTACAAGTTCTTCGCCAGTGAAGTGCAGCAGGGCCTCGGTAACCGAAGGCTGCTTGAACTGGCGCCCACGGCCGGCAGCGATCATGCGTTCGGTCGGCGGGCATTTGACGATGTTGGTGGAGGCCAGGCAGGTACAGTACTTCGGCCCGGCCTTGAATTCGTCGGCGGTGGCGTCGTCCATGAAGCGCTTCAAGCCAATGCGCAAGATTCGGTCATCGAACGAGACGTTGTGTGCGACCCGCAACCCCGCCTGCGCCATGATGCTCATGAAGCCGGCGACCGCTTCGGCTTCGGGGATACCCTGCTCCAGGGCCATTTCGGTGGTGATGCCGTGGATCGCTGCAACGTTGTCAGGGATTACCCAGCCATCAGGCCGCACCATCGCTTCGAACGAGTCCACCAGCACGCCATCAGGGGTGTACAGCAGGGCGCAGATATCGACGATGTGCGGTTGGTCGGGGTGTTCGCTGGGCGACTTGAACAGCGGAAGGCCGGTGGTTTCGGTATCGAAGAAGCAAATCAATTCGGACATGGCGGTTTTCCTGTAGGCAAAACAAAGGCGCCCGTAGGCGCCTGGTGGTGTTGCGGATGGGGTTAGGTCACGTCGGCCAGGGTGGCGACGACGAAGTAGGAGTGTTCCAGCGCTGTGGGGCCTTCCTTCTCCAGCTTGATGACGCCGTTATCCAGCAGGCGCAGCAGCAGGGTGGTGGCCTGTTCGCTGTTAATGGCCAGGCGGCTCTGGATCCATGAGGCTTCAAAGTGGCCCTCTGGTGCTTTGAGGACGATCAACTGGGCAGCGTCGTCGTAGTCGAACTCGCCAAACTCTTTGTCCAGATCGGCGCCGGTGCTTGCAGCGCCACCCGTGCGCTCGGCAAGTTCAGCGGCGGTGCCCAGCGGGTGCTGGCCGTCCGGCTCGTCTGGTCCGGTTGGCGTTGTAAGCACCGGCCGCAGCACCTCGCGCGCGCCGTTGGAGTTCATCGCAGAAACAATACCGGTCTGCTCCATGCCTTCAAGCATCCGCGCAGCACGGTTGTAACCGATCTTCAATTTGCGCTGAATCGCCGAAATGCTTGGGCGGCGGGACTCGATGACGAACACCACGGCATCGCTGTACAGCGGATCCTGACCTTCTGGAACGGTGTCGTCATAGCTTGCGAGCTCGTCCGCGCTGGCGCCGCCACTGGCGAACAGGCTGCCGGTCAGGTCGCTGACGTGCAGTGGCAAGTCCTTCTGGTCGCGGTCCGGCTGGATGAAGTCGAGGCCTTCGTCGTAGTCGGTCGGCGCCACCACCAGCAGACACATCTTCCCGGGAACCTTGGCCAGGGCACCGCCGTTTGGGTCGTTGGCGTCAATGTTGGCGGTGATGGTGATCGCCTTTTCCTTGAACTTGGCGTCGATCACCTTTACTTCGACCACTTCCACGTTGCGCGAGCTGATGATGTTGATCGCGGTGTGAGCCGCCTCGGTAGCGCTCTTGACGGCGCGGTCAATCACTTCCTGCTGGCAGCCTTCATTCAGCTTGGACCATGGGGAATGGATGTTCTTCACTTCGAACAGGACCATGTTCACCAGGTCATGCACCAGCAGTTCGTGCGCGAGCATGGATGGTTCAAAGCCCGCCAGCTTGGCGCGTTCGATAATGTCGCGGTGTTCAGTCTTCATGTGGTTCCCTCAGTGCTTGGCGATTCGCTCAAGGTGTTGTTGTTGAAGCGGGCTCAGGTTGGTATGGGCGCCGTACCGCTTGAAGCTGGCGCGCATGTTCTCGACAAACTCCAGTTCCCAGGCGCCGCTGGCATGCATTTCGGCGGCGACCAGGATGGAAGCGAACTCCTCGACACTGTCGTAGATGTCGCGGATGGATTGGGCAGCCATGATCAGGCTGCGGCCAGGTTGGCCTGTACTGCCTGGATGTGGTTGACCAGGGCGGTACAGATTCGCGGGAAGTCGCTTTCGCGGTACAGCGTTGCACCACGCTCGCGGGCGGCTGCTTCGAAGCCCAGCGAACTCATGAAGCTGGCCGACACGACGAAGCCGAGGCGGTCGCTCAGGTCTCCCAGCTTGAAGAGCCGGCCATCGTCGGCGGGCTGTTGAACTGCTGCAGCCGTCTTGATCGGCGTGGCGGCGACCGGCGCCGGCTCTTCCGCGACTTTCACAGGCTGATCAACAACCGGTTCCGCTGCCTGCTGTTGCTGTTGGGCTGTGAGCTGCTGCGCTTTTTCCTCTTCCTGGCGCTTGAGTTCTTCCTGCTGCTGGTTGTGCTCGTTGATCCGGACCTTGATCAGCGCCACCAGGTCATCGTTTGCCTTGAGCGCCAGGTCCTGGAAGTCGTGGAACAGGAACTTGTGGTCAGCGGCCAGCTCGTTAAGGCTGGCTTGGTTGACTCGGATACCGTCGGCGATCCGGCTGGCATCGATTTTGGCCCGCGCCAGTTCGGCGTCTGCCGCTTCACGCAGGCTTGAAATCGACTTCTTACCCTTGATGGCACCTGCAAAGTCGGATGCCACACGCGGCATTCGAATACGGCCACCCAGCGTGGCGTTGATCTGGTCGATGTGATCCTGCAGGGCCTTGGTCGCATCCATGACGATATCGCTGCGGATCATGTCCTTGCGTGCCTTGACCAGCTTTTCCAGTTCAAGGCGCTTACGTCGGGTCTCGGCTGTAATGTCATCAATCGCCTTGAACAGCACGTCGATGCTCTCGGTTTGGCTCAGGGCGTGTTCTTTCGCGGCCTTGAGTTTGTTCTCGACGTCGCTGCACCATTTGACCGTTTCGTCAGCGTCGGCGAAGTCCTTGTCGGTCTTTAGCTCGGTGCTGATGTTGCTGATAACGGTGAGGGCGTGCGACTTGAAGGCGTCCAGGTTGCTGGCGGTGACCATGCCGGTGACGTCGATACGCAGTGCGGGCAACTGGTCAGGGGCGGCGCCGATCACCTCGACCCTGGCTTCCTGCGGGACGAATTCGCCCAGGTCCTGTTCGAACTGAGCCCAACCGGCGATTAGTTCTTCACGGCGCCCAGGAACAGGCGTGTATTCCATGCTGACGTACTTGTTGCGGGTGCCATCGGAACAGACGAAAAGCACGCGTTCGGCGCCGCTGACTAGCAATTGCTGCTCAAGCTGCCAGTAGTAGTGCGGCTCCAGCTCGCCGGCGCGGATCTGCGCGACCAGCTTCTCGTTCCACAGTTTGTGCTCAAACAGGACGTCACCCAGCATCGTGGCGCCGTCCATCGAAGCCAGCAGGTTGCCGCTGGTGCCGACGATTGGGTACAGCTCTTCGCCGATATCTTCCTCGGCCAGGGGGCGCGCCATTTCCTCTGTTGCGTGGCCGCGGTCGAACGCGGCCTGTTGTTGCGGGGTGACGTCCGGAACGATGCCGGTTTTTTTCATCGCCAGCAGATCGTTGCGGGTCTGGAACTTCGAAGCGCCCTTCATCGCGGGCGCCTCCGAAGCGGTGAAGTGGCTTGCGCGAAGGGCCAGCCATTCCGGCGTGCCCTGTTGGACGTTATGCACTTTCATTGGTGGCTTCTCCTTCGATTGGGGCCAGTGCGCGAATGCGCTCTTCCTGCTCCGGGGTGAGGGTGTATTTGCTGACGATTTTGGAAATGATGTGGTCGGGGTTGGTCCCACCGGACGCAATCAGTCCGCGCCACTTTTCCGCGCTTTCATCCAGCTTGCTGTCCGGGTAGGCCTGCAGCGCCTTGGGCTCTTCGGCCTTGCGTGCATGGGTCTGGTTGAGTTCGCGCTCGACAGGAATGTCCTGAACCTCTTCGGCCATCGGCATACCGCGCAGCACGTCGGGGAACACGTCGCGCAGGGCGAACGACCGAGCCCGCATTTGGCGCATACGTTTCGGGTACTGAGCCCATGGGCCTTGCTTGCCCTTGAGGCCGGCCTGTGTGGCGTCGGCCATGCTGAACGTGCGGGTCTGTTCGTCTTCCCCAACACGCTTCACCCGGCAGGATGCCGTCTCGCCGTCGTCGGTCTCGTAAACGTATTCACACAGCGGCGAGCTGCGCACCAGGGCGATTACCGCGTCACCCCAGAGCGATGGGCGCCCGTTGATGACCGCGATGCTTTGCATGGCCTGCATGGGCTGCAGGCCCAGCTCCATACCCCACTGCACGGCCACCAGGATGTTGGCGGGCTTTTTCTGAAAGTCCTTCGGGACGATATCGGAGTTGGCGAGGTAGTCGGCGAACTTCAACGCCTCGTCGAGGTTCTGCGGCGCCAAGCTGAACGTTGGCTTGATGGCTAATTCGGACACAAGAGTTTCCTTGCCGCGACGTGCGCAGCATTGAGGGTGGAAGGGGTTATTGAGTGATCAGGCCGCCGATTGCGGGGCCCAGTAGAACGATGGTGAGGAAGGTCAGGCCAACGATGGCCGAGGTCCAGCGGATGGCGCGCCGCCGGTCACGCTGGCGGGTGGTCATGGGGAAGCCCTCAATTTAATAAGGCGCTGCCCCATCACGAAGATGGCTCGCTTGATGCGACCAGCCTCAACCCGAAGCGCTGCCTTTTGATCAAGCAGCACTGCAAGCTCTCTCTGGGCATCCGTGATTGGATCGTCATCATCCGGGTCGCGCAGCCCTTCAACGTGCTTAATGGCGTGCATCCAGCCGCGCCAGCGATCCCCATCTTCAAGGTATTCATCGCGCACGCCGCTTAGATCGACGCCTTTATCTTCGCGCTTCCAGTCGGTCAGTGCTTCGATGTTCTTGGTTATCTCCCGAATAGACACACGGTTTTCCGCGTATCGAACGTGCAGCCACTCGACGGGAGAGAACTTGGTTGGGTCTGCTTTCATGCTTGTACTCATGACACCCTCGCAATCAGCATGCCGCGCCGCGTTTCAAGTTTCAGCGGGCGGGGCAAATCAGTGACCAAAAAAAAGCCCCGACGGCGCAGGACTTCAACAAGTTGGGCGGATGTTCGGCAGATGATCGTCATTGGCGATACTCCAAGGCCTGCATGGTTTCTCGATGCTGGCGCTCAAAGAGCCGGTGCAAGCGGGCCTTGTAGTGCTGGTGTTCGTCATCGGTGATCGCCGACAGGGCATAGGCCGTCTCGACGATCATGGTTGTTTCACCGTGAAGTACCGGCGTTGAGCCTTCGACGCTCATTGAGGTGAACCAACGGTCGATTAGGTCCACGGCGATTTGATGTTGTCGGCTCATGCTGCCCACCGTTGCCGGCGCTTGCGGGCGTCAATCTCAAACCACAGCTCTTTCTCGATCATCGGGACGTAGTTCTTGCTCTCGGCAATCACGGCCAGCTCAAGTTGGCACACGTCCATCGGGACGCGGTCGGCGTCGTACATGGTCCCGGACAACACGTTGAACGTCAGTTCGCGGCTGCCATTCCGGTACTCGGCTGGCAGAGCTTCCTCGCAATACGTCACCTCCACCTGGAGGACGTACCCTTCAACAGCAATTTCATGGTTCATGGTCGCCTCCAAAGTGGCAACAGATAAGGTGCGAGTGGCCGGCGCTTCCCGGCATGCGTCTGGCCTGGCTGATCAGGCCCCGCGACTCACTCGCATAAAGGGTTACGCCGCCTCGGTAGTCGGCTCTGGCGCCGTGCCGCCAGGAACTGCCGGGGCAAGCGTGATGATGTTTTGCAAGATCGGTTTCCAGACCTTCCACCAGTCCAGGGCCTTGCTGTCCATGCTGCCGATTTCGTCGTCACTGAATGCCCACCACTCAGTCAGCGTGTGGAGCTGGCAGCCGATCTGCATGTGTTCGGCGGTGTACGTGACTGGCCAGTATTCGCACTGGATGGCTTTCACCTCGCGGCAGTTGCCTGATGCGCCCCAGAGCTCGCGAACCTCGCTCAGGTTGGCGCCGCTCAGGTTGGCGTCGCGCAGGTTGGCGCCGCGCAGGTTGGCGCCGCGCAGGTTGGCGTCGCGCAGGTTGGCGCCGCTCAGGTTGGCGCCGCTCAGGTTGGCGCCGCTCAGGTTGGCGCGTTCGCCGCCTTCTTCATCAAGCAGCCAGGAACGGTGTTTGCCGAGGATTTCGGCCAGTTGTTCAGAGGTGTACGTTTTCATGAGGTTTTTCCTTGTCGGTTTGGTTGTTTTCCCAATGCCCACCGCTCTGGATGGGCATCAGTGAAAAGGTTCGTTGTCTTGCACGCCGACGTACCGAGGTCTATACGGCGCATCAGGGTGGGAGTCGCCCACGCCCGATGCGTCAAAGCCTTTCCCGGTCGACGCTTTGTTGCGGCTGGTTGTTAAAGAGCGGTTATGAATCTGCGTTAATCGCAGAACATGGGTTGCATTATGCGCAGAATTGATTCTGCGTCAAGCGCAGATTCTGAAAATCAGGCACAAAAAAGCCCGCGCAGTGGCGGGCTCAGATGAGAGGTGGAGCGGGGAGGGTTACAGGCCGGTCATTTTGGTGTCGATCACACGACCAATCACCTTGCAGTCGCCTTCAATCTGGATCGTTCGATAGCTGGAGTTCAGGGGGCGCAGGTAGCGCAGGCCGGCGTCCTCTATGTACTGCTTGAATGTGCTTTCGCCGTTCTCCAGCTTCACGACGTAATACTTGCCGCTGATCAAATCAGACTCGGGCCGCACCAGGATGCGTGAACCCTCTGGAAAGCTCGGGTTTCCCGCGCAGGTCATCGAGTCGCCTTTTACATCCAGCCAAAACCCGTTATCGCCCGCGTTCTCAGTCGAGGGGAGCCATGTCTCTGCATCACCGGGGTGGAAGTTGTCGCACGATTCCGCCCACTCGCCAGCAATAACCCAGCTAACCAAAGGATATTCCTTAGGGCCCCGACTTGGTTGCAGGGCCATCTGCACGTTCGACATTCCGCTGTCTTGGGGTGATTCCGTTCCCTGGCCTGCCTGGGCCAGCTTAATACCAAGTACATCCATGATGCGCTTGAGCTTTTCAGGCGTTGTGCCTTGTTGCCCTCGTTCCAGGCGTGACAGGTTGCCCGTGTCCGAATCGACCTGGTTGGCGAGTTGCTCAAGGGAAAGCTTCTTGGCTTTCCGGGCGTTTCTGATGATCTGTCCAATATCCATAGAGCTGATTTTCCGGGGTTGCTGCGTTGAGCGCAAAGCGGTAGGCGCAGAATTTGTTTGCTTTAAATCTGCGCTAATCGCAGAATCACTCCTGAAATCCATTCAGGGCACAGCCATGACTCCCTTAAAACGTGCACGAACCGCCAGGAAATGGACGCTCGCCGATGTTTCGGCACGTCTCTCCCAGCTCGGCGACACCATCGATTCCGGCAACCTGTCCCGCGTTGAGCGCGGTGTACAGCGGGCCTCGACCACTCTGGCCGAGAACCTGAGCCGTGTGTTTGACGGTGAAATCACCGAGATACACATCCTCTATCCGGAGCGCTTCAAAGGCGCTTCTGAGGCGGCATAGCCATGTCGACGAGCCCATTGAACCAAGAGCAGACCGCAAGGGCCCGCAGGAACTACGTGGTTCTCATGCAGGCGCTTGCATCCGTCGGCAATGCACCCGTGGCGCTTGCAGTAGGCGTCGATGAAGCAACGATCAGCCGGATGAAACCGGAGAAGTTTGAGCAGTTCTGCCAAATCCTGGCGGTGCTCGACCTGAAAGTTGTGCCTAAGGCAATGCAGTGCTTCGACAAGCGCGACATTGAGACCCTTCTGCACCAGGCCAAGCGATACATGGAGCTGATCCAGAACGTTGACCAGCTGCAGGAGGACTGACCGTGCCTTCCTTCCAGATCAATGACGCAGAGTGGGGCGCGCTGGCTGATGAGCCTGCCGACGTCTTCAAGTTGTACTGCGCCATACGCCGGTTTATGGACTACAGGACAGGCGTGTCTGGACAGAAACGACGACTGAGCGAACAAATGTTCCGCGAAGAGCTGTATATTGCTCCCACGCGCGGCCGTCATGAGTCTGGATCCCCTACCAGGCAGAAGGTCAGATCGCTGGTTGATCGCCTGATCAGCCTTGGTGCAATAACCCCCATTGGACCCCTTGTTTATCAGCTGCCAAATGCGGACTGGGATGGTGCGTCTAAATCATCAGCAACCGATGAACAACCAGATCAGCAACCAGATCAGCAACCACCAGCAAATCCAGTAGAGCCCAATGAAAACGATGGTTTCGAAGGTGCCGACGAAGGATCAGCAACCGGATCAGAATCAGCCGACCCCCTGATCAACAACCTACCTCCGATATCCGTTAATCCTATTAATTACTTAGAGCGCGGGAGCTATTTCCCGATGCCGCTCGACGGCTGGGTGCCTGACCCTAAAACCTTCAAAGCCATCTGCTTCAAAAACAAGATCTCCGCCAGTGCAGCCACCGAGGAAGTGCTGGACGCGTTTTGCTCGTACTGGCACGTCAGGCCGGAGAAAGAGCAATCCCAAGCCCAGTGGGAATATCAACTGGTTGCCCACCTGAACGCCCAAATCCAATACGCCAAATCCAGCGGGAGCACCGCCAATGGACACACTCGACCCGAAAACGCTGCCCAAGGCCATCAAGGCCAGGGTGCCAAACCAAATCAACGGAGTCCTCGACCGGGCCCACTCTCAGCTCCAGACCGGGTCCGAGCAGCCATTGCCGAACGAGATGCCCGAGAAGCTCTCGCAAGGGCTGATGGACAGCCTGTGGATCAAGATGAGCGAGATGTACGGCCACCGCTGGACGTCGAATTTCGGCGTATCAGCTGATCCTGGTCATTCATGGGCAACCGTTCTCAAAGGTTTGACCGGTCAGCAGATCGCCAACGGCTTGAACACGCTGGTAGAGAAGGGCGACGAATTCGACTGGCCACCGCCTGCGAACGTGTTTCGCTCGATGTGCCTGCAGGTCAAGGGGTTGCCAAGCGAGGCCCAAGCCTGGGACGAAGCCCGCGCAGGCACCTACAGCCATCCTGCAGTTCGCATTGCAGCCGAAGCGACCAGCACCTACGACCTGCATTCCGGATCAAGCAAGGACAAGGCCCTGCGCCAGCGCTTCGAACGCAACTACGCCATCGTCATGCGCCGCGCACAGACCGGCCAGAACCTGGAAGGGCGAATCGCCAAAGGCCTGGGCCACGACAGCATGCGGCCGCGTGAGCAGATCCAGTTGGAACACTCCCGCAAGGTCGCTGACGAGCTGGTCGCCACCCTCGAAATTCCCAAAGACCCCAAATCGTGCCGCGCACTGCTGCTGGCAAAACTCGGCATTCGGAGAGACGAACATGCGTGATTACAGCGAACTGGAACTGATCGCCCAAGCAGCGGTTGGTTTTTATGACGTCAGCCTGGCTCCCGATGTGGTTCTTGAGCTGATCGCCGAGAACAAGCGACTGCGCGCCGGCATGAAGGGCGACTACGACCTCGACGCTTGGCTCGACTGGACGCAAGAGGCGGACGGGCTGCGCAAGGATGCTGACCGCTACCAATGGCTCAGGGACAAGAGCGAAGCCGTGCATCAGTTCTACCTGAGCGTGCCGCTGTGGTTCAAGGGAGTGCGCTTTCGCGCTCAGGATGTGGACAAGGCTATCGACGCAATGAGCAAGGGAGAGCAGTCGTGACCGACCTCCAGCCCGTTTCGTTCATTGTGCCAGGTGAGCCGCAAGGGAAGGGCAGGCCCCGGGTTCGTGTGCTTCCTGCCGGTCCGGGCAAAAAGCCGATTCCGATGCTCTACACGCCACCCGAGACAGTCGCTTACGAGGCCAGTATCGCGCTTGCTGCGAAGGATCTGATGCAGGGCCGAGCCTTGATCGAAGGGCCTGTGATGATCGAGCTGCGCATTGTCCAGTCGATCCCTCAATCCAAGTCGAAAAAGTGGAAGGCCCAGGCACTGGCAGGCGAAATCCCATGCACCAAAAAGCCAGATGCCGACAACGTCCTCAAGGCCGTCTGTGACGCTCTCAACGGCGTTGTGTTCAAGGATGACGTGCAGGTTACGGACGGATCGTTTAGACGGCGCTGGGGAGCTATCCCGGGCGTACACGTACGAATTGTGCCGCTGTGCCTGTGATTGACCAGCAATACGCGAAAATACGCAATGAGGGGGATTTATGAGACTGATCAGCGCACGGCAAGCATGGCGGGAGGCGCTTCACGAAAGCCGCGACTCCGTGCTGGCAGCAGCCCAAGAGCGTATCAAGCTGGGCAAGCGGGGCAGGGTGATCGGTGAAACCATCCCCTCGATGCGTGACAGCAACGGCCGGTGCGCGCACATGCTCGCTGCCGGCCTTGTTCAATCTGCCATTGGGACGCTGCCAAAGCCGCTGCAGCACTTCGGGCACGCGCTGTACTCGCCAATTGCCAATGGCCAGGATATCAACGTTGCGCACGCCCTGGTGTGGTTGACCGTGGACCTGGGCGAGTGCACCGCCAAGCGCAAGGAAGTGGCGTACTGGATGGCCCTGGCTGCGATCAAGAGCCACCAGACTGCCGTCAACGGGCGTGAAGCCTGGGGCCCGGGTCGTGTTGTCGAGTTTGTGCTCGATTGGTACGGGACCAAGGTCAGCGTGGCCAACTGGGCGCGGGACTGGGCAGCGATCTGGGCGGCCATCGCCAGCACCGTGGACCAGCTCGACGCGAAGGCATTGAAGCCCGTGGCGGCGGTCATCGTGAAAATGGCGGAGCGTGTAGGTGATGGCATGTCGCGCTGGGCAGTGCACGACCGGGAGCATGTTGCACAGGACCGATCCATTGCGTACATGGGGCGCCGCGAACAGTCGATTGTTGTGCTGCGGGAGCGCCTGGTGGCGATGGATGATCAGGCGTTGCGCCGTTGGTTCAAGCGCATGCGGGTCTACTGCGAGGCGTACCGGGCAGAGTGGGGCAGCGACGTGGTGGAGAATCCCGGCCGGCACCTGATCTACCTCGACCGCCTGGGCGAGTACTGGAATCAGCGCCAGCGCGTGGGAGACGTGTCAAAACGGGTCGCTTGACCAAATGATGAGTGTTCCTGTACCTTTTTCCCACGTTGCAAAGTTACGTCCAGACCCCAGAAACCCGCCAAGTGCGGGTTTTTTGTTGGCTGGAAATCATCCCTGAGCCCTGGCATTTGCCGGGGCTTTTTCGTTTCTGGAGGCCCTCATGGCAGCCCCAGGCAGGAGTTCGAACAACATGGCCAACCCGACACCGGAAGGGATCGTAGAGGTGGTGGGAGCGTCAATTGCCAACAAAGGCATGGCGGTCGGTGCCGTTACTGGCGCTGTTGGCTGGCTGTCCCAGGTCAACTGGATAGGTATCGCTGGTGTGGTTGTTGCGGTCGTCGGCCTGTTGGTCAGCACCTACTTCCAGATTCGCCGTGATCGCCGCGAACACGCCGAGAGCCAGGCGCGCATCCAGGCCCTGCGGGATCAGTGCCGGCCATGAGCCAGGTCATTCGCCAGCGCATCGCGGTCAGCCTGCTAAGCCTGAGCGCCGCCGGCTTCGCCACCTGGCAGGCGAGCGAGGGCTACACGCCTGTCGCCGTCATCCCCACCAAGGGCGACGTGCCAACCATTGGCCACGGCTCAACCCGCTACGAAGACGGCTCGCCAGTCCGCATGGGCGACACCATCACCCCGGCCCGCGCCGAAGTCCTGACCCGCAACCTCAACGGCCAGGCTGAACAGCAGTTCGCCGCGTCCATCCCGGGCGTGAAGCTGCACCAGGACGAATTCGATCTGTACATGGACTTCATCGGCCAGTACGGCATTGGCACCTGGCGCAAGGGCTCGCCCCGAAAGAGCCTGCTGGCCGGCAACTACGCCCAGGCATGCAATGACCTTCTCAAATACCGCTATGCCGCGGGCTTCGACTGCTCGACACCGGGCAACAAGCGCTGCGCTGGCGTATGGGCTCGCCAGCTTGAGCGCCACGCCAAGTGCATGGACGCGCAGTAATCCCATGGCAGGCCGTAAACAACCCTACACACCGTGCAAGCTGTACGTGGACGGTGCCGAGGGTATTCAGGTCGGCGACTACATCACCACCGCTGCCGGTTCTGCCTACCTGGTTCAGACGCTCCGGGTGAGCCGTACCAAGCCCGAGCGCAAGCACATGGATTGTTTGCGTTGGTCTATGGCCCAGATCCCCGATGACGCGAGGTGCTACCAGCTGACGTGGTACGCACGATGAATCACCCAACCCAAGAGGCAACCAACGTGAACGACACAGCGATCGAACAGGAAATCCAGGCCAAGGGTCTGACTGCGCCGCGCATCACTCCGACTGAACTGCAAGCCAACATTGCCAGCGCGCATTACTTCATCGCCAGCGATGCCATCCAGCACCAGGCGGCCGTGCATGAGCATGGGCAAGAAGGCTGGTATCTGGGCGGCACTCAACTGCTGACCATCTGCGTGATCCAGTTGCGCAACGGCTTCACGGTTACCGGTGAGTCGGCCTGTGCCAGCCCTGAGAACTTCGACGCGGAGATTGGTCGCAAGATCGCCCGCGAGAACGCCGAGCAAAAGGTCTGGCCGCTGATGGGTTACGCGCTCAAGCAGCAATTGCACGAAGCCAAGTAAGGAATCCCGCCATGATCCGCTACCTCATTGCCGCACTCGCTGCATGCCTGGTGCTGATCTATGGCGGATGGAGCCACATCCAGGGACAGGCCAAGGACATGGCCGTTGCGAAGGATCGCATTGACACCCTTGAGCGTGCTGCAGCGTCACGGCGCAACACACAGCGTCTGCTGGCCCAGCTCGACACCGAACACACAAAGGCCCTGACTGATGCGCAGACCACTAACAACCAGCTTCGTACTGCTGTCGCTACTGGCGCTCGCCGGCTGTCAGTCAAGGCCACCTGTCCCGCTGTGCGAACCGCCGGCACCACCGCCAGCCTGGATCATGCAGAAGCGCGAGCCGAACTTGACCCAGCGGCTGGAGCAAGAATTGTCGCCATCGCCAACGACGGTGACGAAGGACTGATAGCCCTGCGCGCGGCACAGGACTACATCAACACCGTCTGCCTGGGCGGTACCAATCAAAAGGGGCAGTGACCTATGGCCGTCCTTACCCCGAAGCAACAGGCCTTTGTCCTTGAGTTCCTGGTTGACCTGAACGCCAGCCAAGCGGCAATTAGGGCAGGGTATGCACGCAAGGGCGTCAATGCTGCGTCCTACTCCCTGATGCAGCGGCCACACGTTGCGGCAGCGATCAAGGCAGCCATGGAAGCCCGCAACCAGCGCACCAAGGTTGACGCCGACTACGTGCTGCACCGGCTGACCGAGATTGACCAGATGGACCTGCTGGACATCCTCGACGACGACATGTCGATCAAGCCGCTCTCCAAGTGGCCCAAGGTCTGGCGCCAATCGCTGTCGGCGTTCGATATCGCCGAGATGTTCGAAGGCGTCGGCAAGGACCGCGACCTGGTCGGCCTGATGAAAAAGATCAAGTGGCCAGACAAGGTCAAGAATCTGGAACTGCTCGGCAAGCACGTAGCAGTCAGCGCCTTCCGTGAACAGGTGGAAGTAAACGTAACCCACACCCTTTCTGAGCGGATGGCTAAAGCACGTGAGCGAGCCAGCAACGGTTGACCTTGAGCAGCAGTTGGTCGAGGACATCCTGTCATTTGCTCAAGACCCGCTTGGATACGTCTGGTACGCCTTCCCCTGGGGCGAGCCTGGTACCGAACTGGCGAACAAGTCCGGGCCTCGGCCGTGGCAGATTGATGTTCTCGACTCCATCGGCAAAAAGCTGCGCGCCGGCGCCAAGGATCTGGGCGAGGTCATCCATGAGGCCACAGCCAGCGGCCATGGCATCGGCAAGTCTGCCTTGGTGTCCTGGCTCATTAAGTGGTGTGTCGACACCTGCGTCGATGCCCGCGGCGTTGTCACTGCGAACACCGAAACCCAGCTCAGGACCAAGACCTGGCCCGAGGTGGCGAAGTGGAACCGGCTTTCCATCACGTCTCATTGGTTCCGTATCACGGCCACGGCGCTGATCAGCACCGATCCGGAACACGAAAAGAACTGGCGCGTGGATGCGGTGCCCTGGTCGGAAAGCAACACCGAGGCATTCGCCGGCCTGCACAACGAAGGCAAACGCCTGCTGCTGGTGTTCGACGAGGCGTCAGCCATCGCCGACCTGGTGTGGGAAGTGGCCGAGGGTGCGCTGACCGACGAGAACACCGAAATCATTTGGGCTGCCTTCGGTAACCCAACCAAGACCACCGGCCGGTTCCGGGCGTGTTTCACCCGGTACAAGCACCGCTGGGCGCACCGCCAGGTTGATAGCCGGACGGTCGAAGGCACCAACAAAACGCAAATCGCCAAGTGGCAGGCGGACTACGGCGAGGACAGCGACTTCTTCCGTATCCGTGTGCGCGGCATGTTCCCGAGGGCTTCTGAATTGCAACTGATCCCAACTGATTGGGTGGCGGAAGCCATGAAGCGCGAGGCCGTGTATGGCATGGACGATGCCCTGGTTTGCGGCATCGACATTGCGCGGGGCGGTATCGACAACAACGTCATCCGGTTCCGGCGCGGCCTTGATGCTCGATCGATACCGGCAATCCGAATCCCGGGCAGTGAAACCCGCGACACCACGCTGTTCATCGCCAAGGTTTGCACCGTGGTGCAGGAAAAACGCCCTGACGCGGTGTTCGTGGACTCGACAGGCGTTGGCGGGCCAGTTGCCGACCAGTTGCGTCGGCTCATGCCTGGCGTGGTGATTATCGACGTGAACTTCGCCAGCGCAGCGCCAGACCGGCACTACGCCAACATGCGCACCTACATGTGGTGGCAGATGCGCGAAGCCATCCGCGCGGGCCTGGCCATCGAGAAGAACGCCGAGCTTGAGGCTGAATTGACTTCGCCCGAGTACTCCCACAATGGCAGCGACCAGATCGCGCTGGAAAAGAAGGACGCCATCAAGAAGCGCCTGGGCATATCCCCAGACGACGGTGACGCCTTGGCCCTCACCTTCACCATGCCGGTGATGAAAAGCCAATACAGCAACTACAGCGGGGCCGGAGACAGCAACAACGGCCTTGAATCCGAATACGATCCTTACGCGAGAAACTGACATGTGCGGAAAGAGCATCAAGAACCTGGTCAACAAGGTGGTCAAGCTCGACCCCTTGCGTGGCGGCGACGTACTACTTGAGGGCATGGGCCTGCCGAACATGTTTGGCGAGAACACCGGCATGTTCAACAAGGCCGAGCGCGAGAAGGCCGCAGCTGAAGCGGCGTCTGGCTCTGGCGCTTCGGCCAACCCAGCCGCCCCGACCACCTCCAGCGACTCAGTACAGGCCGCTGTTGAGGCCGAACGCAAGCGCCGCCTGGCCCAGTCCGGCCAAAACGGCACCATCTTGACCGGCTCGTCTGGCGTGCTTGGCAATGCCAACACCAGCCAGAAAACGCTGTTGGGGGTGTAACTTGGCCGACTCCCTGCGCGAACGCTGCGAGAAGCGCTACACCGCTCTCAAGAGCGAGCGCGACAGCAACTGGCTGCCTGAGTGGAAGGAACTGGGCGACTTCATCAGTCCGCGCTCTGGCCGCTGGAACAATACCGACACCAACGACGGCAAGCGCCGCGACCAGAAGATCATCAACCCGCAGGCCACGTTTGCGGCACGCACCCTGGGCGCAGGCATGCACACCGGCATGACCAACCCGTCGTCGCCGTGGGTGAAGTTCGGCACGCCTGACCCTGGCCTCATGGATTACGCACCGGTCAAGGCCTGGCTGTTTGCTGCTGAGACCGCCATGCGCGAAGTCATGGCCAGGTCGAACCTGTATAGCGTTCTGCCCAACCGTTACAGCGAGGAAGGCATCTTCGGCACCGCGCCTATGGTGGTGATGCCGGATGACAGCGACTTGTTGCGCTCCTATCCACTTGCCGTCGGCAGCTACATGCTGGCCAACAACAGCCGCAACCAGGTGGACACGCTTTACCGCGACTTCCGCATGACTGCGCGCCAGATGGAACAGCAGTTCGGCAAGGACAAGATGGACACCGCGTCCAGAAACCTGTTGAGCAGCAAGCCAGATGCCCGGATCGACATTTGCCATGGCATCGAACCCAACGACACCCGCGAGAAGGGGCGCAAGGACAACACCAACATGCCGTTCCGCTCTGTGTACTGGGAGAAGAGCGGTGACAAGGATTCGATGTTGCGCGAATCCGGGTTTAAGGGTTTCCCTGTCATGGCGCCGCGCTGGGATGTGCTGGGCGAAGATGTGTACGGCACCGGCCCTGGCTCTATGTGCATCGGCACCACCAAGGCCATCCAGCTGATGGAGCGCCGTAAGGCCGAATTGCTGGAGAAGGGCGTTCGCCCACCAATGGGCGCGCCTGTCAGCCTCAAGAATCAACGAGCATCGATCCTGCCAGGGAGCATTACCTACCTGAACGACATGCAGGTTGGCGCCAAGTTTGCGCCGCTGTATGAGGTTGATGCCAATTGGCTTGGCCAACTTCGCGGCGAGATTGTCGCAGACAGCAAGATCATCGACACCGCGTTCTTTGTTGACCTGTTCCTGATGATCAGCCAGATGGACAGCGTCCGGACGGCCTACGAGATTGCTACCCGCAAGGAAGAAAAGTTGCTGATGCTGGGCCCGGTGCTGGAGCGCCAGACCGACGACCTGCTTGATCCGCTGGTGGACATGTACTTCAACCAGATGCTGGAACAATCCATTCCCCGCTGGACCGGCATGCTGCCTGGTGCGCCATTGCTGCCGCCACCGCCCAAGGAACTGGCCAACATGGACTTGCGCATTGAGTTCACCAGCATCCTGGCCCAGGCACAGAAGGCTATCGGCGTATCCAGCATTGAGCGCGCTATCGGGTTCGCCGGCACCGTGGCCAACGTAACCCAAAGCACTGAGGCACTGGACCTGCTCGACTCCGACGAAGCCATGCGCCAGTACTTTGAACTGATCGGCGTGCCTCCGACCCTGGTGCGGGCTGACGACATGGTCGCGCAGATCCGCGATCAGCGTTCCCAGCAGATGCAAGCCCAGCAGATGCAACAGGAACTCGGCAGCGCCATCCAGGGCGCCCAGTTGTTGAGCCAGACCGACACCGGCGGGGATAACGCCCTGACCTCGCTTGCAGGGGCTATGTGATGGACGACCAGCCAGGCCAGAAGCCGACCGAAAAGGAATTGCAGGATATAGCCGACTTCAAGTGGCTGATGAGCGACCACCGCGGGCGCCGCTTCCTGTGGAAAACCATGGGGGATTGCAGGCTGTTTCAGTCCTCGATTGGTCCCACGGATGCAGTCACGAATTACAACGAAGGCCAACGCAATGTTGGCCTTCTTCTTTTGGCCCAGGTGAACGACCTGACCCCCGAGCTTTACGCCGTCATGGCTGCCGAGAACGTCGAGCGGCCAGCTGACGATCAACCCCAGGAGACAGATGAATGAGCCCTTTGATGATGAAGCTGCTTGGCCGCGTGTACATGAGCGAGGTTGATGCGGGCGGTGGCGGCGGTGGTGAAGCTGATGCAGCTGCGGCTACTACTGCCGCCGATACGACCCAGGCCACCACCACGTTGACGCCTGCCACCACCACAACTGCGACCGAGGCAGCCACAACCGAAACCAAAACCCCGGAACAGACCCAGCAGGAAGCTGACGCAGCCAAGGACAAGGAAGAGGGCAAGGACAAACCTACCGGCGCGCCAGAAGCCTATGAGGACTTCACCCTCCCAGAAGGCATGGAGATGGATGTGGAAATCCTGGGCGAGTTCAAGAACCTGGCCAAGGAACTGAACATCCCGCAGGCCAAGGCCCAGCAACTCATCGACTTTCAATCGCAACTGGCGAGCAAGCAGGCCGAGGCATACCAAGCCGCCGTCACCAAGCAGGCCCAGGACTGGGCCGCTGAAATCAAGAACGACCCTGAAATTGGCGGTGAGAACTACGACAAGAGCGTAGCCAGCGCTATCAAGGTCATTCAGTCCTTCGGTGACCCGGCATTGACCGAGTTGCTGAATACCTCCGGGCTGGGCAACCACCCGGCGCTGTTCAAGTTCTGCCACCGCATCAGCGCGGCTATCTCGGAGGACAAGTTCGTCTTGCCTGGCAGCCAGGCCAATGCACCCAAAGAAATGACCATTGTTGACGCCTTCTGCTAAGGCATTCATAAACCGTAGGAGATACACAGATGGGCATCCTTACCTCCACCATGCCGACCCTGATCGATAAGTTCAGCAGGGAAGACAGCACGAAAAAGGTCATGAAGATCGTTGAGCTGATGGCCAAGCGTAACGACATTCTTCAAGACGCCGAGTACCAGGAGTGCAACGACGGCTCCAAGCACAAGACCACCATGCGCTCGGGCATCCCTGAGCCGACCTGGCGCATGTTCAACCAGGGCATTCAGCCAAGCAAATCAACCACCGTTCCAGTGCTGGATACCACCGGCATGATGGAAGACTACGGCCTGGTCGATAAGGCGCTGGCTGATCTCAGTGGCAATGCCGACGCTTTCCGCACCTCCGAAAACATGGCCAAGTTGCAGGGCTTCAACAACAAGGCCGCCCGCTACATGATCTACGGCAACACCCAGGCAGAGCCTCAGGCGTTCCTGGGCCTGGCACCGCGCTACAACGATAAGTCGGCAGAGTCGGGCGCCAACATCGTCGATGCCGGCGGCACTGGCTCCACCAACACCTCCATCTGGTTTGTGACCTGGGGCGAGATGTCTACCCACCTGCTGTATCCGAAAGGCAGCGTGGCGGGCTTCCAGCACAAGTTCCTGGGCCAGCAAACCGCCCGCGCCGAAAACGGTGGTGATTTCGAGGCGTACCGCGATCACTTCAAATGGGATATCGGTATGTCCGTTCGTGACTGGCGCGCAAATGCCCGTATCGCGAACATCGATGTCACCCAGTTGACCCGTGATGGTGCGACCGGCGCGAACATCATTGACCTGATGATTGATGCTCTGTATCGCATCGACAACCCGGAGCAGGGCGAAGGCCGGACCATCATCTATGCCAACCGCACTATCCAGTCGTGGCTGCACAAACAGGCGATGAACTCCAAAAACGTCAACCTCACCCTGGGCGAGTACGGCGGCAAGAAGATCCCGGAGTTCCTGGGCATCCCAATCAAGCGCATCGACGCCATCCTCAACACCGAAGCCCGCGTAGTCTAACGACTGCGTGGCTTTCCCCTATTCAGGAGAGACCATCATGCTTTTCGACGCAAAGCTGCTCATGTCGAACGCCCAGGCAATTACTGCCTCCGCAGCTTCGACCGACGTTATCGACCGTGGCGACAACAAGGATGTAGGCCGCGCCGGTGACATTCCTCTGGTCATTCAGGTTGTTGAAGCGTTCAACACCCTGACCAGCCTCACCATCGAGCTACAGACCGATGACAACTCGGCGTTTTCCTCGGCCCGCTCACTGTATTCGGTGGTGGTCCCGCTGGCTGACCTGAAACTGGGTTATCAGACCCCCGTCATCACCCTGCCGCAGAAAACCGAACGCTTCCTGCGCCTCAATTACACCGTGACTGGCACCGCCCCAACACTGGGCAAGGTAACCGCCGGCATCGTTGCTGGAGTGCAGACCAATGCCTAAGCGCTATGAAGTGCTTGAGCGGTCGTTTATCAACGGCCGACTCTATGAGCCCAAAGAAATTGTCGTCTTGGAGATTGATAACCCAGGCAGCAACCTCAAGGAAGTGGGGGCGGCTAAGGCTGCGCAGGCTCCAACCATCCAGCAGAACGCTGATGATTTGGGCCTGGGCTACGTTGCTGCCCGCGGTGCTGCTGGCAAGTTCGTGATCAAGGACGACAAGGATCAGCGGGTTGGCGAGTTCATCGGCAGCAAGGCGGAAGCGGAAGCGGAAGCTGCCCGCCTGAATGCTGGCGGCGAAGTTGTTGGGCCAACCATCCAGCAGGGCGCTGATAACAACGATCAGGGCAACACCAACGGCAACGGACTGCCAGACGCCTGATCACCAGCAACACACCTTACGGGCCCTTCGGGGCCCTTTTCTTTTTCTGAGGTTCCAGAATGTCCAGCGACGTAGAGATTTGCAACATGGCGCTGTCGCGGGTTGCACACACGCAACCGATAGTTTCGTTCACGGAAAAGAGCAAGGCGGCCGAACTATGCCGTGTGTTCTATGCCCCGCTGCGTGAGCTGGTGTTGCAAGAGTTTCCCTGGCCATTCGCGGAATCGATCGTTGCGCTGGCATCCCTTGGTAGCCCTGCACCTGGCTGGGCGTTCCGTTATCGGTACCCGGCCGACTGCCTGAAAATTCGCAACATCGTGCAACCAGGGTTTCGTCGCGCACTGAGCAGCGACATGGAAATCCCATATCAAATTGGCTACGACGCCGGCGGGCGGGTTATTCATACCGACCAGCCAGAGGCGGTGTGCCGTTTCACCTTCAAGGTTGATGACTCAACGTTCTTCGACCCGCAGTTTGTCGAGGCGCTGGCCTGGCGCCTTGCAATGGATCTGGCTTTGCCGCTTGCCTCCAAGCCTGACTTGCAGCAGTTCGCCGCCCAGCAATACCAGATGGCCTTGACCCTGGCCGAGGGTTCGGCCTTCCAAGAGTCGCAATCAGACCCCGAGCCTGAATCTGAATTCGTCACGGTGAGAGCATGAGCAGCGTTCTTCAGCCAACCTTTGCGGCTGGCGAGCTGTCGCCGTCGGCCAGCGCCCGCACCGACATTGCCCGTTACTACACCGGGCTCAAGCTGTGCCGCAACTTCATGGTCATGCCCTACGGTGGCGTGCGGAACCGGGCGGGCACAAAGTTCGTGTGCGAGGTCAAAGACTCGACCAAGCGTTGCCGCCTGATCCCGTTCCAGTTCAACGACGTGCAGACCTACGTGCTGGCGTTCGGCGACTTGAACATGCGAGTAATGAAGGACGGTGGCCAGGTGCTGTATAGCGCCGGCCCTAGCGTTGGTCAGCCTTTCGAGCTGGCGTTGCCGTACACCCAGAACGACCTTGGCTTGTTGAACTTCACCCAGTCCGCCGACGTTATGACCTTCGCGCAGCCCAGCTACAAACCCCGCGAACTTAGTCGACTGGCACACGACAACTGGACCACGGCGGAAATCAGCCTGGCCCCGCGCATTGCGGCACCGGCGTCCGCTACAGCTGTTAGCGGCGGTGGTTCTGGTGTGGCGCAGACATGGCGATACCAGATCACGGCCGTGCTTGACGATGGCAACACCTTGGACGAGTCGTTACCGGTCACTTCGAACCCAATCACCAGTCATGCCGATGTGGCGTCTGCCACCATCACCTGGCCGGCAGTCACCGGGGCCACCTATTACATCGTCTACAAGGACAATGCCGGCGCGGGAATCTATGGGTTCATCGGTCGCGCTACGGCCCTCACGTTCACCGACAACAACATCACCGCCGTCAAGACGGATACGCCGCCAAACGGCAATGACCCATTCGTGGGCACCGGTAACTATCCTGGTGCCGTGGGCTATTACCAGCAGCGCCTGGTGTTCGCAGGTAGTGACCTGAGCCCCCAAACCGTCTGGATGAGCAAGACCGGACTGTTTAAAAACTTCGGGTTCTCGACTCCAAACAAAGACGATGACGCCATCACGTTCACTATCGCCAGTAGGGAAGTGAACCGGATGCGCCATCTGCTGGGCCTTCGAAAGCTTCTGGGGCTTACGTCGGGTGGGGAGTGGACATTCTCCGGCGCTGACACAGGGTTGACCGCCAAGACGGTGCAGGCGAGCCAGGAAGGCTACGACGGTTCTGCCATCGTGCCGCCCGTGGTGGTGGGAAACAGCGCGGTGTACGTGCAGGCCAGGGGCAGCCGCGTGTCATCGTTCGGCTACTCGCTCAATGCCGACGGGTTCGCCGCCGATGACCTGACCTTGTTCAGTGCCCATCTGTTCCGGGGTCGGGAACTGACCAACGTTGCTTATCAGAAAATTCCTGACTCTATCGTCTGGTATGTGCGTGATGACGGGATCTTGCTTGGGCTGACCTATCTGCCGGAACAGCAACTGGTGGGCTGGCACTGGCACGACACGGATGGGTTCGTTGAGTCGATCGCCTGCGTTCCAGAGGGGCAGGAGGACGCGCTTTATATGGTGGTTCGCCGCACCGTAAATGGCGTGCAGAAGCGCTATATCGAACGCATGGCGTCCCGCCAGATCACCAGCATTGAGGATGCTTTCTTTGTTGATTGCGGCCTGACCTATGACGGTCGCAATACGGACAGCGCCAAGACCTTCACCATTTCCGGCGGCAGCACCTGGTTGTTTCCCGAAGTTGTGACCATGACCGCCGTGGGGCACGCGCCGTTCACGTTGGGAAGCGTTGGCTTCGACTACTCGCTCAAGCGCGAGACCATGGACGAAAACGGCGACCCAGTGACCGAGATTGTCCGGGTTGAAGTGGTGGGCTACACCAGCACCAGCGTGGTTACCGTCAAGCTACTGGTCATCTGCCCGGAATCGTTGCGTGGCACGGCCGTTTCGACATGGGCCCGCCAAGTCAAAACCCTGTCGGGCCTGGGCCACTTGGAAGGCAAGACCGTTTCCATCCTGACTGACGGCAGCGTGCATCCGCAGCGCGTTGTAACCGGCGGATCGGTTTCATTGCAGGAAGCCGCGGGCATTGCTCATGTCGGCCTTCAGTACTTCTCCGACATGGAAACCCTCGACCTCGAGCTTAAAAACGCCAATGAAACAGTCCAGGACAAGAAGATTGCTGTCACGTCGCTGACGGTGGTGGTCGAGGAGTCGCGGGGCATTCTCGCGGGCACGAATAAAAACCAGCTGTACGAAGCCAAGACCAACCGCTACGAGTATGAGCCGCCTATTGAGCTGCTCACCGGCCAGGCACAAATCACCATCCCTAACACCTGGCAGAACAATGGCCGGGTGTTCATCCGCCAGGCTGACCCGCTCCCGCTGTCCGTTCTGGCGGTGATCCCGGAGGTGACCATTGGCGGCCGCTGATGTTTTGCCAATTGAGCCCGAGGATATCGCCGTAATTCTGCGTGACGTGCGCCAGGCCGATATTGACGAAATCGTCGAAGGACTGGGTGTGTCTCTGGAAAGTGAACTGGTCGACGGCATCGCCGGCAGTCTAAACGCCCGGAAGATCGTAGTGGATGGCCAGATAGTCGCGGTGTTTGGTGACGCGGTGCACAGCCTTCTGGGCTCTGTCGGTGTGCCCTGGCTGATCAGCACCATCCACGTCGAGCATCACGCCCGAGCCTTCCTGAAGGTATGCAAGCCAGAGGTCCAGGGGATGCTTACCCGCCACCGACACCTATTCAATTACGTCGATGCCCGAAATACCGCCGCCATTCGCTGGTTGAAGTGGCTTGGCTTCGACTTCGGCGAGGCCGTTCCGTATGGGCCAAGGCACTTGCCGTTCTACCCCTTTACCTTGGATCGAGAGGAATAACCCATGTGCTGGATGGCATTGATACCAGTCGCCATAGGCCTGGCGGGCAGCATGATGCAGGCCCAGGGGCAGAAGCAGAATGCCGCCTTTGAATCGGGCATGTTGAAACAGAACGCCATGTTCAAAGAGCAAACCGCCCAAGAGACCATCAACGCCGGCGACACCTCGGCAGATTGGCAGCGCGTGCGCACCGGGCAAATGGTCGGCACCCAACGCAGTGTGCAGGCCGCCAACGGTATCGACGTGAACAGCGGCAGTTCCGCCCTGATCCAGGACGACACCGCCATGCTCGGCGAGCTGGACGCCCTGACGATTCAGAACAACGCGGCGCGTGAGGCTTACGGCTACCGCGTGCAGGCACAGCAGGACAGGACCAACGCCAAGCAAACCGTCAAAAACGGCAATACCGCTGCCATGGGCTCAATCCTTGGCGGCCTGGGCAATGCCTTTGGTTCGTTCGCCGGCGGCGGTGGGTTTGGCGGCGCTGGCGCGGGTACGCAGGCCGCAATGTCGGGCGGTACCAGTCGTTTAAATGCCAATCAGCGCCTTGCGTAAGGGGTAGGTAATGCCAAGAGTACCGACATACGACACGGCGCAGGTCCAGCAGCAGCCAACCCGGCCTATTCAAGTGCAGGGCGTTGCGCCGGATAACACCTCGATTGCCCGTGGCTTGCAGAGTTTCGAGCGTGGGGCGCAGATTCTGGCCGACAAGTCCCGCGAGCAAGCCGACACAGCGTCGATCATGAACGCTGATCGCAAGCTGACCGAGTGGCAGCAGAACACCATGTTCAACCCTGAGGGCGGCGTCTACACCCGCAAGGGTGGGCAGGCGCTGGATATCACCAATCAGACGTTGGCCCAGTTTGAAGACGCCCAGGCCAAGATCGCCGAAACGCTGACCAGCGAACAGCAGAAGGCCCGGTACGCGCAGATCGTTGCAGGCCGCCGCAACTCGCTTTCCAACGAGCTGAACCGGTACGAGTTCACCCAGCGAGAGCAGCATTACGACGACACCGCAGAAGGTCAGCGCAAAAGCGCCATCCAGGGGGCCGCGCTGTACGCCAACGACCCGCAGCAGTTGGCGTACTACCAAGCCAAGATGAATATCGTTGAAGGGTCTGAGGCGCAGCGCAAGGGGCTTCCTGCCGAACTGGCGGAACAGAAGCGCCTGGAAGCAAACACCCGACTGAACGCCGCAGTCATTGAGCGACTGGCCGCGCGCGACCCGATGAAGGCCCGCGAGTACTTCACCAGCAACGCCATCAACATGACTGCCGATGCACAGATCAAGGCTGCAGAAATGCTCAAGCCGTTGATTGACCGCCAGGTGGGCGTTAGCGTCGGTTCCAAGGCTGTCGAGGCTGTGAGCAGCCCAGACAACCGTCTGTTCGCCTCGATCCTGCAGGCCGAAAGCGGTGGCAAGCAATTTGACCGCAACGGTCAACCAACGACCTCTAGTCGCGGGGCTATCGGTGCCGCCCAGATCATGCCCGGCACAGGGCCTGAGGCTGCCAAGCTGGCCGGCGTTGAGTGGGATGAAACCCGTTTTCGCAATGACCCGGAATACAACCGGCAACTGGGCCAGGCCTATTTTCAGAAGCTGACCAACGACTTCAAGTCGCCGGCTCTGGCTGTGGCCGCGTACAACGCAGGCCCTGGAATGGTTAACGACTGGATCAACGGCACCAATGCCACGGGCAAGAACGCGGACAAGCTCAAGCTGGGCGACCCACGTACCGGCGAAATCAGCCAGGCTGAATTCCTCGACAGGATCCCCTTCAAGGAAACCCGCGAATACACCCAGAAGGTTCTGGGCAAGGCTGTCCAGGCGCAAGAGCCGAGCTTTGGCGAAGTGGCCCAGGCCATTGATTCCCGCGATGACCTGACGGTTGATCAAAAGTCTATTGCCCTGCAAGCCGCAAAGCAGCGCATTGACTGGCAGGCCGAGCAGCGCAAGCAGCAGGATGCCCAGAACCTTGAATCGGCATGGGATGTGGTGTTGCAGGGCAATAGCTGGGATTCGATCCCGGCCGCTACCTGGGCTGCGCTTCCTGCCGCAGGCCGTAAGCAGATCATGGAGTACAAGCCAGGCCGGCCAACTGACCAGGAGGTCTACTACCGCGCCCGTGACCTGATCGTGGGAGGCGAGGAACTGAACCTGCTGGGCATGCGCGGCAAGCTTTCCGACACCGACTTCCAGGAACTGACCAAACTCCAGCAGGATCGTCGCGAGAAGGGCGCCGAATCCACGGCATCCATTGGTAGCAACGACAACATATTCAAAGAAGCATTGCGTGTAGCTGGCATTGATCCAGAGGCAAAGGCGGGCAAGTCAGACGCCAAGAAAGTGGCCGCCGCACGCCGCTACGTCGATACGCAGATCCGCGCCCTGGAGCAGGATCAGGGCAAGAAGGCCACGCCAGACCAGGTGCAGAAGGTCGTTGACCGCGCTTTCATCCAGGGTGATGTGGACGGTAGTGGCAACTGGTGGAACCTCGGACAGTGGACCTCCAAGCGCCGGACTTTTGAACGTCAGGACGGTGACCAGGTGATCGTCCGGGATATCAAGCAGATCCCGCCAGATGAGCACCAGCAGATTGTCGAGGCCATGAAGCGCCACGGCCAGAAGCCCAATGACGCCGACATTCTTCGTCTTTTCAATGAGGCAAACCGATGAATCGTTACGACGAATTGCTCTCCGGTGCCGGCGAGCAGGAAGCCGCCGAGCCCAACAAATACGACGCAGCGATTCAGCGCCGGCGCGACCTGCCAAATCCGCGCACTGCATTGAGCTATGTTGCCGACACCAACCCGGACGAGCAGGCCAATATCCAACGCCTGGCGGAGCTGACCGGGCTGCCGCCGGAAATGGTATCGCGCAACCGGCCAGAGATTGAGCGTAAGGCCAAGCTGGACGCTGTGGACTATGACGCGTTGCTGAGTCGCGCCCCGGTCACCAACAAGTTTTTGACCGACCCGAACAATGCCGGCGTGGCGCATGACGATATCGACGCACTGTCGAACGTTGAGGGGGCCTTCGACAGCTTCGTCAAGGAATCGGGTCAGCAGCACTCAACGGGCCCCGGTGATTCGCTGTCCCGTGGTATTGGCCAGATCGGGTTGGTAGGCGAGGCTGCCGCCAACCTGCTGGACCGCTCGCTTTCGTCGGTCGGCGGCTTCTTCGTCAACATGCTGGCCCCGCAAAGCGCCCTTGATCGCAATGGCACGGATGAACCGAACTACACCGGGCAAAGCGAAAACAACGTGGTCAGCGCCGTGGAGGGGTATATGGCCATGCCGCGTGACCAACGTATCGCCTTCGCTGGCCAGGTGTTCGATCAGGCCCGGGCAGGCGGTGCAGGCTTTGGCAGCGCGGCGGCTGATACCGGCATGTATGCCTTGCGCAACCCTGGGCTGATCGGCAGCGCTTTGACCGAAGCGTTGCCAAGCCTGTTGGTGGGCGGCGGCGCTGGGGGAATTGCCGCCCAGCCGGTGAAGAACTTTGCGGTCAGTCGCCTGGCCAGCACCTTTGCCCAGCGGGCAGCTGAAAAAGCAATCGTGGTTGGTGGTGTGAACTTCGGCGCCGGCATTGCTGGTGGTGCAGGTGAGAACCTGGCCGAGGGCTACAAGAAAACGGGCGATATCGATCAGTCCTACGCCTACAGCCTCAAGCGCACCGTGGCAGAAGCCGCCGTAAACGCCCTGGGCGGCATGCTGCCCATTCCGTTTGCTGGCCGTGGCATTGGCGGGAAGCTGGGCAATATCGCTGTCGAGGGCACGGCCCAGGCTGCTGGTGGTGCTGGTGGCGCGCTTGCTGGTGCCGCCGCCGTCGGCGAGGAAGCGACCGGGGGCGAAATGTTCCTCAATGCCGCCTTGGGCCTGTCCACCGCGCCGCTTGACGTGGCAATGGCCAGCGCCAGTTCGGGCCGACGCTACTGGCAGATCGAACAGGACCTGTCCGCAGTACAGCGCCTGGGCGACATGGCCGAGAATTCCAAGCTGTTCAAGCGGTCTCCGGCCCGTGCTGAAACGTTGATCGCTCGCCTGAAAGAGCAGGCCGGCGGCACCGTGGAAAACATCCTGGTACCGGCCGAACAGTTCATGCGCTACTTCCAGGATAACAACCTAGATCCTGAACAGTTCGCCACGGCCGCCACCGGCAATGCTGGCGCCCTGGGCGAGGCGCTGACCTTGGGTGGCGATATCTCGATCCCGCTGGAAAAGTGGGCCTCGGTCATCGCAAAGGATGGTCACCACCGGGGGCTGGAGCAGGACATGCGCGCCACGCCTGACGCAATGACCCTGCGCGAGTTGGCCGAATTCCAACAGCGTGTGCCGGAAGAGCTGGACCGTCTGCGCGACCGGGTAGAACAGGACACCGCGGCGGCGTCTGATCGCCGGGTGTTTGAGGATGTACGCGGGCAGTTGCTGGGTATTGGTCGCGAGGCGCAGACCGCAGACCGTGAGGCATCGCTATATCAGTCGGCTTTCCGCGCCCTGGGCGAACGCTCCGGAGTCGACCCTTTCGAGCTGTTCAGCCAGTACCAGTTGCGTGTCGGTCGCGATATCCCCGAGGTGCTGCGCAGACCGGCGAGTGCTGATCAGTTGGATTTGCTGCTGGATCGCCTGCGCATGGGCGACATTCCAGACGACGCAACGATCAATGGCCCGTCGCTGATCGACTTCATTCGCGAGCGCGGCGGCATCAATGATGAAGGCGGCGAGCTGGCCGCCCGTGACGCCGATGTGGGGCGCCGTGGCTTCAACCGTATCGCCAGGAAGGGCGGGCGCAGCCTTGACGATATGGCCGCACAGGCAGCAGAGGCCGGCTACCTGGGCAACGTCATGACCGCCACACCTGACATGCTGCTGGCTTCGCTCGACAAGGAACTGCGCGGCCAGCGCCAGTCGGCCCCCGGCAACATCAACCAGGAGCAGTTGGATACCCGTACAACGCTGGATGAGCTGCAGCGCGCTATTGATCAGTCGGGGCTGGACCTGGGTGCAATGGATAACGCCGCTGTCCGCAAGGCTTTGCTTGGTGATGACGCTGTGCGCTTTGACCAGGCAGAAGACGGCGCCCGTGGGTTTATTCAGTTCGGTGATGACCGCAAGTTCAATATCAAGCTGACCGACAAGGCCAACCTTTCCACCTTCCTGCATGAGACCGGGCACTTCTACCTTGAAGTCATGGGCGACCTTGCTGCACGGACTGACGTGCCCGACCAGGTCAAACAGGACTATCAAACAATCCTCGACTGGTTTGGTGTGAACGATCGATCGGCAATCAAGGTTGATCAGCACGAACAGTTCGCCCGTGGCTTTGAGGCGTATTTGCGCGAAGGCAAGGCGCCCAGCGCTGCACTGCAATCGGCGTTTTCCCGATTCAAGGCCTGGCTGACGCAGATTTACCGGGATGCAAGCCGCCTTAATGTTCAGCTCAATGACGAAGTGCGCCGGGTGTTCGACCGCCTGCTGGCCACCGACGATGAAATCGCTGTCGCCAAGGCCCCGTACCGCAACCTGTTCACCGATGCCCAGGCCGCCGGTATGTCGCCGGACGAGTTCGACGCCTACCGCGCTACCGCCGATAAGGCTGGCAAGGCCGCCGAGGAACAGTTGACCGCCGAGGCGCTGCACGAACTGACCCGCGAGCAGCAGAAGTGGTGGAAGGACGCGCGCGGCGTGATGCAAGAAGCTGTGACCAAGGAAGTTGATGCCCAGCCGGTTTACCGTGTGCAGGATCTGCTGCGCAAGGGGCTGCAAACTGATGGCACGGTCGGCGAGCCGGTAAAGCTGGCCCGAGGCCCGCTGGTGGAGCGGTATGGCAAGCCGGTAGTTTCCCGCCTGCGCGGCATGACCGGCGATGAAGGGATACACCCGGACCTGGTGGCCGAGCAGTTTGGCTACACGTCCGGCGATGAAATGGTGCAGGCCCTGGTGGGCGCCCGTGGGCGCAAGGAACTGATCCAGGCCGAAACCGACGCAAGGATGCGCGCCGAGTACGGCGACATGCTCAACGACGGCTCGCTGGCTGATCGTGCAATTGATGCAGTACACAACGATGACCGGGCCCAAGTGGTTCGGGAAGAGCTGCGCGCCATTGATCGCTTGCGTCGCCAGGTGGAGAAAGTCCAGCGGGCCCAGGATGGCAATTCCCGCGCCCTGCGCAATGACGCCTACAGCGCCATCCCGTCATTGAAGGACATACGCGAAGTCGCCACCCAGGTGATCGCCGATAAGACCGTGCGCGATATCCAGCCGCACCTGTACCTGAACGCCGAGCGCAAGGCCAACCGTGACGCCTTCAACTTTGCGACCAAGAACCGTTGGCAGGAGGCCGCAGAGGCGAAGCAGCGCGAGCTGTTGAACCACTACCTGTACCGGGCAGCCACCGCCGCACGCAAGGAAGAAGAAAAGATCTACACGTTCATGCGCCGCTTTGAAAAGCCATCGACCCGGGAGCGCATTGGCAAGGCTGGCGCCAGCTACCTGGAGCAGATCGAGGGCCTGCTCGACCAGTACGAGTTCCGCAGGGTCAGTGGTCCACAGGTTGAGCGCCGCCGAAGCCTGGCCCAGTTTGTCACCGAGCAGGAAGCCGCCGGCAACGTGGTTACCGTGCCGCAACACCTGATTGAGCAGAGCGCCAGGGTCAACTATCGGGATCTGACCTTTGAGGAACTGAACGGTGTGCGTGACGCTGTGGTGAACATCGAACACCTGGCCAAGCTGAAAAACAAACTGCTGAACAGCAAATACAAGCGCGACTACGAGCAGGCCAGCAGCGATCTGATCCGCTCCCTCAATGACAACGTGCCAGTCGATGCCCGCAAGGTGGCGACCTCGGAAAGCAGCGAGACAGCCGCCGACAAGGCATTTGGCGCACTGGCGGGGATTGATGCCTCGTTGACCCGCATGGAAAACGTGATCAACCGCCTGGATGGTCGAAACACCAGCGGCCCCTGGCATGAGTTGGTTTGGAATCCGCTGGCCGAGGCTCAAGCCAATGAACGCACGCTGTTCAAAAACGGTATTCGCTCGATTGTTGAGAAGTTCGCCGGCATGGATTCCAAGCGCCTGGCCGACCGCTTCTATATAGCCAGCGCTGGGAAGTCGTTCAACCGCCGTGAAATCTTGATGCACGCTCTGAACACCGGTAACGAGTCGAACCGTACCAAGCTGCTCAAGGGCAACAAGCTGAATGACGCTGCCCTGGCTGACATGCTGGGCCGTCTGGATAAACAGGACTGGGACCTGGTGCAGTCGGTGTGGGATTCCTTCGATACCCTCTGGCCAGACATTGCCGCCATGTACAAACGGCTGTCCGGTGTCGAGCCGCCACGCATTGAGCCGAAACCGGTAAGCACTGCCTTCGGCGAATATCGGGGGGGCTACTTCCCGATCATGTACGACCGCAAAAGGGCAGGGGCGCCGCCGGCGGCAGTTGGTGGCGAGCTGTTCAACGAGGGTTTCGAGGGGGCACTACCGTCCAACGGGTTCACCAATCAGCGTAACGACAACGCCAGTGGGCCGTTGCTGCTGGATTTGAGCGCCATTCCTCAGCGCCTGGCCCAGCACGTCCACGACCTGACGCACCGGGAAGCGCTGCAGGATGCCCACCGGCTGACCAAAGATCCCCAAATCAGGGCGGTGCTGCTCGACAAGCTCGGCCCGCGCGGCGCGGATTCGTTCCTGCCGTGGTTGAAAGCCATAGCCAATGACCGCAACCCACCGGAAACCGGCAACTTCAACCGGTTCTTGGATGCGGCCAGGACAAATACGTCCATCGTGGGCCTGGGCCTTTCCAGCACCACCTTGCTGGCGCAGGTCGGCGGCCTGATCCCGGGCCTGCTGTACGTCAAGCCGAAGCTGTTGGCTCAAAGTCTGCTCGATGGCATCCGTTCGCCAGTCGAGACGTACCGGATGATTACCGATGCATCGCCGGCAATGCGCCTGCGTTGGGACATGGAGGACGGCCGACTGGCTTCAAGCATGGCCGACCTGATCGGCAAGAACGCCTTTTTCCGCAAGCGTGATGACCTGGTGCGGTTCTCGTTCAACCTGCTGGGCTATCTGGATCGCGGCATTTCCGGCGCTATCTGGATGGCCAGTTATCGCGAAGGTCTGGCCGCCGGCAAGGAAGCGTCCGCCGCGGCGCTCGATGGCGACAATGCGGTGCGCCTATCTCAGGGCGGCACCGGGGCGATGGATATCGCGGCCATCCAGCGTAAGGACCAGGGCGCTGCCATGCGTCTGCTGACCATGTTCTATACGCCGTTCTCGGCCTACTACAACCAGAACCGCGACCTGGCGTTCGAAGCCAAACAGGGATCACGCACGGTGGCCAGCGCTGCCGCTGCAATGCTGGCCGTGGCTTTCTTCCAGGGCGTGGTGGGCGACTTGCTCACCGGCAAAGGGCCCGACGAAGACGAGAACACCGCCGCTTGGATGGCTAAAAGCACGCTTGGCTTCGGGGTTTCCGGGTTCCCGGTTATCCGCGACACCATCGGTGCCGCGCTCAGTGGTCACGCCGGGTCGCTGTCGCCGGCATGGCAGGCCATCAATGCAGGGCGCCAGGCCGCTGGCGCGGTTACTGGATTGGTTACCGGCGATAAGGATGCAGGTGCAGCGGCCAAATCTGTGGTAACCGCCGGCGGCTACCTGCTGGGCGTCCCAACAAAACCACTAACCCGCCAGGGCTCGTACCTCTGGAACGTTGCCGTGGGCGAGGAAACCCCGGAAGACGCCGCCGAGTTCATTAAAGCCCTGTTGCACGGGGCCCCGAAAAAGTAAGTCCGCAGCAAACACCGAAGCCCGCCACTGAGCGGGCTTTTTTTCGACCCGAGAAAAGGAGTCACGACAGTGACCGTCAACACAATCAGCAGCATTGCGGAGTTCGATACCAACGGGGTTACCACCAACTTCCCGTTCTATTTCAAGTTCCTAGCCAATGAGGATCTGGTAGTAACGTACGTTGACCCGCTTGGCGTCAGTTCAACACTGACCCTCGGCACGCATTACACCGTCAACGGCGCAGGAAATGACCAAGGCGGGAGCATCGTCACAACGTCGGCACTTGCTGGCCCTGGGCATCTGATTGTTTCGCGGGAAATGGAAGCGTTCCAGCAAACCAGCCTGCGCAACCAGGGGAAGTTCCTGGCAGAAACGCATGAAGACGTTTTCGACAAACTGACGATGTTGATTCAGCAAGGGTTTGCGATTTTTAAACGGGCGCTTACCAGACCTTTGGGACGGGATTACTTCTTCGCAGAAAATCGCCGTATCACAGCGCTTGCTGATCCTGTCGAGCCGCAGGACGCAGTCAACAAGATATCAATGGAAACCTATGTTGGTGAGGTTGTCGGCGCCGGCACTGGACCGATTAACCTTGCATCGAACGTAATCTACATCGGCCCGGATGGTGTTCCGGTGACCGTTCAGGACATGTCGAATAAGACCGACCCGTTAAAGGGTGTAAGCCTATTCGGCATGATCCGCAACGCTTTGGGGGCTGTAGGTCGAACGCTTTACGACTTTATCTTTGAGCGTATCAACGCGAAGGATTTCGGTGCCCAAGGGACTGGCGGGGACGATACCAGCGCTTTGCAGGCAGCGATCAACCATGTTGAGTCACTGCCGGCCGCGAGTCTTTATCCGTACATCCTGCCCGCCATCCACTTGCCTCCAGGCCAATACGGGATAACCAAGGCTCTCAGGGCGCAACACGCAATTCAGTTTGAGGGTGATGGCGCCATCATCATTGCGCTGCCTGGATTTGTTGGCGAGACGGTCACCAAGAAAACCGGTGGGACAACGGTCATTAACGCAATGATCGTTTACTTGCACGGCCTGCTTGGCGATGTAGGCGGCCGGGCCCGGAGGCGGGCCCGGATTGGGCGGGGCGTTACCTTGCATTGCAACGAAAATGCCGAAACGGGCATTTTCATTGAGCGCATGAACTACACCACCTTCCCGTGTCAGGTTGAACACGCGACAGGTGATGCTGTGCAGGTTGGGACTTGGTGCTGGGGCTTCAATGCCAATGACATCACCCTTGAACACTTTGCCGGGAACGGTATCAATTTCTTGCCCGGTGCGGCGGCCAACGGCTCATCGATAATCGGGGCGCTAATTTGGGGTGGGCTAAAAACCGGCAACAGCGCAATCAACTTCATGGATGGAGCTGAGTGCAATGGCGTAGAGATTGCCGGGGGATTTACTGAGAAGCTGTTGTATGGCGTTCGTGTCGGTGCGGGGAACGGGGCCATTAACGTCAATGGTATGGATATGGAGTTCATCACCTACAACACTGTGTGGGCCGTTGGCGACATGGCTGGAGGACGTCTTGTAGGCCCTATCAACGTGACGGGAAACCTGCTCCATACCACTGCTGGGGCAAAGCTATACGCTGATGGGGCATTCATTAATGCGACTGGTAACCGCCTGTTCGCTGGTAGCGATGACTTTGGAACTGACGTTACAAGGCGCGGCATTATCCACGCCAAAAATAACGAGTTCGCTGGCGGTATTATAAACATCACTCCAGGCTCTAACGTTTCTATCGATCAGCACGAATCCTTCCGAAAAGTATTGCGCAACTATATGCCGCACAAGGCAGCAGAGTTTCGCGAAGTATTCTCGCTTCGAAACTATCAATACCAGGACGCGCCGTTCCTGCAATCTTCTGGCCTAAACTTTACTTCGTATTATGTAGGTGGTGCAGCCGGACAGTATGTTTCCCGTTCAGACTGGTGGATTTCTGAATACCAGCATGCGACCGCGCCGGGCACGCTACACAACGTTATCGGCGTTCGCCTGGCCAACGATTCAGGGCAGTTGGCGTTCGACCCAATGAGCGACAACAAGATCAGCTGCGGCGAGGTTAGCGCAAGGTTCTCGTTTTTTGCTGCCGCATCCGGAACAATCGTCACCTCTGACGAGCGCGAAAAACAGCAAATTCGCCCTGTGTCAGATCGGGAGCACGCAGTAGCGGTTAACCTCAAGTCGATGCTTAAGGCTTTCAAATTCAATAGCGCCGTAGAGGAAAAGGGGGATGGTGCGCGGATTCACTTTGGAGTTATCGCCCAAGATGTGAAGGCAGCGTTTGAGCTAGAGGGGCTTGTAGCAGAGGAATACGCAATACTCTGCCACAACACGTGGGGCGAGTTATGGCGGGACGTTGAAGAGGTTCGCGAAGTTGTTTTGACAACGGAGGAAACCCCAGCTGTCAACCGTCGCGGGCGTCCCGTTACGGACGAGCAAGGTAATCAGGTGATGCGGCCAATTGGAAGCCCGGTTCTCGATGCGGACGGCAATCCCGTCACGCAGGTTGTAACGGAAGCCAGAAGAGAGAAAATCAGGGAACCTGGGGAGCGTTACGGTATCCGGTATGAGGAACTGTTGGCGTTCATCATTTCGGCAATCTAATGGCAAAAAAAAACGACCTGCCTCCGGAAAAGGAGGCAGGTCGCCGAGGTGCCTTCTACGGATTTAATATATCTGGCGCGTTGTCTTTAGCCCACCTCACAAAAGATTCGCTGATTTTCTGACTGGCGTATTCAGAATAATGATAGGCCTGGTCTCGGTACATCGGCATACCGTCAATAACCATCGAACATTTTGTTGAATCACAGATAAGTTTGTTTTGGTCAAAAAATTTAACGGAAGGATGCTTCGCCAATATAGCGTCCATCATCGGCTTGAATCTATCGTCCACCTCTTTTTTCTTTTCGATAGGTACCGAGCATCCATCATTAATCCCAGAGAAAAGCGGTCTGGTGAAACAGGTCTTGATATCTACGTTGAAAGTCATGTGCGGTACGAAGATAACGACCTTCACATTTTTTTCGAGAAGTCTTGCGATTCGTTTTTCGACAAGGTCTATATAGAATTCGCCATATGGCGTGTTTATTAGACCGTCGACTATGGCGTACTTAACTGTTTTCGACTTATCAATAATATCGAATATCAAATTTTCCTGATGCTCCGGACGATAGCCGGTGCAAGGCTCATTGCCGCCTAGAATCGTTTTGTCTGAGTATGCGGGCGAACCTACGCCGCACGCACCTACGTTAAGGACGGTATTGCTTTCAAGGTTCTTATTGTTTGCGAATCCTGGATAAAGATGGTTGGCGTAGCTGTTCCCAAAAATCAGTATCGTAGGATTGGAATCCTTGTTAGTTATGCAGAACCAATATCCGTAATCTTTTCGTTCTTCAAACGGATAGCGATTAAGGCAGATGTCATTGGTGGAATATTTCCATGTGGTTCCTACAAATTGTTCCTGAACCGCGATTGTCTTCTGAATGCTTGGACGCCAAGGGAGCCCATTGTTCTGGTAGGTCAGGAAGCCAATCACTGCAACTGCCGTCATCGTCAAGCACAGGGCGGTTGTAGTGGTGCGGTTTCGGTTATTGCGGATCGGCTTCTCTACGAAAAAGTAGGTGACCCACGCCAGCAGTACGGACGCAGCAACCAGAATAAATCGTAAGCCCTCTGGCGGCGGGCCGTTCTCTACGATCCTGGCGAACGTCAGCAGAGGCCAGTGCCACAAATAGAGCGGAAAGCTGATCAGGCCCACCCAGACGAACATGCGGTTACCAATGACGTATCTGTTCAGCAAGGCAGTAGGCCCGGCGCCGATCACCAGTGCGGATCCGACTGTAGGATACAGCGCTACCCAGCCTGGAAACTGATCGACTTTGGTGATGGTGAACAGGCCATACGCGATGAGCGCGAGGCCGACCGCCGACATGGTGTTGCTGATTGCGGCCGTCTTTTTGAATCCTCTCGATGGAAAGCAATGGGCATAGGCAAGGATCGAGCCTATCAGTAGTTCCCATACGCGGGTGTGCGGCAGGTAAAAGGTATACGACGGACTCTCGCGAACGTTCATGATGTTTGCAACGAACGACGCCACGAACAGCAACACCGCAACACCTAGTAGGTTTATGTTGCGCTTCCATGCCGCCCAGATAATCAGCGGCCATAAGATGTAATACTGCTCTTCAATACCCAACGACCATAAATGCAGGAAAGGTTTTATCTCTGCTGATGTGTCGAAGTAGCCACTTTCATTGAACAGCACCAGGTTGGATACGAACGCAGCCCCGCCGGCAATGTGTTTGCCGAGCTGCTGGAACTCGTCCGTGAACATGGATAGCCAACCGAATACGTAGCAGCAGATCATGACCAGGATGAGCGCCGGGAAAATCCGGTTTACTCGGCGAGAGTAGAACTCACCAATGCTGAACGTTCCTTGATTCACGCTTTTCATCAAGATCGTTGAGATGAGATAGCCCGAAATTACAAAAAAGATGTCGACGCCAATGAAGCCGCCGGCGAACAACTCGGGAAACGCGTGGAACGCTACAACTGAAAGGACGGCAATGGCACGCAGCCCGTCGATATCAGGCCGGTATTTTGTGTGCGCCAGGTGTTGAGCGCCAAGCGCTGGGGCCGATTCGGCAAGGGACGTCATTGTGGTTTCAGCTCCATGTGTTTATTTGCCCGGCACCAACGGTGAACTCACCTTTCGGGCAGGCTCAGGCATCGTTTTAATTAGAGTTAATTTGCGTTTACTTCTGCTTTGAATTCGCCGCGCTGCTTATCCGTTATGCCATCCCTGAGTGCGTCGAGGTAGTCGGCGTACCACTGCACCATTGCCTGGCGCTGGGGGAGGTAGATCGCTTTGTCATAGACCCCTTTCAGCCCCGGCTTCTTGTGGGCTAGGTGCATGTCCCGCCAATGCTCTGGCCATCCGTGCTCAGACAAAAGCGTCTCGCAGGTGTGCCGGCTACCGTGGCCGGTCATCCGGCCCTTATAGCCAATCAGCGCAAAGCACTTGTTGATTGAAGCGTCGGATATGACTGGCACCTTTTCGCCGCTGGAGGGGAATAGGTAGCGCGACCGGCCAGTAAGCCGCTGCAGGTCCTTGATTATCTCAATGGCCTGGGTAGGAAGCGGCACGATGTGGTCGCGCCTCATCTTCATCTTCACGCCCGGTACGGTCCACAGTCCCGCATCCAAGTCCACCTCTGTCCATTCCGCCCAGCGCGTCATGCCTGGTCTCGATGCAGTCAGCAGCGTCAACCATGCCGCTGTACGCACGATGGTCCCGCTCCGCGATTCGCCCATCGCCCGCAAGAACTCTGGCAGTTCAGGTTCCAGCAGGTGCGGGTATTGCGATTCCTCTGGGGCCTTTTCAGCAATGTCGATCAGGTTGCTGGCCGGGTTGTTCTCGGTCATGCCCTTGGCGATGGCCAGGCCAAATATCTGGTTTACCCATACACGGACCTTCTCGGCGGTGTTGTGGGCGCCTCGGCTCTCGATGCTCGCCTGCAGGTTGGCGCAGTCAGCCCGGGTGATCCTGCTCAGGGGTTTGCTACCAAGCGCCGGCAGTATGTCGTTGGTCAATGCCCCATTGATCCCCGCCAAGGTTTTCTCGGCCCGCCCATCTTTGATCTTCTTTTCAAGCCACTGATCAGCAGCAGCTTTGAAGGTGTTGGCCTCGGCTGCATCCCTGGACGCTTTGAGGGTGGCCTTGTGGGTGATTGGATCAACGCCTTCTGAGTTCAGCCGTTGCGCTTCCTGCGCTTTCTCCCTGGCCTTTTTGGCGGTCACATCAGGATAGGAGCCAAGGCCGTGCCATCCCCATTTGCCATCTGGCTTCTTGAATCGGAGTTCCCAGCGCTTGCGGCCAGTGCTGCCGACCACGAAATAAAGCCGGTCAATTCCATAGTTTTCGCGGTATTCCTTTGCCTCTGGCTCAAGGGAGGCCAGCACCGTGTCGGCCAGTGGCCGGCGCTTTATCTCGGATCGTTTCATACTGGGTTCTTGTATGGTTTGGTTCGATGTTGTGCGCACCATACATTGCGCCATACACGGAATCAAGGATAAGCGGACACAGAAGGGAATAGCGGGGAATAGCAGGGATAGGGTTTTGATCAGTGTTCTAGGGGGTTTGGTGTGTTGCGGGAGGGGGCGGGACAGGGAGGGAATAAGAATGTGGAGCGGGTAGAGGGAATCGAACCCTCAACTAAAGCTTGGGAAGCTTTCGTTTTGCCACTAAACTATACCCGCTCAGAGCGGCTGACTTTGTACCAGAAGTGCGCGGCGATTTGAAGTTTTTCTTTGAAAAATGTGCAAGTTGCGAGCGTCAGCGGATGCTTTGAGCCCACCCCAGGCAGAAACGCTGCACCGTCCCTGCCCAGGGCCTTGCTTTCAAATCGCAAACGCATGCAGGGCCTGGCCCTGGTGATGCCGCAGTCGACTCACCGACTGTTCCGGTTTCAAAAAGCCCATCAATGCCTGCCGACTGTCATTGCACGCGGCCTTGTGCTCCATGTCCAGAAAGTGCCCGGTGGCCTGGATGGTGCCGAAGCTGCTGTTCGCTACATGTTGCCCAAACAGCCGGGCATCCTCGGCACTGGTGTATTCGTCCCACTCGCCATTCAAGAACAGAACCGGAATGTCGATCTGCCGTGCGGCCTTGAGGTAGCACTGGCGGTCGCTATTGAGCACCTGGCTGATGTGGTAGTGCATCTGCCCGTACTCGTGCTCGGCCAGGGTGCTGACGTGTCGATAGTTGAAGCGCTTGAACAGTGGCGGCAGGTGTTTGCCGATGGTGCTGTTGACCAGGTTGCCGACGCTGTGGCGGTCGAGGGTGCCGAGGTAGTCGACGCCACGTTCCAGATAGTCGCGCATCGGTGCGTTGATCACTGGGGAGAAGGAGCTGATCACGGCTTTCTCCACGCGCCGGGGACGCTGGGACAGGGCGACGAGCGTGGCGACACCGCCCCAGGAAAACGACAGCACATGCTCGGCGGCGAAGTGTTCGATGAGTTCCAGAAGGATCTGGCCCTCAATGTCCTTCGTCAGCATTTGCTCATGGCGGTTGTGGGCTTTGGAACGACCGGCGTAGGGCTGATCGTACAAAACCACATTGAATTGCGGATGCAGGCTTTTCACGGTCTGGGCGAACGACGCGGTGGTGGCCATGGAGCCGTTGACCAGGATGATGGTCTTTTGAGCAGCGTCCGCGCGATAGAACTCCGTGTAAACCCGATACTGACCCTGTATATCCAGCACAGCGATTTCTGGCCTCATGTCGTAAGACTCCTGGCAAGCGGGTGATGCGCGCAGATCACTCTGCACGAGCTTTGTGACAGGTAGGCATACGCCTGGAAGGGAGGCCCATGTCGGTCCGATGAGGCTGGCCGACGGGTGTTGTTATGGCGGGCAACTTGCCTGGGCCCCTACGTCAAGCGGTACGGGCCGGCAATGTGTTTCTTGGAGGTCGGGTGACTCACCAGTCAGATTGCGGCTGGCGGTTTGATTTAAGCAGGAGGCGGGCCAGGTCGCACGTTTGACCCTGGGCTTTTGCCGATCACCGGCTGAACGGTCATATCTGGCGGATTTCAGCTTCTGTCAGCGGCCGATATTGGCCGGGGGCGAGTTGTTCATCCAGCACTAGCGGGCCCATGCGTTCGCGATGCAGGCGCGTCACCTTGTTGTCGAAGTGCCCGAACATGCGCTTGACCTGGTGATAACGCCCTTCAATGATGCTCAGGCGCGCACTTTTGGGGCTCAACACTTGCAGGTCGGCCGGTTGGGTGGTCAGGTCTTCGAAGGCGAAGTACAGGCCGGCACTGAACGTTGCGGCGTACTGCGGGCCAATCGCCTGTTCGGTCTCCACGTAGTAGACCTTGGGCAGCTTGGTCCTGGGCTGGGTCAGGCGCCGGGACCACTGGCCATCATTGGTGATCAGCAGCAGGCCGGTGGTGTTGAAGTCCAGGCGGCCGGCGATATGCAGGTCGCCCTTGTCCGGCTCATCCAGCAGGTCGAGGACGGTGGGGTGTTGTGGGTCGACGGTGGCACTGACGCAGCCTGGCGGCTTGTGCAGCATGAAGTAGCGTGCGGGTTTCCCCACCTGCAGGATTTCGCCATCACATTCCACGCGGCTGAACTCGCGCACTTCATGGTGGGGATCGGCAACCGGCAGCCCATCGACTTGAATCCGTCGCTCCGCCAGCAGTAAGCGCACTTGCTGGCGATTGAAGCGGGGCAGGTTACTGAGGAATCGGTCGATACGCATTACCGGGGCTCGGCTGCGCGCAGTTGTGCGTCGACCTGGGCACAGCGCGGGCACAGGCAGGCCTTGTTGCGCAGCTCCATCGGCAGGGCTTCGAGCACCTTGGGATCGATGGTGACGCTGTAGCACCAGCAGGCACGGTCAGCGGTGCGCGGGTCGGCCAGGGTGCAATCGTTGCGAGCGCCGCAGGCCGGGCAAAGTGTGGGAGTGTTCATCGGTCGGTTCAGGTGTCATGGCGTCGAGGTTCCGGCGAAACCGGTGTATTTGGCACGATACAGACCTGGGCGGTTTATTGCGCCATAGATGTATCAATCTATGTCCAAGTCGCACCAGATTTGCTTTTTGCGGTCTGATCTCTTGTCATTCAGTGAAAGCTGTCTGTCGCCCCCCAGCGTCGCTGGTGTGTGCTCTTCCGCGGTCCAGGAGGCCGCCATGTATCGTCGATTGCTCATCACAGCTGTGCTCGGTTTGACCCTTTCTGCTTGCGTGCCCTATTACGATGGAGGCTCCAGCTACTATCGATCCGAAGTCTATACCGCGCCCGCGCCGGTCTATTACTACGGCGGCGGTCCGTCATACCAGTACCGGCGCGGTTATTACGCACCGCCACCACGCTATTATCCGGCGCCGCGTTATTACCAGCCGGCGCCCCGTTACTATCAGGCCGGGCCAAGGGCGGGCTACCGTCCCTATCCCAGTCAGGGATGGGGGGATCATCGGGGCTACAACGGCCATGGTCGCGGCGATGGACGTGGCGGTGATCATGGCCGGGGACGTGGCGGGCATCGGTAGTCAGACTTTTCTTTGAAACGGCGCGAAATGCGCCGTTTTTTTGTGGGCGACCGTCTGTCTGGGCTGTCATATTTAACAGCTATCTTAAGTGTTCTTCTAGGACTTTACTGGGTGGCAAGACCTCAGTAGCTCAACGGAATGACACATGATCAGCCGGGCACTTATTCTTTTTTTACTCGGTTTTTTTTCCTTCGCTCACGCCAGCGCAGAATTCAGCTGCCCCTATCCCTCGTCGATCAAGCGCAAGGCGGGCCATTTCCAAAGTGACAATGGCCACTGGAGGAGCCCTGCAGGCGGGGCCGACAGTTTTTTGGAAAGATTTGTCGGGGCGGTTTTTATTCCGGCCAATGACCAGGAGCGCAAACAAGGCTACTTGGAGTATTGCAGCTACAAGGCGGCCAACAACCAGTGGGTCAACCTCAGGTTCCAGGCGCCCGAGCCCCTGTCCGGCATGTCGCTGACCGACTCCACCCATTGGATGCCGGCCCGCGGGCCGTTTGACCAGGAAATTTTTGTGTGCACGGACAGCCAGCCCGACAACTGTTCGTTCACCCTCGATCGCCCAAAATAATAGCCCGTCGCTTGACTTGCGTCTGTCATAAATCAGACAGGTCTGCCAGTGGGTGACGTCCCTCCCAGGCCTTGTGAAAGTGCGCCTCGACCACCGCCTCGGGAATGCGCTTGATATCTGGCCAGTGCCAGTGTGGCTGCTGATCCTTGTCGATCAGGCGAGCGCGTACCCCTTCGCTGAATTCCGGATGCCGACAGCAGTTGAGGCTCAAGGTGTATTCCATCTGGAACACCTGCGACAGAGAAAGGTGCCGCGCCCGTCGGATCTGCTCCCAGACCAGGTGTGCGGTCAGCGGGCAGCCCTCGCTCAAGGTCTTGCCGGCCCGGCTGAACAGCGGGTCGGCATGCTCGCGCAGTTGGCTCAAGGCGCGCCAGGCGCAGTGCACATCACCCACATCCAACCATGCGTCGATCTGCTGGCGGCGCGGCAGCCACTGTGGTTCGGGCTGCTGGCTGGCGGCCTCCTGGGCCAGGGCCTTGAACAGGCTGTTGAGCTGCATCGCCGTCTGTTCCTGCCAGTTCAGCTGTAACAGGCCCTCAAGCATTTCGTCCTGTTGCTCATCCAGCAGGAAGCGGTCGGCCAGGCCCAGGTCCAGGGCGTCGCGCCCGTTCATATGGGCGCCGGTGAGGCCCAGGAACAGGCCGAGCTTGCCGGGCAGGCGCGAGAGGAACCAACTGGCGCCGACGTCCGGGTACAGGCCGATGCTGATTTCCGGCATGGCCAGCCGGCTGCTCGGGGTGACGATGCGGATGGCGGCGCTTTGCAGCAAGCCCATGCCACCGCCCAGAACATAGCCATGGCCCCAGCAAATCAGGGGCTTGGGGTAGGTGTGCAGGTGGTAGTCCAGACGATATTCGGCAGCAAAAAACTGCGCGGCCAGGGCGGGTACTTCGCCCGGGTGCTCGCGGCAGGCCTGGGCCAGGCTGCGCACTTCACCGCCGGCGCAAAACGCCTTGGCGCCGTTGCCGCGCAGCAGCACGCAGACGATTTGCGGGTCTTTGGCCCAACTCGCCAGGCGCTCGCCCAGGGCCAGGATCATCGGCAGGGAGAGGGCATTGAGGGACTTTTCTGCGTCCAGGCTGGCGATGCCGATACGGGCGCCGTCTGTGCCAGTGAGCTCTTCGAAGTGCAGATTCATCATGACCTCAATCGGTAAATTGAACGTTGAGTATGATCCCTTCGTGGGAAAGTGCCGGTTGCGCGTCAGATCAATTGACAAGTGGGGTGGGCTTTCCTAGGGTTCGCCCATTCTTTTTACATGATGCTTTTCTGATGACTGTCGACGACCGTATCAAACTTGAACCGAGCTGGAAACACGCCCTGCGTGAGGAATTCGAGCAGCCTTACATGAGCCAATTGCGCGAGTTCCTGCGCCAGGAGCATGCGGCGGGTAAGGAAATCTACCCGCCGGGCCCGTTGATTTTCAACGCGCTCAATTCCACGCCGCTGGACAAGGTCAAGGTGGTGATCCTTGGCCAGGACCCGTATCACGGCCCGGGCCAGGCCCACGGCCTGTGCTTCTCGGTGCAACCGGGCGTGCCGGCGCCGCCGTCCCTGGTCAATATCTATAAAGAGCTCAAGCGCGACCTCAATATCGACATCCCCAGCCACGGCTGCCTGCAAAGCTGGGCTGACCAGGGTGTGTTGATGCTCAATACCACCATGACCGTGGAGCGCGCCAATGCCAACGCCCATGCGGGCAAGGGCTGGCAGTTCTTCACCGACCGGGTGATCGAGATTGTCAGCGAGCATCAGCCGCACCTGGTGTTCCTGTTGTGGGGCGCCCATGCCCAGGGCAAGCAAAAGCTGATCGACGCGACCAAGCATCTGGTGCTGACCTCGGTGCATCCGTCGCCGTTGTCGGCGTATCGCGGGTTTTTGGGCTGCGGGCATTTCAGCCGGACGAATAAGTTTCTTGAGCAGAATGGCGAGACGCCGATCGAGTGGCGGTTGCCGCCGCTCTAAAGGTCAACACAAGGTAGAAGCTGCCTGCGATGACTGACAGTCTGCCGATATCTCTGTTGGCAGACACACCGCAATCGCAGGCAAGCCAACGCCTACATTTAAATGGTGTCCGGCTGGCGGTTCCAATGGCGGAATAACGGCTGCGCCAGGAACAGCACAAACAACAGCCGCATCACCTGCATCGCCGTTACCAACGGCACCGACAGTTGCAGGGTCTCTGCCGTCAAACTCATCTCGGCAATCCCACCGGGCATCATCCCCAGCGTCAGCGAGCGCAGATCCAACTGCGTCAATGCACTCAAACCCACCGCCGCAAAGGTCGCGATCAGCATGCTCAGCAGTGTGCCAACCACCGTGCGGCCCATGAACGACGGTGCCCGTCGGAAGAACTGCCGGTTGAAGTGGCAACCCAGGCCACTGCCGATCAACCATTGGCCGATCTGGCTGCCACCTTCGGGCAGGCCGATGTGCAAATCCCAGGTGATACTGGCGACGGCACTGACCAGTAACGGCCCGAACAACCAGGGGTTGGGTTGGCGCAAGCGTTGCCAGCCCCAGGCCATCAGCGCGCCAATGGGAAACAGCAGGGCCAGCCAGGCCCAATCCACAGGCGCCGGGTGAAACTGTGGTGCGCCGCCGCCCAGTAAATACTTGAAGATTGCCGGCACACACAGCACCACCAGCAACACCCGTAGACTCTGGCCAGCCGCCACGCGACTGAGCACCGCGCCATTGCGTGCGCCCAGGTTGACCATCTCCCCGGAACCGCCCGGCATGCTTGAGAAAAACGCAGTGGCGCGATCTTCACCGCTGCGGCGCATCAACCACACGCCGACAATGCTCGACAGGCTGGTGACCAGCGCGCCGAAGAAGATCAGGCCAAAGTGGCTCATCACCTGTTCGATCACCACCGGGGTGAAGTGCAGGCCGATACCAATGCCCACCACCCACTGGCCGCATTTGCGCCCGCCGGGAATCTCGCCCAACTGCCAGGGCGTCAGGCAGCGCACCAGGATGATCGCCAGCAACGAGCCGACCATATACGGCAAAGGCCAGCCGACCAGGCTGGCCAGGTAACCGCCGGCCAGGCCGACCAGCGGTGTTCCCCACCATTGTCTAAGGGTGACCTCAGACATCGGCTACGGCACGACGCTGCAACGCGCGCTTGCGCCAGATACGCAGCAATGGCACGAGCAGCATGATGGCGGTCAGTACCCAGACGCCCAAAGTGATCGGGCTCGACCACAGAATTTCCAGGGTGCCATTGGAAATCGACAACGCACGCCGCAGGTTCTGCTCCATCAGGCCGCCGAGGATAAAGCCCAGCAGCAGCGGCGACAGTGGGAAGTCCAGCTTGCGCAGGATGTAGCCGAAGATGCCGATGGCGATCATCAGGAACAGATCGAAGGTGGTGGCGTGTACGGCATAGACGCCAATCGCGGTGATGATCGCGATCACCGGCACCAGTGCCCAGTTCGGCACGGCAAGGATGCGGGTGAAGATGCGGATCATCGGGATGTTGAGGACCACCAGCATGATGTTGGCGATAAACAACGAAGCGATCAGGCCCCAGACAATGTCCGGTTGCTGTTGGAACAGCAGCGGGCCAGGTGTGATGTTGTACAGCGACAGGGCGCCGATCATCACCGCCGTGGTCCCCGAGCCCGGAACGCCGAGGGTCAGCATTGGCACCATGGCACCGCAGACTGACGCGCCGATGGCGGTTTCCGGGGCGGCCAGGCCGCGCATGTCGCCTTGGCCGAACTTGCCGCTGGCGCCCGCGATACGTTTTTCGGTCATGTAGGCCACGGCCGAGGCCATGGTTGCGCCAGCACCTGGCAATACGCCGATGATGAAGCCCGATACACCGCAGCGCAGGTTCACGGTCAACACCGACAAGGCTTCCTTGACGTTGAACATCATGCGCCCGGTGGCCTTCACTGCCTCCTGGCCACGGTGGGTTTTTTCCAGGAGCAGGAGGATCTCACTGATGGAGAACAGACCCAGGACCAGGACTACGAACTGGATACCATCGGTCAGATGGATGTTGTCACCGGTAAATCGGTAGACACCGCTATTGGCATCGATGCCGACGCAGGCAAGGAACAGGCCGATCAACGCCGAGACAAAGGTCTTCAGCGGCTTGTCACCGGCCATGCCGCCCAGGCAGACAATCGCAAACACCATCAGTACGAAATATTCCGCAGGTCCGAAGGCAATCGCCCATTTGGCCAGCAGCGGGGCGAACAGCACCATGCCGCAGGTGGCGATAAACGCACCGATGAACGAGCTCCAGGCTGAGAGCGACAGCGCCACCCCGGCCATGCCTTTGCGGGCCATTGGGTAGCCGTCGAGGGTGGTCATCACGGTGGAGGCTTCGCCCGGGATGTTCAGCAGGATCGAGCTGATCCGGCCGCCGTATTCGCAGCCCAGGTACACGGCTGCCAACAGGATCAGTGCCGACTCGGGCGGCAGGCCCAAGGCAAATGCGATGGGGATCAACAACGCCACGCCGTTGATCGGGCCCAGGCCCGGCAACAGGCCGACGACGGTGCCGATCAGGGTGCCGCACAGTGCGGTCACCAGGTTATAGGGGCTCAGCGCGACGCCGAAACCCTGGCCCAAATAGCCAAAAGTATCCATATCAGTTCTCCAGAACGTCGAGCAGACCGAGGGGCAGCGGTACGTCCATGGCTTTATCGAAGAGCAGATAAAGACCGACGCTCATCAAGGTGATGATCACCACGCCGGGCAACCAGCGCCCTCCATACAGCCGTGCCATCGGAATACCAATCAGCATGCTGCTGAGAATGAAACCCAGAGATTCGAAAGTGCCGGCAAACACCAGCAGCAAGCTCACGCAGATCCCGATCTTAATCAGGGTCGGGCGGTCCAGCGGCGGTTCATCGTCAGTGTGTTTGGTCGGTTGCGGACGAATCAGCATGTAGGTCAGAGCCAGGCCCATCAGCCCGAGCAACAGCAGTGGGAAGGCCCGAGGCCCTACTGGCTCGTAGGAAAAGGCCGCCTGATAGGGCCAGGCCATCAGCGCCAGGCCGATACACACCAGTAACAGCACTGCGGCGAAAATGCGTTGTAAGAGCATGTAGAACTCCTGGGCCACGCCCCCGATTCAAAGGGGCGTGGCCGCGCGACAGGGGGGCGATTACTGGATCAGGCCGAACTCTTTGGCCAGCACTTTGTAGTCAGCCACCTGTTTCTTCACGTAGGTGTCCAGTTCCGGTCCGGTCAGGGCGAACGGGAACAGCTCGCGTTGGTCACGCAGCTTGGAGAACTCTTCGGAGGCCAGCAGCTTGTCGAACGCAGCCTTCCACCAGGCGTAGTCTTCATCGCTGACTTTTGGCCCGAGGTAGAAGCCCCGTACCACTGGCCAGACGATGTCGTAGCCTTGCTCTTTGGCAGTCGGAATATTCTTCATTTCCGGCTCGTCCAGGCGCTCTTCGGAGAACACCGCCAGCAGGCGCATATCGCCGCTGAGGATGTGTGGCATGGAGTCGGAGATATCGGTACTGCCTACCTGGATGTGACCACCGAGCAGGGCAGTGGCGATTTCACCGCCGCCTTCGAGGGCCACGTAACGCAGGTCACGCGGGTTGATCCCGGCAGCCTTGGCGATCAGTGCGGTCTGCATCCAGTCCTGGCTGCCGACTGTGCCGCCGGAACCAATTACCACTTTGCTCGGATCTTTCTTCAGGGCCTGTACCAGATCATCGAGGCTCTTGTAGGGCGAATCGGCTTTCACCGCAATCGCGCCATAGCTGGTGCCGACGGCGGCCAGCCATTTCACTGCGCTTTCATCAAATCGACCGAATTTGCCCTGGGCCAGGTTCAGCAGCGAACCGCTGGACCAGGCCACCAGCGTGCCGGCATCGGCGGGGCGCTGGGCGACGACGGCGTTGTAGGCCACCGCGCCCACGCCGCCGGGCATGTAGGTCACGCGCATCGGCTTGCTCAGTAGCTTTTCGTTGACCAGTGCGCTTTGCACCAGCTTGCAGGTCAGGTCAAAACCACCCCCGGGGGAGGCCGGTGCGATGCATTCCGGGCGCTTGGGTTCTTCGGCTGCCAGCAGTTGGCCGGCAAACAGCATGCAGCCGGCGGCCAGGGCAAATTTACGCAGGGATGAGGACATGGGGAACTCCGTCATTGTTGTTATTGGGGATATGACTTGCAGGGTTACCACAGCGCGACGCTGTAACTGACCAGCACGCGCACTTCGTCTGCGTCCCGTGCCGAATAGTTGGAGCGGTAAGTGGCGTTACGCAGGCGTACGGCCACATCCTTGAGGGTGCCGCTTTGCACCACGTATTTGATCTCGGTGTTGCGTTCCCACTCTTTGCCGGTGTCGCCGTTCTTGAGTTGGATATTGTCACCGGACAGGTAGCGGCTCATGAAGCTCAGGCCGGGGATCCCCAGCTTGGCGAAGTCGTAGTCGTAGCGAGCCTGCCAGGAGCGTTCTTCGGCGCCGGCAAAGTCGTTGATCTGCACAAAGTTGACCAGGTACGGGTCGCTGCCATCCACATACGGGAACGCGCTATCGCCGGACATGTGCTGGTAGCCGGCGCTCAGTTTATGGCCGTTGAGGGCGTAGCTGAAAAGGCCGTTGAGGGATTTGTTATCAATGCTGCCGCCGCGCGCGCTGCCGGTGTCATCACTGATGGCCAGGCGCAGGTCGGTACCGAAAGTGCCGGGACCCATCGGAGTGGAGGCGACCACACCGAGGAAGTGCTGGCGGTACACGTCGTCCAGTTGGGCGAAGTGATAGCTGCCGGTGACCTTCTCGGCAAACTTGTAGTCCACGCCACCAAAGTTGAAGTGCTTGCCGGTGGCTCCGCCGACGAAGCGGCCGTTCTTGTTGTTGAGGGCGATGTCCTCGTAGTTGCTGTCGTCGCGGTCCTTGGCCTTGTCCAGACGGCCGCCGGTGAACGTCAGGTGCTTGAACTCCTTGGAGGTCAGCAGGCCGCCGTTGAACGTCTGCGGCAGGATGCGTCCGTCGTTGGCCTTGAGGATTGGCAACTCAGGAATCAGCGAGCCGATTTTCAGCTCGGTAGCCGAGATTTTCACTTTGCCGGTCAGCCCCAGTTTCGAGTACTCGTCAGCGGCGCGCCCATCATCGTGGGTGGGCAGCAGGCCGCTGCCGGTGCGGTCCGGGCTGGAGTCGAGCTTGACCCCGAGCATGCCCAGCGCATCCACGCCAAAACCGACGGTACCGTCGGTGTAGCCCGATTGCAGGTTGAGCATGAAGCCCTGGGCCCATTCGTCGCGTTTGGATTGCTGGGCGCTGGTACCGTCGCGAAAGTCGCGGTTGAAGTACATGTTGCGGGTTTCCAGGGTCGCGCTACTGTCTTCGAAGAAGGCAGCCTGGCTAAGCGGCGAAAAACCGGCAAGGGCAGCGGCACTGGCGAGGGCGGTCTGGGTCAGGCGGGAAAAACGAACAGGCGGGCAAGCCTGGGGCTGTGTCGACAGCATCGTAGAGCACTCCGTTTATTGTTCTTATAGGGCGAAAACGCTTCGAGGCGTTTTTCGGGCGCTATGGGTGAAATAGCTCGGAAGGTGTAACCGTCCGTTTCTGGATGCTAATGGGCGAACCTTTCACTAACCTTTCAACGGTCTTTCAATGTTTTCGGGCTTCACAGCACAGGCGGCGGCTGTAAACTGCGCCGCGAGTCGGTAAACAGAGGGCGGCATCGGCTGCCCCTTAACGAGGTACAAATCCATGCGTGTCCTGCTCGTCGAAGACCATTTGCAGCTCGCCGAAAGTGTCGCCCAGGCGCTCAAGAGCACGGGCTTGACGGTGGATGTGCTGCACGATGGCGTGGCTGCGGACCTGGCCTTGAGCAGCGAGGAATACGCGGCAGTGATTCTCGACGTGGGCCTGCCGCGCATGGATGGTTTCGAGGTGTTGGCACGCCTGCGGGCCCGTGGGAAAAATCTTCCGGTGCTGATGCTCACCGCCCGCAGTGATGTAAAGGATCGGGTGCATGGCCTTAACCTGGGCGCCGATGACTATCTGGCCAAGCCCTTTGAGCTGACCGAGCTGGAGGCCAGGGTCAAGGCGCTGTTGCGCCGCAGCGTGCTGGGTGGCGAGCGGCAGCAGACCTGTGGCGTGCTGGTGTATGACGTGGAAACCCGGCGCTTTACCCTCGGCGGTGAACTGCTGACCCTGACCTCTCGCGAGCAGGCGGTGCTCGAGGCGCTGATCGCCCGTCCCGGCCGGGTCATGAGCAAGGAGCAATTGGCGTCCCAGGTGTTTGGCCTGGATGAGGAGGCCAGCCCCGACGCCATCGAAATCTATGTGCACCGCTTGCGCAAGAAACTCGATGGCCAGCCGGTCGCCATCGTCACCTTCCGTGGCCTTGGCTACCTGCTGGAAGCCCGCGATGCGTAAGCACAGCAGCCTGCGTTGGCGCCTGCTGTGGAACCTGGCACTGCTGTTGGTGGTGCTGATGCTGGCCAGCGGCCTGAGCGCCTACTGGAACGGTCGCGAGGCCGCAGACACTGCCTACGACCGCACCCTGCTGGCCTCGGCGCGGACCATCGCCGCCGGGCTGTCCCAGCGTGACGGCACCCTGAGTGCCGATGTGCCCTACGTGGCGCTGGACACTTTCGCCTATGACAGTGCCGGGCGGATTTACTACCAGGTCAATGATATTCACCAGAAGCTGATTTCCGGTTACGAACACCTGCCAGGCCCGCCGCCCGGGACGCCGCGCACCGACGATTACCCGGCCCTGGCGCGGTTCTATAACGCCAAGTACCAGGGGCAGAATGTGCGGGTGGTGAGCCTGCTCAAGGCGGTGTCGGAGCCGAACATGAATGGCATGGCAGAAATCCGCGTCGCAGAAACCGACGAAGCCCGGGTCAGCATGGCCCGCAGCCTGATGGCCGATACCCTGCTGCGCCTGGGCATGCTGGGCGTCGGGGCCCTGCTGCTGGTGTGGTTTACCGTGAGTGCGGCGCTGCGCCCGCTGGAGCGTTTGCGCACGGCGGTAGAGGAGCGCCAGCCGGATGATCTGCGGCCGTTGCCGCTGGTTGAAGTGCAGCACGAACTCGGGCCGCTGGTGCGGGCGTTGAACCACTTCACCGAACGCCTGCGCGGGCAGTTCGAGCGCCAGGCGCAGTTTATTGCCGACGCATCCCACGAATTACGCACCCCGCTGGCCGCGCTCAAAGCCCGCCTGGAGCTGGGGCTGCGCGCCGAGGAGCCGGCGATCTGGCGCAGCACCCTGGAAACGGCGGCGCAAGGCACGGATCGCTTGACCCACCTGGCCAACCAGTTGCTGTCCCTGGCACGCATCGAAAACGGGGCGCGGGCGATTGCCGAAGGCGGTGCGCAATTGCTCGACCTCAGCCAATTGGCCCGTGAGTTGGGTATGGCCATGGCGCCCCTGGCACATGCCCGTGGGGTGGCGCTGGCGTTGGAGGCGGATGAGCCGGTGTGGCTGCGGGGCGAGCCGACCTTGTTGAACGAGCTGCTGAGCAACCTGGTGGATAACGCCCTGGCCCACACGCCGTCAGGTGGCAATGTGATCTTGCGGGTGACGGCGCCGGCAGTGCTGGAAGTGGAGGACGATGGCCCTGGGATTCCGCAGGACGAACGGGACCGGGTGTTCGAGCGATTCTATCGACGTAACCAGCAGGGCGCGGGTTCGGGCCTGGGGTTGGCGATTGTCGGGGAGATCTGCCGCGCACACCTGGCCCAGATCAGCCTGCATGATGGCGAGCTGAAAGGGCTTAAGGTGCGGGTGAGTTTTATCGCTGGGTAGGGCCGTGCTTGCCACACCGACCGGTCAATAGAACATCGAGCGCGCTTCGTCCAGCTCGGTGCGCACCGCTTCGTTGAGCGGGTCGATGCGCAGCTTCCTGAATGCCGGCAAGCTCGACAGCGCAGCGTTGGCCAGCGGGTGATCGGTATTCTTGTGGCAGTACAGCACCGCCACTTGCACCAGGTCGACGTAGTCCAGGCTCGCCGAATCGCGCTCGAGATCTTGGTAGTGTGCGGGCACATTTACCAGCATTTCCGGGAAGTCCCAGCCCCTCAGCAGCTTGTCCCCCAGCAGCGGGTGGATGCTGTCAATCACATGGTTGAGGCTGACCGGGTCGGAGAGCAGTTCATAGTGATCTTCGGCGTAGGTCAGGATCGGCAGCACACCGATCTGGTGCACCAGCCCGCCGAGTGCCGCCTGGTCCGGCTTGAGCTGGCTGTGGTTGCGGCACAAGGCGTAGCAGACGCCTGCCACTTCCAGGCTGCGGCGCCAGACGTCACGCATCTTCTGTTCGACGACTTCTGAGCGGGCATGGAAGATTTGCTCCATCACCAGACCAATCGACAGGTTGCTGCTGTAGTTGGTGCCCAGGCGTGTGATGGCGGTGTGCAGGTCGGTGACCTCCTGGGTGGCGCGCAACAGTGGGCTGTTGACGACCTTGATCAGCCGCGCCGTCAGGGCGGTATCGCGGCTGATGACTTTGCTCAAATGACTGATGCTGACTTCGGGGTCTTCGGCGGCCTGACGAATTTTCAGGGCCACTTCCGGTAACGTGGGCAGAACCAGGTCATCGTTATCGATGGCCATCACCAACGCCTGTTGGACTTTTTCCGCCAGTTTATTCATTCATGCTCTCTAGGGTGCTGCAAAAGGGTACGGCGATTAGCGCTGGATCTCGCGATCACGGTCCAGTTGGTAAGGCAGGTCAAGTAACTTGAGGCCTGGGCCTTCCAGCGTGCCTAAATGCACGTTGCCACTGTCGGCTGCTTCGGCTTGCAGCACCGCCAGAAGTTCAATCCCTTCGTCGGCCCGGGCGGCGATGACTACCTCACCGATGGGGCTGTTATGGCTGGGGGCAAACAGTGGCGTGCCGGGCTCGGGCAGCGCATGGCTGTCGAGGCTCAGGCGATACAGGCGGCGCTTGAGTTTGCCCAGGTATTGCATGCGGGCGACGATTTCCTGGCCGGTGTAGCAGCCTTTCTTGAAGCTTACGCCGCCGACCGCTTGCAGGTTGAGCATCTGCGGGATGAACAGCTCGCGGGTCTGGGCCATGACCTGGCCGATGCCGGCACGAACCTGCCCCAGCAGCCAGGCATTGAGATCGCCTTCGGCAAGTGTGGCGGCCAGTTGGCTGCGCAGGGGCTCGGCTTGCGCGGCGGGCGCCCAGAGTTCGGCGCGGCCCGGGGAGACGCGAATGGCCAGCAGTTCTTCATGGCGCGCCACACTGTCGGTCTCGGCCGGCAAATCCAGGCCCAGGCTGGCGAGGGCCTGATCGGCATTCACCAGACCGAAGCGGGCCCAGGTAGCACTTTCGTCCGTCAGCTTGGACTTGGAAAACACAGCGTATTTCTTCAGGTCCGCCAGTTGCGGTTCCAGCAGTTCGCTGGCCATGGCCAGCAGTACACCGTCACCTTGCAGCACGATCCGGAAGCTCGACTGCATGCGCCCCTTTTGGGTGCAGCGCGCGCCGAGGCTGGCGTGGGTGTCGTCGAGGTAATTGAGGTTGCAGGTCAGTTGCCCCTGGAGGAACTTGGCCGCGTCAGCGCCGCGAACGGCCAGGACACCTTCGTGGGACAGGGAGCAGAAGAAAGCAGAGTCAGCCATGGGTCATCGCAGTTGGAGAGTCATGAGTGCATCATAGAGGGGCGCCCGGCAAATGGGTAGTTTCATAAGCCCGACCAAAGCCGACTGTTCCGAGGGGCGTGGGCCTGTATACTTGCGCCCTATTTGAGGAGCGCTCCATGGTCGAAGATGTAGAAATCAATCGCCTGTACTGGCACAGCCGTCGCGGCATGCTGGAGTTGGATGTGTTGTTGGTGCCGTTCACCAAAGAGGTGTACGCGACCCTCGACAAGGTAGACCGCGACCTCTACGTCAGGTTGCTGACCTGCGAAGACCAGGACATGTTCGGCTGGTTCATGGAACGTGCCGAATCAGAAGATCCGGAGCTGCAGCGCATGGTCCGGATGATCCTGGATCGTGTCCAGCCCAAGTAATAGCTTCGAATGCCGCTGGCAGGCCTGCGGGCTGTTGCTGGCGGCGTATCTCCTCGCACAGGTGCTTGCACTGGGTGCGCTGTGTCTGCTGGCTATACCTTTTTCGATCGCGGCACTGGGTGTGCTCGCGTGCCTGGGCCACGCCCTGTGGACGCTGCCACGCCATATTCGCTTGACCCACCGTTCGTCGGTTCGTGGCCTGCGGCGCAATGCTGGCGGCTGGCAACTGTGGAGCGTAGCGCGGGGTTGGCATGCGGTGCAGTTGCGTCCCGACAGCCTGGCGTTGCCGCTGATCGTGGTGCTGCGCTACCGACTGCCGGGAGACTGGCGAGTACGCTCGGTGTGCGTACCGCGCGGTTCGCAGGCCGCCGATGTGCATCGGCGCCTGCGCGTGCGCTTGAAGTTCAGTCGCCGTAGGTGGTTGGCACCAGGATAGTGTCGAGGGCCTCTGGCAGCATCTCGGGATAATCCAGCGTGTAGTGCAGCCCCCGGCTTTCCTTGCGCGCCATGGCCGAGCGGATCATCAGTTCGGCGACCTGGGCCAGGTTGCGCAACTCGATCAGGTCGCGGCTGACCTTGTAATTACTGTAGAACTCGTCGATTTCATCCAGCAACAACCGCACCCTATGCTGCGCCCGCGCCAAGCGCTTGTTGGTGCGCACGATACCCACGTAGTCCCACATAAAGCGCCGCAGCTCGTCCCAGTTGTGGGCGATGATCACGTCTTCGTCCGAGTCGGTGACCTGGCTCGCATCCCAGCGGGGCAGGGCGGCCGGCACTGGGATGCGTGGCAGTTGTTCGAGGATATCGGCGGCGGCGGAACGGGCGTAGACGAAGCATTCGAGCAACGAGTTGCTGGCCATGCGGTTGGCGCCGTGCAGGCCGGTGAAACTGGTCTCGCCAATCGCGTACAGGCCGGGGACATCGGTGCGGCCTTGCTGGTCGACCATCACGCCGCCGCAGGTGTAGTGCGCCGCCGGCACAACCGGGATCGGCCCTTGGGTGATATCAATATTGAAGGTCAGGCAGCGCTCGTAGACCGTCGGGAAATGGGTCTTGATGAAGTCGGCGGGCTTGTGGCTGATGTCCAGGTAGACGCAGTCGATGCCCAGGCGCTTCATCTCGTGGTCGATGGCGCGAGCCACGATGTCCCGTGGCGCCAGTTCGGCCCGTGGGTCAAAGCGCTGCATGAAGCGTTCGCCATTGGGCAGTTTGAGGTGCGCACCTTCCCCCCTGAGGGCTTCGGTGATGAGGAAACTCTTGGCCTGGGGGTGATACAGGCAGGTGGGGTGGAACTGGTTGAATTCCAGGTTCGCCACCCGACAGCCCGAGCGCCAGGCCATGGCGATGCCATCCCCGCAGGCGCCATCGGGGTTGCTGGTGTAGAGGTAGACTTTGGCGGCGCCCCCTGAGGCCAGGATGGTGAAGCGCGCGCCGTAGGTATCCACTTCGCCGCTGGCGCGGTTGAGCACGTAGGCGCCGAGGCAGCGTTCACCCGCCAGGCCCAGGCGTTTCTCGGTGATCAGGTCGACGGCGACTCGTTGCTCGAGCAGTTCGATATTCGGCCGCTGCCGGGCCTGGGCGAGCAGGGTCTTGAAGATCGCGGCGCCGGTGGCGTCGGCGGCATGGATGATGCGCCGGTGGCTGTGGCCGCCTTCACGGGTCAGGTGAAACTCGAAACCGCCGTCGTCACTGCCGGCATGTTCATCGCGGGTAAAGGGTACGCCCTGGTCGATCAGCCACTGAATGGCTTCGCGACTGTGCTCGACGGTGAAGCGCACCGCGTCTTCATTGCACAGGCCGCCGCCGGCGTTGAGGGTGTCTTCAACGTGGGATTGCACCGTGTCGGTGTCATCCAGCACGGCGGCAACCCCGCCCTGGGCCCAGAACGTCGAACCGTTAGCCAGGTCGCCCTTGCTCAGGACGGCTATGCGCAGATGGCTCGGCAGAGTCAGAGCAAGGCTCAGGCCTGCGGCGCCGCTACCAATCACCAGGACATCGTGTTGAAACTGTTGGCTCATTTATGGGATTCCGCAAAAAGCGATCCGTAGGGGTGGCGCAAACAGGACGCCTGGATCGGCGAATCAAAGGGTCACACGGCCCACTAGTATATAGAGGGGGGGATCGGCACAATAGCCGGGCATTCGTGGCATTGTGAGACTACGGTGAACGAACTGCACGGTTTGATGAGGCGGTCCGGCGTCGAGGTGGGAACTTTTGTATCCACTCCGACTCCATAACAGGATGCCCGAAAGCTGGGAAAACGTTGGTTTTACTGATTGGCCTGGAGCATGGGAGCGTCAGAAAACCGGCGACAAGATTATTCACGCAGCCGGCTATGCCCGCGCTGCGTTTTTCGTGTGTGCCAAAACAGAGCCCACCGGAAACTTGCTTGAAGGGGGAGAACTTTTGCGAAAAGTCCTAGTCTATGTTTGCAAGCCTGATCGTTTAGTTATGCAAGCCTCCTTCAAGTACAACGAGGAGTGTTCATGCTAACCCAGGAAGAGGATCAGCAGCTGGTCGAGCGCGTTCAGCGCGGTGACAAGCGTGCATTTGATCTGCTAGTGCTGAAATACCAGCACAAAATTCTCGGGTTGATCGTGCGGTTTGTGCACGACACCCATGAAGCGCAGGACGTTGCACAGGAAGCCTTTATCAAGGCCTACCGTGCACTCGGTAATTTTCGCGGTGACAGTGCGTTCTACACGTGGCTGTACCGCATCGCCATCAACACGGCGAAGAACTATCTGGTGTCTCGCGGACGCCGCCCACCCGATAGTGATGTGAGTTCGGAAGATGCAGAATTTTACGATGGTGATCACGGCCTCAAGGATCTCGAGTCGCCGGAGCGTGCATTGCTGCGCGACGAGATCGAAGGCACTGTCCATCGCACTATTCAGCAACTGCCAGAAGATTTGCGTACGGCATTAACTTTACGTGAATTCGATGGTCTGAGTTACGAGGACATTGCGAGCGTCATGCAATGTCCGGTGGGGACCGTACGCTCCCGGATTTTCCGGGCTCGGGAAGCCATTGATAAAGCCTTGCAACCGTTGTTGCAGGAAAACTAAAGACAGCGGCGACAGCCAAGAGAGGAACCGCCATGAGTCGTGATGCCCTGCAGGAATCGCTGTCCGCAGTGATGGATAACGAAGCGGATGAACTGGAACTTCGTCGAGTGCTCAATGCATTTGATGATGCCGAAACCCGTGATACCTGGTCTCGTTACCAAGTCGCTCGGGCGGTGATGCACAAAGATCTGTTAATCCCTCGTCTGGATATTGCTGCGGCCGTTTCTGCTGCGCTGGCTGATGAAGCCGTTCCGGCAAAAGCTGCTCGTGGTCCTTGGCGTAGCCTGGGTCGCCTGGCAGTCGCTGCCTCGGTGACGGTGGCCGTACTGGCTGGTGTGCGCCTGTACAACCAGGACGAGATCGCCGGTGCCGAACTGGCCCAGCAAACCCAGCAGCCGGTCATGGCCGCTCCGCAGGTCAAGGGTCCAGCTGTTCTGGCTGGCTACAAGGAAAGCTCCGACGCAACGGGTCCGATGGCCAATGGCGTGCTTCAAGGGCAATCCGGCTGGCAGGATCAGCGTCTGCCAGGCTATCTGCGCCAGCACGCTCAGGAATCGGCTGTAAAAGGCACTGAAAGCGCGCTGCCATACGCTCGCGCTGCAAGCCTGGAAAACCGCTAAACCGTTAAGGAGCCTTATGCGTGCCATACCGCTCCTTGCGCTTTTGCTCAGTGGCTGGTTTGCAGTTCCCGCCCATGCCGATGAAGCCCAAGACTGGCTGAAGCGTCTTGGGCGGGCAGAGCAGCAGCAAAGCTACCAAGGTACATTTATCTACGAGCGTAACGGTAGTTTCTCTACCCATGACATCTGGCATCTAGTCCAGAATGGTCAGGTCCGCGAACGGATATTGCAGCTCGATGGATCAGCTCAGGAAGTCGTACGTGTCGATGGGCACACTCAATGTGTCAGCGGCAGCCTGGTAGCGGGTCTTGGTAACTCCCCGGGCGGTTCCGCCCATGTGCTTGATCCGCAAAAACTCAATTCTTTTTACACGCTTGCCGCCATTGGCGAATCCCGTGTGGCTGGTCGTAAAGCGGTGATCGTCTCGTTGACGCCGCGCGACCAGCACCGCTACGGCTTTGAGATGCATCTGGATCGTGAAACCGCGCTGCCGCTCAAATCATTGTTGATCAATGACAAGGGGCAGTTGCTGGAGCGTTTCCAGTTCACTCAATTGAGTACCAAAGCCCCGGATGAGAGCGCTTTGCAGCCCGGCAGGGACTGCAAGCCATTGTCGGTCGCCAGCAGCAAGGCCGAGGACGTGGTCGCCCCCCAGGCTTGGCATCCGAGCTGGCTGCCGCCTGGCTTCCAGTTGGCCCGTAGCGCTTCGCGTAAGGACTCCCGGACCCATGTGGTGGTAAACAGCTTGATGTACGAGGATGGGTTGGCGCGTTTTTCGGTGTTCCTGGAGCCCGTCAGTGGCGAGGCTGCAACGGAGAGCCGGGTGCAACTGGGGCCAACGGTTGCCGTATCGCGCCGCATGAACACCCCTCAAGGCGAGATCATGGTGACGGTGGTCGGGGAGATCCCCCTCGGCACCGCCGAACGGATCGCGCTGTCGGTGCGCAGTGGCACGGCGCCCGAAAAACCGTGAGCTGTTAATCCTATGCTCATCCAGATTGTTCACAGTAATGCGGGAAGTGCCTGCCCTGCTGCACAGAACATGAAATGTCTGGAGAGTATTTTCACTTGCAAAATTTCCTTATGTTTTTTATAGGTCAGAACTTCTCGGTTCTGGCCTTGTGTTGTTCACGCAATGTTGACGTCGGTAGTAGTAGTCTCCGGCGTTTAAAGAACCTTGTCGCCCAACCCTGCTCGTCGTAACGGGAGCTGTATGTCGATACCACGTTTGAAGTCTTACCTTTCCATAGTCGCCACGGTGCTGGTGCTGGGTCAGGCCGTTACCGCGCAAGCGGCGGAACTGCCTGACTTCACCCAGTTGGTAGAGCAAGCCTCGCCTGCCGTGGTGAACATCAGTACCACGCAGAAGCTGCCGGAGCGTAAAGTCTCGAACCAGCAGATGCCTGACCTTGAAGGCCTGCCGCCGATGCTGCGGGAGTTCTTCGAGCGCGGTATGCCTCAGCCGCGTTCACCCCGTGGCGGCGGTGGCGGTCAGCGTGAAGCCCAGTCCCTGGGGTCGGGTTTTATCATTTCGCCTGATGGCTACATCCTCACCAATAACCATGTGATCGCCGACGCCGACGAAATCCTCGTGCGCCTGGCAGATCGCAGTGAGCTCAAGGCCAAGCTGGTCGGCACCGATCCACGCTCCGACGTGGCTTTGCTGAAGATCGAAGGCAAGGACCTGCCCGTGCTGAAACTGGGTAAGTCCCAGGATCTGAAAGCCGGGCAATGGGTGGTGGCCATCGGTTCGCCGTTTGGCTTTGACCACACCGTGACCCAGGGCATCGTCAGTGCCATTGGTCGTAGCCTGCCGAACGAGAACTACGTGCCGTTCATCCAGACCGACGTGCCGATCAACCCGGGTAACTCCGGTGGTCCGCTGTTCAACCTGGCGGGCGAAGTGGTGGGGATCAACTCGCAGATCTACACCCGTTCCGGCGGTTTCATGGGCGTCTCCTTCGCCATCCCGATTGATGTGGCCATGGATGTTTCCAACCAGCTCAAAGCCGGTGGCAAGGTCAGCCGTGGCTGGTTGGGCGTAGTGATCCAGGAAGTGAATAAAGACCTGGCCGAGTCCTTTGGCCTGGACAAACCTGCTGGCGCCCTGGTCGCGCAGATTCAGGACGACGGCCCGGCGGCCAAAGGCGGCTTGCAGGTTGGCGATGTGATCCTGACCATGAACGGCCAGCCGATTGTCATGTCGGCCGACCTGCCGCACCTGGTCGGCGCACTCAAGGCGGGCAGCAAGGCCAAGCTGGAAGTGATCCGCGAAGGCAAGCGCCAGAACGTCGAGCTGACCGTGGGCGCGATCCCTGAAGAAGGTCAGGAGCTTGGCGCGCTGGGCGGTAAATCGGGTGCCGAGCGCAGCAGCAATCGCCTGGGCATCGCCGTGGTCGAGTTGACTGACGAGCAGAAGAAGAGCTTCGACCTCAAGAGTGGCGTGGTGATCAAGGAGGTCCAGGACGGCCCGGCCGCCCTGATCGGCCTGCAACCGGGTGATGTGATCACCCACTTGAACAACCAGGCGATCAACTCCACCAAGGAATTCACCGACATCGCCAAGGCGCTGCCGAAGAATCGCTCGGTGTCGATGCGCGTCCTGCGTCAAGGGCGTGCCAGCTTCATCACCTTCAAGCTGGCCGAGTAAGCCGCTAGCCGTAGGTCAATAAAAAGCCCCGCTCTCGATAGTCGAGAGCGGGGCTTTTTTGTGGGCGCTGGATTTAGCTCATCATGCCTTTGACGATGCGTTCCTGTTCGATCAACTCACGCTGGCGCGCATCAATGCGTGACGACAGCGGGAAGTTGCTGCCGGCCCGGCGCTTGGCAAAGTCCAGTTGCTGGATGGCCTGCTGGAAGTCGCCGACCAGCGCGAAGTACTCGGCGCGGGCTTGATGCAGGCCAATGATATTGCCGGACAGGCCGCGGGTCTCGGCCACCTGGTACCACACGTCCGGATCGTCGGAGCGCGATTTGAGCAGGCCTTCCAGGGCTTTTTCCGCGTCGGCGGTGCGGTTCTGCTTGAGCAGCAGGTCCACGCGCACCTGGTTCAGCGGGTAGTTGCTGGGGTACTGGGCCAGCATGCGGTCGGTACGTTGCTGCGCATCGGGCATGCGATTGTTGGTGATATCCAGCTCAATCTGCGCCAGGTTGTAGGTGATGTCGTTGGGTGCCTTGGCCAGCAAAGGCTTGAGGGTCTCGCGCGCCTCGTTGAGCTGGGTGCCTTTGATCTGGGCGATGGCCAATCCATAACGTGCTACATCGCTTTTCGGGTTCTCATCCAGTTGCGCACGGAAGCGTTTGGCGGCCAGCCCGGGCGTGTCTTCGTAATACAGCTGAACTCGGGCGCGAATCAGTTGATAGCGCAGGCTGTCTTCGGTGCCGCCGGTCTTGGCCTGTTCGGCGCGGTTGCGCGTATCGGCGATCCGCGATTCGGTGACCGGGTGCGTCAGCAGGAATTCCGGAGGTTTGGCATCGAAGCGGTACTGGCGCATCAAGCGTTCGAACATGGTCGGCATCGAGCGCGGGTCGTAACCGGCCTTGACCATGTTGAGGATGCCGATGCGGTCGGCCTCTTGTTCATTCTGCCGCGAGAAGCGCCGCTGCTCCTGAATCGCTGCAGCCTGGCTGCCGGCAATCGCGGCAATCCCGGCGTCACCGGCACCGGCGGCGGCCGCGATAATCCCGCCGAGCAGCGCGGCCATCATCGGGATCTGCATCCGTTGTTGGGCTTCCACGCCTCGGGCGAAGTGGCGCTGGGACAAGTGCGCCAATTCGTGGGCCATCACCGAGGCGTATTCGCCTTCGGTCTGGGCATTGAGAAACAGGCCGCCGTTGACCCCGACAATCCCACCCGGCGCGGCAAACGCGTTGAGTTGCGGGCTGTTGATCAGGATGAACTCCAGGCGCCGGTCATTGACCTGGCTGGTCTCTACCAGCTTGTAGACGCTGGTCTCGACGTAATCCTTGAGCTGCGGGTCATTGAGGACCGAGACCTGGCCGCGCAGGAACGCCAGCCATGCCCGGCCCAGTTGGTGTTCCTGTTGTGGCGAGACAATGGCAGAACTGGCGTCGCCAAGTGACGGCAGGTCGTCGGCGAAGCCTGGAGAGGCAAGCAGGCAAGCCAGCGTCAGCAGGGTAGGGCGCAAAAAAGTCATGCACAAAGCCTTTCGACAAAGACCTTACTGTAGCCGGACACTGAGCCTGGGACCAGATATTCTAAGCATCCCCTGATGCCATCCGGAGCAAAACCATGACCGCTGCTGTAAACCACGACGCTGAGCTCGATGCCAGTGGCCTCAATTGCCCGTTGCCACTGCTCAAGGCCAAGATGGAGCTCAATCGGCTGGCCAGTGGTGCGGTGCTCAAGGTGATTGCCACGGATGCCGGGTCGCAGCGGGACTTCCGCACGTTTGCCAAGCTGGCGGGGCATGTGCTGTTGCACGAAGAGGCCGATAACGGCGTCTATCGCTACTGGTTGCGCAAGGCCTGAGCCTGCGGGGAGGGGGCGGATCCGGCCCCCACACTGGCCGGGTTGTCTTGCCTGGCACCGATCCAATGTGGGTGCTGGCTTGCCTGCGATAGCTATCTAACTGCCACTCGCCGCATCAAGCCTTGTGCAGTGCCTGTGCCGCGGCCAATACCGCCTCCACATGCCCCGGCACTTTCACGCCGCGCCATTCCTGGCGCAGCACGCCTTCCTTGTCGATCAGGAAGGTGCTGCGATCAACGCCCAGGTATTCCTTGCCGTATAGCTTCTTCAGCTTGATCACATCAAACAGCTGGCAAACCGCCTCATCCTTGTCGCTGATCAGCTCGAAGGGGAAGGCTTGCTTGGCCTTGAAGTTTTCGTGGGACTTCAGGCTGTCCCGGGACACCCCAAACACCTCGGTGTTGGCAGCCTGGAAGGCAGCATGCTGGTCGCGGAACCCCTGGCCTTCAGTGGTGCAGCCCGGGGTGCTGTCCTTCGGGTAGAAATACAGGACCACTTGCTTGCCCTTGAGCCCGGCGAGGCTGAACGTCTGCCCGCTGGTCGCCTGGGCTTCGAAATCGGCGACTGGTGTGTCGATGACTACCGCCATGAAAAACCTCCTTACATTGGATTCTGTGGGCGCCACGGTTCGATCAGTGCATCCAGGTTCAGCGCATCGGCGAAGTCCAGGAACTGGTCGCGCAGCCAACTGATCTGTACGCCTGCCGGCAGGGTCACGGTAAAGGTGGCGTTGAGCATGGTGCCGCCGGTCTGGGGGGCCTGATAGGTGTCGAAGGTCAGGTTTTCCAGTTCGACGTTATGGTCGATAAAGAACTGGCACAGCTCATTGACGATGTCCGAACGGTAGGCCGAACTGACGTAGGCCACATACGGCAGCGCCTGGGGACGGTTCTCCAAGGCTGCACTGCGTACTACATTGACGGTGAAGTCGTGCTTTTTGGCCAGGGTCGGCAAGCCGGCTTCCAGGCGCGCCAGGGCGTCCCAGCTCCCGGAAATCTGCAGGACCAGCGCGCTGCACTCGCCATGGCGAGTCAGGCGTGAAGTCACAACGGCGCAGCGATTTTCATGGCTGGCGCGGCACAGGACGTTAGTCAGCTCCATGGGGTTGGCGCCAAGGGCACTGATAACAAGGAATTGTTCGCGGACTGTGGGGGTGGACATGCAGCATTCCTAAAGCGATGAGCGGTCGATACGAGCGTGCGGTACCGATCAAAGGATCAAGGGTAGCGAAAAGCGCCGCCAAGGGCTAGGACGTGGCGTTTTCATTGCATATTCAGCGGCATCTGGCCGTGCTTTGGCCCAATGATGGCGTTGCTGGCAACTAAGTTGATCCAGAACGCGTCCTCAGAGGGTACTTCGCTTGTGCAAGCATCTTGGCGCCAGTACCATTACGGCTCTCTTTTTCCGGCAGGAGCGGTTGCATGATTGCGGGCAGTATGGTGGCACTGGTCACACCCATGGATGCACAAGGTAATCTCGACTGGGACAGCCTGGGCAAACTGGTGGACTTTCACCTGCAAGAAGGCACCAACGCCATTGTGGCCGTCGGCACCACAGGTGAATCGGCCACGCTTGATGTGGAAGAACACATCAAGGTGATCGAGTTTGTGGTCAAGCGCGTGGCAGGGCGTATTACGGTGATAGCCGGTACGGGCGCCAACTCGACGCGCGAAGCGATCGAACTGACCAAGAACGCCAAGAAAGCCGGTGCGGATGCCTGCCTGCTGGTGACGCCGTACTACAACAAGCCGACCCAGGAAGGCTTGTACCAGCACTTCAAGACCATCGCCGAAGCCGTCGACATTCCGCAGATCCTGTACAACGTGCCAGGTCGCACAGCGTGCGACATGCAGGCCGCGACCGTGATCCGCCTGTCCACCGTGCCGAACATCATCGGTATCAAGGAAGCCACCGGCGACCTGCAACGCGCCAAGGACATCCTGGCCGGTGTGAGCAGCGACTTCCTGCTGTACTCCGGTGACGACGCCACGGCTGTTGAACTGATGCTGCTGGGTGGCAAGGGCAACATCTCGGTGACCGCCAATGTGGCCCCGCGTGCCATGAGCGAACTGTGTGCCGCTGCAATCGCCGGTGATGCCGTCAAGGCCCGGGCGATTCATGAGCAACTGATGCCGCTCAACAAAACCCTGTTTATCGAATCCAATCCAATCCCCGTGAAATGGGCGCTGCATGAGATGGGCCTGATGCCGGACGGTATCCGTCTGCCGCTCACCCCCCTCAGCCCCGCCTGTCACGAACCGCTGCGACAGGCCCTGCGCCAGTCCGGCGTCCTGGTTTAATTGAGGAAGCACTACGCATGAAGCGATTGGCCGGACTTTCCGCACTTGCCTTGATTATCTCCAGCACCAGTGGCTGCGGTTGGATCTGGGGCCCGGAAGGCTACTTCCGTGACCGCGGCAGCGATTACCTGGAAGCACAACAAACCGCACCGATGCAATTGCCGCCGGACGTCAATGTCGCCAAGCGCCTTGACCCGCTGTTGCCGATCCCGCGCAGCGTGGCCGACGACACCGTCAAGGGCGAGTACGAAGTGCCGCGTCCACAGCCGATTTCGGCCATGGCCGATGCCAGCGACTACAGCCTGCAGAAAAGCGGCGACTCGCGCTGGATCATGGCTCAGCGCCCACCTGCCGAAGTCTGGCCGGTGGCGGTGCAGTTCTTCCAGGACAATGGCTTCCGTATCGACGAACAACGCCCGCAAACCGGTGAGTTCACCACCGCGTGGCAGCAGTCGAACGAACTGTCGGCCAATATGGCCAAGCGCCTGCAGGCCGGTGGTGTTGCCGCTGATGGCGAAAGCCGGATCCGCGTACGCATCGAGCCAGGCGTGCAGCGCAATACCAGTGAAGTCTACGTGGTCAGCGCCGCGCGTCCTGCCGGCAGCACCGCCAACGTCGAGTTCACCAACCGTTCGGTCAACAGCGGTGTCGATGCTGCGCTGGTCGACGAGATGCTTGCCAGCATGAGCCGCATCTCCGAGAAGGGTGGTTCCGTATCCCTGCTCGCTGCCCGTGATTACGACACACCTAGCCGTGTCAGCCTCACCGAAGACGGCAGCGGCAACGTCGTGCTCAACCTGGGTGAAGACCTGGATCGTGCCTGGGCCAGCGTCGGCCGTGCCCTGGAGCAAGGCCCATGGCGCGTCGAAGACATCAACCGCAGCCTGGGCCTGTACTACATCAACGTGGCTGAAAAGGCCGAGAAGAAAGACGAAGAGCGTGGTTTCTTCAGCAAGTTGTTCGGCAGCGAGCCGACCAAGGAAGAGATCGAGACCCGCGCCGAGCGTTATCAAGTGCGCTTGAGCAAGGTTGGCGACAACGTGCAAGTCACCGTCGAGAAGAACATCAACACCGTGGCGCCAGCAGAAACGGCGCGCAAAGTGTTGGGCGTGATTCAGGACAACCTGGGCTGATCTGATGCGTTTTGCTGTTCTCGGCAGCGGTAGCCAAGGGAACGGCACGCTTGTAGCCCACGACGACACGTACGTCCTGGTGGATTGTGGTTTCTCCCTGCGGGAAACCGAGCGACGCCTGCTGCGCCTGGGGGTTCACCCGGCGCAGTTGAGCGCGATTCTAGTGACCCACGAACATGCCGACCACGTGCATGGCGTGGGTTTGCTGTCTCGGCGCTACAATCTTCCGGTGTACCTGAGTCGCGGCACCTTGCGCGGGATGCGCAAACCCGTTGAACCCGCAGGTTTCCTGGCTGGTGGCGAGCAACTGCAGGTGGGTGCCTTGAGCATCGATGTGATTGCCGTGGCCCACGATGCCCATGAGCCTACGCAATATGTATTCAGTGACGGCGAGCGCCGCTTCGGCCTGCTTACCGACCTGGGTTCCTACTGTGCCAAGGTGCTGGAAGGCTATCGGGACCTCGATGCATTGATGATCGAGTCCAACCATTGCCGGGACCTGCTGGCGCGCGGTCACTACCCGTACTTTCTCAAGCAGCGGGTTGGCGGCGAGTTGGGACATTTGAACAACCACCAGGCGGCGTACCTGGTGTATGAGCTGGGCTGGCAAGACCTGCAACACCTGGTCCTGGCCCACCTGAGCAGCAAGAACAACCTGCCGCAGCTTGCCCGGCAATGTTTTGTCGACACCCTCGGGTGCGACCCGGACTGGCTGCAACTGGCCGATCAAGATTCAGGGCTCGACTGGCGACATATCGCCTAGCCCACCTACTTACCAAGCGGAGCCCATCATGGAAAAACGTGAAGAACTCTACCGCGGCAAAGCCAAGTCGGTTTACAAGACCGACGACGCCAACCGCTTGATCCTGCTGTTTCGCAACGACACCTCGGCGTTCGACGGCAAGCGCATCGAACAGCTCGACCGCAAGGGCATGGTGAACAACAAGTTCAACGCCTTCATCATGCAGAAGCTCGAAGCGGCCGGCATTCCGACCCAGTTCGACAAACTGCTGGGCGACAACGAATGCCTGGTGAAAAAACTCGACATGATCCCGGTCGAGTGCGTCGTGCGTAACTACGCTGCCGGTAGCCTGGTCAAGCGCCTGGGCGTGGAAGAGGGCCTCAAGCTCAACCCTTACACGTTCGAACTGTTCCTCAAGGACGACGCCAAGGGCGACCCGTTCATCAACGAATCCCACGTCGTGGCATTCGGCTGGGGCACCGCTAAGCAACTGGCGCGCATGAAAGAGTTGTCCCTAAAGGTCAACGACGTCCTGAGCAAACTGTTCGACGACGCCGGCCTGCTGCTGGTGGACTTCAAACTGGAATTCGGCGTATTCCACGACGGCTCCATCGTCCTGGGCGACGAATTCAGCCCGGACGGCTGCCGCCTGTGGGACAAAGACACCCGCAAGAAGATGGACAAAGACCGCTTCCGCCAGGGCCTCGGTGACGTGATCGAAGCCTACGAAGAAGTCGCCAACCGTCTCGGCGTACCGCTGTAATCGACGCAAGCATCTGATAGCACGGAAAAAAATTGCTTCGGCGCTTTGCTTCCACGAAACAGACTGTTATGATGCGCGCCGTTGGAGAGATGCCAGAGTGGCCGAATGGGACGGATTCGAAATCCGTTGTACCTTCACCGGTACCTAGGGTTCGAATCCCTATCTCTCCGCCATATGTATAAAACCCTCGCAAGTCATTGATTTGCGAGGGTTTTTCGTTTCTTGATTCTGGTCATTGTACGTAGGCATAGTACGTAAAATTTTTGCCGTCTTTAGATGATTTCAGTCACACCTTTGGCTGTTGATTGCTAGTTCAGCTCCTTTTTATACATGCTTCTGGCGTATCAAACCCTCAAGCGCGTTCCTTTCGTCATTCAGGACTTGGAGCGACTGAATAGCCGCTTATAACGTTACAGGATGAGTCATCAGTCTGGTCCGGTGATCAGAGCGTCTCTATGATTGGGCAAGTCCAAGCCGTTACACGAACCGAATCAGAGAATCCCACACAAGCCGACCATTGCAGTCGGCTTTTTGCTGTCAGGTTAGTGGTGAAAGGTGTAGTCAATTGCCATCGTGTTGAAATCCTCAAGAACGGCTTTGACCAGATCCATTGCGTCAAAGCCAAGGCGGAACGTCTGGCTCGAATGCACGTAATGAACGTCAAGGCTGCGGATTTTAACTCGCTTCCCGGATGGGAGAACGATGTATGTGCTAGTCGGAGTGAGGGTGATGGCCAACGGGGTACCGACCTGTGCCTCATCGAAAGGAACGTTGCGGTCAAGCCATGTGACTGCTGGTACAGGGGAATCTTCGGCGTCTTTGAAAAGCATTTCCAGCGAGTTCACCGAGAGGGTTTTGTCGCCTGCTAGGGTGGCTATGGACTCTTCATCCTTACCATCAATTGTGAGTGCAAAATCGACGTACTCTGTCCTATTGAGGCTGCCTTCAATTTCGACCTTTTGTATGAATCCATCCCAGTCAGACCCTTGCGGATCTCGGAGCCGCTTGAGGCTTATCCCGTAGAAGTTGCATAGGTTCACCACGCCGCTCTGGAAGCCCAGAGTGGTGAGCAAGACGCCTTGGCTGTTGGGGATGTCGGTGAGCAAGCCAAGCAGGTTTCGGGCGTGGATGAGGTCGATGGTGGATTTGTAGTATTTGCACTCCACGAGTACCTGATGCTCTACACCGTCCTTGAGGTAGCGCCAATAAACGTCAATCTGGTGAGTTACGCCAGAACGCCCAGTGATCTGGACGTTGTGCAGGGCCTCAATCGTATCAACCTCATCAGTGGCTAGAATCGCTTGGTAGACCTGCTGGGCAACCTTCTCGTATTCGGTACTGTCCTTTACGTCGAGCATTGCGGTTGTCCTTTGTTGAATGGCGCTGAGCTAACGCCCGAATTCATTTCCCATGACATGCCTTGTATTTCTTCCCGGAATTACAGATGCAAAGCTCGTTTCTAGGCTGCTTGGGGTAGGGTTGGGATAAACCCAAAATTTTGAGCGGACCATCAATGTTCTTTCCAGCTTTGTAGCTATAAGCGGAATCTAAAAATAACGCTGTCCGCTCTGCCCGATTTTTGTACGGATAGCCTTGCTCGTCGTAATACGCAGAAATTATCGTTGCGCTCTGGGCGAGAGTTTTATTGCTGATGACCGTCCTCAAGGAATCGCGAACCTTTGTGATGGTTTCTTTTCCCAACGAGACAGATTCTTTGGACAAGTCTGAATTTTCGGTTTCACCCTCATAGCATTCTTGGAACATCGAAGCTGCGACGACCATGCCTTCAAGCCCCGGCTCGAATTCTAGGAGGTATTTCGCGTAGCCGACCCTTGCATGGTTCTGGATGGCTGGAACGTGCAGACACAGGTTCAGGTAGGTCTTGGCGTCTTCAATTTTGAAGGCGGTTGTGTGCCCACCTGTGATGGCAGTCGCAAGCGTGTACATAGCTTCGGGATAAAACTGTTCTGCTGACTTGGCAAGCCATTCATAAGCAAGCGCTTCGTTTGGCTCTACACCCATGCCAGTCATGTAGCAGTCTGCAAGGTAGAACTGCCCTTGTGGGTATCCAGCCTCTGCCGACCGTAAAGCACACTCGAAAGCCTTTGCGTTATCGAGAAGCGTACCCAAACCATTGGCGTGCATTTCAGACAGTTCAGCAAGCGCTGCTGGGTGGTCCAACTGAGCCGCCTCTGTGAAGTTGTAGAGCGCTTCTGGAAGATCTATATCGAAGTTGTTCGAGCCGTAACGCAGGTACATCCCAAGGCGAACCTGAGCCTCGGCATAACCCATCCCGGCTGATCGAGCGATGCAACCCTGACCCATGCCAATCATGGATTTGTCGCGCCCATTCGCGAGCGTCATTCCGTATTCGTAGAGGCTTTCACGATGGTCTTGATGCTGGGCAAGCTTGAACCACATCTGAGCTTGGTCTAGGTATGACTGGTATTCCTGACCGAAAAAACCATGTCCAGCTTTGCGAATGTCATCATCGTATTTTGCGGCTCTGCCTTGGAAATACCTACCCGCAAGGTATTGAGACTCTGCATCACCTTCGACCATCGCCTTGTAACTCATGGTTTGCAGGAAATCATCGACTGGCTCAGTGATCTCATAGGCAGGGACAGAGGCGGTCCCATGCATGAGCTGGTAGCAGTAGTCGAGCAAGCTCACACACTCTTTGATCGACGCTTTAGCGATCTTCAGATATTCCTCATCTGACAATTTGTATTCGTCAGGATGCGCACCGATATTCCCATTTTTTCTGACGATATTAAGTGAGTCAGCAACGTCAAAATTGATGAGATTTGATTTCTTCAATCGGGCAATTTTGTAGTCAAGGTCTCCCCGAACGTCGATTTCGGCTGAGGTGCAATTTATTATAATGTTGCAGATGAGCACTGCCAGCGAGCGCTGGTTTATCAATGACAGTTCAGGAAGGCTGATGAGTTGAGCCTTTGCCTTGCCGTAATATTTACCAACCTCTGCAGAAATGCTTTCTGCGAATTCGTAATCGTTCATCGCCTACGTCCTGAGAATCTGAAAGCTCATCGCCAAGGAAAAATAGTCGGTGGCTCGATGTGCTTGAAGAGACGCATGATCTCTTGCTCTTTTGCGAGCACAGCGAGTTCCTTGCCTGCATCGGGCTTCATCATCACGTAATTCGGTGGGGGATTTCGACCCTCTTTGAGGCTAATGTCTGGATCAATTATCAGTGGGATTGAAATTAGCACAACGACGGTTATGGCGCTCGCTCAAGGCGCAATTGATGCCATCAGAGCTTCCGTAGATCTATCTATCGCCGAAGCTCGATCCGCGTAGCTGAAATCGACAAAGGCAGACCCCGTAGCCTCAAACGCAGGGGGCAGGAAGATGTGTTGGCCGAACGGTTACCTCCGTTCTGCAAGTACACCCACTGACGTTAATCGCTGAGAGTTTCCTGGTCCTTGAGCCAGACCAGACGCTTGAGGTATTGCTGGGCGTCGTCCAACGTGAAGCGCGGTCGGTCTAAATTCTCCAACCGACCGATTTAGGTAGTCGAATAGGGCGCAGTTCTTCCTTGAAAGTGAAATAATGGCAAGTGGCCTTTATCAAGGGCGCGAGTGCGCTGGACCAAATCGCACCAGCGACTAGCTCGGGCTGCCACTACGGGGTGTTTAGCGTCAGTAGCCTTTCTATAAGCCCGACAGAGCTGTACGATTTGCCGGCCTAGCGAGCTACAGCTTGAACGCTTGGGGAAGTGAGATTTTGAACGCGATAACGGGCATGCTGACGCTGATCGATATGGTTGGCGAATGTGAGCTCACTAGCTGTCCATGCACGCATTGCTTTGCAACTCCACGGCCTATGTTTTGCTAAGACCACTAGCATCATCCGTGTATTAGTACCGGGAACCCGAGCCCTTTGTTTTTTAGAGCTCAATTGGAAAAGTATTGGGCAGGAAGCAGCTAATGCCAAAAGGCGATGCAATCATCATTGGGGTCAATCCCCGCGAAGCGAACCTCAAGAGAAAGCTGCGCGAACATCTGCACTCCTTAGGCTTCACCAAAACGGATGAGGGGGCTCTACGAGCCCCAGGTAATACCAAAGACGCGATCCGAATCCTTCACAGCGCCCAGAGAGAGGAGCGACTTCTCGCGAGCGAGAAATTCGTGTCGCGGGCTGGGGGAAAGCTGATGCAGTTTTTTGCATCGGGCAAAGATGTGAATCCTGAGAAAATTTCTCCGGTTTTGGAACGGGTTTCCTCAAATACTTGGCAGGGCGATTTATTCAGGCTTGCTGCCTTGTCCTGGTCGGTGCCGGTTTCAAACGGTTTCGGTAGGCGTCTGCGTTACCTGGTTTGGGATGAAAGTAACGGCAAGCTCATGGGGCTTATCGCGATCGGTGATCCTGTCTTCAATCTGGGAGTTAGAGACAAATTCATTGGCTGGGATATTCATGACAGGGGGGCTCGGCTAGTCAATCTGATGGATGCCTACGTTCTTGGGGCGATCCCACCTTACAACTCGCTTCTTGGAGGCAAGTTGGTCGCATGCCTGCTTCGTAGCCGTGATATTTACGACGATTTTGCGAAGGCCTATGGCAGCTCGACGGGGATCATCTCGCAGGCAGAAAAGAAGGCTCGCCTACTTTCCATCGTCACTACATCATCGATGGGTCGGTCCTCGGTCTATAACCGACTGAAGCTGGATGGCACTCAATATCTCAAGCCAATTGGTTATACCGGCGGCTGGGGGCATTTTCATATCCCCGATTGGTTGTTCATGGAGATGCGTGACTACCTGCGTCACATCGACCATACGTACGCCGACCAGCATGGTTATGGGCAGGGGCCCAACTGGCGCTTGAGGACAACACGTGCTGCGCTTACGGCATTAGGTTTCAAGGATGATTTGATGCGCCACGGTATTCAGCGTGAGGTCTTCATCTGTCAGCTTGCATCCAATGCAACTAAAATCTTGCAGTCTGGGAAGGGTAAGCCTGATGTCAGCGCGCTTCTGTCTGTAAGTGAAATTGCCGGCCTGGCGTTGGATCGATGGATGATCCCGCGCTCTAGGAATGTACCGGGATACCGAGGCTGGACGCCGACTGACCTGATTAATTTGTTCGGTAGTCAAGCTCAAATTCTCCGCACCGAGGCTAATCGAGAAGTGATGCTAGACAACAGTTTCGGCTGCTAGGGTCGCAAGGGGAATTGCGTTGGAATACGCCGTTAACAAACTGACGAACAAGCTAGAGTCCGCTGCTCAGTCATCGGGAATTGGTATGTTCATTTGTCCGTGCTGTAAAGCAATGGTGAATTTTCGCTCGGGTGACAAACGAAAAAAACACTTTGGCCACTGGCCCGGTTGGGGATCACCAGAGTGCGAAAACTTTATCCCGAGCCAATACGGGCAGAACTCAGAAGGTAGCGTTCTTGCCACCGTGACGAGGCGCCGGATGGCTCTGCGCCTGATGATTACCAGAGGGCAGCGCGCTGCCTGGTGGTTGGAGTTGGCGGTACCTGCATGTCGTGTGTGTGACGCCACCGTCACAATCGACGTGGGAGGAAGGCTTCAGCACTTAGATATGCGTGGTATGGCAAAGGGCTTTCGCGTGACGGCCGAATTGTCCGTCGAAAATTATCGCATCGTGTCCTATAGCGCCCATGCCGATCCTTTTTTCATGGCCAGTGTGGAGCGCGAGTGCCCGGGACTTTCACCCTCGGGAGTTGCTGTATTTTCAGCGTCGGGGCGCGAAGGAGCAACTGGATTTCCCCGAGCACAGGAGCTCAGAGGTTCGGAAACATACGCTTTTTTATGGAGTGAAAATGCCGCTCCAGTTTTTCCTGATGAGCTCGTACTCGATAAGTTTCAGAGCAGGCAGGGCTGGGGCCTGGCTCTTGCCATCATCCCGGAAAAGCCCTCTGAAGAATGCATGGAATGGCTTCACATTTTTACGGGGCTGCTCGTAAATCCACCCGCCCCCTCCATTACCCCGATATGGCCGTTTCTTACGAGAAATTCGAGCGTTAACGCTATTGAGTGCCTTGAGTCGCCTACGGTACTGCTGTCGACACAAATGATGCCCGTCGGACAGCAGGACAGGGGGCCGACAATGCAAGTGTACGGGGGAGGAGAGCGCCTTTCTGCCACTGGGATCGAAAAGTCACCAGCGTTATTTGTTTTGGCAACCGAGAAAACCCAAGACTTCCGAGTCGGAAAGGCGGACTACCCGGACATCGATAAATTTGTCTCTTGCACGCTTTCACCGAGCCGAAATCAAAAGTTGCCGGCTGTAGAGTTTGCATTTAGGGACCGGGAGTCGAAACGACACGTAGTCCCTTTGCATCAAAAAAAATGCAGGACCTTTGTCATGGCTGCCAGAGCTCAGACAATGACGCTTGAGTATCTCTCCATGCCACACGGCTGTAATGGGCGACTTATTGCTGACAAGTCCTCTCAGCGCAGTGAGATCTTACTTTTTTCCGGCGACACAGTGTCTGAACACAGCCAGCATCAGCGCCTTCTTCCACCAGAAGTGCAGACCCTTCTCATTGCGCACCTGGTCGACCCGACATGCTACGTCGACATCAACTTCGGTGGATTCGGGCGGTTGCACATTGCCGGCGATCTTTCCAGCAGACCTATCAGCGAGACCTTCGTTACCCTGGGTCCCTCGCTTCGATCCAGGCTGCTCAGCTTTATGGTTCAGTTGCAACCATGTGGCCCTATCGCCGCGGTTTCCGATGACTATGCGCTGGTTAGAACCTTCGCTAGCTTGAGACCCCATCCACAACTTATTCCGAATTACCGTACGCTGGTGAAGGACGTCCTCGCCCGCGGCTTTGAGCTCAAACAGCTAGGGGAAGGAGTCTCATATGAGCTACCAATATAGCCAGGAGGCAAGGGATCGTATCTCTGCGTTCGGACAAATTGCGATTACTGAATTCATTGAGGAGATTCCTCATGGTATTCGTAAAATTTTTTATGATCGCCAGCCGCCAATCCAGGGTTTCCGACGGGGATCGCCCCCCGAGTTCAAGGAAAAACAAAAGCGTTTGGTCGCGCACCTCATTCACACTCAGCCTGGGCAGAAAGGGGCTGCCGACTGGAACACATTTGCCTGTCTGTGGGAGGCTTGGGCAAGGAACCGATTGGGTTCAACTTTTCCCCCAAGTGACATTTCATCGGCTACACCGGACGCTGGGCCCGTTTTTTTAACCGGCCTGGCGGAGCTTTTCCCTGACGCAGCCAGGGAGAGTCTGGAACGTCTGTTGGACTTCAGTGGCTTTGCAGATAGTCCCGAAGCCCAAGTCGCACTCGGACGCTTTCGTCCAGCATCGACGCTAGCTCGTGACCTCATGATCGACGCACTTCCGGGGCGGTTGCATAAGATTGAAGGTTACTTCGAAATTGCTGAAGCCGCGGCAGAAGAGGTGGCGGAGCGAATTGATCAACTTGAGTCCGAGACGGACATTCTGGCTAAAGGCATTCGAGAAGTCGTCTTGAGTGTCGACAAAAGTCAGGGTGACGTAAAGGAACTTCGGGTTGCACTCGAGCGCGTGGCTGAGCGTGCCAGTGGACTGGAAGAGGCGGTCGATACACTTGGCGTCGCAAGGCAGGAGATCACAAAAGTAATCGCCGCCGCCGACGCACGAGCCGAACAGTTCCACCACAGTTTGGAGGCGCTTACAGAACAGGGCCGCTCGTGGGACAAAACTCAGGCGGAGGTTTCAGCGCTCAAGCAATCAATCGATGCGCTCTGTGCGCAGGAGGTCGAGTGGAACCACGCCGTCACGGCAGTAGGTCACTTGGCTGAACGGATCGATATTTTAGAAGCAGCCGTTGCAAAGGGAGGCAATGGCATGGCGACCAAACCACAGGTTCGACTTTTTGAAGTTGAGTCACCGGGGCCTATTGTAGAGATCCACTCTGTCAAAGGCGCCTGTGAGCTGATTGCATGCAACCTTCAGTCTTGCGGAGTTATGAAAGGAGCAGCAATTGCCACAGCCCGCCAGATATTAGCAGCGTTGTCTGCGGGGCAGATGGTCCAGTTCTCGGGCTCGATTTCTGATTTAGTGGCAGATGCCGTGGCAGCAGCCATTGGCGGTCAAACATTTCATGAATGGCGTGTACCGGTCGGATTAGTATCCGATGAGGCGGCGATTGATTGTCTAGAGGTGGTCTCGGAAACCTCTGGTTGTTTGCTGATGAAGGGAGCAAACCGTTCAGCTTTTGAGGTGTACGGTACCGCGATTCGAGACGTCGTTACGCGCCGCCAATTCTCACTGCCAATCTACCAACGTCTCTCGTTGATAGCCGCGTGGACACAGGGCCCTGCCACGTTCCCTGATGGCGGCACGCTCGCGGAGATCGGTCCGGTTTTTGATACGGATAATTTTTCTATGCGTGGGGTATCCGCCAAATTACCGGAGCTCAAGTTTGGCCAACTGGTGCGCAACGCTTGGAATCAGATTGACGGCCTTGACGATGATTCGCCGCGGGCACTTGTCTCTGAGCTGAAGGAACTCATAGAGGAGAGCTCGTTTGTCCCCGGCAATCTTTGGACGAGGATGGCCGACCGTGCTTACTCACGTCTGCGGACTATCCCCGGCGGGTCATCAGAAGAGGATCTGCACTCCGTGTTGACGTTGTGGGCTCTCCCATGGGCGAAGGCAACGGCCGGCCCCGTTGAGGATATCGCTCGTATCGCGGGCCGGATGTTGGCCGAATTGCAAGCCGAGGCAGAGACCTGAGGGAACGCAGATGAAGTGGCAGGCGATTTCCCGCGAAGGAGCGCAAAAAATTCTCGCGGCAAGTATTCGTTGCAGGGTAGGAGGGGAAGGGCTTCGTATCGCTGCGATAGCCGAGTGTCTGCGAGCGGCGTCGTACCTCGCTTCTGCACCAGTCGCTGGCAATGGCACTTGGGAACCCGCTGCCTCCCTTAGCTTGACCAGTATGGTCCGAAGGCGATTATCACCACTTTGGCCAGATCTTGCAGAGGATAAGGATGCTCGCCCTGGTGTGTTGTCGGTCTTGAATAGTTTGGGTGAGCTGGGTGACCTGGTCAGACTTCGAGGCGGAAGCTGGCTGACGCCATCAGCACATGCCATCAAAGCGGCCAATGACAGCGCGGTGATAATAGGCGGCGGTCCCTTAGAGACTCTCCCTCACAGCATCCAAACACAAGCCGCAGGCAGGGTGCGACTTGTCGATCTAGTCGACTGCAATGATTGGATCGACGTCTGGGATGCTCGCGAGTGGGTTGGTGCGCCCGTCGAAGGGCTTGAGGCTTGGTCTGTCCAACTGATAGCAACGATGAAGTCGCGGTTCACCGATGTGCCCAGCGATTTGGGTGAGATTGCGATTTACGATAAAGGTCGATGGGGTGCCTTGGCAGAACTGCCCAACGCGGGAGGGGTTTTTCTTTCAAAATGTCAGACAGGTCCGGTGGCTTTACATTTCATTGGGGATTATTTCCGTGGGCGCATTCGCAAAATGGCGTCTCTCGACTTTCAGGATGCTAGACGCCTCCGCTTTCATTTAGATGCTCAAGTTGGTCGGCCCATGAGAGTCAAAGCGACGACCTCTCAGGGCTTTGTAAAACTTCGATTAGAACGTCGGTTACCCCCCCAGGAAGCCAGGGTGCTTTTACTGGGCTGGCAAATACCTACGCCTGAAGGCGAGCACCCAGGCGTGACGTATCACGTTTTACCTATAGAAATGCTATCCATCGTGCGCGATGCGCTCGACGGGTTAGGCGTGATTTTGGATGAGCGCTGCGGCGCAGAAGGAGGGAACCAATGAGTGTGAAGTCTACGTTGACTGAAGCGGCAGGCGTCCATGAGACCGCGAGTAGCTTGGCTGATAGCCTAAGGCAATATATCGAGGCTCAGTATCATATTCTCGATGAAGGTCTCGTCAGGGAGCGACGCGCGCTTCTCCAAGCGAATGAAACTATTGCCCAAACCCCCTATGTAGAGTCAACGCCAGTCTACAAACTGGGAACTCCCTACGAGGACTTGCCAATACCGCAGGCTGCCTCTGACGCATTGACCAAATTGTCGGTAATGGGACTTGGCCTTTACCCTCTGCCGTATGAGCACCAATCTCAGGCGCTCACCTCATTCCTCGGCGATGAGGCTGCTGACCTGGTGGTGGCAACCGGTACGGGCTCGGGTAAAACAGAAAGCTTTTTGATGCCGGTAATTGGGAAACTGGCAGTAGAAGGCGCCGAAAGACCTGAGTCTGCTGCTTTGCCGGGTTGTAGGGCGATGTTGCTGTACCCCATGAACGCCTTGGTGAATGACCAACTCGCACGTATCCGTCGAATACTCGGTAACCCTGAGGCAGCGAAACTGCTTTTGAACGGCAGGAAAACACCGATCCGCTTCGGCAGCTATACCGGTAGGACACCATACCCGGGGCAGCGCTCCTCCACACGAGACGAGCAGTTCATCAAGCCACTCTTCGAGGAGTTTTATAAGAAAGTGGCCAAGATCCCGGCCATCCAAAAAGACCTGGCTCGTATTGGCCGCTGGCCGAGCAAAGATCTTGATGCTTTTTACGCGGATGATGCGGTAGAGACCAAAACCTACGCCTCCGGGAAGAAAATCGGCAACCAATTCGTTTCAAAAAATTGGAAGGGGCGGCTGCTAACTCAGCCTGGTGACCGTGAGCTCATGACACGGCACGAGATGCAGGTACGCTGTCCTGAACTGCTAGTGACAAACTACTCCATGCTCGAATACATGCTCATGAGACCGATTGAGCGTGGGATCTTCGAGCAGACGAGAGACTGGCTCAAAGAAGACATCCGGAACGAGTTCATACTGGTTCTGGATGAGGCGCATATGTATAGGGGGGCTGGAGGTGCTGAAGTCGCGCTTCTCATTCGCCGTCTATGTGCCCGCTTGGAAATTCCGCGAGAACGTATGCGTTGCATTCTCACCAGTGCGAGTCTTGGCGCCGGTGAAACTGCCGTCTCGGACGGTGAACGATTTGCACGCGACTTGACCGGGTTGTTGGAAAGCTCCTCCCGCAAGGTTAGAGTTATTCAGGGGACGAACGAGCAGCGTTCCTCGGTGCACACGGTTACCCGTGAACAGATTGATGCCTTGGCGGGCTTTGATCTCTACGCCTTCCAAGAGGCAGCAAATGATCTCCCTTCTGCCCAAAAAGCCGCGGCGGCGCTTGCTGGACAGCTTGGTTGGGAAGCTCCGAATGCAAGCGATCACTCATCATTTCGCGACTGGCTGTTTCGAAGCCTAACTGACTTCGGACCGTTGGAAAAGCTTATTACCTTAGTGTCAGGTAAAGCGGTCAAGCTAGGGACCTTGAGCGAAACTCTTTTTGAGGGGTGTCCTCTAGAAACAGCCGAAAAAGCTACTGACGCACTACTCGCCTTGGGGAGTCATGCACAGAGAAGCTCAGATGGTCGCGTGTTGCTTCCGACCCGTCTGCACTTATTTCATCGCGGATTGCCAGGACTCTATGCTTGCGTGGACCCAAACTGTTCGAAGCGCTTGGGTGAGCATGGCGGACCTACCATTCTTGGCCGCCTCCACACTAAACCATTGAGTAATTGCGGTTGTGAGTCCAATGGTCGGGTCTATGAGCTGTTAACCCACCGTGATTGTGGCGCCGCCTTTATCAGAGGGTATGTCAGCGCTGAAATGGATTTCGTATGGCATCAGCCAAGCGGGCCATTGTCCGAAGGTGGAACCTTGGACCTTATGCCGGTTGAAATTTTCGTAGAGCAAACTGCTCACCCGCGCAGTCGACACAAGGACATGTGGCTGCACATTTCCACCGGCATCCTTTCTGCGACATGCCCAGCGGAGGGAACCGGTTTTCGCAAAGTCCGTGTAGCAGATAAGGTCGCCGTTGGTCCTGATGTAACTTTCGATAATTGCCCGGTCTGTATCCGTAGGACCAGAAATTCCAAAGACGAACCGTCGAAGATCATGGACCATGTTACGAAGGGCGAAGCACCGTTTACCACGTTGGTTCGGACTCAAATGGCCCGTCAGGCGGCGAGTCGTGCTAACGATGCAAGACATCCCAACGGTGGTCGAAAAGTTCTCATTTTTTCCGACGGTCGCCAGAAGGCTGCTCGCCTGGCGCGAGATATTCCTCGAGATATTGAACTCGACGTTTTTCGTCAGGCTATAGCCCTGGCATGTGGGCAATTGGATGAGCAAAGGTTAGAGCCTCGACCAACACCGACGCTCTATCTCGCCTTCCTTTCCATTTTAACCGGTCACGATCTCGCTATATTTGACGGCATAGATGCAAAGAAAATTGAGGATGCGCGCAGCGTCTTTGAGCGTGACTACGACTCTGATTTGGGTCAAGCGTTGGAGGATAGATTCAACCCACAGGAGGCACCTTCACGTTATCGAATTGCTTTGCTCAAGCTCTTGTGTGGCAGCTATTACTCGCTTTCAGGTACGACCGTAGGCTTTGTGGTGCCTGCGCGAGCAAAGCTTAAAAGGCTGAAGGAGGTCCTGAGTAACGAAGGGGTTTCAGTTGGGGAGGAGGATCTACTTGCGCTTGCGGTTGGCTGGATTGATTCCATGCTTCAGGATTTCGCCTTCGACGCGACAATCGATCAGGTTTACCGCTACAAGGCCGCTGGATACTACAAGCCCGCTTGGGGTAGTAAGGGACAGTTCGACAAAGCTTTGAGAGAGGCACTCACTAGCCGTTGGGGCTGGGATACGTCCACCTATGAAGCCGTGGAAGGCGCTTTCCGCGGGCAGCTAGCCGATGAAGTCGATGGTGCGTGGTTCCTTGCTCCTAATTCTTTGCGCCTCGTGATTGATCTTTCTCACGTCTGGACTCAGTGTCCAGATTGCACTGCGCTGATGCCATTTGCGCTAGGCGGAAACATTTGTCTGTCCTGTGGGAGTGAAGGCGCTGTACCGATCGCCCCCTCGACGAGCGACTATGTCACGGCACGCAAAGGTTTCTGGCGTCTTCCAGTAAAAGAGGCGCTCGAACCGGGAGCACGCCTCTCAAACTTGAGCGTGGAGGAACATACCGCGCAACTGTCGAATCGGGACAGAAGCAAAGTCCATGCAACCACTGAGTTGTACGAATTGAGGTTCCAGGACGTTCTTGTTGGCGCCAAGGATAGGCCCATCGATGTTCTAAGTTGCACCACCACTATGGAGGTAGGCGTGGACATTGGCTCACTGGTGGCGGTCGCACTGAGAAACGTGCCCCCTCAACGCGAAAACTATCAGCAACGCGCCGGGCGGGCAGGGCGGCGAGGTTCTTCTGTCTCCACCGTGGTGACATATTCGCAGAATGGACCACACGACAGCCATTACTTCTTAAACCCGGAGCACATCGTCGCCGGTCCACCACGCACTCCTGAGGTCAAGGTCGATAACGCGAAGATTGCCCGCCGGCACGTGCATGCTTATTTGGTTCAGACTTTCTTTCATGAAGTGATGGCTGAGGGCACCAATCCTCCGGCAGAAAAAACCTCATTGCTTTTAAAGGCGCTCGGATTAACCCAGGACTTTTTTTACGGTGCCGATGATACAGGGCTCAATCTAGCGAGCTTCGAGAGCTGGGTGTCACGTCGAGTTCTCGCATCAGATGCGGATCTAAAAGCCTCGGTTTTGGCTTGGTTGCCGCCTAACTTGGACACTCGCGGTTCTACTCTTGATGAGTGGTTAGTGGAAACGGTTGAGGGCTTGCTGTCGACTCTGCACGAGCTCGCTTCAGATGTCCCGCAACCCATCGCTGCTGCTGAGATTAGTGAAGAAGAAGCCGAGGTAGATGAAAATCCCGGAGCCGGTGTTGAGCAGAAGGAACTGTTGGAGTTCCTGTTTTTCCATGGGCTTTTGCCGAGCTATGCCTTCCCTACGAGTCTCTCCAGCTTCCTGGTCGAAGAGTTGAAGAAAAACTCGAATGGCAATTGGGAGATCCGTACGCTTCAGCGTCCCCAGCAGGCAATTTCTAAAGCCCTTAGCGAATACGCACCAGGTCGGCTTATCGTAATCGACAAAAAGACCTACCGATCGGGAGGTGTTTTTGCAGATATGCCCGCCGGCGAGGTCAATCGCGCTCGTCCTCTTTTCAAAAACTCAAAAAAACATGTCCACTGCGAAGCATGTTCATTTGTACGAGATCCCAACAAACCTGGAGGTGATGGTGAAATCTGTCCGGTATGTGGTGGAGAACTTAAAGAGGAAACCATGATTTTGCCGGAGGTATTCGGTCCAGAAAATGCGCAAGATCTTCCAGAGGATGATCGTGAGCAGGACATTACTTTCGCCACCATGGCTCAATTTCCTCAACCCGTTGACCCAGAGGTGTTTACCTTCACCGAGTATGGACCTAACGCAAGCTTCACCCACGCGACCGACCGAACATTGGTGACAGTTAACCGGGGTAAGGAAGGTTCGCAGCTTGGAGGTTTTTCGGTTTGTGTCGACTGTGGGTATGCAACCGTATTCGATCAATATGCACCGCAGGCGGGAGTGCATGACCGTCCATACCGACAACTGGGTCCAAAAGGGACACCGCCGCGCTGCTCTGGCGCATTCCGGCGAGTCCTGCTGGGCCATGACTTCAGCACCGACCTACTCTTGCTGAGGCTGAAGATTGCCGAGCCATTGGTAACAAATACGGTTGAGGTAGTCGTGTTGCAGATGCTCGAAGATGCGTTGCACTCGATAGCGGAAGCGCTTCGACTTGCTGCAAGTCGGCACCGGCAGTTGGACCTAGACCCTGCTGAATTCGGTTCTGGTTTCCGCATTGAGCCCGCGCTTAAGGACAACGCTCGAATGCTCGACATCTTTTTGTATGACACGCTTTCTGGAGGAGCAGGGTATGCCGAAGTCGCAGCTAGGAATTTGCCTGAAATTCTAGAGTCGACCCTTGCGCTTCTGGAAGGCTGCACGTGCGAAACCTCCTGCACTGAATGCCTAAACCATTTTCACAATCAGCACCTTCAGAAAAGACTCGACCGAAAACTTGGCGCACTGCTACTCCGCTACGCAGTGTTGGGCGAGAAGCCTAGCTGCTCCTCTCCTCACGAGCAGGTAGCCACACTCTCCCAACTTCGCTCAAGCCTCGAATTGGAGGGTTTCCGTTGTACGCCAGTCGGAACACTAGAGATTCCCCTGCTGGTAGAACGGGATGGCCGGCGTGTTGCCATTGGCTGTTATCCAGGCCTCATTGGAACGTCAGAGTTTGTGCATCCTGTCAGGCACGCCGCAGATGTCAACGACAGTCTTGAGTTGAACGAGTACTTGCTCAGGTCCAACCTACCTGACGCACATCAGAGGGTACGAGCAATGTTTCAATAACTGGGTGGTCGGTTAGTTAGGCGATATTTCTAGCTGATCGATCAGTCCCTGATCAAAATTAAGGTCTTTACAAGATCAATCGCACATTAGCTACACCGGCTTGCGCTAGCTGGTGTAGCTAGCCAGCAAAAGGACGCCTAATTTCGCGTCCACAAACGAAAGGGAAACGCATGTCTAAATGGAAGTCATTTTTGCCGTTGGTGATCATTTTTTTGGTCGGCGTTGGCTCATACAACGTTGCTTATTCGATAAGAAGGGAGTTCCGTCCAGATAGCATGGCGATCGGTTGCGCAGTCCTGGCAGGTGTTTTCTTTCTTTACAAAGTATGGCGGGAGCGAGCATCTGATAAATAACTCGAAGGTTGATGAAAATTCTATGAGCGTAGAACTGGATGAAGAGATTGCAACGATTTTGCGTGTCCATCAGGCCGAATATGAGGAGCGCACCTTTTTCCTCACCCATTCGCTAGGTGCGGTAAACCATTGTTTGCCGTGTGCGAGATAGTTCTCCCATCCCAACACTGCAAAGGAATGCCTGATGAGTAAAAACACGAAAAAGACCTCCGACAAGATGGCCACGTTAGCAGCCGAAACCCTGAATAATCCAAACGCCTCAGCTATCGCCAGAAGCCTGGCTGCCTCGGCGTTGGCTCAGAGTGGTACGGATAAGCAGACCAGTGCGCAGATGGAGGAGAAAGCTGGAAAGACGCTTCAGAGCGATCAGTACAGCGAGCAGACGAGAGCGCTTGCCGCCTCTGTGCTCTCCCAATCCAATAAAGAGCGAGGAAGCTGAGAGGCGACCCTTCTGAATAAGGCCGGTGGTTGTTTCCATAGGTTATGGGGGAATGCGCTGTCTTACCTGAGGCTGTCCATTTCTCACGAAAAGGCTTGGCTTGCCACCATCCATCAGAAAAGCTGTCCATGGCTATCTCCAGTTCTATGCTGGGTCATAAGACCAATTCTTATGGATGGGAGGTGGGTATGAATAACGAACCCAAGCCACGCGACGACTCGGCGCAGGAGCGGGCTCGGCGGCTTCACGAAGAAGAGAAACCGCAGACCTGGAAGCACCCGGATGATGGGACGGAATTGTCCGAGCGCGACCAGGAGCGCCCGCTTAAGCCCTGACGTCCGACGATGAGAACGCCCCCAGCGCTTTCATCCGGCTATCGGCGTACACAGCTCTACCAGCGTGCCATCCGGGCAGCGCACGTAAGACACTACCTGGCCCCAGGGCTTGCTGCTCGGTGCCGAGAGTTCGCTGGCACCCGCGGCCAGCGCTTTGGCGTGGGCCGCCGGCACGTCCTCGGTTACAAACCCCAGCTCCATACCCAGCGGTTGCTTCGAGGTATGGGCGGCGACGTGCCCACCCTTGAAGTTCATCTCCCCCAGCTCATGGGCGGCGAAGGACAACGTAGTGCCCCCGGTTTCCAACTCGCCATAGGTCCCTGATTCATGCAGGAAGCGTCGGCTGAAGCCAAAGGCTTTTTCGAAAAACTGCAGTGACGCGGCCACGTCCGGGACGTAGACGATGGTGTAGGCGAATTTCATGGCTAAGCGCTCCTTGCTTGAAGAAAGTGGCTAATTAGAGGGCGAGGCGGCAGGCTCGTCAATCTGCCTATACCAGCAGCGCCGTGGGAAACCCCGACGCCAGGACCAGATACGCAACGATGGCGGCCAGGCACAGTCCGACAAACACCCGCAGCAGCGTCCTGGCGGTTGGGTGGGCGATGAGTCTGATACTCCAGATACACAGCCCGGCCATCAGGATGGCCAGGGCAAGAATGACCAGCACGGGGATGTTCTCGGTTGTCATGGAAGCTGATTTATAGTCTCAAACACGTGGGTTGGATAGTCGACGCATAGACGCAGGCCCTGCAGTGTTCCTAAACTGCCGGCAGTCTTGGGCTGTAGGGCGTTTGCCATGAATCGCAATGAATTACGCAAGGCCGACATCAACCTGATGGTGGTCTTTGAAACGCTGATGCTCGAGCGCAACGTAACGCGTGTGGCAGAGAAGCTGTTTCTCGGCCAACCCACGGTCAGTTCGGCCCTCAACCGCTTGCGCACGTTGTTCAACGACCCGCTGTTTATCCGTGTCGGCCATCGTATGGAGCCCACGGCGCGGGCCGAGGAGCTTATCTTGCATCTGTCGCCGGCCCTGGACTCGCTGTCGGCGGCGTTGAGCCTTACCCATGATTTCGATCCGTCTGTCAGCACCATGACCTTTCGCATCGGCCTGTCCGATGACGTCGAGTTCGGCCTGTTGCCGCCGCTGTTGCGGGCCCTGCGCACCGAAGCGCCGCAGGTAGTGTTTGTGGTGCAGCATGTCGATTACTGGCGGATCCCGGACTTGCTGGCCTCTGGCGATATCACCGTCGGCATCACTCAGACCCGTGGCCTGCCGGCCAATGCCAAGCGCAAGTTGCTGCGCCATATCCGCCCCAGCGTGCTACGCGCCGATGCCTCGGACCAGCCGCTGACCCTCGATGAATATTGCTCACGACCCCATGTGCTGGTGTCCCACACCGCCAACGTCGCAGGGTTTGCCGATGAGTGGCTGGCGGAGATCGGTCGCAAGCGGCATGTGGTGTTATCTGTGCCGCAATACAGCTCCTTGCCGGCACTGCTGGCCGGCACCGATATGATCGCCAGCCTGCCGGATTACACGGCCCAGGCCATGGCCGCAGCGGGCAATCTGTTTTGTGAGCCGTTCCCGTTCGATACGCCGACCCTGGACTTGTCCATGGTCTGGCTCAGCCACGTTGACAGTGACCCCGCCGAACGCTGGATGCGCTCGCGGCTGGAAGCATTTATGGGGGGCTGAGAGCGCTAAGCGGCACGTCATCTCTGCGCTTCTCTTGCCGCATCCTGCTTGACGCTTGCCACTGCCTTGACCACCTGCTCGCGAAACCACGCGTTGGCAGTTTCCTGCTCGCTGACGTCGTTCCACTGCATATCCAGAGTGAACCCCGGCAGGCCGTTGGGGGCTTCGCAGTGGCCGAACTGCGGCTCCAGGGCCAGCAGCTGTTGCACACGCCGGGGCAGGGTGACGATAAAGTCGGTGCCGGCAATCATCTTCAGCGCCGCGCTGTAGCTGTTGGCCCGGGCAATAACCTGGCGCTTGTGGGCCTGGCGGGCGAGCCAGCCGTCGATCATGTTGGTGTCCGAGGTCCAGGGTGTCGGGAATACATGGCGGCGGGCCACAAACGACTGCAGGCTGAACGCCGGCTCGCGCGGGGCGGCGCGTTTATCGAAGACGCAGACCAGGTCGTCCTCCAGCAGCATCTGCGTCCTGAGATCCTTGTGCTCACGGTGAAAGTGCGGGCCGAAGCAAATCACCACGTCCAGGCGCCCGTCGCGCAGGGCCTCTACGGGAATCTCGGTTTCCAGCTTCTGCACATTGACGATCACTGGCAGGTCGGCGTGATCGAAGTGTTTCAGCAACCTGGGCAGGATCAGTTGCTCGAAGTATTCGGGCGCGCAAAGGTTGAAGGTGACGGCTTTTTGCGTGGGGTCGAACGTCTGGGCGCCCGCGTGGCAGAGGTTGATGCTTTCGAGGATTTTCTGCACATGCCCGTACATGCTGCTGGCTTTGTAGGTCGGGCGCATGCCCGCACGGGTGTTGATAAACAGATCGTCTTCGAAGCTGGTGCGCAGTTTCTTCAGGCTGTAACTGACCGTGGACTGGCTGACAAACAGGGTTTCGGACACATCGGTGACGCTGCTTTGCTCATACACAGCGACAAACACCATCAGGTCCTGCATATCGAGCTTTCTAAGCAAGTTGCTGTTTAGCATTCGTTCCGTCCGTGAGCCTGTTGCGCGACCGCAGCGCAAACAAGGCAAAATGTTAACGGAACGCTCGTACCAATAGAAAGGTTTGTCAGACCTTTCTATGTCTGTTGTGGGACAGATACTGTTTGGAACACGACGCCCTAGCGAATATGCCGTGCGTAGTGGCGCGGGTCGAAGCGCAGGACCATCAGCAGCATCACCCCCACCACCGCCGTGAGCGACCACCAGGCCCATTCGAAACTGCCCAGTTGGTCGCGAATCACCCCAGCGATCAGTGGCGACACGCCAGCAATCAGGTAGCCGATACCCTGCACGAAGGCTGTCAGGCCACCCGCACGGCGCGGGTTGTCCAGGTGGTCCAGGGACAGGATCAGGCTCATTGGGAACAGCCCGCCAATGCCCAGGCCCAGCAGGCATGGCCACAGGAGGGTGAGGTGCTGTGGGGAGAGGATCAGGCCACAGAAGCCGGCGATGATCAGCACCAGCAACACGGCCACCACCGCGCGCTTGTCCTGGCGCCGGTTGGCGATGGCCGGGGTGATCAGCCCGGAGACCACCTCCATGGCGGTCAGGAAACCCAGCAGCAAACCGGCACTCTGTTCGCTCCAGCCCTGCTCGACGTAGTACGGCGCCAGCCATGCCAGCACGCAGGTGTAGGAAGCGGTCCCGAGGCCGAAAAATATCGCCAGCAACCATGCGCGGCGATTACCGAAAAACGACGCCTGCGCACCGGTAGCGGCGTGGGGCAGGGGAGGCAATGCCGCGCGCTGGGCATACCAGAACAGCAGCGCCAGCACGGCGAGCACCGCCCAGATGGCCAGGCCGATCCGCCAACTGCCGGTCTGCACCTGGATAAACGGCGAGAACGACGCCGCCAATGCCGCGCCGCCCATGATCGCGGTGACGTACAGGCCCATGAACAGTGAAACATTGTCACGAAAGCGCGACTTGATCAGCGCCGGCATCAACGCCTGGATCAGCGCAATGCCCACGCCGGCGGCGATGGCGCTGAGGATCAATTCGGCGGCGGAGTCGAGAAACAGCCGTGACAGGGTGGCGAGGCCAATCACTACCAGCGACAGCACGATGCTGCGATGTTCGCCAAAGCGTTTGCCCAGGCTCATACCGAAGAACATCGCCAAGCCCATCGCCATCACCGGCAGCATGGTCAACAACGACGCGGTGCTGAAACTCAGCGGCATATCACCACGGATCGACGATAACAAAGGACCGACTGCTGCCATGGACGGGCGCAGGTTGAGGGCCACCAGCACAACACTGATCATCAGCCAGAGGGCGGTGGTGGGTTTGGCGTGGACGTTTTCCATGGGCGGGCCTTGAATGGACAAGGCTGCTATTAGGCGGCTGCGCAGGGCAGTGGGCAAATCAGAAAGTCGCAGGGACTATTGAAAAAACCGGCACCGGCTTGTGTGGGAACCGGGTAAGACAGTTCCCACACAAGCCTGGGCGATTTCGTCGGCAGGGTGTGTCAGTAACCCACGGTAAAGCGTTGGCGCGAATGCTTCGGTGTTTCCACTTCGTCTATCAGGGCAATGGCGAAGTCGGCAAAGCTGATCCAACTACGGCCTGCGCTGCTCACCAACAGGTCGTCCTGGCCCAGGCGGAAGGTGCCGGTGCGCTCGGTCTCGACAAATTCTGCCGAGGGCGAAAGGAAGGTCCAGTCCAGTTCCTTTTCCTGACGCAGGGTGTCGAGGAATGCCGCGCCAGCACTGGCCTCGGCCTTGTATTCGGCAGGGAAACCCTGGCTGTCGATGACCCGCCCGCCGTCCGGCAACAGCAGCGAGCCCGCGCCACCCACCACCAGCAGACGCTTCACGCCCGCCTGTTTTACCGGCCCGATCACCGCAGGGGCCGGCAGGGTGGCGAAGTGCGCAGCGCTGATCACCACGTCGCTGCCGCTGATGGCCTGTTGCAGGGCAGCAGCGTCCAGGGCGTCGGCCTGTTTGACGGTCAAGCCCGGGCGCGCGGCGATAGCCCCAGTGTTGCGTGCGATGGCCGTGACCGTATGGCCGCGACGCAGGGCTTCTTCCAGCAGTTGGCTACCGGCACGGCCGGTGGCACCAATGATTGCGATCTTGCTCATGACGTTCTCCAGTGCGGTAAGAGTTGGATCAATTCACCACTGCATTTCGCCCTTGGCGACTTTGGCACTCAGCTCCAGGGAGCTTTCATCGGCCAGCTTCGGGTAGCGTTTTTTCATGGCTGCGATCAGGGCGGCGGAATCCTTGGCCTTGGCGGTTTCTACATCGAAAGCCTTGATGTAGTCGGCCGTGAAGGCGACGGATTTGACCGAGGGCGTGCCCAGGTAGTGGCCCGGCACCACGGTGACCGGCTTGAGTTTTTCGATACGTTGCAGGGTGCCCAGCCAATCGGCATGGGATTGCGCACCCTGGGTGTCGGCCATCCACAAGTGGATATTGTCCGAGACCACCACGCCGCCGACCACGGCCTTGATTGATGGGATCCAGACGAAACTGCGATCCGGCTGCGGGCCGTCCAGGCCGATGACTTCCAGCGGTTGCCCTTCGAGCGTCAGGCTATGGCCTTCGAGGACCTGAGGAATGATGGTCTTGGCGGGTTTGTCGGCACCCATTTTCGGGCCCCAGTAGGCGACTTTTCCGGCAACGGTGGCCTTGATATGGTCGACCACCGGCTGCGGTGCAAGGATCTTGGCCTGTGGGAAAGCACTGGCCAGGGTGTCGAGGCCGAAGTAGTAATCCGGGTCGCCATGGCTGATGTAGATGGTGGTCAGCTGTTTGCCACTGGCGCGGATTTTCTGCACCAGTTGCTCGGCCTGGCCCTTGCCGAACTGCGCGTCTACCAGGATCGCGTCTTTCTCGCCGCTGACCAGCACCGAGCTGACGGGGAAGATCGCCGATTCACCGGGGTTGTACACGTCGAGAGTAAGGTCGGCGGCAGCTGCGTGAGCGGCAAAGCCGAGTACGGTTGTGGCCAATACGAAGCGCTTGAGGGTGGTGAGCATGTTCAGGTCCAGGTCAGAGGTGCCTTGGCAGGCGATGGACAGAGCTTAGTTGCACTTAACGCAGCAAAAAATGCGATGCTGGAACATAGTTTGTTTCTAAAACCGGGCAAATCATGGATCGTCTTCAAGCAATGCGGGTGTTTGTCACGGTGGTCGACCTGGGCAGCCAGTCTGCGGCCGCCGATCATCTGGACCTGTCGCGCCCAGTCGTGTCGCGCTACCTGGCAGAGCTGGAGGACTGGGTGGGCGCGCGCCTGATGCACCGCACCACGCGCAAGCTCAGCCTGACTGCCGCCGGCAGCGAAACCCTGCCGCGTTGCCGGCAGATGCTGGAATTGTCCTGCGACATGCAGGCCGCCGTCAGCGAACCGGACGACACCCCTCGTGGCCTGGTGCGCCTGAGTGTCAGCACCTCGTTTGGCCAGGCGCAATTGGCGGAGGCGATGGCCGAGTACGTCAAGCGCTACCCGCAGGTGACCATTGATCTGCAAATGCTCGACCGCACGGTGAACCTGGTGGATGAGCGCATCGACCTGGCGATCCGCACCAGCAACGACCTGGACCCCAACCTGATTGCGCGGCACCTGACGGTATGCCGCTCGGTGATCTGCGCGTCGCCGGCCTATCTGCTGGAACATCCGCAACCGCAGCGGGTAGAAGAGCTGGCGGGGCACAATTGCCTGACCCACTCCTACTTCGGCAAAAGCCTGTGGCATTTCGAGGAAGATGGCGAGCCGGTGTCGGTGCCGGTACACGGCAACATCAGCGCCAATGAAGCCAGCACCTTGCTACGCGTGACCCTGGCCGGGGCGGGGGTGGCGATGTTGCCGACCTACCAGGCCGGCGACTACATCCGCAGCGGCCAGTTGATCCGCCTGCTGCCCCATGCCGAGCCACGGCAGATGAACATGTACGCGGTGTATGCCTCGCGCAAGCACATGCCCCAGGCGTTGCGCAGCCTTCTGGATTTCCTGGTGTTGAGGTTCCCGCCGCAGCCGCAATGGGATGCAGGGCTAGACGTGCGATAAGGCGCCTGAATACCCCTCAATACTGGCAACTCGCCCTGGCTGACCTATGCTTACCACAGCACCTTCTTGATCTGTCCGGAGGTCACCGCCATGACGATCAAAACCAGAAAGTACCTGATGATTTTTACCCTCTGCGCCCTGGCCACTGCCCTCTATGGCACCGCCGCCTACCGCGCCGAACAGGCCCGCATGCAACCCGGCATGGCCGCAACCTGCAACCACGGACAATGCACCTACTCGGCGACCCTGAGCGCGTTGCGCTAAGCCGGAGGGCTGTGGTGGCAATGGAGCTCCTGTGGCTTCTGGGGCTTCTATGGCTCTTGTGGCGAGGGAGCTTGCTCCCGTTGGACTGCGTAGCAGTCCCATTTCAGGGCCGCTTCGCGCCCCAACGGGGGCAAGCCCCCTCGCCACAACAAGCCCCCTCAGCACAACAAACCTTCTCACCACAGTAAATCGGCCTACAAAAGGTGGGCGGTCGATCACTCTGCATTCAACTGTTCGCGAAACACCTTGGGTGAAAACCCGACGCGGCGGCGAAACAGTCGAGAAAAGTTCGTCGGATCAGAAAACCCCAGTACGTCGGACATTTCATTGATGGTCATGCTGGTGTAGGTCAGCAGGCGCTTGGCCTCCAGCAATTGGCGGTCGTGCATGATCTGCAAGGCCGGCTGCCCGCCCAGTTCGCGGCAGGTGCCGTTGAGGTGCGACACCGAGATCCCCAGCTTGTGCGCCAGGTCTTCGATCTTCGGGTGTTCGCGGTAGTGCTGCTCCACCAACTGGGTGAAGCGCCGAAAATACTCAAGGCTGCGTGGCACCCGGGTATGGCAGCGCTGGATGGCTTGGCGGCTGATCCACACCAACAGCACGCTGACCAGGGCGTGCATCATCATGTCCCGGGCCGGGAAGTTATCGTTGTATTCATCCTGCAACCGGGCAAACAGGCTATTGAGGTAGTCACTGTCCTGGCCCGCCGGATAACTGCCCAGGGCGCTCAAGCCGTCTACCGCCGAGCCCAGTTGGCCTTGCAGATGCGCCACCAGCGGCGCAGCCAGCGTCACCACAAACCCTTGCACATCCTCGGCAAACCGAAACCCATGCACGCATAACGGCGGCAGCACTTGCAGGGTCGATTCCGTCAGCGTCGTGCGCTGGCCCTCGATCTCCAACTGCGCCTGGCCTTTGTACACGTAGAGCAACTGGCACAGGTCCGCATGTCGGTGGGGCTGGATCTCCCACTGGTACTCACGGCTGCGCCGGGAGATGGTTTCACAGTGCAACAAATCCGGGGTCGGCCACTGTTGGCTTTCCCCATAGAGTTTGAACACTGGAACGGCGGGACTGGCATTTTTGGTCATGGTTTCAATCCGATACTCAGGACAGTGGTTCGGTAATCGCCCCAATTGGCGAAAAGCGCAGGCTTTGGCTCAGTTTTCACCTTCTTATGGGGCTCACTCAAGGGAAAAATGCCAGCACCAAAACCAATGACAACGCTTTCACTGAATACGTTCGGGGGAAGCAGGCGGGCCATAAAAATAATGAAAACCCTGAAAACCCAAGTCGCCATTATCGGCGCCGGCCCTTCGGGGCTGCTGCTCGGCCAGTTGCTGCACAATGCGGGAATTGAAACCCTGATTCTTGAGCGCCAGGCCCCCGACTATGTCCTCGGACGTATTCGCGCCGGTGTGCTGGAGCAGGGCATGGTCGACCTGTTGCGCCAGGCCGGGGTCAGCCAGCGAATGGATGCCGAGGGCCTGGTACATGCAGGCTTCGAGCTGGCGCTGAACGGGCGCTTGCAACATATCGACCTGAAATCCCTGACCGGCGGCAAGACCGTGATGATCTACGGCCAGACCGAAGTCACCCGCGACCTGATGGCGGCCCGCGAGCAAGCCGGTGCGATCACCCTGTATGAAGCGCGCAATGTTCAGCCCCACGACCTCAAGGGCGAACGGCCCTGGCTGACCTTCGAGCACCAGGGCCAACACGTGCGCCTGGACTGCGACTACATCGCCGGCTGCGATGGCTTCCACGGCGTGGCACGCCAGTCGATCCCCGCCGATGTGCTCCAGACCTTCGAGCGAGTCTACCCGTTCGGCTGGCTGGGTATCCTCGCCGACACCCCGCCGGTCCACGCCGAACTGGTCTACGCCAAGCACCCACGCGGCTTTGCCCTGTGCAGCATGCGTTCGCCAAGCCGCAGCCGTTATTACCTGCAGGTGCCGGCCGAGGAGTCGCTTGAGGCATGGTCCGACCAGCGCTTCTGGGATGAACTCAAGGCGCGCCTGCCCGATGAGTTGGCCGCGCAATTGGTGACCGGGCCGTCGATCGAAAAGAGCATCGCCCCGCTGCGCAGTTTCGTGGTGGAGCCGATGCAGTACGGGCGCCTGTTCCTGCTGGGGGACGCCGCCCATATCGTGCCACCCACCGGCGCCAAGGGCCTGAACCTGGCGGCCAGTGATGTCAGCACCTTGTTCACTATCTTGCGCAAGGTGTACCGGGAAGGGCGCGTGGAGTTGCTGGAGAAATATTCACAGATCTGCCTGCGGCGCATCTGGAAGGCTGAACGGTTTTCCTGGTGGATGACCTCGATGCTGCACCAGTTTCCCGAGGCGGATGGCTTCAGCCAACGTATTGCCCAGAGCGAGCTGGAGTACTTTGTCGAGTCGCAGGCGGGGCGCAAAACCATTGCAGAAAATTACGTCGGACTTCCTTACGAGGCTATCGAGTAGCCGGCTATCGAGTAAGCTATCGGGCATTGCCACGGGGCTCTTTTCCCGTGGGCCTTGCCTACAGGTTCTGTCGTGACCCAGCCCACTCCTTCTGTACGCAGTATCCTCGCCGCCCTGATGCTGGCGATTTTCCTCGGCGCGCTGGACCAGACCATCGTCGCCGTGTCGATGCCGGCCATTTCTGCGCAGTTCAACGACGTCAACCTGCTGGCCTGGGTCATCTCCGGCTACATGGTGGCGATGACTGTGGCCGTGCCGATCTACGGCAAGCTCGGCGACCTGTATGGGCGGCGGCCGATGATGCTGATCGGCATGGGCCTGTTCACCGTCGCCTCGCTGTTTTGTGGCATGGCGCAAAGCATGGAACAGCTGGTGCTGGCGCGCATCCTCCAGGGCATTGGCGCAGGCGGGATGATTTCCGTGAGCCAGGCGATCATCGGCGACATTATCCCGCCCCGTGAGCGTGGGCGTTACCAGGGTTACTTCAGCAGCATGTACGCGGTCGCCAGCGTGGCCGGGCCGGTGTTGGGCGGCTATATGACCGAGTACCTGTCGTGGCGCTGGGTGTTTTTGATCAACCTGCCATTGGGCGCGGGCGCCTGGTGGGTGGCCCATCGCACCCTGGTGGGGCTGCCGGTGCCGCAGCGCAAGCCGGTCATTGATTACCTCGGCACGCTGCTGATGATCATTGGCTTGACGGCGTTGTTGCTGGGCATCACCGAAATCGGCCAGGGCCATCATTGGCGTGATGATCAGGTGCTGGGCCTGCTGGCGTGTGCCTTGGTGGCGCTGAGCATATTTGTCTGGCATGAGCGCCGGGCGCGGGAGCCCTTGTTGCCCATGCACCTGTTCGCCAACCGCAGCGCGGTGTTGTGCTGGTGCACGATTTTCTTCACCAGCTTCCAGGCCATCTCGCTGATCGTGCTGATGCCCCTGCGTTACCAGAGCGTCACCGGTGCCGGTGCCGACAGCGCCGCCTTGCATCTGCTGCCGCTGGCCATAGGCTTGCCGATGGGCGCGTTCTTTGCCGGGCGCATGACCTCGGTGACCGGTCGCTATAAACCGATGATCCTTGGCGGGGCGCTGCTCACGCCGATTGCGATCCTCGGCATGGCCTTCAGCGCACCCCAATCGCTGATGCTCAGCAGCCTGTTCATGGTGCTCAGCGGCATTGCCTCGGGCATGCAGTTCCCGACTTCCCTGGTGGGCACGCAAAACTCGGTGGCGCAACACGACATCGGCGTCGCCACCAGCACCACCAACCTGTTCCGCTCACTGGGTGGCGCGGTTGGGGTGGCGTGCATGTCGGCCTTGCTGTTGGCGTTGTTGCAGGATTCGAGTTTTGCCCATCTGGCCAGTGGTTCGATGATGGCCGAAGGCAGCTCCGGCAATGTGTTGCTCGATGGCCTCAACGCGGCGCCTGGCCCAGCGCAGGATGCGTTGCGGAGGGAGTTGCTGAGCACCTTCCGGCATTTACTGATGGTCAGTGCGGCGGTGTCGTTGCTGGGGTTGGCGGCGGCGATTGCGATGCCAAACCACCTGTTGCGGGGGCGCGAAGACAAGGCGCGATAGCGTAGGCGCCGGCAAGCCGGCTCCTACATGGAGTGCAACTGTGCGCGTAGCCCGCTTACGGGCTGTAGTAACCCACCGCCACCAGAAAATGCCCGCTCTTACGCAGATAGGCATGCTTGTTTTCCACCTTGCCGGTCACCGGGTTTTTCCAGCGGTATTGATATTCCCCCTGATCCTGCTCCTTCATCAGTTGCAGGATCGGCTCGCCCACGGGCTTGCCGTCCGGGTCCTTGACCTTGGCGAAGTCGGTATTGATCAGGCGCAGGTTGGTGCCGTGGGCCACATAGCGCCCGGTATCCAGGTCGACCACAAACACATACAGGTCGTCCTGCAAAAAGCCGCCTTGCAGCGCATTGATGGCTTTCAACGCGCCGGCTTCGTTTTTCTCCAGTTCCCTGACCGCCTTGTCCCGCAGGGCCTTGGCCTGTTCGGGCGTGGCCCGGGGCAGGTAATAGCCGACGGCGAGGATGCGCTGGCCGATGCGCTGATAGAACACATGTTTGCGCTCCACCTTGCCGTCGTTCCAGTTCTGCCAGCGGTACTCGGCCTGCTGGATGCCATTGCCTTCCGGGATCTTCAGCGCCGCCTTGAACGACTGGCGCAGGTCCGGCCCGAGCACTTCGGACACGTCGCGCCCGATCAGCGCCGATGACGGACCGCCACTGGCCAGCAGCACGCCCTTGGTATCGACCACGAACACATAGCGGTCCTTTTCGACAAACTCGCCCTGGCGGCTGAAGGCGGCGAAGGCCTTGTCACCGTTGTCGTGGTAATAAGCCAGGGCCTTCTCCAGCAGCGCCTTGGCGGCCTGGGCGTCCTGTTCATTGGGGGTTGCGGCCTGGGCCTGGCTGAAACACAGCAACAGTAGCAGCCAGGTGGCGCGGAGCATTCCCTTCATTACCCGTCCCTCGTTCTTGTGAATGTCCCAAGAGCGTAGACGGTTGCCCGGGGATTAGAACGGCTGGGTCGGCAGGTATTTTCCGTCCAGGGTAATGACCGCGCGGGAGCCGCCGTCCGGGTCTTCGACCTTCTTGATGTCCAGCTTGAAGTTGATGGCGCTGATGATGCCATCGCCAAACTGCTCGTGGACCAGGGCTTTGAGGGTTGAACCATAGACCTGCAGCATTTCATAGAAACGGTACACGGTCGGGTCCGTCGGAATGCCACCGGGGATGCTGCCGCGCAGAGGCACGCTTTGCAGCAGACGGCTGGCGTCCGCGTCCAGGCCCAGTTTGGCGCACACCACATCGGCTGCGTCCTTGGGCAGCGGGTGTTGCCCGAGCAGGGCCGCGGTGACGAACGCCAGGCTCAGGCCGGTGCCGTCGCTGAGGTCCTGCCAGGACAGGTTTTTGCGGGCCTTGATATCAATCACGGTGTCAGCCAGGGCCAGGCGTGGGGTTTGGGACAATTGGGATTGCAGCATGATGACTTCCTCTTCGGTTAAATAAGGTTCAGGCGGCGTGTGCGCGGGTCTGTGGATTGTCCAGCAGGGATACAAAGCGAGCGGTGCGGCCATCCAGGGCGTTGATGCAGCCGCTTTCGATATCGTAGACCCAGCCATGCAGGCTCAGCCGGCCCTGTTCCAGCGCCAGGGCGACGCTGGGATGAGTCTTGAGGTTGGCCAATTGTGCGACCACGTTTTCCCGTACCAGAGCGCTCAGTCGCTCTGCATCCGAGGCATGGGTACGTGCGGCGTTGATCACCTTGGCCGACTCGGCATGGCGCAGCCAGTTGGCCACGGCGGGCAAGTGATCCAGGCATTTGCAGGTGGAAATGGCCGTCATGGCGCCGCAGTCGGAATGGCCGCAAATCACGATATCGCTGACCCCCAGCACGGCCACCGCATATTCGACCGTGGCCGAGACCCCGCCCGGCTCCGGGCCGTAGGACGGCACGATATTGCCGGCATTGCGGATCACAAACAGATCGCCTGGTTCCTGCTGGGTCAACAGCTCCGGGACTACACGGCTGTCGGAGCAGGAAATAAACAGCGTGCTGGGGTGTTGCGTGGTTGCCAGTTGCTTGAACAGGTCACTGCGCTGGCTGAAGGCTTCGCTCTGGAACTTGCGCAAGCCGTCGATGAGATGCTGCATGGTGTTTCTCCTTGCGTCGCTGATGGGGCAAGGATGGAAGTTTTTGGTTATAGGGTCCAAGACCGGCTTATTATGGTTTCTATAAGTCATGCCTATAGCTGGAGTGTTTTGCATGCTGCTACGTCATATCCGCTACCTGCTGGCCGTCGCCGAACACCGTAACTTCACGCGGGCTGCCGAAGCGTTGCATGTGTCGCAGCCGACATTGTCGCAACAGATCAAGCAACTTGAAGAGAGCCTGGGGGCACCGCTGCTGGATCGTTCCGGGCGCAGTGTCAACCTGACCGACGCGGGCCAGGCCTATGTGCGGTTTGCCCGCCTGGCGCTGCAGGATCTGCAGGCGGGCACCCGGGCCATGCATGACGTGCAGGACCTGAGCCGCGGCAATTTACGCCTGGCCATGACCCCGACGTTCACCGCGTACCTGATCGGGCCGCTGCTGGCCCGGTTTTATCGGCAGTATCCGGGGATCACCGTCAGCGTCGAGGAAATGCCCCAGGACCGTCTTGAGCGCGCGCTGACCGAGGATCTGCTGGATATCGGCATTGGCTTCAGCGGCGAGCACATGCCAGACATCGAATGCCAAGGCGTGTTTGTCGAGGAGTTGAGCGTAGTGGCCAGCGCCAGTCATCCAACCTTGAAGCGCAAACAGTGGCTCAAGCTGGCTGACTTCAAGCAGCAACCCCTGGTGCTGTTGAACAGCGGATTTGCGACGCGACGTTACATTGATGACTATTGCCGGACGCTGGAGATAACGCCGCAGATTGCCATGCAGGCCAATTCGATCAGTGCGGTGATTGAAATTATTCGCCATACCCAACTGGCGACGATCCTGCCCCGCGAGGTGGCCATGGCCCAGCAGGGCTTGCACGCGGTGCAACTGCGCCCGCCGTTGCCGCAGCGCACGGTGGCCCTGCTCAGTCGCAAGGGCGCTTATCGCAGCGCGGCATGCCGGGCGTTTGTCGACGTGGTGAGTGGGTGGCGAATGTTTAGTCATCCTGAAAGTGAACTCCACCAAGACTGAATTTAAGGGCGTAACCCAGCGTGTGAGGCTGGCGCTCATCTCTTCACTGTGATCCCTGCATGGACGGTTCCCCCGACACTCACCCCGAGGCCTCGCCTGGCGCCACCGCGCCCAGCCGCCCGGTGTGTCGGCTGGGCGTTGATGCACTGCCTTCTGAACTGGCCTTTTGGGCACTGTGGCACTGCCGCCATGCCCGCCCGCCGGATACCGCTCCCTTACGCTGATTGCCCCCATCACGGGTGCGCCGTCGCGCGCGCCTGCCTGACGCAAACGTAAGAGAGTTGCCATGAGTACCGTCTTTGCCAGCCTGCACGAAGCCCAATCCTTTCTTGACCAAAACCCCGATATCGAGATGTTCGAGCTGTTCATCCTCGACAGCAACGGCGTGCCCCGCGGCAAGTTGCTGCACCGTGATGAACTGCTGGCGGTCTACGCCACCGGCCGGCCGCTGCCCAGTACCATCCTGGGCCTGACGCTCAATGGCGATGACGTGGAAAACTCCGGCCTGGTGTGGGAGGTGGGGGATATCGACTGCCGCGCCTACCCGATCAGCGGTAGTTTGCAGCGCATGCCGTGGCGGTTGATTCCCACGGCGGCGGTGCAGGTCAGCATGCACCCGGAGGAAGGCTTGCCGGCGACCGTGGCCGACCCCCGGCACCTGCTGGCCAAGGTCATCGACGGGCTCAAGGCCGATGGTTATTACCCGGTGATGGCGGCGGAACTGGAGTTCTACCTGCTGGACCAGAAGCCCGACAGTAACGGCCGCCCACAACCGGCGCGGGATATGGACGGCGGTCGCCCGCGCTCGACCCAGGTCTACGGCCTGCGCGAGCTGGAGCAGATCGAGCCGTTTCTGGCCGACCTGTACAGCGCCTGCAAGCTGCAAGGCATTCCCGCGCGCACGGCGATTTCCGAATACGCCCCCGGCCAGGTGGAGATCACCCTCGAGCATCGCAGCGATGCGTTGCAGGCGATGGACGAGGCGGTGCGTTACAAGCGCCTGGTCAAGGGCGTGGCCCACAAACACGGGATGACCGCCTGTTTCATGGCCAAGCCGTTCGACGACCTGGCCGGCACCGGCATGCACATGCACGTCAGCCTGGCGGACGCCGATGGCAACAATCTGTTTGCCAGCGAGGCAGCCGACGGTACGCCGCTGCTGCGCCAGGCGGTCGGCGGGATGCTCAGCACCTTGCTCGATTCCTTGCTGCTGTTCTGTCCCAACGCCAACTCTTACCGGCGTTTCCAGAGCAACAGTTATGCGCCGCTGGCGGCCACCTGGGGTGTCGACAACCGCACCGTCAGCCTGCGGGTGCCGGGTGGGCCGGCGTTTTCGCGGCATATCGAACACCGCATCTGTGGCGCCGATGCCAACCCGTACCTGGCGGCGGCGGCCATCCTTGCGGGGATCCACCGTGGCATTCGCGAGCAGCGCGATCCCGGCGCGCCGGTGACGGGCAACGGTTATGCCCAGGCCAAGGAGCTGCTGCCCACCGACTGGCTCACCACTTTGCGTGCCTTGGAAGGTTCGGCCTGGGCGCGTGAAGCGTTCGGCGAGGAATTTCTCGGCGTGTACCTGGCGGTCAAGCGGGCCGAGTACCGGCAGTTCATGGGCGAGGTGGGCGAGCAGGACTGGCGCTGGTACCTGCACCAGGCGTGATGATGAACCCTGAGTCTTTCGACCTTTTTTTCACGCGGGTGTGATTAAGCTGAAAGTCCAGTGTCCGTAGAGACCGGTTCATCTACATGAGTACCGTGATGTCGTCGCAACCCCCATCGTCCATCGAGGCTGAATTCGCCGCGCGCTGTGATCGTGACCACGCTCGCGTCTGTGGTGACCCACGGCCGCCAGGCTTGTTGCGGCGCCTGTGGTTATGGCGCGACGAGCGCCTGGTGCGCCAGGCTCTGAAAGTCGCGGGGGAGCCCGGCCTGTTGCTGGACCTGGCCTGTGGGGCGGGACGCTTCTGGCCGGTGCTGGCCGAGCACAGCAATCGCGTGATCCTGGCCTCGGACTTTTCCCAGACCATGCTTGATCATGCCCAGAGCCACTATGGCGCGGCCTTTCTGCGGCGGATCAAGACGTTCCAGGGTTCGGCATTTTCCATCGGCCTGTCGGCCAACGCGGTGGACTGTATTTTTTGCCTGGAACTGTTTCGCCACGTCTCCAGTGTCGAGGCGCGACTGACGCTGTTGCGCGAGTTTCACCGGGTCAGCCGCGACACGGTGATTGTCGCGGTGGACAGCGACAGCCGCCATCGTCAGCTCCACCCGCCGGGCACAGGGCAACCCTTGTTGTCCCATCGTGTGGAGGTGGAAGCGGAGTTTCGCCAGGCGGGCTTTACGGTGCTGAACCAGCAAGAGTTCATGCCCGGCTCGGCCCTGTGGCGGGTTTATGTGCTGCGCAAAAGAGGATAACCCTCAACTGTCGGGCTATTCTTCGTCTCCTGTCAGAGTTTTCATGATGGCTGGCACACTGCGGGTGCTCGAAAGTCCCGCTGGCGATATATACTGCGCGCCATTCTTCAAGGGAGAGCCGTGTGGCCATCGATATTCACTGGATCTGCGACAACGATAGCCTCGGCCAGCATTGCGCCGAATGGCAGCAGTTGCCATTCGTCGCCCTCGACACCGAATTCATGCGGGTCGACACCTTCTATCCCATCGCCGGGTTGATCCAGATCGGGGATGGTGTACGCGCTTATCTGATCGATCCCCTGACCATTGATAACTGGCAACCCCTGGCCGCCTTGCTGGAAAACCCGGCGGTGATCAAGGTGGTGCATGCCTGCAGTGAAGACCTGGAAGTGCTGCTGCGCCTGACCGGCAGCCTGCCGGTGCCATTGTTCGACACCCAACTGGCAGCCGCCTACTTGAACCTCGGTTTCTCCATGGGCTACTCGCGCCTGGTGCAAGCGGTGCTGGACATCGAGTTGCCCAAGGGCGAGACCCGTTCGGACTGGCTGCAGCGGCCATTGTCCGAGACCCAGGTCAGTTACGCCGCCGAAGACGCGGTGCACCTGGCGGAAGTCTATACACGCCTGCGTCCGCGACTGTCGGACGAAAAATACGCCTGGGTTCTGGAAGACGGCGCCGAGCTGGTGGCCAACCTGCGCCGGGAAATCGACCCTTACGAGGTGTACCGCGACGCCAAGCTGGCCTGGAAACTGTCCCGTGCCCAGCTCGCCGTCCTGCGCGAACTGTGCGCCTGGCGCGAGCAGCAAGCCCGTGCCCGCGACCTGCCACGCAACCGCATCGTCCGCGAACACTCGCTATGGCCCCTGGCCAAGTCCCAGCCGGATAACCTCGCGGCCTTGGGCAAAATCGAAGACATGCACCCGCGTACCGTGCGCCAGGACGGCGAATTCCTGCTGGGCCTGATCAAGCGTGCCGCCAGTGTGCCGATGGACCAATGGCCGCCGGCCGTGCCTGAGCCGTTGCCGGTGGATGCCGCTGTGCTGATCAAGCAACTGCGCGCCCTCGGCCAGACCTTCGCCGAACGCCTGGACATGGCCCCGGAGCTGATGCTGCGCAAGAAAACCCTCGAGGCACTGGTCAAGAGTGGCTACCCCGATGGGCCTTACCAATTGCCTGACTCGCTGCGTGGCTGGCGCCGCGAGTTGATGGGCCAGGCGCTGCTCGACAGCCTGGCCACTGCCGGAGAACAGCCTTGAAACATATTTGCTCCATCTACCGCAGCCCGAAACGCGCTGGCATGTACCTCTATGTGCTCAAAAGCGATGCCCTGGAACGCGTGCCCGAGGGCCTGCTAACCGTGTTCGGCAAGCCGGTACACGCGTTCAACCTGGTGCTGACGCCGGAACGCAAACTGCAGCAGGAAGATATCGTCGCGGTCCTGGACAACCTGCAAAAGCAGGGCTACCACCTGCAAATGCCACCGCCGGATGACGAATACATCGAGCACTTGCCCGAAGAACTGCTGCGCCGTAACGACCCGATGTGATCGACCCGTGTCCCGCTCGGGACACGTTTGAATCGAATGACCTGGCGAGCCCCGAGCCCTGCAGTCAGTTTGCTGTCGGTGGCCGCCTGCACTGTTTTTGAAAGGTTTGAACCATGCGCGTTCTGATAGCAGAACAGGACCACCCGCTGTACGCCCGACTGCTGCGCGAAGCGGCGCCGGATCTTGAAGTCCTGACCAGTGGCGACTCGGCCCAATTGTCGCGCCATGCCGCCGATTGCCCGGTATGGCTGGGCCAGCCGGACCTGCTGGCAACCCTGCTGCGCCAGGGCCATCACCCGCAATGGCTGCAATCGACCTGGGCTGGCATCACGCCGCTGCTGGCCGATGGCTTGCCTCGGGATTATCGCCTGACCCGCGCGGTCGGCATTTTTGGCCAGGTGATGGCCGAGTACGTGCTCACCTACATGCTCGGTCACGAGCGTGAGGTGCTGGCGCGCCTGGTCAGCCAGGTCGAGCGCAAGTGGGACAACCGCATGGGCCAGAGCCTGGCGGGGCGCAAGGTGCTGATTGTCGGCACCGGTGATATCGGCCAGAGCGTGGCGCAATTCCTGCTGCCCTTTGGTGTGGAGTTGTACGGCATTGCCAGCCAAGCCCGGGAGCAGGCCCCGTTTATCGAGGTAGCCGGGCCGGATCAACTGGGCCGTCTGGTGGGCGAGGTGGACTATGTGGTCAACCTGCTGCCCAACACCCCCAATACCCACGATCTGTACGATGCGGCGCTGTTTAAGCAGTTCAAACCCACCGGCCTGTTTATCAACGTCGGCCGGGGTGTGGCGGTGGTGGATGCCGATCTGGTCGAGGCTCTGAAAGAAGGGCACCTGGCCGGCGCGGTCATCGACGTTTGTCGCCAGGAACCACTGCCACAGCGCCATCCGTTCTGGACCGCCTGGGGCTTGTTGCTGACCGGCCACAGCTCGGCGCCGACCTGCCCGCGGCGCATGGTGGCACTGTTTGTCGAAAATCTGCGGGCGTACCAGGCCAAGGATTCGCTGCGTGGCGAGGTGAGTTTCGAGCGGGGATACTGAAACACCCCACATCGCGAGTAGCGCGCATCTGATTTTATCGCTGGCGGCAACGTGGGAGGCTCACTGACCTTAAGAAGGGAGGCCTCTCCATGCTTGAATCGCGCGCTGTTGCTTCGCAACCGTCTCTGGGGGCCATGCTGCCCGCATCGTTGGCTGATCCCGTCAGCCCCCCACCGACGGAATCCAACCTGGCAGCTGGCGGCGAAGAGGTCCGGATCAGCCTGGTCGAGGAGAAGGCAGGCCTTGAGGCTGCGCTGGGCGATAGGCAGAACCTCAAGGTACTGGGGCAAAAGCTCTACGAAGTCGCCACCCGGCTTGGGGTAAACGCCACACCCCAGGCAGTGCAGGCCGCGTTGGCGCATACCCCCCTGGACATAGACGCCGGCTCCTCCTATCCCCTGGCAGACGGCAAGAGCGCCACTTTGGCGAGCGTCATCAGGCACCTGGGCCTGTTCCTGCCCCTCAGCCACTTTCATCTCACCAGCCTCGCCGATGCAGTCACTGCAAGAGCCCTTGAGCATCCCCTTGGGGATTTTGGCGGAGGGTTGTCGTGGCCGGTGCCCATGAGCCCGGATGAGCAACGCAGGCTGGGTGCGCTCGCCCAGAGCCACCTCGCAGAGCAGCCGCAGGGCGCACAAGGCCAGGGGCTGCTGGATTTTCTGAACCAGCGCCAGCCCATTGCCACACCGGTACCGAGCAACCCCGTCAAGGCCCTGGAATCCCTGGTGAGCTCCGCTGAAGGGCAGCGGCTGGGAAAGCATCTGCAAGAGCAAATGGGCGGGATAGCCACCGACCGCAGCGTCAACGACTATCTGCTGGCCGCCATCGCGGTGCAGTTGGATCCGCAGTCCATCGCCGCGCCTCATCGCAACAAGGTGGCGGGTTTCGACCTGGCCAGCGATGCGCACTGGGGCAAACCTGCCTCCTTCGTGGTGGACAGGTTGAGCAGGCACCTGAGCAGCAGTGGCAAGACCAGCCCGCAGATGGCCGGGGTAGGCGCCTATGGGTTGCTGGCCCGCAAGGCGCCTGAATTTCTGGTCAAGGACATCCCGGACCGGGTGACCTATGGCAGCCCGGCCTGGGTCAGCCTGGCAATTGCTGCGGCGACCATCGAGGCCAAGTCGCCGGGGAAAGTGCCGAACATGACCTTCGCCCAGGTCATGCAGCAGGCAGAAAGTGCGGGCGCGGCCGATCCTGGTCTTACCCGCGATGTGCAGCGGGCGGCCCTGGTGGACTGGGGCGTGGTCAATGGCCTGCTCGAACGCAAGGGGGATGAGCGCTACAGCGACGCAGAGCTGAACCTGCTGCAAACCACCTTCAACACCCGCCAGCGGCAAATGATCACTGCCAGCCAGTCCTTGGATAAGGACATTCCCAGTCGCAAAGCGATGGCCCTGGAGGCGCTCAAGCACCGGTTTGGCGAGCTGGGCGGGCTTGTTGAAGAGCCGTTGATCAACACTACCCATCATCCCCGTGGCGGTCCCGGAACACCGGCAACCACATTGGTCGGCCATCATTCGCTGTTGGATATCGCCATGATGGACCTGCCGTCGCCGGCGGTGTTCTATTCGGCGGACAGCCGCATCCCCCTGGCCGAGTTGAATGCCAATCACCGATTTGGCATAACCGAGGCGTTCACCCAGCAGTTCAATGACACGATCCGGAGTAAAAAGGCTGCGATCGCTGTCGCCATCAAACACTTGATCGCACAGCTTCCATTGGCGGATCGGAAGAAATTCGAATATGGAAAAATTACCTTCTATCAAAACCTGTCCCACACGCTAGGCCTGGGGTTTACGGATAAAACCGATCATCCCAAGGGGCAGGAACTGCTGTTGAAAATTGAAGGGGAGGGTGAGCCTGCAGCATACGAAATCAACTTTGCCCAAGGTGTTATTCGATCGACTGACCTCTGGCGAGCGGATGTACGCAGCTCAAGAAAGGCCAATCTTGTCCGCGAGACCCGAGAGTTCATACCGCGCAATGACGCAGTGCAGCAGAACAAACAAAGCGTTCCGGTAAGCAACGCGTTACTGGATAGCTTTGCTTCGGATCGCACTCGGTACATCGCCGATGCATTTGTTGAACACCTTGATCTCGATGATCCCGACATAAAGGAACACGCACGGGGGCAGACCACGTTGGACAAACAGCGGGGCAGGGCAGCAGTGGCTGAAGCGTATCTGTTGAGCCTTGTTCCGTTTTATTCGGCGATTGGCAATTTCCAGCAGGGTAATTATGGCGAAGGGGCTACTGACCTTGCGCTGGATATCTTTGGCTTGCTCAGCGCTGGCGCTGCAAACGCAGGGAAATTGGGCCGATTGGGTGGGACTGCGTTATCCGCAGCGGCGAAGGTTTTACAGGGCGCAAAGATCATTGGGGCTGCCACGATCAGTGCATTGAACCCCCTTGGCGGGTGGGGCGAGTTGGCGGTCGGCGGTGCCAGGTTAGCCGGGAAAGGCGTTTCCAAAGGGATTGAGGCGGTTAACCGGCTCAGGGGGGCTTCCGGCAGCTATGACCTGTTGAAAGCGGTCAGTAAGGACTATGGCACCGCGGCCACGGGCACGTTCAGGGTCGCAGGGCAGCGTGTCGAGGGCGGTGCGGTGCTCCAGGGCGGCAAATGGTATGCCTTCGACGCCGACAAGATGCGGCCTTATGGCGGGCCCCTTGAAGGGTTCACCGCAGAAACCAAGGCGATGGGCGGCACGCTTGCCGTGGCGCGTATTGCGCCGGGCAGTGAGCTGAGCAATCGGATGCTGCTCGAGTACAGCGTTGCACCCGCAAGCATTGCCGGGCTTTCGCGCAATAGTCAGGGGGTCTACGTCGCGGCTGATGGCCACCTGTCCCATATCCGCCACACCGACAGCGCTGGTAAGACTGCGGTCTATGAAGTCCGCCAAGTCACCCGTACCGAGGATGGGGTGGTGCAGGCTCGGATCTATCACAAAGGTCGGCAGACGCCGCTGCTGGTCCAGCATGTACAGGGCGATCAGTGGCAGCGCCTGCGTTTGCCCGGCGCCGCTCCGCAATCGGTGGCAGACGATCTGGGGGAGGTGATTGGACTTGGCGGCGAGGGGGTCATCTACGCAAGTCGCGACGGGAAAAGTGTCTACAAGGATCTTGGCCCTACCTCAATCAAACCTCCCGCTGAATACGTCAGCATGGAGGCGATATCGCTGAATAAATATTATGGTGAGGGGTTTGCAAGTGTGATCATCGAGGACGGTCGTAAATATATAAAGATGGGCAAAGTCGATGGCGTGGATCTCAGTAAGTTTGAGAGAAACAGTTTGCCGCCAGAAGCGCGATCATTCATGGATGATGTATTGGCGCAGATGGAGGCCAAGGATATCTATCACAATGATCTGCAATTAAAGAACTTTATGTATTCGGCCAAAGACCAGAAGATTTATCCGGTGGATATGGATTCGCAGGGCGCGGAGTTTATGGTGCCGGTGGTGATGGCTGCTTATAAGCGACAGAAGGAGGAACTGCGCAGGGCGTTTGCCAGCCTTGTCGCTAAAGCCCCTTGAGCAACTTGCGATGCCCCCTGCCGGTGTTTAACGGCAGGGGGGGGCGACGACTGCCCTGGCCACAGGCGGAACCCGTGCTTAAAGGTTGAAATCCCCTTCAGCCACCAACTCAGTCAAAGGCCGGCGCGGGCTGGGAGCCTCCCGGGCCTGCAGGTAGTCCGCCAGAGTCGATTTGTCACCGAGCTTGCCCACGGCGACGGCCGCGTGCAGCGCATAGCCCTCGGGGATTTTCAGTTCCTTGCGGGTCAGCTCCTGATCGAAACCGGCCATGCCGTGGGTGTGCCAGCCGCTGAGGCTGGCCTGCAGCGCCAGGTGGCCCCAGGCCGAGCCGGTGTCAAAGGTGTGCCACAGTGCCGGGGTTTCTTCACTGGCGCCGGGTACCGCAAAGTCGGTTTTCGAGATCACGATCACCAATGCCGACGCATGTTGTGCCCAGCCACGGTTGAACTCGTTCAGCAGGCCCAGATACCGTTGCCAATCCGGCGTATCGCGCCGCGCGTACAAAAAGCGCCAGGGCTGCGAGTTATAAGCCGAAGGTGCCCAGCGTGCGGCTTCGAAGAAGCTCAGCAGGGTTTCCACCGCAATGCTCTCGCCGGTAAACGCACGCGGCGACCAACGGTCGGTGAACTGCGGATGAATCGGATAATCGGCAACGCGTGGCTCAGAGCTCATAAGCGCATCCTGATGAAAAAAACGGCCTTCAAAACTACGTCGCCGCTGCACGTCTGACAAGTCTCGCCTTACCGGCAGTCGTAAGCGCTTGGCCCCAGGGGGCTTGGGCACTAGACTGGCGACCTTTTCACCTACCGATACTGATGTAGAGCCATGGCCGCTAAAGTCGAACCTTTCTGGATACGCAAAACCCTTGAGCACCTCGACCAGGAGGAGTGGGAGTCGCTGTGCGACGGCTGTGGCCTGTGCTGCCTGCAAAAGCTTGAAGACGAAGACGACAACAGCGTCTATTACACGCGTATCGCCTGCAAACTGCTGGACCTGAAAACCTGCCAGTGCACCGACTACCCCAACCGTAGGGACTCGGTGCCCGATTGCATCCAGCTCACCCCGGGCCAGGCCGACCAGTTCAAGTGGCTGCCGCCGACCTGTGGTTATCGCCTGGTCAGTGAGCGCAAGGATTTGCCGCTCTGGCACCACCTGGTCTGCGGTGACCGCGATGCGGTGCACCACGAACGCATTTCCCAGTCCGGCCGCATGCTCAGCGAAGGCAGCGTGCCCGAGGACGATTGGGAGGATTACCTGATTTTCCGCGCAGGCTGAGGAGAGCGTATGACGGTCCAAGCCAAGCTGGCGGCGAGCCTGCTGTTGCTGGGGTTGAGCGCGTCGGCGTGGTCGGCGAAAAAGGTCGATCTCGATTATCACGTCAAACTGTTGCCCCAGAGCGATCAGGCCGAGGTGCGCCTGAGCCTGTCCCAGGGTTCGGCTGTGCGCAGCCTGAATTTCGACCTGGGTCGCGACGGTGACTACAGTGATTTCAAGGCTGATGGCCAGTGGCAGGTCACGCCTGACGCGGGGGCCAGTCGCGGCCTGTGGCAGCCGGGCGCCGACAAGGCCAGCCTGACCTACCGCGTGCGCCTGAGCCATGCGCGCAAGGCCGGCATCTACGAGTCGCGCATGACCCCCAGTTGGGCGCTGTTTCGCGGCGAGGATCTGGTGCCGGCGGCTCGCCTGGACCAGCAGGACGGCGTGGAGTTGGTGTCCCGGCTGACCTTCGAGCTGCCGCCGGGCTGGAAAAGCGTCGAGACCGCCTGGCCACGGATCGGCAAGCATAAGTTCCGTATCGACAATGTCTCCCGGCTGTTCGACCGGCCCACCGGCTGGATGGTCGCCGGCAGCCTGGGCAGCCGCCGGGTGCGCCTGGGCGAAACCGAAATCACCGTGTCCTCGCCCAAGGGCCAGGCCATGCGCCGCATGGACGTGCTGACCTTGCTGACATTTGTCTGGCCCCAGGTACAAGCGGCGTTTCCCCGGCATCCGGCCAAGCTGCTGCTGGTGGGCGCCAGTGACCCGATGCGCCGCGGCGCGTTCGCCGGGCGCGATTCGGTGTACCTCAATAGCCGTACGCCGCTGGTCAGTGAAAACGGTAGTAGCCCGCTGATCCGCGAAGTGGTGCAGGCCATTGGCCGGTTCAATGACCATCAGGGCAGTGACTGGATCAGTGAGGGCCTCGCGGAATATTACGCCATCGAACTGCTGCGTCGCGCAGGCGGTATCAGCGATGAGCGTTATGGGGCGATACAGGCGCGCTTGAGCAAGGACGGCAAGGGCGTAACGACGTTACGCGGTGAGCACGTCAACGGCGCCACAGTGGCGCGGGCAGTGGTGGTGTTGCAGGAGCTGGATCGTGAAATCCGCCTGAAAACCCACAACAAACGCTCCCTGGATGACCTGACCCAGGCACTGATGCGCCTGGACAGCTTCAGCACCAAGGAGTTTGTGCAGTTGGCCGAAAGTGTGATCGGCCAATCCTCGGTGGTGCTCGACAGCAAATTGCTGCGCTGACCTCAAGTGGAAACAGGCTTGTGTAGGAGCTGGCTTGTCGGGTCGCCGCATCGCAGGCAAGCCAGCTCCCACAGGAGTCCGCGCACGCCTCGACGATCAGGTCGGCTGTCAGGCCGCCTCGCTTTGCTTGTGATCTTGATCTTAGGCGCCCCGTTAAACCACGCTGGCCGTCATCCGATTTTGATTTGGGGGGTAACCCGGCAGGACGCCGGGTTAGCCGCGCTGGGCCATGGATGGCCCATCGCGGCGGCCCCCCAAATCAATGTCGGATGACGGGCACACCGAGCCTAGGCGAGGTGCCGAGTGGTGGGGCAAGAGCCCTTTTGGTTACTTTTGGGGCTCTTTTCCAAAAGTGACCCGCTGTAAGAGCGGAACCAATAGCCGCCGTGACCCCAGCAACGGATATGCACACAACCCCAAGAACCACGAAAGAGTTGCGTAGATACCTATGCTGCGCCCCGACTAAACCAGCCCCCACCTTTGGCTTGTGCCTCAGGGCGCGGTTTTTTCGGCAGCCACTTCAGCCCGAGTCTTGAGGTTCTTCAGTTCCTCACCCGCGCGCTCGATGCGGGTGCGCACGCTATTCATATCCTGGCGGCTTTTTTCCAGCAGCGACTTGGCCGAACTATGGCCGCTGATCCCGCGCGCCAAGGCCACACCACCAATCGCCACCTGGATCAGGCCGAAAAAGCCACCGCGGCGAATGCCCTTGCCCATCATCACTACGCCACCGGCCAGTGAGCCAATGCGCTCCCAGCCCTGGACGTTCTGGGTCGGCTGGGTCTGGAACGGTGTCGATTCAATCATGGGTTTGAGGGTTTTGCTGTCGCTCATGGTCTGTCTCCAACAAAGGGCCATAGATATGCAACTGACTGCGGGCCAGAGGTGGATGTTCCCGCCAAATCAGTACTTGGGCCCCGAACGGGTGTTATTGCCCTTGGCCAGGCGATCGTAGAGCACCACGTTGACGGTGGCCGCGAGGTTCATGCAGCCGGTGGTCGGGATGTAGACCACATCTTCGCACCACTCGCGGATCTCTTTATCGAGGGAGCCATCTTCGGGGCCGAAGATATACAGCGCGCGATCAGGATGGGTGTATTCCGGCAGCGGCCGGGCACCGTCCACCAGCTCCACGGCAACCGGAATGCAGCCCAGGGGCAGGATCTTTTTCAGGTCGTCGATGCCGATCAGAGGGATGTCGTGGTGGACTTTCTTGGTGTCGGTAATAAAGTCCCGGGCCCGCTCATAGCGTTTACCGGTGTAGAACACCGAAGCCACCCCATAGCAGCCAGCAGCGCGCATGACCGAACCGACGTTTTCGGGGGATTTGGGGTTATACAGACCGATGCAGCTGTAGCGTTTATTGCCCACGGGAGAGGGTGCCTTCGAGAAAAACCGCAATTATACGGGGATTGCTCGAGCAGCGGTCGCTATAGACATGGCCTGTTTGGGCGATTGTCATCGCGGGCAAGCCCGGCTCCCCCAGGTGAACACATTTCAAATGTGGGAGCCGGGCTTGCCCGCGATGACGTCGCAACGTTCAGCGACGACCGTCAGTCGTCCTTCTTCATCAACCCCGCCAACGCCGCAAACGGGTTGTGCGTGGCCTTGGCGATGGTCGGGCTGCTGGTGGAGCCTTCGCCGAAATACTGTTGGTCGGTATAGCGCGAGTGCTCGTTGTCATGGCAGTACAAGCAGAGCAATTCCCAGTTGGAACCGTCCTGGGGGTTGTCGTCATGGTTGTGGTTACGGTGGTGCACAGTCAGCTCGCTGAGGCGCTTGCCGGCGAATTCACGGGCACAGCGGCCACACACATGGGGGTACATTTTCAGGGCTTTGTCGCGGTAGCCCATTTCCCGGTCGCGCTGGGCATCGGCAAGGATGCGGTCCAGCTTGGCGGTGTGGGAGGGCGGGTTGCTTGAGCTCATCATGGCTCCTGTTTTCTAGTGGATCACGGATGGCGTTGATTCTAGCTGCTCGCGGGGCAATAAGCCCTTGGCTTTTTCAGCCCGGGTGCCGGCTGGCGATGGGGTGCTGTGGAGCGGGGTAATAATGCCCGCCTATCTATTTAAAAACCGTTGGGAAGTTAAAGAGCGCAAAAGTTAGTCTGGGGCGAGAAAGTGTTGGACTAACTTTGCCAAGTTCTTTAATGTGGCGCCTCTTGGCCCACCGCCGCTGTGGTGTCGAGTATTCAATAAGCCTGGTCTTTCCGGGCGACCGTTAGTTTCCCGTGCAATCGGGTTTTCCCATCACGATATCAGCCTCCGCGGCTGGCGTTGTGGCGTTTCAAATCAGAGGCGCTCGTCTAGAGCGTGCTGCTGCCTATCATCGAAGTCGGGTGGGTTGAAGAGTCTGATGATCGTCTTTCCAATAATAAAAAACGACGAATTACCCTGTGCTTATAAATTCATGACTCTGGAATTATATTCTGTGTGAGTTGTAAGTTTGTGGTGCGTGTTAATAAGTTTTGATGCTCATTTTGCTTGTATTCAACGGCTCGGTCTTCAATTCAATACATGCAATTTGTTGTAGAGGCTGTTGTGTCTAAAGGTGTTGTTCTGGCGGTTTCCGCTTCCTTCCTGTTTGGCGTGCTGTATTTCTTTACCTCTCTTCTTGAGCCCTTGGATGGCCAGCAGATATTTGCCTGGCGAATCCTTATTTCGTTGCCCTTCATGACGCTGCTGCTCGCCCTGTCCGGGGATTGGCAATGGGTGCCGCTGATCTACAAGCGCTTGCGCGAGAAACCGGCCTTGCTGCCCTGCGTGGTGCTGACCAGCGCGCTGGTGGGGGTGCAGTTATGGATCTTTATGTGGGCGCCGCTCAATGGCCACGGCCTGGACGTTTCCCTGGGTTACTTCCTGTTGCCGCTGACCATGGTCATTACCGGGCGTATCGTTTATGGCGAACGCCTTTCCCATCTGCAAAAGATTGCCGCCGTGTTGGCTGCGGTGGGGGTGGGCAATGAGTTGTACCGCACGGGTGGGTTTTCCTGGACCACCCTGGTGGTCTGCGTCGGTTACCCGCTGTATTTCGTCCTGCGCCGGCGCTGTGGCACCGACAACCTGGGCGGTTTATGGCTGGACATGATGCTGATGATCCCGGTGGCGCTGTGGTTCATCCTCGGCGGCCACCCCATCGGCGAGACGCTGGCGCAGCGCCCGGCGTTGTACTGGCTGGTGCCAGTGATGGGCCTGGTCAGTGCGGCGGCAGGTTACTGCTACATCCTCGCCAGCCGCCTGTTGCCCTTCAGCCTGTTCGGTCTGCTCAGTTACGCTGAGCCGGTGCTGCTGGTGGCGGTGTCGCTGATGCTGGGCGACAGCCTCAAGCCGGGCCAGTGGATGACCTACCTGCCCATCTGGCTGGCGGTGGTGGTGCTGGTGCTGGAAGGTTTGCGGCATCTGAATCGCCTGCGCCGCTCGATCTGACCGGCGCGCCCTTCAGCCCTTGAGTTTCTCGGCAATCCAGATGGTATGCCGGGTGCCCTTGTTGCCATGGGCAAAGACTTGCACTTCCTCGGCCTTGAAGCCGGCCTTGCGCAATTTGTCGCTGAACTGCTTGTCGGCGCTGGCCGACCACACGGCCAGCACGCCCTTGGGGCGCAGGGCCTTGGCGCAGGCGCTGAGGCCGCCGGCGGAGTACAGCCAGCTGTTGGCTTTCTGCGTCAGGCCTTCGGGGCCGTTGTCGACGTCGAGCATGATTGCATCAAAGCCCTGGGGCTCGGCCTGCAGCACCTTGGCCACGTCTTCCAGGCGGATCACGGTGCGCGGGTCCTGCAGCGGGTTGCCGGATTTTTCCCCGAGCGGGCCGCGATTCCACTCCACTACGCCCGGCACCAATTCAGCCACCACCACTTCGGCCGTCTTGCCCAGGTGCTTGAGGGCCGAGGCCAGGGTGAAGCCCATGCCCAGGCCGCCAATCAATACCCGTGAACCGGGGCGTCCGGCGACCTTGCGGCAGGGAATCTCTGCCAGGGCATCTTCGGAACCGTGCATGCGCGTGTTCATCAATTGCCCGCCGTCACCGCCCTGGATCTTGATCACAAAATCCTCGCCGTATTCGAACAGGCACAGGGCGCCGCCGTTATCGGGGATCGGGGTGGTGTCGAGCAGCACGAAACGTTTCATGGAAATCTCATTGGGAAGGGCATTCTTGCGCGGTTGGGAGTAGCCTTGGGACTGGTTAACAGTCAGGCCATGGAGCCATCGATGAAGTGCAGCATTCTAGCGGTCATTGTAGGAAGTGTGCTCACATTGGGTGCCGCACATGCCCAGCAGTTGCAACCGGTGCCGAACACGCCGGCGACCACCACCGGCGCGCCGGGCACTGCAACGCCGACCCCCTATCCGCAAATCACCCCGCCAACCGCACCCAAGCCACAAGGGGCCGGGGTGCCGTTGCCACCGATTGAAATGCCCAAGCCGCCCAAGGACCAGACCTTGCCCGGCCTGCAGCAAAACGACAGCAAGCCGAAGGCGGCGGGCTCTTAAACCAGCCCCAGGGCCTTGAACACAAAGGCGTATTCCAGGGCCACATCACGCAACCCCTGGTAACGCCCGCTCATGCCGCCATGGCCGGCGCCCAGTTCGGTCTTGAGCAGCAGCAGGTTGTCGTCGGTCTTGGTGGCCCGCAGCTTGGCCACCCATTTGGCGGCTTCCCAGTACTGCACGCGGCTGTCGTTATAGCCGGCGATCACCAGCATCGCCGGGTAGGCCTGGGCGCTGACGTTTTCGTAGGGCGCATAGGCCTTGATCCGCTCATACACCTCGGGCTCCTGTGGGTTGCCCCATTCGTCATATTCGGTGACGGTCAGTGGCAGGTCCGGGTCGAGCATGGTGTTGAGTACATCGACAAAAGGCACTTCGGCAATCGCCGCCTGGAACAACTCCGGGCGTTGGTTGAGCACGGCACCGATCAACAGCCCGCCGGCGCTGCCGCCGCTGATAGCCAGTTGTTTGGAGGTGGTCAGGCCCTCGGCGATCAGGTGTTCGGCGCAGGCGATAAAATCGCTGAACGTGTTTTGCTTGTGCTCCTGCTTGCCGGCGCGGTACCAGGCTTCGCCCAATTCGCCGCCACCGCGCACATGGGCAATGGCAAACGCCACGCCACGGTCCAGCAGGCTCAGGCGCGCATGGGAAAACCACGGGTCGAGGCTCGAACCGTAGGCGCCGTAGCCGTACAGGTACAGCGGCGTTGGCTGGCCCACCTGGTCGCGCTTGACCACCAGGCTGATCGGCACCTGGGTACCATCGGCAGAAGTGGCCCATAGCCGCTGGCTGACATAATCGTCGGCATTGAACACGCCCAATACCGGGGTTTCCTTGAGCACTTGCTGCGCGCCGCTGGCCAGTTCCAACTGGCGGACCTGGGCCGGACGATTGAGTGCTTCATAGCGCAGGCGGATCTTGTCGCTGTCGAATTCCAGGCTGTTTTGCACGTACAGGCTGTAGGCCGCGTCTGGTAATTCCACGCGGTAAGTCGGCAGGCCTTGTGGGTGCACGTCGATTACCGGCAAGCCGCCAATGCGCAGGCTCAGGGTCATGGCCCGGGCGTTGAGGGTCACGCCATCGAGCATCACTGCGTCATCGTGGGCAATCAGGTTGTGCCACTGGTCTTCAGTGGGCACGCGGCCGTTGTCAGCCGCCTGGAACAGCGCAAAGTTGATGCCATCGCGGTTGCTGCGGATAAACCAGGTCCATTGGTCGTCCAGCTTGCCGTGGTCGACATCGTATTCATGGCCTTCAACCCGTGGCGCCAGGCAGGCAAATGCCTGTTGCGGCTGCTCGGCGTCCAGGGCCCAGACTTCGCTGGTGGTCTTGCTGCCCAGCGACAGCAGCAATTGGCGCTCGGAACTGGAGCGGTAGCAATGCAGGAAAAAGCGCCCGTCGGGCTCGTGAAACACTTCTTCGGCGGCGGTGCCGTCCAGCCGATAGCGATACAGCTTGTGCGGGCGATGGGTGTCGTCCAGTTCACCGAAGAACAGCGTCAGGCTGTCGTTGGCCCAGGTCATGCTGCCGTCGCAGTCTTCGAAGGCCAGTTCACTGACCTTGCCTGAAGACAATTCCTTCACGTACAGGGTGTAGATCTCTTCGCCATTGGTATCCAGGCTGTAGGCCAGGCGCTTGTGGTCCGGGCTGATGCTGAAGGCACCGAGGGAGAAAAAACCACCATTGGCCAGCACATTCGGGTCCAGCAGCAATTCTTCGGCGCTTTCGTCGATCTGCTGGCTGTCGTCGGCCGGGCGTGGGCAGCGGTAATGCCGCGCGTATTCGTCACCGGCAGTGGTGCGTGTGTAATACAGGTACGGGCCCCAGGGCGAGGGCAGTGACAGGTCGGTCTCGAGGATACGGCCCTTGATTTCCTGGAACAGGCTTTCGCGCAACGCGCTCTGCTCCTCAAGTTGCGCCTCTTGCCAGGCATTTTCGGCCTTGAGGTAGTCGAGCACCTCGCTGTTGTCGCGCTCCTGCAACCAGGCGTACGGGTCCTGGCCTGAATCCTGGCGGGCAATCGGGGCGGCAGCGGCGTGGGTCGATGAAGGCATGGATCACTCTCTGTCTGGGGGTGGGCCGACGGCGTTGCAGCCGTGGCACTCAAAAGCCGTTATCATACGGGCCTGTTTGCCTACCTTGCCATGGACACCATGACCGAGAACGACTATCTGACCGCTTGGGGCCTCTACGCCTTCGCCGCTTTGGGCTGCCTGCTGGTGTGGTTTCGCCTGACCCGCTGGATCTGGCGCTGGCTGCGCGAACCGCTGCGGTTGCTGATGGCGGTGCTGCTGTTGAGCCCGACCATTGTCGACCCGGTCAAGGAGCAATTCGCCCCGGCCGTGGCCATCACCGCCCTGGATCTGTTGCTCAAAGTGGGCAATAACGCCTGGCGGGCGGTGTCCGACTTGCTGATGTACGCCATGATCGCCTTTGGCCTGTACCTGGTCTTTGTGCTGATCCGCTGGCCCATCGAACGTGCCGCCAAGGCCCGGCGTGAGCAGAAAGCCGCCGCTGCGGCAGCGGTTGCGGCCGAGCCTGAGGACGACGAACCCTATGGCCGTGCGCCGGCCCCCGTCAGTGGTATGCGGGTCGAACCGCGTCTTTAACGTTGTTTGCCCAGCATCGAGAGTCCTGGCATGTGTGAATTATTGGGCATGAGTGCCAACGTACCGACCGACATCGTGTTCAGCTTCACCGGGCTGATGCAGCGCGGTGGGCGCACCGGGCCGCACCGCGATGGCTGGGGCATTGCCTTCTACGAGGGCCGTGGCTTGCGGCTGTTCCAGGACCCGGCGGCCAGCAGCGAGTCGGAAGTGGCGCTGCTGGTGCAGCGTTATCCGATCAAGAGTGAAGTGGTGATTGGCCATATCCGCCAGGCCAACGTCGGCAAGGTGAGCCTGTCCAATACCCATCCGTTCGTCCGCGAGTTGTGGGGGCGCAATTGGTGTTTCGCCCATAACGGTCAACTCGCCGACTTCACGCCCCGGGCCACGTTCTACCGCCCGGTGGGCGATACCGACAGCGAAGCCGCCTTCTGCGACCTGCTCAACCGCATCCGTGAGGCGTTTCCCGAGCCCGTGGATATCGAGCAGGTGCTGCCGGACCTGATCGCCGCCTGCGCCGAATACCGCAGCAAGGGCGTGTTCAACTGCCTGCTCAGTGATGGTGATTGGCTGTTTTGCTACTGCTCGACCAAACTGGCGCAGATCACCCGGCGCGCACCCTTTGGCCCGGCGCGCCTCAAAGATGTCGACGTGATCGTCGATTTTCAGGCCGAAACCACGCCAAACGATGTGGTGACGGTGATTGCCACCGAACCCTTGACCGAAAACGAGACCTGGACCCGTTACGAACCGGGCCAGTGGAGCCTGTGGCGGCGCGGCGAATGCGTCAGCCAGGGCACAACTGCATAAGGACGTTGATTATGTTGCTCAGCTATCTGCGCCTGGTGTTGTTTGCCATTGGCTTGTTGGTCGGGGTGCAAGTCCCGGGGTTTATCAACGACTACGCCAAGCGGGTCGAGGCCCATTTGATCGAGGCCCAGACCGGCCTGCGCGGTTTTGAAAGCACTGCGCAGCAGTTCTTCAAAGGCGATTTACAGGCCCTGGTCGCCCATTACCGCGCCAGCGATGACCCGGTATTTCGCAGCGATGCCAACAGCCTCGGCAGTTTGCTCGATCGCCAGGTGGCGTTGGACAAGCAGTTCCAGGCCATGCAGGGACCGTGGTACATCCGCGCCTTGCAGGTGGCGGTGGCCGCCGACCCGGATATCCGCCGGGAAACCTGGAATGGCTACAGCTACCAGATCCTCCTGACCCCCGAGGCCATGGGCTGGGGATTGGGCGGGGCGATGCTGCTGTCGTTCGGCCTGGAGTGCCTGTTCCGTTTGATTGACTGGGTGGTGCTGGGCGGCAAGCGTCTGCGCCAGAGCCGGCCGATTGAAGAGCGGGACCTCAAAGGCCTCTGAGTACGCCACAGATCCCAAGGTTGGAGCCAGCTCCCACCGGGAGGAATGCAGCTTCACGCTCTGGCTCTGCTTTTGATCCGGCTTTTGATCTGGCTTTTGATTTGGCTTTTGATCTTGATCTTAGGCGCCCCGTTAAACCACGATGGCCGCAGGCAGGTATTGCGCAGTGGGCACCCCGGCATGGATGCCGGGGTAGCCGCGACACGGCCATGGATGGCCGATCGCGGCGGGCCCACGGAGCAATGCCTGACTGCGGGCATGCCGAGCCTAGGCGAGGCACCGAGTGGTGGGGCAAGAGCGTTTTGCTTACTTTGGCGCTTCTCCAAAGTGAGCCGCCGTAAGGGCGGAACCCTAAGCAGCCGTGACCGCAGCAATGGATATGTACACATACCCAGAGAGTAGTTGTGTAGATACCCATGCTGCGATAGCGTCACCGCGATGCAACTGATGTACCGAGGTGCTTGCATCGCAGGCAAGCCAGCTCCCACACAAACCAGCTCCCACACAAGCCCGCGCCTGCTAGGTTTAATCGGGTTTCTTCTGGTTGAGCACCATGCGCTCTTCACCCACTTCCTCGGCATACCGCGCCGCTACGCTTTGGCACAGCGCGACGATTTCCTCCACCAACTCCACCCCCACCCGCCACGACACCACCACCTGCAGGTTCGGCAAGCGCTGCGCCATGGGCAGCAATATCAACTCACCCCGCGCCAACTCTTCGCTGACCAGCACCGGCGGCATCGCGCCGATACCGAAGCCGTCGCGCAGCAAGCGGGTGATGGCCGACACCGAGTTCACGCAGTTCATGCGCGGCGCCGCGACGCCATGGGCTTGCATCAGGCTCAGTACATCCTGGTGCGGATGGGAGTTTTTCGAGTAGGTGATGATCCGTTCCTGGGCCAGTTCGGCGAGGGAGGTGTAATCACGGTTGTAGATAGAATGGCTGGCGACGATCCAGCCCATGGGGTGGCTGGCCAGCTCCAGGCTGCGCACCGATTCCTGGCGCAGCAGGTCGGTTTGCAGGATCAGGTCGAGAAAGCCTTTTTGCAGCTGATCGCAGAGGTTCAGCGCGGTATCGGCGACCAGCTCGATTTCCACCAGGGGGAAATGGTTCATCAACTCGGTCACCAAGGGGCTGAGCCAGGTATGGATCACCGTGTCCATCACGCCGATACGGATGCGTCCGACCTTGCTGCTGGTGGTTTCCAGCGACTGCTTGAGCCCCTGCATGGTGATCATCATCTGCTCGGCATACTCGAGCACCTTCACCCCATCCGGGGTCAGGCTCACGCCACGCGAGTCACGCAGGAACAGTTTCACCCCCAACTCGCCTTCCAACACCGCAATGCGGCTGGAGATCGAGGCCTGGGTGGTGAACAGCTTCTCTGCCGTGAGCCGGAAGCTCTTGAGTCGGGCCACCCAGACGAAGGTTTCGAGGAACTTCAAATTCATGGGATCAACTTTTTCTTATGCATGGATCGGTTTTTATTAGTTGGACGCAACAGGGGCTGCGCGCCAAAAATCGGGCTGTCTCACGATAAGCGTCGTCGGGGCTCAGGACAACATCGTTGCGAGATCTTGGTAAAAGATCCCACACTACAAAAAAATAAAGCCTACAGGAGTCTTCACCGTGAGCCGCCTGCTATTGAACTGCGACATCGGCGAAAGTTTTGGTGCCTGGACCATGGGTCTGGATGCCGAGGTCATGCCATTCATTGATTGCGCCAATATCGCCTGCGGCTTCCACGCCGGCGACCCGAGCATCATGCGCAAGACCGTCGCCCTGGCGTTGCAGCATGGCGTGCAGATCGGTGCGCACCCGGCGTATCAGGACCTGGCAGGTTTTGGCCGGCGCTCCATGGCCTATGCACCCCAGGAAATCCAGGACCTGCTGCATTACCAGATCGGTGCCCTCGATGGTATTTGCCGGGCCCAGGGTGGCCGGGTCAGCTACGTCAAACCCCATGGTGCGATGTACAACGACATGATGGCCAAGCCTGCGCAACTGCGTGCAGTGATCCAGGCCGTGGCGGCGTATGACGCCAGCCTGCCCTTGATGCTGATGGCCACCCGTGACAACAGTGCCGCCCAGGCCTTGGGGGATGAGTACGGCGTGACCCTGTGGTTCGAAGCTTTCGCCGACCGCGCCTATGACAACGCCGGGCATCTGGTCTCGCGGCAGTTGCCGGGCGCGGTGCATCACGATGCACAGGTCATTCTCGAGCAGGCCTTGACCATTGCCCGTGGCGATACCCTGGTTGCCAGCGACGGCAGCCCCTTGCTGCTGCAGGCCAACACCCTCTGCGTGCATGGCGATAACGCCAGCTCGGTGGCGGCGGTGCAGCGTATTCGCCAGGCGTTGACGCCAGCATGAACCCACGGATTGAAGTGGTAGCCATCGACTGCCTGATGGTGCGCCTGTTTGACGTGATCGCCGAAGACAACATGCCCTGGATGCTCGCTGCCACGCGCCGCCTGCGCGAGGGGTTTGGCGCGGCGCTGGTGGACCTGGTGCCTTCCTACACGACCCTGATGGTGCATTACGACCTGCTGGCGCTGAGTCCGGCACAGGCGCGGGAACTGATCAATCAGGCCCTCACGGGCTTGCAGCCCCAGGCCCAGGGCAGCGGGCAGTGTCATGTCTTGCCGGTGTGGTACGACCTCAGCGTCGGCCCTGAGCTGACCTTGCTCGCCCAGCGCAGCGGGCTTGCGGTCAACGAGGTGATTCGCCGCCACAGCCAGCATCAATACCAGGTCTTCGCCCTTGGTTTTGCCCCCGGTTTTGCCTTTATGGGGCTGGTGGAAGAGCAACTCGCGGCGCCGCGTCTGGGCACCCCGCGCAAACGGGTGGCGGCGGGCAGCGTCGGCATCGCCGAGCGTCAGACCGCAGCCTATCCGGTGGAATCCCCGGGGGGCTGGAACCTGATCGGGCGCACCCCGGCCAAATTGTTCGACCGCGAACGCGACGGCTACAGCCTGATGCAGCCGGGCGACAGTGTGCGTTTCGAAGCCATCGGGCGTGCTGAATTTATCAACCTGGGTGGCGATGACACGCCCTTGGAGGCCCAGGTATGAGCCGCTTGTTGATCGAGGCCAGCACCGCGCTGTGCTTGTTGCAGGATGCCGGGCGTTTTGGTGTGCGGCATCTGGGCGTGACCCAGGGCGGCGCGCTGGATTGGGTGTCGATGTCCTGGGCCAACTGGCTGCTGGGCAATCCGCTGGATGCGTCGGTGGTGGAAATCACCCTGGGCGGTTTTACCGTGCAGGCCGAGGAGCTTTGCGTGCTGGCCCTGGCCGGCGCGGACCTGGGCGCGTACATCGACGAGCGCGCCATCAGCCCAGGCCGCAGTTTCATTCTGCAAAAAGGCCAGCGCTTGCGCTTCACCCAACCCCACAGCGGTGCACGGGCTTACCTGGCGGCGCCGGGTGGGTTTGACGCGCCCAAGGTGCTGGGCAGTTGTGCCAGTGTCGGGCGCGAAGCCCTCGGCGGGCTGGACGGTTTTGGCCGGGCCCTGGCTGAAGGTGGGTCCCTGGTGTATTCCGGTACCGGCAGTCAGTTGCGTGAGTTGCCGGTTGAGCAGTTGCAATCCAACGCGCCCCTGGACGTGATCCTCGGCGCGCAGATCGGCCAGTTCAGTGGCCAGAGCCTGTTCGATGCCTTCAATACCGAATGGACCCTGGACAGCCGCGCCGACCGCATGGGCATGCGCCTGCTGGGCACGCCGTTGGCGTATCAGGGGCCGTCGCTGATCTCCGAAGGCATCCCGTTGGGTGCGATCCAGGTACCGCCGGATGGGCAGCCGATTGTATTGCTCAATGATCGCCAGACCATTGGCGGCTATCCGCGATTGGGGGCGTTGACGCCATTGGCGTTGGCGCGCCTGGCCCAGTGTCTGCCGGGGGAGAAGGTGAGGCTGGCGCCGGTGATGCAGGAGACGGCGCATCGCGAGCATCTGAGCTATTTGCAGCGATTTACGAATCGCTAAAGGCATCGCAGGCAAGCCAGCTCCCACATTTGGGCTGCATTCACAAAGCAAAATATGTGAATGCATGCTGAATGTGGGAGCTGGCTTGCCTGCGATAGCGGCGGTGAATCCACCCCCTACTTGGAGAGAAACCGCATCCCCTCTTCAAGCCCGCGCAAGGTCAACGGATACATCTGGTCCTCAATCAAATCCCGCACGATATTGGTCGACGAGGTATAGCCCCAGGTGTCTTTCGGGTACGGATTAATCCAGATCAGCTTCTTGTACTTCTCCATGAAGCGTTGCATCCACACATACCCCGGCTCTTCGTTCCAGTGCTCCACGCTGCCACCGGCCTGGGTGATTTCGTAGGGGGCCATGGCCGCGTCACCGATAAAGATCACTTTATAGTCGGCGCCGTACTTGTGCAGCAGGTCCTGGGTCGAGGTGCGCTCGGAAGTGCGGCGCATGTTGTTCTTCCACACCGATTCATAAATGAAGTTGTGGAAGTAGAAGTACTCCAGGTGCTTGAACTCGGTCTTGCAGGCCGAGAACAGCTCTTCGCAAGTCTTGACGTGGGCATCCATCGAGCCGCCGATGTCGAACAGCAACAGCAGCTTGACCGTGTTGCGCCGTTCCGGGCGCATCTGGATATTCAGCAGGCCGGCGTCACGGGCGGTGTGGTCGATGGTGCCGTCGATATCCAGCTCTTCGGCTGCACCCTGGCGCGCAAACTTACGCAGGCGGCGCAGGGCCACCTTGATATTGCGCGTGCCCAGCTCCACCGAGTCATCGAGGTTCTTGTACTCGCGCTGGTCCCAGACCTTGACCGCCTTGCCCTGGCGCTTGCCGGCATCGCCCACGCGAATGCCCTCGGGGTTGAAGCCGCCGGAACCGAACGGGCTGGTGCCGCCAGTACCGATCCACTTGTTGCCGCCGGCGTGGCGCTCCTTCTGTTCCTCCAGGCGTTTCTTGAACTCTTCGATCAGCTTGTCCAGGCCGCCCAGGGATTGAATCTGCGCGCGCTCTTCATCGCTCAGCGAACGCTCGAACTCCTTGCGCAACCAGTCTTCGGGAATCAATGCCTGCAAGTGGTCGTCGAGTTTCTCCAGGCCATTGAAGTAGGCGCCGAACGCCCGGTCGAACTTGTCGAAGTGGCGTTCGTCCTTCACCAGGATCGCCCGGGACAAGTAATAGAACTCGTCCATGTCAGCGAAGGTCACCCGTTGTTTCAGGGCGTTGATCAGGTCCAGCAGCTCACGTACCGAGACCGGCACCTTGGCTGCACGCATTTCATTGAACAGGTTGAGCAGCATGGCAAAAGCCCTTATCGAGTGCCGCGACGGCTCATGAACGCCAGGCGCTCAAGCAGTTGCACATCTTGCTCGTTTTTCACCAGGGCGCCGGCCAGGGGCGGGATGGCCTTGGTTGGATCACGCTCGCGCAGCACCGCCTCGCCGATGTTGTCGGCCATCAGCAGCTTGAGCCAGTCCACCAGCTCGGAGGTGGAGGGCTTTTTCTTCAGGCCGGGTACCTTGCGCACGTCGAAGAACACGTCCAGCGCTTCGCTGACCAGGTCTTTCTTGATGTCGGGGTAATGCACGTCGACGATTTTCTGCAGGGTGGTGCGGTCGGGGAAGGCGATGTAATGGAAGAAGCAGCGACGCAGGAAGGCGTCCGGCAGCTCTTTCTCGTTGTTGGAGGTAATGATGATGATCGGGCGCTTCTTGGCCTTGATGGTCTCGTCGATTTCGTAGACGTAGAACTCCATCTTGTCGAGTTCTTGCAGCAGGTCGTTGGGGAACTCGATATCGGCCTTGTCGATCTCGTCGATCAGCAGGATCACCCGCTCCTCGGACTCGAAAGCCTCCCACAGCTTGCCTTTCTTCAGGTAGTTGCGTACGTCATGGACCTTGTCCACGCCCAGTTGCGAGTCGCGCAGGCGGCTGACCGCATCGTATTCATACAGGCCCTGGTGCGCCTTGGTGGTGGACTTGATGTGCCAGGTGATCAACCGCGCGCCAAACGATTCGGCCAGTTGTTCGGCAAGCATGGTCTTGCCGGTGCCCGGCTCGCCCTTGACCAGCAGCGGACGCTCCAGCGTGATGGCAGCGTTGACAGCCAGTTTCAGGTCATCGGTGGCAACGTAGGCCTGGGTGCCTTCGAACTTCATTTCTCAATCCTCGAACATGACGCCGGTAGTCAGCATGCCTGCGACTATAGCGCGCAGCCCCGGTGACTGTGAACGCAGACGGGTTATTCAGTCTCTGAATGACCAGTCACGCCAGGGTCACTCCGCACTGGGTTTGGGTTGTTCGTAGCGGGCGTTGAACGCCTGGACGAAACCATTGCGCAAAATCTGCAAAAACGCCTGGAACGCGCTGATATCTTGCTGGTGAACGCTGCCGCTGAGTTCCACCCGGGTGGCGAACTGGTTTTTGCTCTGGTTCTTCAGCACGGTTTCGCTGGCACCGACCACGGCTTCCCAGATCGAGCGGAAAATCCCCTTGTCCTGGTTCTCCACGTCCTGTTGCCAGTCAAACACCTCCACATCCCGCAGCAGCGGCTTGATATAGCCGGTCAATTGGGCTTTTTCAGCCTGGGCTTCGATCACCACGTCGCCGGTGCCGGCATTGAAGTCGAACTTGCCGTAGGCCGAGGCGAAGTCGTTCATGCGCTTGAGCTGGATATCACGGGCGCGCAAGCGGAACTCGAAGTCTTCAAAATTGCTCAGCGGGTCGAAGGTCGCGCTGGCTTCCAGCGGCGCATGCCCCAGTAACAGGGCCTTGCCGTCAAAGCGCGCATCGCGCTTGCCTTCGACGTCCACCACGTTGGTCAGGTTGTAGAAGCTGGCATTGACCTGGGTGGCGCCCATATTGACCGGCGGCTTGGAGCTGAAGTTGTGGAAGGCGATCTTGCCGTCGTCGATCCGCACTTCGTTGAGGGTGATGGGCAGCAGCTTGCCCAGTTGGGCGCGCCAATCGGTGCCGCGACCGGTCTGGGACGCCTGTTTGTTGGCGCCGCCGTCGACGAAGTTGAGTTCCGGCTTGACGAATTGCACTTCGGCCACCACCGCGTGGTCGTACCATAAGGAATGCCAACTGACCGACAAGTCGATCACTGGCGCCTTGACGAACGGCACGGGCACCTTGCCATCGACCTTGACGATCTGCAGGCCATTGATCCGGTACGCGCCGCGCCACAGGGCCAGGTCGACATCGGTCACCTGGCCACGGTAGTCGCCCATGTCGGCGAGTTTTTCATTGAGGTAGTTGCGCACCAGGTAGGGCAGGGCGATATCCAGTGCCACCAGCACGACCACCAGCCCGGCGACCGTCCATATCGGCCAACTGTAGCGACGCTTCATAGGTTGTTCCTCCCTGTGTATAGGCGATTGACTACACAGGCAGCGGCAACGTTCCTCGACTGGACGCCTTGGAGTACGAGGCATACCCTTGTTGCCTTCCTGAAAACCGCCTAAAGGACCCCGCCATGAGCCGCATTTTTGCAGACAACGCGCACTCCATCGGTAACACGCCCCTGGTTCAGATCAACCGTATCGCGCCCCGTGGCGTGACCATCCTGGCCAAGATCGAAGGGCGTAACCCTGGGTATTCGGTGAAGTGCCGGATCGGCGCGAACATGATCTGGGACGCGGAAAGCAGCGGCAAACTCAAGCCGGGCATGACCATCGTCGAGCCGACCTCAGGCAACACTGGGATTGGCCTGGCCTTTGTCGCCGCGGCCCGTGGCTACAAATTGTTGCTGACCATGCCCGCGTCCATGAGTATCGAGCGGCGCAAGGTGCTCAAGGCCCTGGGTGCCGAACTGGTGCTGACCGAGCCGGCCAAGGGCATGAAAGGCGCCATCGAGAAAGCCAGTGAAATCCTTGCCAGCGACCCGGCGACCTATTTCATGCCGGCCCAGTTCGACAACCCGGCCAACCCGGCCATCCACGAAAAAACCACCGGCCCGGAAATCTGGAACGACACCGATGGCGCGGTGGATGTGCTGGTGGCAGGCGTTGGCACGGGCGGGACCCTCACGGGTGTATCGCGCTATATCAAAAACACTGCAGGCAAGCCGATCCTCTCGGTGGCGGTGGAGCCCATCAGCTCGCCGGTGATTACCCAGGCGTTGGCTGGCGAAGAGATCAAGCCCAGCCCCCACAAGATCCAGGGGATTGGCGCGGGTTTTGTGCCGAAGAACCTTGATCTGTCGATGGTGGACCGGGTGGAGTTGGTCAGTGACGACGAATCCAAGGCCATGGCCCTGCGGTTGATGCAGGAGGAAGGCATCCTGTGCGGGATTTCCTGTGGCGCGGCCATGGCGGTGGCGGTGCGTCTGGCCGAGAAACCGGAAATGCAGGGCAAGACCATCGTGGTGATCCTGCCGGACTCCGGTGAGCGCTACCTGTCGAGCATGCTGTTCAGCGATCTGTTCACCGATCAGGAAAACCAGGCCTGACGTTGCAGGTGTCGGTGTACCGAAATCGGGTTGATCCATATCAGCCCGGTTTTATGCCTCATATGCATAATTGATTGTTCGCCGCGGGCCCCTTAAAACGGATTGTTGGATAACGCGGGTTTTTCCTCCGGCCCGGAGTGTTTATCATGGCCGGCTGCTATGTCTGGTTTCCCGCTGCCGGGAGGCTATTTCCAGGAGTTGCTGCATGACCTTTTCTTTGGCCGCCAAGCTGTCGGTGCTGTTGCTGTTTATCGGCAGTACGCTGTACGTGCATTTGCGCGGCAAGGCACGTTTGCCGGTGCTGCGCCAGTTCGTCAACCATTCGGCCTTGTTCGCCCCTTACAACGCCTTGATGTACATCTTCTCGGCGGTGCCGTCCAAGCCCTACCTGGACCGCAGCAAGTTCCCCGAGCTGGATGTGCTCAAGGACAACTGGGAAGTGATTCGCGACGAGGCCATGCACCTGTTCGACGAAGGCTATATCCGCGCCGCCGAGAAGAACAACGATGCCGGTTTTGGCTCGTTCTTCAAGAAAGGTTGGAAGCGCTTCTACCTCAAGTGGTACGACAAACCGCTGCCGTCGGCCGAGCTGCTGTGCCCGAAAACCGTGGCCCTGGTCAGCAGCATCCCCAACGTCAAGGGCGCCATGTTTGCGCTGTTGCCCGGTGGCAGCCACCTCAACCCCCATCGCGATCCGTTTGCCGGCTCCCTGCGATATCACTTGGGGTTGTCGACACCCAATTCCGACGACTGCCGCATTTTCGTCGATGGCCAGATCTACGCCTGGCGTGATGGCGAAGACGTGATGTTCGACGAAACCTACGTGCACTGGGTAAAGAACGAAACCGAGAAGACCCGGGTGATTCTGTTCTGTGATATCGAGCGACCACTGAGCAACCGGCTGATGACCCGCATCAACCGTTGGGTCAGTGCCCAGCTAGGCCGTGCAACCGCGCCACAGAATCTGGATGACGAGCGCGTGGGCGGGATCAACCAGGCCTATGCCTGGAGCAAGAGCTTCAGCGATCGCTTCAGTGGGGTGGTCAAGCAGTGGAAGCGCAAGCATCCCAAAGCCTATCGCATCATGCGGCCGGTGTTGGCGGCGGTGGTGGTTGTGGCGTTGGTGTATTGGTTATTTGGCTGATGGGTTCAAAAAAACCGCTCGTATGAGCGGTTTTTTTATACGTTCTCCCATGCAGCCTCCACAATTGATCATTAATTGAACATGTTTTCGAAGCTATTCGTTCTCTACCGCTATCACAAGCCTGCTCCGTGAATCGAAGTCAAAGCCCAGGTTTTGATAGAGGGGAGATGCGTCGATGCAGTAGCAAGGCGTAAGGCTTTGGATCGGTAGAGCTGGAATCGCAAGGCGTCGCGTGTTTTTGGCATTGGCGGTCATGAGTCGAAAGTCTCCTTAAGTGGAGTGCGTTGGTTTTTCCCAAGGCTAGAGGTGGTTTCTCAACGTGTCCTTACTGGTCTTTTGGCAAAGCCATTGCAAAGCGTGTCGCCGGCTGGTTATAGTCGGCGCCAGGTGTTTCGCAGCACCTTTCATCCCTTCAAAAAAGATCAGCCCATGCCTGCATCCCCATGCATAGCGGTAGTCGATTCAGCGGTCAACGCTGCAGTCGTGCCGTGCGGGAATCAGCAGCTTGTGCAGATCAGTCATTACCCCCCACCTGTCAGTAGCACGCCGGTGTACGCAGTCGTATCACCGCCGGGCGTTGGCGTTTCGGGCTGATCAGCAAACCGCTGTTCCCCGTTGCCCGCCTGTACCGAACCTACTGAATTTCAGCCTTGGCTGAGTTGGCTTTTTGCCTGACTACAGGTGTTCTTATGTCTGTTATTTCGAAACAATCCGTGGCCGCGGCGGCCTCGACGAGCCTGTTTGTCCTGCTGTGGAGCAGCGGGGCGATTTTCTCCAAGTTGGGCCTGGCCCATGCGTCACCCTTTGCCTTCCTGTTGATCCGCTTTGCCATTGCCCTGGCGGGTCTGGTGCTGCTGGTGCCGATCCTCAAGCTGCAGTTGCCGCGCACGGGCAAACCGCTGTGGTATGCGGCGGCCACCGGGCTGGTGCTATTGGGGGCCTATCAGATTTTTTATCTGCTGGCCCTGGACCTGAAGGTCACCCCCGGCGTGATGGCGACCATCATGGGTGTGCAACCGATCCTCACCGTGGTGCTGATGGAGCGCCAGCGTTCATGGCGCCGGATGTTCGGCCTGGCGTTGGGGTTGGCGGGCCTGATCATGGTGGTGTACCAGGGCATCGGTCTGGCCGGCATGTCCCTGGCCGGCATGCTGTTTGGTTTGCTGGCGCTGGCGAGCATGACCCTGGGCTCGATCATGCAGAAGCGCATCACCGATAACCCATTGGGCACCTTGCCGGTGCAGTACCTGGCGGGCTTGTTGTTGTGCGCAGTGTTCGTGCCGTTCCAGCCCTTTGCTTTCGAGCACAACAGCGGCTTCTACCTGCCGGTGCTGTGGATGGGGCTGGTGGTGTCTGTGTTGGCGACGCTGCTGCTGTACCGCCTGATTGCACGGGGTAACCTGGTGAATGTCACCAGCCTGTTCTACCTGGTGCCGGCAGTCACTGCGGTGATGGACTACCTGATCTTCGGCAATCGGCTGGCAGTGCTGAGCGTGCTGGGGATGGGTTTGATCATCATTGGGTTGGTATTCGTCTTCCGTAAAGCATGATCCCCCTGTGTAGGAGCCGGAAGCCGGCTCCTACACAGCTTTGATCAATTTCCCCGGCCGCAGCACCAGCCACAATGCCCCCGCGATCAACATCCCGCCATACAGGTGCGCCATGGACAATGGCTCATCCAGCAGCAACGCCCCCCACAACACGCCGAATGGCGGAATCATGAAGGTGACCGTCATCGACTTCACTGGCCCGATGGAGGTCAGCAAACGGAAGTACAAGATGTAGGCGAACGCCGTACACAGCAGCCCCAGGCCCAGCAACGACAACCACACATTCCAGCCGCCCCAGCTGGCCGGCGGATGGCTGATGGCGTTCCAGCCAAACCAGGGTAAGAGAAACAATGTGGCGCCGAGCATGCTGCCCAGTGCTGAAAGACGGCTGTCCAGGCCACCCTGTTGATCCAGCCAGCGGCGCGCCAGGAAGCCGGCGAAGCCGTAGCAGGTGGTGGCCAACAGGCAGGCGAGGGCGCCCATCAGCAGTTCCAGGTCAAATGCCACCGGCCCGGCCCGCGTCAGGATGCCTACGCCGAACAGCCCCAGGCACACCCCGGCGATCTTCGAGGGGGTCAGCCGTTCATGGAAAAACAGCCCGCCAATCAACACCCCCATCAACGGCGTCGTCGCATTGAAAATCGCCGAGTAACCCGCCGGCAAGACCTGGGCCGCCACCGAATACATGGTGGCGGGAATGCCCGAGTTGATCACCCCCAGCAACAGCACGGTCTTGAACTTGCCCTGGAAGTCCCAGCGCACCCGCAGTAGGGCCAGGATCACCAGCAGGCCGGCGGCGGCTATCGAAACGCGGAAAAACGCCGTGGGCAGCGTACCGATTTCCGGTGCGATGATTCGCATGAACAAAAAGCTCGCGCCCCAGATGGCGGCCAGTACCAGCAGGTACAGGGTGTCGACAGGTCTCACGGACAACTCCTTCTTAACCAGGGCGAGAGTGTTGCCCAGGGGCCTGCCTGACACAATCTTTTACGTATCCACTGCACAATAAAGCGCGTCACCCAGCCACTGAGGTGCACGGCCAGGGTTTGAAGCCCCTCTATCCGGGACACAGCTCCCAGCAAAAATTGTACTTCTCCTGGCTGCGGACACTGGCTAATCTCAGGTCTTCCGAATGCCCGCAGAGGTCTCCGACATGCCGCAGCAAACGTCTGCCATCGACACCGCGCAGTCCATCGCCCAGATGATCCTCGATGGCTTCGACGATTACCGCGAACACTTTCGCCAGATCACCGACGGCGCCCGTGAGCGTTTTGAAAAGGCCCAGTGGCAAGAGGCGCAAACGGCCTCGGCGGCGCGGATCAACCTGTATGAAGAGAAGGTCGGCGAAGTCACCACGCGTTTGCGGGCTACCTTCGACGAGGGCGCGCTGCTGGACATCCAGTCCTGGCCCCTGGTCAAGAGTGCCTATATCAGCCTGATCGACCTGCGGTTTGACGATGAGCTGTCCGAGACCTGGTACAACTCGATCTTTTGCGGGCTGTTCAGCCACGACCTGATCAGCGACGGCTGCATGTTCATCCATACCACCCGCCCGAGCCTGCGCCGCGCCCGTGCTGCGCAAACCCGTACCTACAAGCCCCAGGGCCAACTGGCGGGCATGCTCGAGCAGATCTTCAGCGACTACCGCTTCAGCGAGCCCTACGCCGACCTGCCTGCCGACCTGCAGCGCCTGGAAGCACAACTGCGCGAGAACCTGCCGGACTGGGTGTGCAAGGATCCGGACCTCAACGTCGAGCTGTTTTCCTCGGTGCTCTATCGCAACAAGGGCGCGTACCTGGTGGGCCGCCTCTACACCCGCGATGAACAGTGGCCGCTGGTGATTCCGCTGCTGCACCGCGAAGGGCAGGGTATCCGCATCGACGCGTTGATCACCGATGAAGCCGATGTGTCGATCATCTTCTCGTTCACCCGCTCCTATTTCATGGTGGATGTGCCGGTGCCGGCGGAATTCATCGGCTTTCTCAAACGCATCCTGCCGGGCAAGCACATCGCCGAGTTGTACACCTCCATCGGCTTCTACAAACACGGCAAGTCGGAGTTCTACCGGGCGCTGATCAACCACCTGGCCAGCACCGATGACCAGTTCATCATGGCCCCGGGCGTGCGCGGGATGGTCATGAGCGTGTTCACCCTGCCGGGTTTCAACACGGTGTTCAAAATCATCAAGGACCGTTTCTCGCCATCGAAAAACGTCAACCGCGCCACGGTGATCGAGAAGTACCGCCTGGTGAAAAGTGTCGACCGGGTCGGGCGCATGGCCGATACCCAGGAGTTTGCCGACTTCCGTTTCCCCTTGAGCAAATTCGAGCCTGAATGCCTGGCCGAATTGCTGGAAGTGGCTGCCGGCACAGTCGAGGTGGAAGGCGACACGGTACTGATTCGCCACTGCTGGACCGAGCGGCGCATGACTCCGCTCAACCTCTACCTGGAGAACGCCAACGAGGCCCAGGTGCGCGAAGCCCTCGAAGACTACGGCCTGGCCATCAAGCAATTGGCGGCGGCGAATATCTTTCCCGGCGACATGCTGCTGAAAAACTTTGGCGTCACCCGTCATGGTCGCGTGGTGTTCTACGACTACGACGAGATCTGCTTCCTCACCGAAGCCAACTTCCGCCATATCCCGGCACCGCGCACCCCGGAAGATGAAATGGCCTCCGAGCCCTGGTACTCCATCGGCCCGCTGGACGTGTTCCCCGAAGAGTTCCCGCCATTTCTGTTTGCCGATGCCGGGCAACGGCGTTTGTTCGATGAGCTGCACGGCGAGTTGTACAACGCCGACTACTGGAAAGGCCTGCAGGAGGCGATTCGGGCGGGGAAGGTGATTGATGTGTTCCCGTATCGGCGCAAGGGCCTGGATAACGAATAGGGGCTAAACCCTGTGGGAGCTGTCGAGCCCCGGCGAGGCTGCGATAGCGCTGGGCCTGGCAGCATTGATGTTGGCCGTGCCGCCGTCATCGCAGCCTCGCCGGGGCTCGACAGCTCCCACGCGTGATTTACGCGGCCTTTAACGTTGTGTGCGCTTTTCTGCCACAATTGCCGGCCGTGCATAAATAGACGACCTTCAAAGTACCTGATGACTGACCAAGCGCCCGCTATCGACCAACTCCTGAAAAACCTCGATCACGCCATGCTCGCCGACCGCCACCGCTTGCGTCGGCAGTTGCTTGAGCTGCGCAAGAAGCCCGATGAGGAGAAGCTGGCGCAGTGGGTGGCGCGCATGCAGGCGTCCTGTGCCCAGGTCACGGCGCGCGCGGCCAGCGTGCCGCAGGTCCGCTATGACGACAGCCTGCCCATCGCCGCCAAGCGCGACGAGATCAAGGCGGCGTTGCTCAAGCATCAGGTGCTGATCATCGCGGGCGAAACCGGCTCGGGTAAAACCACGCAGTTGCCGAAGATCTGCCTGGAAATCGGTCGCGGCCAGTACGGCTTGATCGGCCATACCCAGCCCCGGCGGATCGCCGCGCGCAGTGTGGCGAGCCGGGTCGCGGAAGAGTTGGCCACCCCGCTGGGGGCGCTGGTGGGCTATCAGGTGCGGTTCGAGGACCAGAGCGACGCCAACACCCTGATCAAGCTGATGACCGACGGCATCCTGCTGGCCGAAACCCAGAACGACCGATACCTCGAGCGCTACGACACAATCATCGTCGACGAAGCCCACGAGCGCAGCCTGAACATCGACTTCCTGCTTGGTTACCTGAAGACCCTGCTGCCACGCCGCCCGGACCTGAAAGTCATCATCACCTCGGCGACCATCGACCTGGAGCGCTTTTCCAAGCACTTCGACGATGCGCCGATTGTCGAGGTCTCCGGGCGCACGTTCCCGGTGGAAACCTGGTATCGCCCGCTGACCCTGGAGCAGGACGAGGAAGGCAACCGCGTCGAAGACGACTTGACCGTGGACCAGGCGATCCTTGCCACCCTTGATGAAATCGCCGCCTTTGAACGCAGCGAGCGCAAGAGCCCAGGCGATGTGCTGGTGTTCCTGCCCGGTGAGCGCGAGATCCGCGATGCCGCCGATATGCTGCGCAAGGCCCAGCTCAAGCACACGGAAATCCTGCCGTTGTACGCGCGCCTGTCGCCGGCCGAGCAGCAGCGTATTTTCCAGTCCCATCCGGGGCGGCGCGTGGTGCTGGCAACCAACGTCGCGGAAACCTCGCTGACCGTGCCGGGCATCCGCTATGTGATCGACAGCGGCACCGCACGCATCAGCCGCTACAGCTACCGGGCCAAGGTCCAGCGCCTGCCGATCGAGGCGATTTCCCAGGCCAGCGCCAACCAGCGCAAGGGCCGCTGCGGTCGGGTCGAGCCGGGCATTTGCGTGCGCCTGTTCAGCGAAGAAGATTTTATCGGGCGCCCGGAATTTACCGACCCGGAGATCCTGCGCACTAACCTGGCGGCGGTGATCCTGCAGATGCTGCACCTGCGCCTGGGTGAAATTACCGACTTCCCGTTTATCGAGCCGCCGGATGGCAAGGCCATCAGCGATGGCTTCAACCTGCTGCAGGAACTCTCGGCGGTGGACCGTAACAGCCAGCTGACACCCCTGGGCCGGCAACTGGCGCGCCTGCCGGTGGACCCGCGCATGGGCCGCATGCTGTTGGAAGCGGCCAAGCTCGGCAGTTTGCAGGAAGTGCTGATCGTCGCCAGTGCCATGTCGATCCAGGACCCGCGCGAGCGCCCGCCGGAGCGCCAGCAAGCGGCCGACCAGGCCCACGCGCAATGGAAGGATCCCGATTCGGACTTCGCCGGGCTGGTCAATCTGTGGCGCGGCTTTGAAGAGCAGCGCCAGGAACTGACCGCCAGCCCGCTGCGCAACTGGTGCCGCAAGAACTTCCTCAATTACCTGCGCCTGCGTGAGTGGCGCGACTCCCATCGCCAGTTGAGCCTGATCTGCCGTGATATGCAGTTGACGGTCAACAAGGAACCGGCGGACTTCGCGAAACTGCACAAGGCGGTGCTGTCCGGCCTGTTGAGCCAGATCGGCCAGAAAACCGAAGACGGCGACTACCTCGGCGCCCGCCAGCGGCGCTTCTGGATTCATCCGTCATCGGGCATCGGCAAGAAGCGCCCGCAATGGTTGATGACCGCCGAACTGGTGGAGACCACCAAGCTGTATGCGCGCATGGTGGCCAAGATTGATGCCGACTGGATCGAGCCATTGGCCGGGCACCTGATCAAGAAAAACCACTTCGAACCCCACTGGGAGAAGAAGCGCGGCCAGGTCGTGGCCTTTGAACAGATCACCCTGTTCGGCCTGATTGTGGTGGGGCGCCGGCCCGTGCATTACGGGCCGGTGGACCCCGTGGTGTCCCGCGAGCTGTTTATCCGCGAAGGCCTGGTGCGTGGCGAGATCCAGTCCCGGGCCAAGTGCCTGACTGCCAATCAACAGCTGCTGGAGCAATTGGACGAACTGGAAGCCAAGGCCCGGCGCCGCGATATCCTGGCTGACGAAGAAACCCTGTACGCCTTCTACGACGCGCGCCTGCCGGCAGAGATCCACCAGACGGCGACCTTCGACAGTTGGTACAAGATCACCAGCCAGAAAGACCCGCAACTGCTGATCATGCGCGAAGAAGACGTGCTGGCCCGCGAAGCCAGTGAAGTCACCGCCGCCCATTACCCTGACACCTTGCACCTGGGCGACCTGGCCCTGGCCTTGAGTTATCACTTTGAACCCAACCACCCGCGCGACGGTGTGACCTTGCGCGTGCCCGCACCGCTGTTGCCGGCCTTGCCCGCCGAGCGCCTGGAGTGGCTGGTGCCCGGGCTGATCGAAGCCAAGTGCATTGCCCTGGTGCGCAACCTGCCCAAGGCCCTGCGCAAGAACTTCGTGCCGGTGCCGGACTTCGTCAAGGCCGCGCTGCAACGGATCGAATTTGCCCAGGGCTCGCTGCCCCAGGCGCTGGGGCGTGAGCTGTTGCGCATGACCGGCGCGCGGGTCAGCGACGAAGCCTGGAGCGAAGCCGCGCAGCAGGTGGAAAACCACCTGAAGATGAACCTGGAAGTGGTCGATGCCCAGGGCAAGTTCCTCGGTGAGGGCCGCGACCTGGCAGCGCTGACTGCGCGGTTTGTCGAAGCCAGCCAGGCCGCCCTGGCAGTGCCGCAAACTGCCAAAAGCCAGCAGCCGGTGGAGGCCAAGGTCTTCGCGGCGGTTGCCGAGACTACCCAGCAGAAGATTGCGGGCCTGTCGATGACGGTGTATCCGGCGCTGGTAGAAGAAAACGGCACGGTCAAGGAAGGACGTTTCTCCACGGCCGCCGAAGCCGAGTTCCAGCATCGCCGCGCCTTGCAGCGCTTGTTGATGCAGCAATTGGCCGAACCGGCAAAATTCCTGCGCGGCAAGCTGCCGGGCCTTACCGAGCTGGGGCTGATGTACCGCGAGCTGGGACGTATCGACGCCCTGGTGGAAGACATTTTGCTGGCCAGCCTCGACACCTGCGTGCTGGAAGGCGAGGCCAGTCTGCCCCGGGATGGCGCGGGGCTGGCAGCCCTGGCCGAGCGCAAGCGTGGTAGCTGGACCGAGCACGCTGAACGCCTGGCGCGCCTGACCCTGGAAGTATTGAAGCTGTGGCATGGCCTGCAAAAACGTTTCAAGGGCAAGATCGACCTGGCCCAGGCCGTGGCACTCAACGATATCAAGCAGCAACTAAGCAACCTGGTGTACCCGGGCTTTGTGCGCGAAACCCCGGCGCAGTGGTTCAAGGAACTGCCGCGCTATCTCAAGGCCATCGAGCTACGCCTGGAAAAACTGCCCAGCCAAGTGCAGAAGGACCGGGTCTGGAGCAGCGAGTTGAGTGGCCTGTGGAGCCAGTACCAGACGCGCCTGAACAAGCACACCCAGGAAGGCAAGCGCGATCCGCAGCTGGCGCTTTACCGCTGGTGGCTGGAGGAATACCGGGTGTCGTTGTTTGCCCAGCAGTTGGGCACCAAGGCACCGATTTCCGATAAGCGCTTGAGTAAACAGTGGAGCCAGGTCGAACCTTGACCTGTAGTGCCGGGGGCGGGTGTGCGCGTGACAGGCGCCAAACCCCCCGGTTTATGGCAAACTTCGCCGCTATAAATGCCGGGATCGTCTAGATTGGCTGTATCAGCCTCGACGCGCCGGGACAAAGCGTTTCCCCGTTTGATGTCCGCGCGGCGGACTAGAGCGACTTACGGTTTGGTACGAAGGTACCAATCCCTTCTGCCTGAACAGATTTAGAGGAACGACCGTGCATAACGTCGTCATCAGCGGCACAGGCCTGTACACCCCGGCCAACAGCATCTCCAACGAAGAGCTGGTGCAGTCTTTCAATGCTTACGTTCAACAGTTCAATGCCGACAACGCCGTGGCCATCGAGCAGGGCGACGTTCAGGCGTTGACCGAATCCAGCGCCGCCTTTATCGAAAAGGCTTCGGGTATCAAGAGCCGTTTTGTCATGGACAAGGACGGCATCCTCGACCCCAAGCGCATGACCCCCCGCCTGCCGGAGCGATCCAACGACGAGTGGTCGATCCTCTGCCAGATGGCCGTGGGCGCCGCCGAGCAAGCCCTGCAGCGTGCCGGCAAGACCGCCGCCGATATCGACGGGGTGATCGTCGCCTGCTCCAACCTGCAACGCGCCTATCCAGCCATTGCCATCGAAGTCCAGGAAGCCCTGGGCATCCAGGGTTTTGGTTTTGACATGAACGTGGCGTGTTCTTCGGCGACTTTCGGTATCCAGAACGCCTGCAACAGCATCCAGCTGGGCCAGGCCCGGGCGATCCTGATGGTCAACCCGGAGATCTGCACCGGCCACCTGAACTTCCGTGACCGTGACAGCCACTTCATCTTTGGCGACGCGGCGACTGCGGTGATTCTGGAGCGTGCCGACCTGGCGACGTCCGAGCACCAGTTCGACGTGGTGAGCACCAAGTTGCTGACCAAGTTTTCCAATACCATTCGCAACAATTTCGGCTTCCTCAACCGCGCGGCGGAAGAGGGGATTGGTGCACCAGACAAGCTTTTCGTGCAAGAAGGCCGCAAAGTCTTCCGTGATGTCTGCCCGATGGTTGCCGAATTGATCGGCCAGCACCTGACGGAAAACCAGTTGAGCGTTACCGATGTGAAACGCTTCTGGCTGCACCAGGCAAACCTGAGCATGAACCATCTGATCGTCAAGAAGCTGCTGGGCCGTGAAGCCGAGATCGAAGAAGCACCGGTGATTCTCGATACCTACGCCAACACCAGTTCGGCAGGTTCGGTGATTGCGTTCCACACCTACCAGGACGACCTGCCCAAGGGCGCGCTGGCGGTACTCAGCTCGTTTGGCGCCGGGTATTCGATTGGCAGCGTGATCCTGCGCAAGCGCTAAGAGCCAGGCAATTGCGGTCACGTCTTGCACAATGAGGTTTTGAATGGCAGCAGCCGACGACGCGCACCTGCTTGAACGCCTGCTCAAGGGTGAGCAGCAGGCCTACAAGGAGTTGGTCACCACCTACCAGAGCGCGATGCGTGCGGTGGCCTACGCCATCGTTGGCCAGCGCCATGCCGACGAGGTGGTGCAGGACGCCTGGCTCTCGGTAGTGCGCAGCCTTGCCCGGTTTGAGGGGCGTTCCAGCCTCAAGACCTGGCTGCTGACCATCACCGCCAACTCGGCCAAGGGGCGCTACAAGCAGAACCGTCGCGAGGTGTTGCTGGACGACCTGCCGTCGCCCCACGGCACCATCGGCGATGAGCGCTTTGCCGCCGGTGATGAGCATTGGCTGATTGCGCCCTTTGCCTGGCACCAGGACACTCCCGAGGCGCTGCTCACCGAAAACGAGCTGCGTGAATGTCTGGAGCACACCTTGCTGAGCCTTTCCGAGCTGCAAAGCAGCGTGCTGCTGTTGCGCGAGCGCCAGGGGCTGGAGCTGGAGGAGATTTGTAATCTTCTGCAGATCTCGCTCTCCAATGTGCGTGTACTGCTGCACCGGGCGCGGCTTAAAGTCTTCGCTACGGTGGAGCATTTCGAGGAAACCGGCGAATGTTGACCTGCAAAGAACAAGTGGCGCGCTCCAGCGATTTTCTCGATGGGCAACTGACCTTTCGTGAGCGCCTGTTGATGCGCCATCACCTGATGTTTTGTGCCAATTGCCGGCGCTTCATTCGCCAGATGCGCCTGATGCAGGCCACCTTGCGCCTCCTGCCCGAACCGCCGGTGAGCGATGCCGAGGCGTTGGCTGAACGCCTGGCTTCGGAGCGTAAACGCAACTCCTGACCCCAGAGCTGTCTGCGCTTCCCAAGGCCTGCGACGTCATCGTCGTGGGCTTTTTTACGTCTTTGAAAAGCCTTTCGGTGAAAAACATTGCAGGTTTGTAAGTTTTTTTCACCTTTTTTTCACCTGGCATTTCTCGTACTTTTTCTGCTCAAACCCACGCCGGCCGTAGGGTTGCGCTTATTCCCAGTGGTTGTAAGAAAGTTCCCTTGTAATAAAATATTTATCTTGCGGCAACTTGTCTGAAATATCCCCTCGCCAAGATCCCCTCCCAACACCAGCGGGCCAGAACCCGTGTGTTTTCCAACGCAAAAGACCACCAATTAGGGGAATTCTTCGATGATCCGTAAGCACTTCGCCGGTTTCGCGGCCAGCGCCCTGGCCCTGGCCGTTACCGCCCAGGCTTTCGCTGGTACTGTCACTACTGACGGCGCCGATATCGTTGTCAAAACCAAGGGCGGCCTTGAGGTTGCTACCACCGACCAGAACTTCAGCTTCAAGCTGGGTGGTCGCTTGCAAGCCGATTACGGCACATTTGACGGCTTCTACACCAAGAACGGTGACTCGGGCGACGCTGCTTACTTCCGTCGCGCCTTCCTGGAGCTGGGTGGCACCGTCTACAAGGATTTCAAATACCAACTCAGCTACGACTTCTCCCACAACTCGGGTAACTCCGACGACGGTTACTTCGACGAAGCGTCCATGTCCTATGTGGGCTTCAAGCCGGTGACCATCCGCGTCGGTCGCTTTGACCCGGATTTCGGTCTGGAAAAAGCCACCAGCTCCAAGTGGATCACCGCCATGGAGCGTAACTCGGCTTACGAGGTTGCAGACTGGGTCAACACCCACGAAAACGGCATGGGCATCCAGGTCAGCGGCACTGCGGCTGATATGTTCTACGGCTCCGCCAGCCTGGCTTCCAAGGACATCAACGACGAAGACGGCAAGGGCGTGAAGCAATTCAACGGCCGTATCGTGTTGGCACCGATGAACAAAGGCGGCAACGTCCTGCACTTCGGCTTGAACCTGGCGGCACGTGACCTGAACGACGCCGCCTTCGACTCGCGGATCCGTCCGCGTCTCGGCGCCCGTGGTGTAGCAACTACCGGTGGTAACGATGCCGGCTCCAACGGCAACCGCGCGACTTTCGGCGGTGGTGTGGGCCTGAACGCCAGCAACCTGACGGCGGTTGGCGCCTACGATACCGACACGGTATTCGGGGGTGAATTTGCCTTCGCCAGCGGTCCATTCTCGGTGCAGGCTGAAGCCCTGAGCCGCAAGATGAAAGCTGACAGCAATGCCTACCAGGACGTGAAAACCAGCGGTTTCTACGGCCAACTGGCCTACACCCTGACCGGCGAATCCCGTGCCTACAAGCTCGACGGCGGCAAGTTCGACGCCATCAAGCCTGAGAACAAGCAGTACGGCGCCTGGGAAGTGTTCTACCGCTACGACAACATCAAGGTTGACGACAAAAACATCGTCGTCAGCAGCGCTACCCGCGAAACCGGCGATGCCAAGGCCAACGTCAACACCCTGGGTGTGAACTGGTACGCCAACGAAGCGGTCAAGCTGTCCCTGAACTACAGCAAGGTCAGCACCGACAAGATCACCAACGCCAATGGCGATGACAGCGGTGATTCCATCGTCGGTCGTGTGCAGTACGTGTTCTAAGCAACGGTCATACCGCTCCAACGCGCTCTTTCTTCATCCGTTAAAGCGCGATCCTCTTTTTTACCCCGCCGATTGGCGGGGTTTTTTTTTGCTGCCCGCGCGGGCGGCGGGTTCTGTCAGAATGGCCTGAATATTGTGAGCGAGCGTTTACCGTCGGGGAATGGCATGCCGTTGAAACGTTTGAATAGCCTGTCCGAAGTATCGCCTGATGAATGGAACGCGTTGGTCCCCGAGGATCAGCCGTTTCTGCGCCATGCGTTCCTCAGTGCGCTGGAAGACAGTGCCAGCCTTGGCCGGCATTCTGGCTGGCAGCCGGAGCACTTGCTGCATTACGAGGGAGAGCGGCTGGTGGCGGCGCTGCCCAGCTACCGCAAATGGCACTCCTATGGCGAATACGTGTTCGACCATGGCTGGGCTGACGCTTGCGCACGCGCGGGCATCGAGTACTACCCCAAACTGCTGACAGCAGTGCCTTTCAGCCCGGTCAGCGGGCCGCGCTTGCTGGTGGCCAATGGTGCGGACGGCCTGGAGTTGCTCCAGAGCCTGCCTGGTTACCTGGAAATCGAAGGCCTTTCCAGTGCCCATATCAACTTCACCGATGCCCTGGCCGATGCCGCCCTGGGCCTGCAACCCGGTTGGCTTGCGCGTCTGGGTTGCCAGTTCCACTGGCAGAACCGCAGTTATCGCGACTTCCAGGACTTCCTCGACGCCCTGAGTTCGCGCAAACGCAAACAGATGCGCAAGGAGCGCGAACAGGTCGCGGGGCAGGGCATCGAGTTCGAGTGGCTGCAAGGTCATGAGCTGAGCGAGGCCCAGTGGGATTTTGTCTACGCCTGCTACGCCAACACCTACGCCGTGCGCCGGCAGTCGCCATACCTGACTCGCGCGTTTTTCAGCCTGCTGGCCGAACGCATGCCGCAGGCGATACGGGTGGTGCTGGCCAAGCAAGGGGCGCGGCCGGTGGCCATGGCGTTCAGCCTGGTCGGAGGCGACAGCCTATATGGCCGCTATTGGGGCTGCCTGGGCGAATTTGACCGGCTGCATTTCGAGACCTGCTTCTATCAAGGCATGGACTACGCGATCGCCAATAGCCTGCAGCGTTTCGACGCCGGGGCCCAGGGCGAGCACAAGTTGATTCGTGGGTTTGAGCCGGTGATTACCCATTCCTGGCACTACTTGCGCCATCCAGGCTTGAAAACCGCTGTGGCGGATTTCCTGGAACGCGAGCGGGTGGGGATTCTGGCGTATGCCGAGGAGGCGCGTTTGGCGTTGCCTTATCGACAGGTGTAGGGGCCAGCTTGCCGGCGATGACGGTGTATCTGCCCATGATGTGCTGGCAGTTAGTCCGTTATCGCCGGCAAGCCAGCGTCTACAAGGTGCATCGCGGTTGGATCAGGCCTTTTCTTCCTTGCCCAGCCAACGGTAGGTGATGCCACCGATCACCGCGCCAAGGATCGGCGCCAGCCAGAACAGCCACAGTTGCTGGATTGCCCACCCGCCGACAATCAGCGCAGGGCCGGTGCTGCGGGCCGGGTTGACCGAGGTGTTGGTGACCGGAATGGAGATCAGGTGGATCAGCGTCAGCCCCAGGCCAATGGCGATGGGCGCCAGGCCAGCCGGTGCACGACGGTCGGTGGCGCCGAGGATGATCAGCACGAACATCGCGGTCATCACCAGTTCAGTGACAAACCCCGCCGCCATTGAATAGCCGCCCGGCGAATGTTCACCGTAACCATTGGATGCCAGCCCCGCCGCCAGTTCGAAACCCGGTTTGCCGCTGGCAATGAAGTACAGCAAGGCCGCTGCCACCACGCCGCCAATGACTTGCGCGACGATATACGCAGGCATCTCCTTGGCCGCAAACCTGCCGCCGACCACCAAGCCCACGGTGACCGCCGGGTTGAGGTGACAGCCGCTGATATGGCCAATGGCAAATGCCATGGTCAACACAGTAAGCCCGAAGGCCAGCGATACACCCAACAGGCCGATTCCGACATCCGGGAAGGCTGCGGCCAGAACGGCACTCCCGCAGCCACCCAACACCAGCCAAAACGTACCCAACCCTTCCGTAACGGAACGTCTGAACAGAGACATGAACGCGTCCTTCTAAATCAACGGGTGTGATGCTTCCCTGCAGTCTGATGTCAGGGCCCTCCTGGACCCTGATTGCAGTACAGCAGGATTGTGATACACGGCCAGCAAGATAGAAAAAACTGTCAGAATTGTTCGGAATTGATAGCGCCGTTAGTAGTCCGAAATCAGTCGATACCTACGAAACCTCCGGTCTGGTGCTGCCACAATCGTGAGTACAGGCCGCCATGTGCCAGCAACTGGGCATGGCTGCCACTCTCGGCGATCTGGCCTTTTTCCAGGACCACCAACCTGTCCATTCGGGCAATCGTGGACAGGCGGTGAGCGATGGCGATCACCGTCTTGCCTTGCATCAGGGTTTCCAGGCTTTCCTGGATGGCCGCTTCCACTTCCGAGTCCAGGGCCGAGGTGGCTTCGTCCATGATCAGGATCGGTGCGTCCTTGAGCAGGACCCGGGCGATAGCGATGCGCTGGCGTTGCCCGCCGGAGAGTTTCACCCCGCGCTCACCGACGTGGGCATCCAGGCCAATCCGGCCCTCGGCGTCCGACAGCAGCGGGATAAATTCGTCGGCGCGGGCCTTGCGGATCGCGTCCCAGAGCTCTTGGTCAGTGGCATCGGGCTTGCCATACAGCAAGTTGTCGCGGATCGAGCGGTGCAGCAGCGAGGTGTCCTGGGTAATCATGCCGATGCGTTCGCGCAGGCTTTCCTGGGCCACTTCGGCAATGTTCTGGCCGTCGATCAGGATGCGTCCGCCTTGCAGGTCGTAGAGGCGCAGCAGCAGGTTGACCAGGGTCGATTTGCCGGCACCGGACGGGCCAATCAGGCCGATCTTCTCCCCCGGGTTGATGACCAGGTTCAGGCCACCGATGATGCCGCTGCTCTTGCCATAGTGGAAGTCGACCTGTTCGAAGCGCACTTCGCCGTGGGGCACGCTCAGGCGCGGGGCGTTTTCGCGGTCGATCACCGCCAGCGGTTGGGCGATGGTTTTCAGGCCGTCCTGGACCATGCCGATGTTCTCGAAAATGCCGTTGACCACCCACATGATCCAGCCGGACATGTTGACGATGCGGATCACCAGGCCGGTGGCCAGGGCAATGGCACCGACCGAGATCAGCGACTGCGTCCACAGCCACAGGGCCAGGCCGGTGGTGGTGACGATCAGCAGGCCGTTCATGGTGGTGATGACCACGTCCATGCTGGTGACCACGCGGCTGGCCAGCTGGGTTTTTTCGGTCTGCTCGATGATCGCTTCCTTGGCGTACTCCTGTTCGGACTGGGTGTGGGCGAACAGCTTCAAGGTGGTGATATTGGTGTAGCCATCAACGATGCGGCCCATCAATTTGGAGCGCGCCTCGGACGAGATGACCGAGCGTTCCTTGACCCGTGGCACGAAGTAGCGCAGCGCCAGGCTGTAGGCGATGATCCAGGTGACCAGCGGGATCATCAGGCGCCAGTCGGCTTCGGCGAACAGCACCAGGGAGCTGATGGCGTAGATTGCTACGTGCCAGATGGCATCGACGGCGGCCACGGCCGAGTCGCGCAGCGAGTTGCCGGTCTGCATGATGCGCTGGGCAATACGCCCGGCGAAGTCGTTCTGGAAGAAGTTCAGGCTCTGCTTGAGCACATAGCTGTGGTTCTGCCAGCGGATCAGGCTGGTCATGCCGGGGCTGATGGTCTGGTGCACCAGCAAATCGTGCAGGGCACCGAAGATCGGGCGCAGCAGCAAGGCAACCACGGCCATCCAGATCAACTCGGTGGCGTGGATCTGGAAGAAGTTGGCCGGCGGCGTGCCTTGGGCCAGGTCGATGATGCGGCTCAGGTAGCTGAACAGCGCCACTTCAATCAGCGCGCCGATCAGGCCCACCACCAACAGCGCGGCAAAACACGGCCACACCTGGCGCAGGTAATAGAGGTAGAAGGGTAGGACTTTATCCGGAGGTGCCGCGCTGGGAGCGTCGCGGAAGATGTCGATCAGTTGTTCAAAACGACGATAGAGCATTAGGTCTGACGCCCGCCGGGCGGGCTCTCCTTGTTAAAGACGCGCGCGGCCTTGTGGGCGGCGCGCGCAACTCCCTGTGAACCTTAGTCGATGCGCTTGGCCGACTTGATCAGGACAGGGTCGATAGGCACGTTTTGCATGCCTTGTTTGGTAGTGGTTTGCGAGTTGACGATGATATCGACCACGTCCATGCCCTTGACCACTTTGGCGAACACCGCGTAGCCCGCATCGCGGCCTGGGTCGAGGAAGGCGTTGTCGGCCACGTTGATAAAGAACTGGCTGGTGGCCGAGTTCGGATTGCTGGTGCGGGCCATGGACAAGGTGCCGCGCACGTTATGCAAGCCGTTGCTGGCTTCGTTCTTGATCGGCGCTTCAGTAGGCTTTTGCGACATCTGCTGGGTGAACCCGCCACCTTGCACCATAAAACCCGGGATCACCCGATGAAAAATGGTGTTGGTGTAGAAGCCCTTGTCGACGTAGGACAGGAAGTTCTCGGTACTGATCGGCGCCTTGACCGGATCCAGTTCGATTTCGATGTCGCCATTGGTGGTGGAGATCAATACGTGTGGTGCCTTGGCCGGCGTGGCCGCCATCAGGTTGGCAGCAAACAGAACAGAACCGGCAAAAACGGCGATTTTTTTCAGCATGGGTCAGTGATCCTGGGAAGTGGTTTCGACTGTCTTGAGAAAATCGAGCAGGGTTGTGTTGAAGGTTTCGGGTTGGTCCAGCGGTGTCGCGTGACGCGAATCCTCGATCACCACCAACCGCGCATCAGGCAGCAGTTTTACATAGATTTCTTTTTGCGCCACTGGGGTGTAGTCGTGGTCGGCGCTGATGACCAGGGTTGGACAGGCGATTCTGCAGAGTCGTTCCTGTACGCCCCAGCCCACAATGGCATCGAAGCTGGCGAGGTAAGCACGTTTGTCGTTTCTTGCCCAGCGTTCGCGCATTTTGCGCCGCAGGTCGGCCTGTGCGGGTTTGGGGAACAACCGGTCGCCGAGTGCCTTGCCGATGGTATTCAAGCTGAGCACGCGGGCCAGGCCCCAGCGCTTGGCCCATTGCCAATAGTCATTGGCGCTGCGCACCTTGACCTCGGGCGCGCTGTTGACGATACACAGGCTTTTGAGCAACTGCGGTTGGTCGACCGCCAGTTGAAAGGCGATCATCCCGCCCATCGACAGGCCGACCACATGGGCAGCGGGCAGTTGCAGGTGTTCGATCAACGCCACCAGGTCTGCGGTAAAGCCGGCGATGCTGTAGCGCTCCCGGGGTTTGTCGGAGCGCCCGTGACCGCGCACATCCAGCAGCACCAGGCGGTAATGCCGGGACAACACGGGGATTTGCAGTTCCCAATCCTGGCAACTGGAGCCCAGGCCGTGGATCAGGATCAGTGGCACGCCGTGGCCATATTCCTCGTAATGCAGGGTGCAACCTTCATGTTCGAAATAGGCCATGGGTGAACTCCGTGTCAGGCTTGCCGGGGAGCGGCAAAGGGTGCGTCCAGCGGTGCAGTGTCGAAGGTGCGCAGCAGCTCGACCAGAATCTGCGTGGCCGGGCCCAGGGGCTTGTCCTTGTTCGAGTACAGGTAGAACGTGGGGTGGCGGCTGCCGCCTTGCTCCAGGGGCAGTTGCTTGAGCAGGCCTTCCTTTAGCTCACGCTCGATCATGTGCCGGGGCAGCCAGGCAAACCCCAGGCCGCTGCCGACGAAGGCGGCGGCGGTGGCCAGGCTGCCCACGGTCCAGCGCTGCTCGGCGCCGAGCCAGCCGACGTCCCGCGGTTGCTGGCGACCGGAGTCGCGGATCACCACCTGCATCTGGCTTTCCAGGTCCTGGAAGCTCAGTTCGCGGTTGAGTCGGTGCAACGGGTGTTCAGGGTGGGCCACGGCGACAAATTCCACGTCGCTCATTTCCGTGCCCAGGTAGCCGGGAATGCTGAAGCCGCTGATCGCCAGGTCGGCCACGCCTTCAATCAGCAGATCCTCGACACCCGACAGCACTTCTTCGCGCAGGCGCACGCGGCAGCCCCGGCTTTGCGGCATAAAGGCGGTGAGGGCGCGCACCAGGCGGGCGTTGGGGTAGGCGGCATCGACCACCAGGCGTACTTCGGCCTCCCAGCCTTGTTCCATATGATGGGCCAGGTCTTCCAACTGGCTGGCGTTTTTGACCAGTTGCCGGGAGCGGCGCAACAGCACCTCGCCGGCCTCGGTGAGCACGGCCTTGCGCCCGTCGATGCGCAATAGAGGCACGCCCAACTGGTCTTGCATGCGGGCCACGGTGTAGCTCACCGAGGATTGCGAGCGGTGCAGCACTTCGGCTGCCTGGGCGAAGCCGCCATGGTCAACCACGGCTTGCAACGTGCGCCATTGATCAAGGGTCACGCGGGGCGCTTTCAAGATGAGCTCCTCTTGTCCTAAGCTGGCGGTCCTTATTGGAGACTGCCGAATGAGAAAATTCTGTTGTGTATTGCTGGCACTGTTGCCGTTGAGCGCGTTCGCCTATCCGATCGATGTGTCAAAGTCGATCAAGGGGGTCAGCATCGACTACAACGCTTCCGATGTTGACGGTGATATCAGCTCCATCCAGCTCAGTAACTACGGCAGCAATGACGCTGCGTGTACGGTCGCGTTTACCAATGGCCCGGAGCCAGCGCGGGTGCGCAAGGTCACGGTCCCTGCCGGGAAAAGCACCAACACTACGGTCAAGTTCAGCCGCGCGATTATCAAGATGCGGATCAAACTGACCTGCGAACCCAAATAATTCGCTGCGGGGCCTTGGCCATGCCCCGCTTATAAACAACTTTATAGATGGGTTATAGCAGTTTTTTGCGCTTTTTTATCGAATGGGCTCTGTTTAACCTTCACTCCATCGACTTACAGCAATTACCGATGGAGCTTACAAAGCCATGTCTAACGTTCTGATCATCGAAAGCAGCGCCCGCCAGCAGGATTCTATTTCCCGCCAACTGACCCAACAGTTCATCAGCCAATGGCAGGCGGCCCATCCGGCCGATCAGATCACCGTGCGCGACCTGGCCGTCAACCCAGTGCCGCACCTGGACGCCAACCTGTTGGGCGGCTGGATGAAGCCGGCCGAGCAGCGCAGCGTGGATGAGCAGGCGTCCCTGGAGCGCTCCAACCACCTGACCGACGAACTGCTGGCCGCCGATGTGCTGGTGATGGCCGCGCCGATGTACAACTTCGCCATCCCCAGCACCCTCAAGGCCTGGCTTGACCATGTGTTGCGGGCCGGCGTGACCTTCAAGTACACCGCCACCGGTCCCCAGGGCCTGTTGACCGGCAAGCGCGCGTTTGTGCTGACCGCCCGTGGTGGCATCCACACCGGCGCGAGCAGCGATCATCAGGAACCGTATCTGCGCCAGGTCATGGGTTTTATCGGGATCCATGATGTGACCTTTATCCACGCCGAAGGGGTGAACCTGGGTGGCGACTTCCAGGAAAAGGGCTTGAACCACGCCAAGGCCCTGCTGGCACAGGTTGCCTGACGCGTTAATCGCCAGATAATCGCGCGATGTTTTTATAGCTCCACGCAACCCTTCAAGTACGCGTATCGAACCTCCCTTTGCACTTGTTGCTCCTGAGTGCTCCTGCCCGACTGCCGCTTTAGCGAGGTCGGGTTTTTTTTGCGCCGAGTTTCGCCCCGCCGTGAAAGACGCTAATGTCGCGCCCATTCGAATATGAGGCGCACATGGGCTACTTACTGATTGTCACGCTGATCCAGGCGTTTTCCTTCAGCCTGATCGGCGAATACCTGGCGGGTCATGTCGACAGCTATTTCGCCGTGCTGGTGCGCGTGCTGCTGGCCGGGCTGGTGTTTATCCCCCTGACCCGCTGGCGCTCGGTGGAGCCTGCGTTCATGCGCGGCATGCTGCTGATCGGCGCGTTGCAGTTCGGCGTGACGTACGTGTGTCTGTATTTGAGCTTCCGCGTGTTGACGGTGCCGGAGGTGTTGCTGTTCACCATCCTCACGCCATTGCATGTGACCTTGATCGAAGACGCGTTGAACCGGCGCTTCAACCCCTGGGCGCTGATTGCCGCGCTGGTGGCGGTGGCGGGGGCGGCGGTGATCCGCTTTGACCAGATCAACCCGGACTTCTTCATGGGCTTTTTGTTGCTGCAACTGGCCAACTTCACCTACGCCGCCGGGCAGGTGCTGTACCGGCGCCTGGTGGCACGACACCCGAGCGACCTGCCGCACTACCGGCGCTTTGGCTATTTCTACCTGGGGGCATTGGCCGTGGTGTTGCCGGCGTTCCTGCTGTTCGGCAAGGCCAACTTCCTGCCTGAAGCGCCGTTGCAGTGGGGTGTGTTGCTGTTTCTGGGCCTGGTCAGCACTGCCTTGGGTCTGTACTGGTGGAACAAGGGCGCCTGCCTGGTCAACGGCGGCACCCTGGCGGTGATGAACAACCTGCATGTGCCGGTGGGGCTGCTGCTCAATCTGCTGATCTGGAACCAGCATGAGCCGCTGGGGCGCCTGTTCCTGGGCGGGGCGGTGATTGTGGCGGCGGTGTGGATCAGCCGGTTGGGGATTCGCCCGGCGCCGCTCAGCCGGCAATGATCGTTCCCAAAGGTGGGGGCGGGCTTGCCCGCGATAGCGGACGATCAGTAACAGATGTGTTGACTGACCCACCGCTATCGCGGGCAAGCCCTCTCTAACCAGGCGCTGCTTCGCGCCTGGTTAGAGCGTAGCCTTCTCCGGCACCGGCAAATGACTGGCACCCAACACCGCCGGCAGTACTCCGGCCCGCAGGTCATTACCACTCGGCTGCTGATACAGGCTCAAACCAAACTCCGGCAGCACCGCCAGTAAGTAGTCAAAAATATCCCCCTGGATCCGCTCGTAATCCGCCCACGCCGTGGTGCGGGTAAAGCAGTAGATTTCCAGGGGCACACCCTGGGAGGTGGTCTGCATCTGGCGCACCATGCAGGTCATGTTCGGTTGGATATCCGGATGGCTCTTCAGATAAGCCAGGGCATAGGCGCGGAAGGTGCCCAGGTTGGTCATGCGCCGGCGGTTGGCCGACAACTGCGCGCTGTGGCCCTGGGCTTCGTTCCAGGCCTTCAATTCTGCCTGTTTGCGGCTGATGTAGTCGGTCAGCAGGTGGACCTGGGTCATCCGCACTTCTTCATCATCACGCAGGAAACGCACGCCGGCCGCGTCGATAAACAGGCTGCGCTTGATCCGCCGCCCGCCCGAGGCCTGCATGCCGCGCCAGTTCTTGAACGATTCGGACATCAGGCGCCAGGTGGGGATCGAGACGATGGTCTTGTCGAAGTTCTGCACCTTGACCGTATGCAAGGTGATGTCCACCACATCGCCATCGGCGCCGACCTGGGGCATTTCGATCCAGTCGCCGACCCGCAGCATGTCGTTGCTGGTCAATTGCACACTGGCGACAAATGACAGCAGCGTGTCCTTGTAGACCAACAGGATCACCGCCGACATCGCACCCAGCCCTGACAGCAGCAACAGCGGCGAGCGGTCGATCAAGGTTGCAACGATGATGATCGCGCCAAACACGAACAGCACCATTTTCGCCAGTTGCACATAGCCCTTGATCGAGCGCGTGCGGGCATGTTCGGTGCGTGCGTAGATATCCAGCAGGGCGTTGAGCAGGGCGCTCATGGCCAATACCTGGAACAGAATGGTGAACGCCAGCGCCACGTTGCCGATAAACAGCGTGCTGGTCTTGCTCAATTCCGGCACCAGGTGCAGGCCGAACTGGATCACCAGCGACGGCGTCATCTGGGCCAGGCGGTGGAAGACTTTGTTATGGCGCAGGTCATTGAGCCAATGCAGGGCAGGTTGGCGGCCGAGCAACTTGACCGCATGCAGGATCAGGTAGCGTGCCACCCGTCCGACCAGCAGGGCCACCACCAGCAGCACCAGCAAAGCCAGGCTTGAATGCAGTAGCGGATGTTGGTCCAGGGCACCCCAGAGGTCTTGGACGTTGAGCCAGAGCTGTTTGATATCCATGGTTTAACGCGATTCTTCTGTAAGACATGACGGGGCGATTAGAGCATTTAAGTGCTGCAAAGTTGTGCAGGCAGACAAATCACCTGACAAAAAACCATCTGTTTGGCCCACTTCGCGTAAAGAAACTCGGCCTGAGCGCCCGAAACCGTTACCCTATGCAGCTGATTTTTTGTATTTCTTCGAGGTAGCACCCGTGTTTTCCCAATTCGCCCTGCACGAACGCCTGCTCAAAGCCGTGGCCGAGCTTAAATTTGTCGAGCCTACGCCTGTGCAAGCAGCGGCCATCCCGCTCGCGCTCGAAGGGCGTGACCTGCGGGTGACGGCTCAAACCGGGAGTGGCAAGACCGCCGCTTTCGTCCTGCCGATCCTCAACCGTCTGATCGGCCCGGCCAAGATCCGCGTCAGCATCAAGACCCTGATCCTGCTGCCTACCCGTGAGCTGGCCCAGCAGACCTTGAAGGAAGTGGAACGCTTCTCGCAGTTCACCTTCATCAAGTCCGGCCTGATCACCGGGGGCGAAGACTTCAAGGTCCAGGCCGCCATGCTGCGCAAGGTCCCGGATATCCTGATCGGTACCCCTGGGCGGATGATCGAGCAACTGAACGCCGGCAACCTGGACCTCAAGGAAGTCGAAGTGCTGGTGCTGGACGAAGCCGACCGCATGCTCGACATGGGCTTTGCCGACGACGTGCAGCGCCTCGTCGAAGAGTGCGTCAACCGCCAGCAGACCATGCTGTTCTCCGCCACCACCGGCGGCTCGACCCTGCGCGAGATGGTCGCCAAGGTCCTGAACAACCCTGAGCACCTGCAGGTCAATAACGTCAGCGACCTGAACTCCACCACCCGCCAGCAGATCGTCACCGCTGACCACAATGTGCATAAAGAGCAGATTCTCAACTGGCTGCTGGCCAACGAGACTTATCAGAAAGCCATCGTGTTCACCAACACCCGTGCCATGGCCGACCGGATCTACGGGCGCCTGGTGGCGCAGGAGTACAAGGCGTTTGTATTGCACGGTGAGAAGGACCAGAAGGACCGCAAGCTGGCGATCGACCGACTCAAGCAGGGCGGCGTGAAGATTCTGGTAGCCACCGACGTCGCCGCCCGCGGCCTGGACGTGGAAGGCCTGGACATGGTGATCAACTTCGATATGCCGCGCAGCGGCGACGAATATGTGCACCGTATCGGCCGTACCGGGCGTGCCGGCAACGATGGCCTGGCCATCTCGCTGATCTGCCATGGCGACTGGAACCTGATGTCGAGCATCGAGCGCTACCTCAAGCAGTCGTTCGAGCGCCGCACCATCAAGGAAGTCAAAGGCACCTACACCGGGCCGAAGAAGGTCAAGGCTTCGGGCAAGGCCGTGGGCGTGAAGAAGAAAAAGGTCGACGCCAAGGGCGACAAGAAGAAAACCGGCGCCAAGTCGCCGACCAAGCGCAAGATCGCCAACCGGCCGAAGACCGACAACCTGTCGTTGGTCAGCAAGGACGGCATGGCGCCGCTCAAGCGCCGCAAGCCAGAAGCACCGGCTGCCGAGTAATACGCCAGCGCACTAAAAAACCGGACAATGTCCGGTTTTTTTATGCCCTCAGTTTTTCGCCTTGGCCGCCGCTTCCTTCAACTCCTTGAGTCGCGCCTCGATCAACTGGCACTTGTCGGGAAATTTCGCACTTTCGGTGTCCAGGTCCATCTGCTGCAGCTCGTCGTTGATTTCCTTGGCCTTGGTCGGGTTCTGCTGGGTGAGGGTGCTGACTTCCTTGGCCAGTTGTTCGCGTTTTTCCGTGGCTTCTTCCGGGGTACAGGCCCAGGCGGGCAGGGCGCTCAACAGGGCGGCTGCGACAGCCAGTTGCATCAGGGTTTTCATGGGGTAGACCTCCTTGGCGGTGATACCCGGTTGAGGGGGCTGGCCTGTGAAAAGTTCAGTGCAATCACGCCTGTCTACCCGGCTGAACGCCCGCAGCCGCCACAGGTCACAACTTTTGAAGGCACCCAGTCGGTGTGCCTGCAGGAGGATTCAGGATGAGCACTTACAATTGGGATCTGATCGAACGTCTGTTGCATGAAGTACAGAACGGCGAGGGCAGCTTTGCCCCGCGCAAATATGCCGAACAGGAAGCGGCCGATAAGGCCACGGCCGGCGAGTTCACTGGCGATCTGGATGCGTTGAAAAAGACCGCCGCCGATTACGAAGCGCTGTTGTTCAAGCGCGGCTTTATCGAGTCCCGGCCTGAAGACGAGGGCGGCAACGGCGAGAATTTCATTTTGACGCCCCTGGGCGCGCAGTTGCTGGCATTGATCGACAGCGCCATCCCGGGTAACGATCATCCGCGCCAGGTGCTGGACGAGCAGGCCGACGCGCTGGACCCGGCGACGTTCGAGATGGTGGCGGCCAAGGCGCAAATCGCCTGAACCGGCTGCAACTGTCAAATCGGTAATCTTGTACAGCCCCGGGCAACCGGGTGTGCTTTCGGGCACCTGTCTATCGGCCAGGCCGCAGTCAATATCACCGGTAGAGTGCGCACCGAGCTGACCATCCTGGGCGTGCGCCTGTGGTTCTGAGGGCGGTGTAGACGTCTAGGCCGGGCTGCCCTTGAGGCACTTGAGTGCCTGGAAATCGCTGCGCACCTTAGCGATTCTCTGCACCAGCTTCTGGCGTTGTTGCACCGTGCTTTCGGCCATCACGTCCACCAGCAGACTGCGGGCTGCGGCTTCGGTCTGGGCATAGGCCTGGCGATAGTCCGCGGTCCACAGGCTTTCACGGTCCACCAGCAACTGCTCCATCTTGCGTGGGAAGTCGCTGCTGGCCCGTTGATTGACTGCGGCGATGAACTGCGCCTGCCAATGGGCACGGTTGCCGATCCATTGCTGGTTCTGCGCGCCGAGGGCAGTGGACCAGGCCAGCACACGCTCTTGCTGGCTGGCGCTCAATGGGCCTAGCCAGGCATCCAGGCGCTTGCTCATGCGCTCGCTACGCTCCTTGATCTGTTGCTCCAGGGGCGGCTTGAGGTATTCGTCCTGGCGTTTGCCCAGGTCCTTGGTCAGCGCGGCATCCATCTCGCGCACCTGCTGCTCATCCAGCCCGCGCAGCAACTCGATGGCTGATGGGGTGATTTGCCGGGCGACGTCGGCGATTGCTTGCTTGGCTTCAAGGGCGTGGGCTTGCAGGGCGGCGTCACTGACCTGGTGGCTGTCGACCATCTGCTGCAGGCGGTCGAGCCAGTCCAGGTAGCCAGGTAGCTGGGTGGTGCAGTGCCAGGCCAGGTGTTCCTTGAGCGTGTCGTTGAACCAGCTTTTCTGCCCGGCGTTCATGTCCAGGTAGTCGTTGAGGGTCCAGGGGATGATCACGTCGAGATTGCGATAGGCCAGGCCCACGCGGTTGCAGCCGGCAAGCAGGACGCTCAGGACCAGTAAAGCAGCCAGGATTCTTAACCGACGCAGCATGGGCGAGTCCTTGCGCAGACCAGGGATGTTCATCTGAACCCGCCGGGGGCGTGACAGTTCAGCCCATCAATAAAACGACCGCTCGGCCTTTAGGGTCAACAGGCCATCACATTGCGAATTGTGTCCAGAGTAGGCTGAGCAGTCGCTGCCGTTGAGGTTGGAGTCGCTGTAGATCAGGTCCAGGTCCATGCCCATCCACGGTCGGGAGAATTTCACCGACCAGTCGCTGAAACTGCGGATCGAGCCGCCCTCCACCGAGGCCGGGGCGCCCAACTGATGAGTGGTGTACTTCATGCTCACGCCAATGCCAAACGGCTGGGTGCCGCCCAGGTCGGCAAACAGGGTGCTGTCGCGACGGTCGGGGTCGTTGCCCAGTGACACGCCAAACCGATTGCCCAGCAGGTTCAGGCCGCCGTAGAACTCCTGGCTGTCGAGGGGGCTCAGCTTGGGGTAGCTGTAGTGAATCATCCCCAGTTCATAGCCCAGGGTCTGGTCGAACGGGCGCTTGAAGCCCATGTAGGAATCGACTTCCAGTTTGCTCGCGGGCGACAGGCCCATGCTCGGAGAGAACTGGCCGAAGTACAGGCCGCTGGCGTGGCTCAGGTCGAGGCCGCCGTGAAACGAGTTGCTGCCCGGTGTGGTGGGTTTGACCAGGCCCTGGGCCATGCTGCGGCCGGGCGTGGTGCCCAGTTTCAAGTCGAAGTCGCCCAGTTCACGCTGGAACACCTGCGCTTCGGCGAGGGGGCTGGCAAGCAGGGCGCTGACCAGAAAAATACAGGGTTTGAGCACGCTTCACTCCATGAAAAGCGAGGAGCAGTAACGGGAGAAATCGGGCAAATGCCCGTTCTAGACGTGTGCAAGCATACCGGCGAAAGTCAGGTATTGAGACCCGCTCGTCGATTGGCGTGGTTGAATGTGTGTCGGGGGGATGTTGCTGGCTCTAGTCCTAGCGCCTTGATAGGCAAGGCGCTTAGGGACCAGGTGGGGTGCGTAGGCGGCTTGCGCGCTTACTTCTTACCCAGGGTGATCTGCTTGGACGGGCCGAATGTCTGGCCGCTCACGCCCTTGGCGATCTGCTGGATTTCGCCACCGGACTTGAGGAACGCGGCGATTTGGTTGTTGATCGATTCGCTGGTTTCAACGGCGGGAGCTGGCTTTGCTTTGCTGTTGGATGCTTTTACGCGCATGGCGGCCACTAACCTGTAGAAAATTAACTTGGCCAGGCATCGTACATGAAATGCTTGACAATTGCTTGGTAAATATCTCCCAGGAATAAGCTGCGCTATTATAGAAGCCCGAAGTTGGTCTTTGGTCGAAGGCCCTAACTCGCTGTTTTAAATAGAAACCGTGGGTAAAAATAGCACCTGGCCATTGCTGCACGGCGGCAGCTTGACCTGACGAGCGGGGCAATTGTCGGCAAGTGCCCGGCAAACCCGCGATTTTTCAGGGTTGCGCGCCTGGACACGGGACCGCCGCCTTCAACTCGGGTAGAATGCCGCCCACGCAATGAGGGTATTGGAAATGGCTTTAGTCGGGCGCTACAACAGTTTGCAAGTGGTTAAACACACTAACTTTGGTTTGTATCTGGACGGTGAACAAGAGGGCGAAATCCTCTTGCCCAATCGTTATATTCCCAAAGATATTCCCAGTGAAGATGAAGACTGGCTTAACGTTTTTATTTATCTGGACAGCGATGACAAACTTATCGCGACCACTGAAAAACCAAAAGTGCAGGTGGGCGAGTTCGCCAGCCTGAAAGTGGTTGAAGTCAACAGCATCGGGGTGTTCCTCGACTGGGGCCTGCCCAAGGACCTGCTGCTGCCGTATTCCGAAGAAAAACGCCAGCTGACCGCCGGTGAATACTGTGTGGTGCACGTCTACCTCGACAAACACACCAAGCGCATCACCGCCACCGCGCGCCTGGACCGTTACCTGGACAAGACGCCGGCCAACTACACCGTGGGCCAGGAAGTCGACTTGCTGGTTGCCGAAGCCACTGATATGGGCTTCAAGGCAATCATCAATAACAAGCACTGGGGCCTGATCCACAAGAACGAAGTGTTCAAGTTCCTGCGTCCGGGCAAGGAAGAGAAGGGCTTCATCAAGGAAATCCGCGCCGACGGCAATATCAGCCTGAGCCTGCAGCCGGTCGGCGAGCAAGCGGCGTCCAGCCTGAACTCGAAGATCCTCGCCAAGTTGCGTGAAAACAACGGCAGCCTGCCGGTCAGCGACAAGAGTGACCCGACCGTGATCAGCAACTTGTTTGGCGTGAGCAAGGGCAACTTCAAGAAGGCCATTGGTGCGCTGTACAAGCAGGGGCAGATCGTAATTCACGCTGATCGTATTGAACTAAGCTGATTGCAACCTGCTCTTGTGTAGGCGTCGCTATCGCCGGTCAGCCGGCTCCTGCAGTGGGTCATCGCCATGAGCAAAAAAGTCGTGTTTGCTTACCTCGGTACGTTGTTGGCTTTTTTAGTGCTCGATGGCCTCTGGCTTGGGGTATTGATGGGGCCGACCTACAAGGGCCTGCTCGGGCCGCTGATGCTTGAGCAACCGCGATTGCTCCCGGCGGCGCTGTTCTACTGCCTTTATGTGTTCGGCTGCGTGGCCTTTGTAGTGTTGCCGGCGCTGGCCAGTGGCGGCTGGCAACGGGCTGCCCGCCTCGGTGCCTTGCTTGGGTTGGTCGCCTATGGCACCTACGACCTGAGCAACTGGGCGACCTTGCAAGGCTGGTCTGCGGGGCTGGCAGTGATGGACATGGCGTGGGGCACCTTTCTCACCGCTGCCTGCTGCTCGCTGGGATACTGGGCGGCGCGGCGCGTCAGCGGCTGACCGGCGCCCGGCAATCAACCTTTACCTGGGCGGGGCGTAGCAGTAGCGCTCCGGCCAGTATCAAGCCGCTGCCGGCTAACGTCAGTGCCGGCTGCAAGCCGCCGCTAAAATGGTTGCTCAACGACGCCAGCAGCGGGCCACTTAACTGGCCCAGGGCAAAACATGCCGTCAGCAGGCCGGTGCTCCGTTGCGCGCCGTGGGGCGCAACTTCCCGCGAACGTTGCATCACCAATTGCATGCAGGCCAGAAATGGCAGCCCACAGAGCAAGACACCCAGCACCAATCCCACGCCATTGCCCCACAGACAGGCGAAGACGCCAATCGCTTGCATCCACAGGGTTGCCATCAACCAGTAGCGTGTGGTGTCGGGGTTGGGCTTGCGCAGACTGACCAGCAACACGCCCAGGGCCGCCGCCAAGCCAAAGCATGGCCAGAACAGGTCTGCCTGCCAGGCGCCCTTGAACTGCGCGCTGGCCATTTGCGACAGGAAGGTGGCCGGAATGATGTAGCCCAGGCCATACAGCAGGTAAATCCAGCCCAGATGCGCGATGCTGCCGTTGCGCCCGGCAGGGGCGCTGCTTTGCGGCGCCCCCTTGTCCGGCTTGGGTAGGAACGGCAGGATCACCAGCAACATGCCCAGGGCGACCACGCCGTACACCAGCCACAGCGTTGCCGAATCCTCGCCCAACAGGTTGGAGGCCATTGCCAACAATCCCGTCAGCAGGATCCCCAGTCCAGGCCCGGCAAACACCAGTGCCCCCAGCCGCGGGCGCCCGGCGGCAATCGCCAGCGGCTGGCTCAGGCCGGTAATCATCACCAGCACCCAGGCGCTGGCCACACCCGTGCCGAAGCGCAGCAACAGGTGCGACCAGAAGCCGTTGGCCCAGAACGACGCCAGGGTCAGCAGCACACACAACCACAACCCGCCGAGCAACCGTCCGCGTATGTGGTGATGACTGCGCGCGAACATCGAGTCCACGGCCCCCACGAAATAGCCCAGGTAGTTGGCCGCGGCAATCAGCCCGGCGGCGGTCAGGTCGATTTGCCCTTCGCTGAGCAAGTGCGGCATCTGCGGGGTGAGAGCAAAGCGGCCAATGCCCATGGCCATCATCAGGGCGATAAAACTGGCGAGTAAACGAATCAGGGGAGACATGGGCCAAATTCCAGGAAGAAGCGATGACCTCAGGCTAAGGTGGATTAGTGTTCAGTAAAAATGAATAATACTGAGCAACTTGTTCAGTTTAGGAGAAAGGTCGTGGAGTTCAGCCAACTGCGTATTTTCCAGGCCGTGGCCGAAGAGGGCTCCATCACCCGTGCTGCAGAGCGTCTGCACCGGGTGCCATCGAACCTCTCGACCCGCCTCAAGCAAATGGAAGAGCAACTGGGCGTCGAGCTGTTCGTGCGCGAGCGCCAGCGCCTGCAACTGTCGCCTGCCGGCAAGGTGCTGCTCGACTACAGCACGCGCCTTTTGGCCCTGCATGATGAAGCGCACGGTGCCGTGCAGGGTGGCCAACCGGCCGGGGATTTTGTGCTGGGCAGCATGTACAGCACCGCTGCGATCCATTTGCCGAAACTGCTGGCGCAATATCACAAGGCTTACCCCATGGTGAACCTGCAAGTGCAGTCGGCGCCCAGTGGTGAACTGCTCGAAGGCCTGATCACCGGGCGCCTGGATGCGGCGCTGGTGGATGGCCCGTTGACCCTGGCGACCCTGGACGGCGTACCGCTGTGTGAGGAGCGCCTGCTGCTGATCTGCGAGGCGGACCACCCACCGGTACGCGGCCCGCAGGATGTGGCCGGGCGCGCGGTGTTCACCTTCCGACGCAGTTGTTCCTATCGGGCGCGCCTGGAGGCGTGGTTTTCCCACGACCGTGTGGCCATGGGTCGCGCCATCGAGATCGAGTCCTATCAAGGCATGCTTGCATGTGTGATTGCCGGTTCCGGGGTTGCGTTGATGTCCGAGTCGATGCTCGACAGCCTGCCCGGCAAGGACAGCGTGTCGATCCATCCCCTGGCCGAGCCATTTGCCCACGCCACCACCTGGCTGATGTGGCGCAAAGGCATGCTCGGGGCTAATCTCAATGCATGGATTGACCTGCAGCAAGAGGGCAAGACGCGGCCTGTACAAGAGTCCCGGGCGATTGCCTGACCGCCCCGTCAGGATTTGTATCAATTCAGTAATGGTTCGTTGCGGTTTCAGACAAGCATTACGTGGGACTTAGTACTACTATCTGTAGGAAGCAGCCACAGAATTCCAGCTGCTCGGCACTACCCTCAAAGGGGGCACCATGAAAGAAAAACTGCAAAACTGGCTGCACGACCTCGGCGTCGCACTCGGCTTGATCGAGCCACCGCTGCAACCGGTGCCAATCCGCACCGATGACGAACAGCGCCGCCCGCGTCGCAGGTAAGTCCGGAAAAGCGCTCAGACATTGGTGTTTGGGCGCGATCACTCGTCACACTGTCCCTGAAGCACAGTAGATTGGGCGTGCGGTTGTATGCGATTGCTTTGTACCAGTCTAAGTCCGGACTCCTAAATTAAGTTGCGCTCACCTTGTCTGACCCTGGAAGTATTCTGGTCGGACGTTTCTTTTTGTCTGCTCCCTCGACCACTTCCGTGTTTGGACGCTTTATATTCCTGCTCTCTTCAAGGAAGGAAGACAGGGCTATGTCGTGTGTTAACAGTGATGGAATGCTGGTTTCCGCCAAGGTGATACTGCGTCGGTTTTACGCGATTGAGCATGGGGATCTGCACGGTATACATGCTTTAGTTGTCCACCAGACGGATGCACCTACTGCGCAACATACGTTCAACGGCTACCTTGCAAAAGGCAGTGGTGCGCACTTTCTGATTGATAAAAATGGCTTTGTTTACCAGACGGCCAGCTTGAAAAAGCGCTGCTACCACGTTGGAAAGCTCATACGCTCGAAGTGCCTGGCGATTGATAAAAAATCGTGTGACAGCGCCCAGGTGGCCCGTATTCAAGCGTTATCGTGGACTGCGCAGATCAAGGCGTTGGACGCACATGAGCGAGCAAAAAGCTATCCTGAACGCTATCCTGTGAACTCCGACTCTATTGGCATCGAATTGGTGGGCAAACACTTGGATACCTCGCGGTATGAGTCCGTTACCCCCTTGCAGAACCAATCCCTTCAATGGCTCGTCAACGAGTTATATGTTCATTTCAACCTGTCCTCGGGTGATGTCTACAGGCACCCGCAGATATCCTATAAAAACCCGGGTGAAGCCAGTAGTGCGGTGTGGGAATGATGCCGATCAAAGCATGGCCGATAGGCGCATTACTCGTTCTTGCGGGATGTACGGATCGGCACACGCCCGACCTTGAAGGCATTGTTGTCTCCAGCTTCCAATCCCAAGAACCTGAGAGTTGCCGGCCTTCTGATGTGCCCCTTGATCCAAACCGTGTGCAGGCGTTTTTCCAGCGCGCCTCGAAGATTGATAGCCGCACCCTGCATGACCGTTACGAGTGGGCCCCTTGTTATCTGGAGGGCAACCTGAAGTACAACGGGCACATCTGCACATGGCAGGTTAGGGCGGGAGCTACTGGGGTCATCTGGTGTTCGGCGAAAGAGCAGTACTTTGCCTGTGACGAATGTGGTGATCTGTTTGAAAGACCTGAACAGTAAATAAGAGGGTGGGTGCGACAACCGACATCGCACCCGCTCAAGCCAGCTTCACTCAGGCAGCGTCGGCCGTCGCCACCTCTGGCCGACGCGACAGCACACTCACCAGCACAAAACTCACCACACTCACGCCCAGGCTGTAATAGATCGGCGTGTTTGCCTCCAAACCATCCTTGACCATAAACACCAGTGACGTGACAAACCCCAATGCCATGGCGCTGATCGCGCCCGCCGTCGTAGCGCGTTTCCAGTAAATCGCCCCGATCAATGGGATCAGCATGCCGCCGACCAGCAGGTTATAGGCCAGGGTCAGTGCGCTGATCACGTCGGTGACTATCAAGGCGATACCCAGCACGGCCACCCCAGTCAGCAGGGTGAACAGGCGGTTGATGTTCAGGCTCGACTGCTTGCCGCCGCGCAGGCGCGGCAGCAGGTCTTCGGTCAGCACGGTGGACGCGGCGAGCAGGCCGGCGCTGGCGGTGGACATCATCGCCGCCAGGGCCGCCGCGATCACCAGGCCGCGCAGGCCATCGGGCAACGACAGTTTGACGATGGCGGCGAAGGCGTTGTTGACGTTGTCCAGGTCCGGGATCAGCACATGGGCGGCCATGCCGATCAGGGCGCAGGCCAGGCCGTAGAGGATGCAGTAGAAGCCGGCGAAGGTTCCTGCGTACTGGGCGACTTTTGCGTCACGGGCGGTAAACACCCGTTGCCAGATGTCCTGGCCGATCAGGATGCCGAAAAAGTAGATCATGAAGTAGGTGATGATGGTGTCCCAGCCGATGCTGGTGAAGCTGAAACTGGCCGCCGGCAGTTTGGCCACCAGTTCATCCCAGCCGCCTACGCGGTACAGGCAGATCGGCAGCAGGATAAACATCAGGCCGACGGTCTTGATCACAAACTGCACGATATCGGTTAGCGTCAGCGACCACATGCCGCCAATGGTCGAATACACCAGCACCACGCCACCACCCAGCAGGATGGCGGCCCAGAACGGCAGGTCAAACATCACTTGCAATACGGTGCCGATCCCCAGGATCGAGGTCACCGCCAGCATCAGCGCATAGGCCAGCATGATCAGCCCGCTGGCCTGGCGGGCCGTGGGGTTGTAGCGCTGCTCCAGGACCTGGGTCACGGTGAAGATTTTCAGCTTGAGCAAGGGTTTTGCGAGAAACAGGTTCAGCGCAATGATCCCCGTGCCCAGCGCCGCGCAGAGCCAGAACCCGGAAATACCATGCACATAACCCAGGCGCACGCTGCCCACTGTGGACGCGCCGCCCAGCACCGTTGCGGCCATGGTGCCCATGTACAGGGTCGGCCCCAGGTTGCGCCCGGCGACTAGATAGTCTTCATGGGTCTTGGCCCGGCGCATGCCGAAATAGCCGAGCACGAGCATGCCGGCGGCGTAGATAAGTACGACGAATAGATCCAGAGCCATGGTGGCGCCTCTCCAGTTATTGTTTTTATGGACTAATCAGGTGACGCGCTACATCAACGGTGCGTGACTCCAGGCAGCACGCAGAGCATTTCGTACAGCAGGTTGGCGCCCAGCAACGAGGTGTTGCCGGTGGTGTCGTAGGGCGGCGAAACCTCCACCAGATCACAACCAATCAGGTCCAGGCCCTGGCAGCCCCGGATGATCTCGATCGCCTGTATGGTGGTCAGCCCGCCGATTTCCGGGGTGCCGGTGCCGGGCGCCCAGGCCGGGTCGATGCCGTCGATGTCGAAACTCAGGTACACCGGGCCGCCGCCGACCTTTTCCCGGACTTCGGCCATCAACGGCGCGAGGGAGTGGTGCCAGCATTCTTCGGCCTGGACCACGCGGAACCCCTGTTTGCGGCTCCAATTGAAGTCTTCGGCGGTATAGCCCTGGGCGCGCAGGCCGATTTGCACCACACGGTCGCAATCGAGCAGGCCCTCTTCGACGGCCCGGCGGAAGGTGGTGCCGTGGGCGATTTTCTCGCCGAACATATGGTCGTTGACGTCGGCGTGGGCATCGATATGCACCAGCCCGACCTTGCCGTGCTTCTTGTGGATCGCCCGCAGGATCGGCAGGGTGATGGTGTGGTCGCCGCCCAGGGTCAGCGGGATTACGTTATGGCCGAGGATCTCATCGTAGGCTTCTTCGATAATGCGCACGGCGTCCAGCAGGTTAAAGGTGTTGATCGCCACGTCGCCGATGTCGGCCACCGACAGCGAGTCGAACGGCGCAGCGCCGGTGGCCATGTTGTAGGGGCGGATCATCACCGACTCAGCGCGGATTTCACGCGGCCCGAAGCGGGTGCCGGCGCGCAGCGAGGTGCCGATATCCAGGGGCACGCCGACAAAGGCCGCATCCAGGCCGGCGGCGGTTTGCAGGTGGGGCAGGCGCATCATGGTGGCGATGCCGGCAAAGCGCGGCATTTCGTTGCCGCCCAGTGGTTGGTGAAAGATCTTGTCCACGGCAGTGCCTCATCGTTGTTGTGGTTATCAGAGGCCGATTCTGCGAAATGCCCGGCAACGGAAGAATCGCTGTGGGGAAATACTTAGTTCAGATTTTTCTGAACTAATGCCTGGGGTAGACTCCACCGGTTTGCGAAACCTGTTCCCTGTCCGCCGACTTTTTGCCTGGAGCGTCCATGGCCAATGCCTTGCCCGACCTGAAATTGCTGCGCATCTTCGTCAGCGTCGTGCGCCACCAGGGGTTTGCCAATGCCCAGCATGAGCTCAACCTGTCGACGTCGGCCATCAGCACCTATATGAGCCAACTGGAAGGCGCGTTGGGCCTGGTGCTGTGCCATCGCGGGCGTGGCGGGTTCAGCCTGACCAGCAAGGGCGAGTTGTTTCACCAGGAAACCTTGCGCCTGCTGGGCGAACTGGAGGGCTTCGAGCAATACGCGGCGGCGCTCAAGGGCGAACTGCGCGGCACGCTCAAACTGGGTGTGCTTGATTCGACCGTCAGCGACAAGGCCCTGCCATTTGCCGAAGTCATCGGCGCCTACAGCCTTGAGCACCCGGCGGTGCATCTGCACTTATCGGTGATGAGCCCCTACGAGCTGCAACTGGGGGTGCAGGACAATCGCCTGGACCTGGCCATCGGCGCCTTCTCCAACCGCATGAGCGGCTTGGTCTACATGCCGCTGTACCGCGAACAACACTGGCCCTATTGCAGCTCGCGGCATCCGCTGTTCAGCGAGCGACGCATTCCGGAGCAGGTGATTACCCAGCAACGCATGGTCGGGCGCGGTTACTGGAGCCAGGCGGAACTGGCGCGCCATGGCTTCAAACACAGCGCCGCCACTGTAGAAAGTATGGAGGCGCAGTTGATCCTGGTGTTGTCCGGCGCCTACATCGGCTACTTGCCCGAGCACTACGCCCAGGCCTGGGCCGACAAGGGCGACTTGCGGGTGCTGCTGCCGGCGACCTTTGGCTACCAGGCGCCGTTTTCGCTGATCATGCGCCGCGGGCGCAGCCGCGAACCGTTGATCCAGACCTTTCGCGATTTACTCAAAGCACAGCTCAATCAGGCCTGAATATGTCCAGACCCCAATGCCCCCGCTGCCTGCGGCCGACCACCCACTGCCTGTGCGCGCTGATCCCGAGCCTGCACAGCCGTACCCGGGTGTTGCTGTTGCAGCATCCCAGCGAGGTCAACCATGCGCTCAACACCGCGCGCCTCGCCGCGTTGGGCCTGGTGAATACGCAGTTGGTAGTGGGCGAAGTATTTGAAGACTTGCAGACCTTGCTCAACCCTCCGGGCTATCAGGCACGGCTGCTGTTTCCTGGCGAAGAGGCGCAGTCGCTGCAGACCTATGGCCCATCCGATGAGCCGTTGCTGCTGGTGGTGCCCGACGGTACCTGGCGCAAGGCGCGCAAGTTGCTGCACCTCAACCCGCTGCTGGCGGCGTTGCCACGGGTGACGCTGGCGGCGGGCGCAGTGTCCCGCTACCGATTGCGCAAGGCACCGGGGCCGGGGGCGTTGTCGACGGTGGAGGCAATTGTGCAGGCGTTGCAGGTGCTGGAGGCGCCGCAGTCATTTGATCCGTTGTTGCGGCCGTTTGAGGCGTTGATCGACGGGCAGATTGCAGCGATGGGGGAGGAGGTGTTTCAGCGCAATCATGGGGGTGATTAGCCGGTTCACCCAGGTCCAGCTCCCCCATTGACCGCGCCGCTCAAGACATACGCGGTCGATGTAGGAGCTGGCTTGCCGGCGATGGCGCCTGCCCAAACACCGCTAACGCTCGCGCATCGCCTCCGTGCGTGCCTTCAACACCGGCTTGAGCAAGTAATCCAGCACGCTTTTCTCCCCGGTAATAATGTCCACCGTTGCCACCATCCCCGGGATGATCAGCAACGGTTTTTTATCCCCGCCCAGATGGTTCTTATCGGTGCGCACCTGGATCAGGTAGAAGCTGTTGCCCTTGTCGTCGGTAATCGTATCGGCGCCGATCAGTTCCAGTTTCGCCGCCAGCCCGCCGTAGATCGTGTAGTCATAGGCACTGAACTTGACCATCGCCTTCTGCCCCGGATGCAAGAACGCCACGTCCTGGGGCCGTACTTTGGCCTCGATCAGCAGGTTGTCTTCCAGCGGGACGATTTCCACCATGTCGCTGCCCGGCTGGACGACACCGCCGATGGTGTTGACCTTCAGTTGCTTGATCACCCCATGCACCGGCGAGACCACGGTGGTGCGGCTGACGCGGTCATCAATGGCGATGCTCGTGGCGGTGATTTTTGACAGGTCGGTGCGTTTTTCGTTGAGTTCCTTGGCGGCTTCCGAGCGGAAGGTCTGCACCGATTCGTCGATTTTGCTCTTGATCTCATTGATCGCCGATTCCGCCCGGGGGATCGCCAAGGTGGTGGCGTTCAGCGAACCACGGATCTCCACGGCGCTGCGTTTGAGGCGCAGGATTTCCACCGGCGATACCGCACCGGTGCCTACCAGGGGCGCGGACATGTTCATCTCTTGTTGCAATAGAGCCAGGCTGGAGCTGAATTGGCCCTGTTTGGAGCGAAACTCCGCCAGTTCCTGGGTTTTCTGCCGCAACTGTTCACTCAAGGTCCGTTGCTCGCTGCTCAAGCGCCGCTGGCGTTGTTCAAACAGCGAGCGTTCGTCTTCGGCTACTTGCGGGGCCTTGGCGATCACTTCATCGGACAATTTGAACGGCCGCCCCTCGGCCTCGGCCGACAGGCGTTCGACCTGGGCGGTGAGGGCATACCGGTCGACTTCGCTTTCGCCCTTGTTCGAGCGGAACCGTGTGTCGTCCAGTTGCAGCAGTTTGTCGCCCTTGTCCACCATCTGCCCTTCGCGCACGTAGATCTGGGTGACGATGCCGCCTTCCAGGTTCTGGATCACTTGCACCTTGCTCGACGGGATGGCCTTGCCTTCGCCCATGGTCACTTCATCGAGAACGGCAAAGTTGGCCCACAGCAGGGCGCAGATGATCAGGCCGGCGGTCAGCCACACGATAATCCGTGAACGGCGCGGCGAGTCCTGCAGCGAAGCACCCGCCAGTTCGGGCATGAATTCGCTGTCGGCGGTTTTGCCAAAGCTCTTGAAGTAGCCCGGTGGCGCGGGAGTGGCTGACATGGTGGGCTCCTAGACGGCGGCCGAGCCGACACGGCCCTTGCGCAGTGCATCAATCACACTTTCTTTGGGGCCGTCGGCAACGATGCGGCCGTTGTCCAGCACGATCAAGCGGTCGACCAGGCTGAGCATCGAGGTACGGTGCGTGACCAACAGCAGTGTCTTGCCCTTGACCCACAGCTCCAGGCGCTGGCGCAGGGTTTCTTCGCTGCTGTTGTCCATGGCGCTGGTGGGTTCGTCCAGCAGCAGGATCGGCGGGTCGAGCAGCAACGCGCGGGCCAGCAACACCGCCTGGCGCTGGCCGCCGGACAGCAGTTGCCCGCGCTCGCCCACCGGCCGGTCGAAGCCTTGTGGGTGCTGGCGGGCCAGTTCGCTGACGCCGGTCAGTTCGGCCACTTCGAGCATCCGCACATCGCTGATATAGCGCGCGCCCAGGGTCAGGTTATCGCGCAGGCTACCGGCCAACAGCGGCAGGTCATGGGCCACATAGCCCACTTGTTGGCGCAGGTCGGCCACATCCAGCTGGCGCAGGTCGAGGCCATCGAGCAGTAACTGGCCTTCTTCTGGCGCGTAGAAGCCCATCACCAGGCGGCCCAGGGTGCTTTTGCCCGAGCCGCTGCGGCCGATAATGCCTACGCGCTCGCCGGCCTTGAGCTGGAAACTGACCTGGCTCAGGGCCGGGGTGTTCTGCCCGGCATAGCGGAAGGTGACCTGGCTGACTTCCAGGGCGCCACTCAGTTGCGTGCGCTCCAGTGGGCGCTGCTGCGGGTCGCGCTCCTGGGGCAGGGCCATCAGCGCGTCGGTGCTGCGCATGGTCAATTGCGCCTGCTGGTAGCGGGTGATCAACCCGGCGATCTGCCCCAGCGGCGCCAATACCCGGCTGCCGAGCATGTAGGTGGCCACCAGCGCGCCGACACTGAGGCTGCCGGCGATGATGCTGTAGACCCCGGCGACAATGGTCGCCATCCCGGAAAACTGCTGGATGAACAGCGTGCCATTGGTGGCCAGCGCCGAGAGGTTGCGCGCATGGCTGTCGAGGCGGGTGAGGGCGCCGTGGGTGCTTTCCCACTGGTGCTGGCGCTCGCTTTCGGCGCTGCAGGCCTTGAGGGTTTCCAGGCCGCTGAGGGTTTCGATCAACAGCGCCTGGCGTTCGGCGCCCAGGCTCAGGCTTTTTTGCACGGTGTCGCGCAGGCGTACCTGGATCAGCATTGCAAAGCCGATGGTCAGCGGGAACGCACACAAAGGGATGATCACCAGCCAGCCGCCGAGCAGGCCGATCACCACCAGCATCAGCACGGCGAAAGGCAGGTCGATCAGGCTGGTAAGGGTCACCGCGGTGAGGAATTCGCGCAGGCCCTGAAAGTCATGGATGCTTTGGGCAAAACCGCCGATGGTGGCGGGGCGCGCCTTCATCGACATGCCGGTGATGCGCTCGAACAGGGTCGCTGACAAAATCACATCGGTCTTCTTGCCGGCGGTGTCCAGCAGATGGGCGCGCACCACCCGCAGTACCAGCTCGAACGCCGTGCCGATCAGCAGGCCGATCACCAGTACCCACAAGGTCGAGGTGGCCTGGTTCGGCACCACGCGGTCGTAGGTCTGCATCACGAACAGCGGCACCATCAGGCCCAGCAGGTTGATCAGCAAACTGGCGAGAATTGCATCGCTGTACAGCCAGCGCGACAGCTTCAAGGTGTCGCGAAACCACGCCTCGACTCTTGGCACCAGCGGCGCGCGCAGGTCTTCGATTTCGTGCCGTGGCCGGGCAAACAGGGCCTGGCCGCTGTAGGCCGCGTCGAGCTCTTCGCGGCTGACCCACTGTTCGCCGCCTTCGGCTTCGCTGGGCAGGATCAGCGCCTGGCCATCCTCGCCCCAGCGCCGCAACACCGCGCAGCGGCCTTCGTTGAGCAGCAACAGCACTGGCAGGTTCAGCGCCGAGATGGCCTTCAAGTCCCGGCGCAATACCCGCGCCTGCAAGCTGGCCCGGGCCGCGGCCCGTGGCAGCAAGTTCAGGCTCAGGCGTTGTTGCGCCAAGGGCAGGCCGGCGCTCAGGCTGCTACGGCTGACGCTGCAGCCGTGCAGCTTGCAGAGGATCAGCAGGCCGTCGAGCAACGGGTCATCAAAGCTCTGGCGCGGGTCGACACCCGGGTTCAGCGGTTCCATCTGGCTCACGGCGATCTGCTCCACGTCGTTGGCTACTTCAGGTCAGGCAGGTGGGCTTCGCTTCTGACTTCCGACTGGGCAATGGCTTCGGCCGGCACCACCACGCGCTCCTTGTTCAGCAACTCGCCCATATTGGCCAGCACGCGGTACATGGAGAACTCTTCGGTGTAGCGCACTTCGGTGTAGCGCCGGTTGGCGTTGTACAGCTCGTTTTCACTGTCCAGCAGGTCCAGCAGGGTGCGTTGGCCCAGGCCGAACTGGTCCTGATAGGCCGCGCGTACGCGCTGGGTGGTTTCGGCATATTCGCGGGCGGTGGGGGTCTGGATGCGGGCGTTGTCCATGGCATGCCAGGCCAGGTTGAGGTTCTCGTTGAGCATGCGCAGGGCGTTGTTGCGGATGTCCATGGCCTGGTTGATCTTGTGCGAGTCCGACGCCAGGCGGGCCTTGTCGCTGCCGCCACGGAACAGGTTGTAGTTCATCACCACACCCACCCGCCATTCGTTGTCGTGGCCCAGGTCGCCCTGCACATTGTTATTGGCGCCCACCGCCGCCTCGGCATCGAAGCGTGGATAGAACGGCGACTTGGCCACCTCGTACTGGCTCTCGGCGGCCATCACATCGGACTGGGCCGACTTCAGATAGGGGTTGTTCTCCAGCATGCTGCGCCGGGCGCCGAGTTGGTCGCTGGGCAGCTCGCCCTTGATCGAGGCCGGGCTTTCCAGTTCATCCGGCATGCGCCCGACCACGCTATAGAAGTTCGATTCGGCGTCTTGCAGGTCGACCAGTGCGGTCTGGTAGTTATTGTCTGCCAGGGCCCGGCGGGCGGTGGACTGGTCGCGGTCGGCGGTGCTGCCGATGCCGCGCTCGGTGCGCAGGCCGATCTGGTCGGTGACGCGCAGGTGCGCCTGCAGGTTGTTCTTGGCCAATGTCAGCAGGTCGCGGCGCTTGAGTACTTCCAGGTACACCTCGACGGTGCGCAGGGCCAGGCTCTCGGCGGTGCCACGGGTGTAATAGGCGCGGGAGTTGACCACCGCCCCGGTGCGCTGCACTTCGTTGGAGGTGTTGAAACCGTCGAACAGCATCTGGCGCAGGCGCAGTTCCGACTGGGTGTAGTTGTCGGTCTCGGTGTGGTGATTGCCACCACGGGCGCGGGTGGTGCTGTTGTCGCTGTAGTCACGGCCGTAGGCGGCATTGAGGTCGAGACTGGGGTAGAAGCCGCCTCTGGCGACTTTCACATCTTCATCGGCCGAAAGCCGGCTGTTACGGCTGGCATTCAGTTCCGGGTGAGTGTCCAGCGTGCTTTGGATCGCTTGGGTCAGCGACATTGCTTGGGTGTTGGTGCAGGCCATGGCGATCAGAATCGCGCTGCAGAGGGGGGTAAAGGCGCGCATGGGTACATCTCCCGGTGTCAGTGTTACTGGTCTGTCGCCATTTATTTGACGAATTTAGGGGGCAAACCGTCTCAGGCTTGTAACAACACAGCTAAGAACATTTGCGGGGGGAGCTAAGAAGGATTTCTCATAATGTTTATGTCCAAAAAAACTTATGCGTTCTGCGCGAAGCAAGACATTGTTCAAAGCACAAGCCTTGAGTTATGTGCGCTGTGGCGTGTTTTTCGGCTCGGGGAAAGTTCAATCGCAAGTGCGAGCAGGTGATGGGGTAGCGAAAAAAAGGGCGTTTTTTGGTGACGGTTTTTTGTCACTCTCTCTCTTTTTGAAAGGCTCTCTGTAACGGGGTTGAAGCGCGGGTTGGCGGCTGATTTGAATCAGTTTTGTGCCACTTCCGGCCCCCCCCGATCCACTGCACTTGTGCACGTAACCGAGGTGCCGACTACTGGGGTCGGACAGGGAGATAAGCGCATGGCCAAGTTAATCGGTGTTGTCAGCAAGGTGGTTGGGGAAGTCTTTGCCGTGGCAGGAGATGGCAGTCGCCGAAGCCTGATCGAAGGCGACCGACTGTTTGCCGGCGAGCAACTGCAGACCGGTGCGGCCGGTGCAGTCGCGGTGCAACTGACCAACGGCCAGGAGCTGACCCTGGGGCGCGACAGCAGCCTGGGCCTTTCCCCGCAATTGCTGGCTGGCCAGGCGCCGCGGATTCACGCCTCGGAAGACCTTGCACCGAGCCAGGCACAGTTGACCGATGTGCAGCAACTGCAAAAAGCCATCGCCGCCGGTGACGATCCGACCCAGACCGCTGAAGCCACGGCCGCCGGCCAAACCGGCAGCACGGCGGCAGGTGAGCTGGGCGGTGGGCACTCCTTTGTGTTGTTGACCGAAGTCGCCGGGCGGGTGGAGCCGGTCATCGGCTTTCCCACGGCAGGGTTTGGCGGGATTCCTGAGTTTCCGTTGTTCCAGGTCGCCGGCCAGCCCGATACCGGCAACGACCAGCCCGTGGTGGTGCCTCCCGACAACCCAGTGAGCCTGGGTGGGCTGGAGGTCGAGGGCGGCGAGTTGACGCTCAACGAGGCCAATCTTGCACAAGGCTCGGCCAGCAATCCGGCGGCGCTGGTGCAGACCGGCACCTTCAACGTCTCGGCGCCCGATGGCCTGCAAAGCCTGACCGTGGGCGGCATCAGCGTGGTCAGCGGCGGGGTGGCCAGCAGCTTCCCGCAAACTATCACCACCGGGCTGGGCAACACCCTGAGCATCACCGGCTACAACGCAGCCACCGGGGTGATCAGCTACAGCTACACCTTGACCGGCAATGAGGCCCATCCGTCGGGCAACGGCAGCAACAGCCTGGGTGAGCAATTCGCGGTGGTCGCCACCGATAGCGATAACGACAGCGCCACCGGCTCGCTGGATATCACCCTCATCGACGACGTGCCCAAGGCGCTGGATGACAGCCATGAGGGTCGCGCTTCGGAAAGCCTGCTGACCCTCAGCGGCAACGTCCTGGATAACGACACCCAAGGTGCCGACCGCGTCGCCAGCGGCCCGATCACCGGCGGCACGTTCAGCGGTCAATACGGCACCCTGGTGCTGGCGGCTGACGGCAGCTACACCTACACGCTGAACACTGCCGACCCTGATTTTGTCGCGCTGCAGGGCGGCGGCAATGGCAGCGAAACCTTCACCTACACCCTGACCGACGCCGACGGCGACAGCAGCACCGCCAACCTGGTGCTGCAAGTGCACAACAATGATGACCCGGTGGTGATTGGCGGCATCAGCGTAAATGGCGCCGACCTGACCCTCTATGAAAAAAACCTGGTGGACGGCAGCAGCCCCGACGCTGGCGCGCTGACCCGCGCCGGCAGCCTGACCGTATCGGCCGTGGACGGCTTGCAGAACCTGTCGGTGGGCGGTATCAGCGTGGTGTCCGGCGGTGTCGCCGCCGGCTTCCCGCAATCCATCGCCACCGGCCTGGGCAATACCCTGACCATCACCGGGTTTGACCCGGCCACCGGGGTGATCAGCTACAGCTATACCCTGACGGGCACCGAGGCGCATCCGTCGGCGGGCGGGTTGAATGACCTGACCGAGAGCTTCAGCGTTATCGCCAACGACACCAACAACAGCACCGCCACCGGCACTCTGCACGTGAGTGTGGTGGACGATGTACCGACCGCTGCCGATGACGGCAATGCGCAAGTGGCCTCCGAAAGCCTGCTGACCCTGAGCGGCACGGTGTTGACCAATGACGCGCAAGGCGCCGATCGGGTCGTGTCCGGGCCGATTACGCCGGGCTCCTTCACGGGGCTTTACGGCACGTTGGAGTTGGCGGCGAATGGCACGTATGTGTACACGCTGAATACCGCCGATAGCGATTTTCTGGCATTGAATGGCGGCGGTAATGGGACTGAAACCTTTACCTATACCCTGACGGATGCCGATGGCGACACCAGCACCGCCAACCTTGTGTTGCAGGTGCATAACAATGACGACCCGGTGGTGTTGACGGGCCTGAACGTCAATGGTGGCGAAGTCACCGTCTATGAGAAGAACCTGCCGTTGGGTAGCGCTAACGATGGGCCTGCGCTGACTCAATCCGGCACCTTCACGGTGACCGCCTTGGACGGCCTGAAAAACCTGACTGTGGGCGGGATTAGCGTCGTCACCAACGGCGTTGCCGCTACTTTTCCGCAATCGGAACCCACCGGCTTCGGCAACACCCTGACCATCACCGGTTACAACGCCAGCACCGGGGTGATCAGCTATAGCTACACCCTCAACGGCACCGATAGCCACCCAACCGGCGCTGGTACTAACAGCATCAGTGAGTCGTTCGCGGTGGTCGCCACCGACAGTAACAACAGCAGTGCCAATGGTTCGCTGGACGTCAATGTGGTCGACGATGTGCCTACTGCAGTTGATGACGCCAATGTACAAGTGGCCTCGGAAAGTCTGCTGACTTTGAGCGGCAGTGTTTTGGGTAATGACGTACAAGGTGCTGACCGCATAGCGACCGGGCCGGTTACGCCAACTACCATCGTGGGTACCTACGGCACTCTGCAGCTGTTCGCGGATGGCAGCTACACCTACACCCTCGACAAGACTGACCCGCAGTTCATGGCCCTGAATGGCGGCGGCAGTGGCACTGAAACCTTCACCTATCAGCTTAACGATCTCGACGGTGATACCAGCACCGCCAACCTGGTGTTGCAGGTGCATAACAACGACGACCCAGTGGTGTTGACCGGCCTGAACGTCAATGGTGGCGAAGTCACCGTCTACGAGAAAAACCTGCCGTTGGGTAGCGCTAACGATGGGCCTGCGCTGACTCAATCCGGCACCTTCACGGTGACCGCCTTGGACGGCCTGAAAGACCTGACTGTGGGCGGTATCAGCGTCGTCACCAACGGCGTCGCCGCGACCTTCCCACAATCGGAACCCACTGGCTTCGGAAACACCCTGACCATCACCGGTTACAACGCCAGCACGGGTGTGATCAGTTACAGCTACACCCTCAACGGCACCGATAGCCACCCAGCCGGCGCTGGTACTAACAGCATCAGTGAGTCGTTCGCGGTGGTTGCCACTGACACCAACAACAGCAGCGACAATGGTTCGCTGGACGTCAATGTGGTCGACGATGTGCCTACTGCAGTTGATGACGCCAATGCACAAGTGGCCTCGGAAAGTCTGCTGACCTTGAGCGGCAGTGTTTTGGGTAATGACGTACAAGGTGCTGACCGCATTGCCACCGGCCCGGTTACGCCCAACACCATCGTCGGCACCTACGGCACTCTGCAGCTGTTCGCGGATGGCAGCTACACCTACACCCTGGACAAGACCGACCCGCAATTTGTCGCCCTGAATGGCGGTGGCAGCGGTACTGAAACCTTCACCTATCAGCTTAATGATCTCGACGGCGATACCAGCACCGCTAACCTAGTGTTGCAGGTGCATAACAACGATGACCCTGTGGTGTTGACGGGGCTTGAGGTGAATGGCGGGGAAGTTACGGTCTACGAGAAAAACCTGCCGTTGGGTAGCGCTAACGATGGGTCTGCTCTGACCCAATCCGGCACCTTCACGGTGACGGCATTGGATGGCCTGAAAAACTTGACTGTGGGCGGCATCAGCGTCGTCACCAACGGCGTCGCCGCGACCTTCCCACAATCGGAACCCACCGGCTTCGGTAACACCCTGACCATCACTGGCTACAACGCCAGCACCGGGGTGGTCAGCTACCGCTACACCCTCAACGGCACCGATAGCCACCCAACCGGCGCGGGTGCCAATAGCATTAGCGAGTCGTTCACGGTGGTTGCCACTGACACCAACAACAGCAGCGACAATGGTTCATTGGACGTCAATGTGGTCGACGACGTGCCAAAAGCCGTCGACGACAATCCCGCAGGTATCGCCTCCGAGAGCCTGCTGACCCTGAGCGGTAGCGTGCTGGGCAACGACGTACAAGGCGCCGACCGCATCGCCACCGGCCCGGTTACGCCCAACACTATCGTCGGTACCTACGGCACATTGCAGCTGTTCGCGGATGGCAGCTACACCTACACCCTGGACAAAACTGACCCGCAATTTATCGCCCTGAATGGCGGCGGCAACGGCACCGAAACCTTCACCTATCAGCTTAATGATCTCGACGGCGACACCAGCACCGCCAACCTGGTGCTACAGGTGCATAACAACAACGACCCGGTCGTGCTCACCGGCCTGGACGTCACTGGCGGCGAGTTGACCGTCTATGAGAAAAACCTGGTCGATGGTTCCAGCCCGAACATCCCGTTGTTGACCCAGACCGGTACCTTCACGGTGACCGCCTTGGACGGCCTGAAAAACCTGACTGTGGGCGGCATCAGCGTCGTCACCAACGGCGTCGCCGCGACCTTCCCACAATCGGAACCTACCGGCTTCGGCAACACCCTGACCATCACTGGCTACAACGCCAGCACCGGGGTGGTCAGCTACCGCTACACCTTGCTCGACAATGAAGCGCACCCCAATGCCAGCGGCGATAACAGTCTGTCGGAGCAGATCACGGTCACGGCCAGCGATAACGACACCAATACTGCGACGGGTACGATCGACATCAACATCATTGATGACCTGCCCACTGCCAACCCCGACGTGCGTTCGGTGATAGAAGGCGGTGTGGTCAGCGCCAATGTGTTGGGCAATGATGTCGGCGGCGCCGATAGCCCCACATTGGCTGGCGCGGTAGTCGGGGTGCGGGCGGGCAGCAACATCGGCACCCCGGCCTCTGGCGGCCTGGGCGCTAACATCAACGGCACCTATGGTTACCTGACTCTGGATGCCAACGGCAACGCCGTGTACCACAGCAACCCCAACGCGGTGAGCCCTCCGGGGGCGGTGGACACCTTCGTCTATACCGTGCGGGATGCCGACGGTGACCTAAGCACCACCACCCTGACGATTACAGTGACCGACAGCGGCCTCAAGGCGGTGGTTGACGGCGATGTCACGGTCTACGAGAAAGCCCTGGACCTGAACCTCGACGGCCAGGACCTGGCGCCTGGCACCGTGGTCGGCAGCGACCCGACGGCCACCACGGAAACCGCCAGCGGCAACCTCGCAGACTCGGTAACCGGCGGCAGTGGTCCGCTGAGTTTCAGCCTGGTCGGCAGCGCTACCGGCACTTATGGGCAGATCCTGCTCAACCCCAACGGCACCTACACCTACACCCTGACCTCGGCACCCAAGACCCTGCCCAACAGCAACGACGGGCCGAATGTATTGACCGAGACCTTCACTTATAAGGCCACCGACCCGTTGGGCAACACCACCACCAGCAGCATCGTGGTGAGCATTGTCGATGATGTGCCCAAAGTGGTGTCCAGCGCGCGTGAAGTCACGGCGACGGAGGTGGACTCCAACCTGCTGCTGATCATTGATATTTCCGGCAGCATGAACGACGCCTCGGGGGCCGGCGGCACGCGGCTTGACCTGGCCAAGGCGTCCATCACCGAGTTGCTTAACCGCTACGATGAGATGGGCGATGTGAAGGTGCAGATCGTGACCTTCAACGACAGCTCCCAGCAATTGAGCAGCCAATGGGTCAGCGTCGCCACGGCCAAGACCCTGGTCAACAACCTTACGGCGTTCAACGGCACCAACTACGACTCGGCACTCGGCACCGCGCAGACCGCCTATGGCACTGCCGGCAAGCTGGAAGGTGCGCAGAACGTGGCGTATTTCTTTTCGGACGGTAACCCCACCACGTCCAACACCAATAATCCGAACAACCCCGGCAACGTGGTCAACCCGGAATACGGCGACGGGATCGACGCTACTGAAGAGGGCGTATGGCGAGCCTTCCTCGACGCCAACGGCATCAAGGCCTATGCCATAGGCCTGGGGGCGGGGGTCAACAGTATTTACCTGGACCCGGTGGCCTACGACGGCAGCACCCACACCAACACCAACGCGGTGGTGGTGGCCAACCTGGCGGGCCTGGATGCGGTGCTGGCCGGCACGGTACAGGGCGCGCCGGTCACCGGCAGCCTGCTGACGGACGGCTCGTTCGGCGCTGACGGTGGCTTCGTCAAAGCCCTCACGGTGGATGGCATCACCTACACCTACAACCCGGCGGCGGGGGGCTCGATGAGTGCCAACCTGCCAGGCGGCCACGGTACGTTCGACACCGTCAGCAACAGTGTCACCATCACCACCAACCAGGGCGGCACGCTGGTGGTGGACATGGACAACGGCGAGTTCCGCTACACGCCGCCGAAGCTGACCGACTCGCTGGTCACCGAAACCTTTGGCGTGACCGTCAGCGACAACGACGGCGATCTCGCGACATCCAGCCTGGTAGTCAAGGTCAACCCGAACGTGGCGCCGGTGGCGGGTGATGACCATGTGATCACCAATATCCTGTCGAGCAATATTGTGGTGCCTGCCGAGTTGCTGCTGGCCAATGACAGCGATGCCAACCATGACAACCTGACGGCTATCCCCACCAGTTTTCCAACCGGCTGGGTGGCCAAAGGCGCGGCCTTTACCGGGACGGGGACCAGAACGCTCACCGGTACAACTGTGGGGGATGTACGTACCTCGTTTGCCGGTGATGCGGTGAACCTCACTGCAGCACTTTTGATCACCGGCAGTCTCGGCAATGTCGGTGGCGCTACGGCCGACGATCGCTTAACGGTCACGCTCAAGGCGGGTGAGACCCTCAGCCTGGATCACAACCGGCCGGTCGGTAACATCGTCATGGCCTATTCGATCAACGGTGGCAGCGAGCTCCCTCTTGCGGATGGCACGACGCTGACTGCGTTAGCGGACGGTAGCTATCAGATTCACATTACCAACACCTCCAATCCAACAGGCGGCAACCCCAATGGCACAGAAAGCTACCAGTTGGACATGAAGATCAACTACGCCGGCGCCCAGGACTACACACCGCAGTACCACAGCAACTACTCGGTCAGCGATAACCACGGCGGCAGCGACAGCGCCGCGGTAGACATCAGCTACCAGGCCGGTACGACCCTCACCGGTACCAACGGTGATGACATCATCATGGCCGGGCCCGGCAACAACATCCTCAATGGCGGCGATGGCAACGACGTGCTCACCGCCGGCACCGGCAACAACCAGATGCACGGCGGCAATGGCAATGACCTGCTGTTCAGCGGCACCGGCAATGACCTGCTCGATGGCGGGGCGGGCCTCGACACCGTCAGCTATGCCCATGCCACGGCAGGCGTGACCGTCAACCTTGGCCTGGCGACGGGGCAAATCACTGGCGGCGCCGGAACCGATACATTGATGGCCCTGGAGAACCTGGTGGGCTCCAACTTCAATGACTTCCTCACGGGCAACGGCAACAACAACCTGATCTCCGGCGGGCTGGGCAATGACACCCTCAAGGGCGAGGGGGGCGATGACATCCTGATCGGCGGCCTGGGTAACAACACCCTGACCGGTGGCCCTGGCGCCGATACCTTCCAGTACCTGACCGGCGGTAGCGGGCACGATGTCATCACCGACTTTGCGGTGGGCACCGACAAGCTCGACCTGTCGCAATTGCTGCAAGGCGAGAATGCGACGACGGCGTCCCTGGATGACTACCTGCACTTCAAGGTGGTGGGCGGTACGACCACCATCGACATCAGCGCCGTTGCAGGTGCCACGCCGAACCAGACCATCGACCTGGCCGGGGTCAACCTGGCGACCCAATACGGCGTCACGCCGGGCGCGGGCGGGTTGATTGCGGGCGGGGCGGATACGGCGACGATCATCAATGGGATGTTGAATGACCATTCGTTGAAGGTGGATACCGTGTAATCCTCTGTGGCGAGGGAGCTTGCTCCCGTTGGACTGCGTAGCAGTCCCATTCACGGCCGCTTCGCGCCCCGACGGGAGCAAGCTCCCTCGCCACGTCTCTCGCCACAGACAGGTACTGGCCTGTGGCTTTAGCTCATTGAGTTATAAGCACCATACTTTGCGTGATATGGCCCGCCAGCGTTTGCCGGTATGATAGGCGCCCCCGCAGTCTGGATTGCGAATACGCCATGACCCTGCAATACCCAACCATCGCCGATTGCGTCGGCAACACACCTTTGGTCCGCTTGCAGCGCATGGCGGGTAACACCAGCAATACCTTGCTGCTCAAGCTCGAGGGGAATAACCCGGCGGGCTCGGTCAAGGACCGTCCGGCGCTGTCGATGATCGCCCGTGCCGAGCAGCGCGGGCAGATCAAGCCCGGCGACACCCTGATCGAAGCCACCTCCGGTAATACCGGGATTGCCCTGGCCATGGCCGCAGCGATCAAGGGCTACAAAATGATCCTGATCATGCCCGACAACGGCAGCGCCGAGCGCAAGGCCGCGATGACCGCCTATGGCGCCGAGCTGGTCCTGGTGACCCAGGAAGAGGGCATGGAAGGCGCGCGTGATCTCGCCGAGCGCATGGCCGCCGAAGGCCGTGGCCAGGTGTTGGACCAGTTCGCCAACGGTGACAACCCCGAGGCGCACTACACCAGCACCGGCCCGGAGATCTGGCGCCAGACCCAGGGCACCATCACCCATTTCGTCAGCTCCATGGGCACCACCGGCACCATCATGGGCAACTCGCGCTACCTCAAGGAGCAGAACCCGGCGATCCAGATCGTTGGCCTGCAACCGATGGAAGGCGCGGCGATCCCGGGGATCCGCCGTTGGCCCGAAGAGTACCTGCCCAAGATCTACAACGCCGCCCGCGTCGATCGCATCATCGACATGGCCCAGCGTGAAGCCGAAGACACCACCCGTCGCCTGGCCCGTGAAGAAGGCATCTTCTGCGGCGTGTCCTCCGGCGGTGCGGTGGCAGGGATGTTGCGTTTGTCTGCAGAACTGGAAAACGCGGTGATCGTCGCGATCATCTGTGACCGAGGCGACCGCTACCTGTCGACCGGCATTTTCGACGCGCCCAACTGATGGCCAAGCAAGAGCGAGGCCTGCGCTTCCAGCCCACGGGTGGCAGCCGGGCGCCCCAAGTACCGGTCGGCAAAAAGCAGCGCCTGACCATTGAGCGCCTGGCCAATGATGGCCGGGGAATCGTGTTTTTCGAAGGCCGCACCTGGTTTGTGGTGGGTGCCCTGGCCGGCGAGGAAGTCGAGGCCCGGGTGCTGGGCGCCCACGGCAAAGTGGTCGAGGCCCGCACCGAGCGGGTGTTCAAGGCCAGCGAACTGCGCCGCCCGGCGCCGTGCGTCCATGCCGGTCGTTGCGGCGGTTGCAGCCTGCAACATTTGCCCCATGGCGAACAGCTTGCCCTGAAACAGCGCATGCTCGCCGAGCAATTGTCCCGTGTCGCCGGGGTCGAGCCCCAGGAATGGGCCGCGCCGTTGAGCGGGCCCGAGTTCGGCTATCGCCGCCGCGCCCGGGTCGCGGTGCGCTGGGACGCCAAGGCCAAGCGCCTGGACGTGGGTTTTCGCGCCGTGGCCAGCCAGGACATCGTGGCCATCGACGATTGCCCGGTGCTGGTACAGGCCTTGCAACCGATCATGCAGCGTCTGCCCAATATGTTGCGGCGCCTGAGCAAACCTCAGGCCCTGGGGCATGTCGAGTTGTTCAGCGGCTCGTCGATTGCCGTGTTGCTGCGGCATATGGCGCCGTTGTCCGACGCTGACCTGCTGGTGCTGCAGGAATTTTGCGCGTTCCATGACGCCCAGTTGTGGCTGCATGGAGAGGGCGAGCCGCAGCCGTTCGCGGCCGGGCAGGCCCTGGGCTATCGTCTGGAGCAGTGGGACCTGGAGCTGGCGTACCGGCCGGGGGATTTTGTCCAGGTCAACGCCGGGGTCAATGAAGCGATGGTGGCCCAGGCGCTGGACTGGCTGGCACCGCGCTCCGACGAACGGGTACTGGACCTGTTTTGTGGCCTGGGCAACTTTGCCTTGCCCCTGGCCCGCCAGGTGCGTGAAGTGGTGGCGGTAGAGGGCGTGCAGGCCATGGTGGACCGCGCGGCCCTCAACGCAGGCAGCAATAATTTGCATAATGTGCAGTTTTTTCAGGCCGATTTGTCCCAGCCTTTGAGTGACGCGCAATGGGTCAAAGCAGGCTTTTGTGCGGTACTCTTGGACCCACCCCGCGATGGTGCCCTGGAGGTTGTGCGCAAGCTCGCCACTCTGGGGGCTGATCGCCTGGTGTATGTGTCCTGCAATCCAGCCACGCTGGCGCGGGACACTGTCGAGTTGGTCAAGCAAGGCTACCGGCTAAAACGTGCCGGGATCCTCGATATGTTTCCGCAAACCGCGCATGTCGAGGCGATGGCGTTATTTGAAGCGAGCTAGGATGCTCGCTTAGTCCGACTGGCCTGCGTTCTCCTGGGCCTGTGACCTGCCAGGGAGTTCGCGTTACAAGGGTCAGCGATTTTGACGCGCTACAGGCGCGTCGTAGGGAAGGTAAGCAAGATGGTACAGGTGAGAGCACACCAGCCGATCAACACCGACGGCAGTATCAATCTCGAGGCATGGCTGGATCATGCCGTCAGTGTCGATCCGGCACTGGACCGTGAAGCCTTGAAAACCGCCTGCGAGTTCGCTCGCGAGGCCGAACAGCAAGACAATGCGGCCAAGAATCTGTGGGCCGAAGGAACCTCCAGTTTCCGTACCGGGCTTGAAATCGCCGAGATCCTCGCCGACCTCAAGCTGGATCAGGACTCGCTGATCGCCGCGGTGCTCTATCGCGGCGTGCGCGAGGGGCATATTGCGTTGCCCTTGGTCAGCCAGCGTTTCGGCGCGGTGGTGGCCAAGCTGATCGACGGCGTGCTGCGCATGGCTGCGATCAGCGCCAGCCTCAGCCCGCGCCAGTCGATGGTGCTGGGCACCCAGGGCCAGGTGGAAAACCTGCGCAAGATGCTGGTGGCGATGGTCGACGACGTACGCGTGGCGCTGATCAAGCTGGCCGAACGTACCTGCGCGATCCGTGCGGTGAAAACCGCCGATGACGAAAAGCGCAACCGTGTCGCCCGCGAGGTCTTCGATATCTACGCGCCCCTGGCCCACCGCCTGGGGATCGGCCATATCAAGTGGGAGCTGGAGGACCTGTCCTTCCGCTACCTCGAACCCGATCAATACAAACAGATCGCCACCCTGCTGCATGAGCGGCGGCTGGACCGTGAGCGCTTTATCAGCGATGTGATGGGCCAGTTGCGCTCGGAGTTGCAGGCGACCGGCGTCGAAGCCGATATCAGCGGGCGCGCCAAACACATCTATTCGATCTGGCGCAAAATGCAGCGCAAGGGCCTGGCCTTCAGCCAGATCTACGACGTGCGCGCCGTACGCGTGCTGGTGCCGGAAATGCGCGATTGCTACACCGCGCTGGGCATCGTCCACACCCTGTGGCGGCATATTCCCAAGGAGTTCGACGACTACATCGCCAACCCCAAGGAAAACGGCTACCGCTCGCTGCACACGGCGGTGATCGGCCCCGAGGGCAAGGTGCTGGAAGTGCAGATCCGCACCCATGCCATGCACGAAGAAGCCGAGCTGGGGGTTTGCGCGCACTGGCGTTACAAGGGTACCGACGTCAAGGCGGGCTCCAACCAGTACGAAGAGAAAATCTCCTGGCTGCGCCAAGTGCTGGAGTGGCACGAAGAACTCGGCGATATCGGCGGCCTGGCCGAACAGTTGCGTGTGGATATCGAGCCAGACCGGGTCTATATCTTCACCCCCGACGGCCACGCCATCGACCTGCCCAAGGGCGCGACACCGCTGGACTTCGCCTACCGGGTGCACACCGAGATCGGCCACAACTGCCGTGGCGCCAAGATCAACGGGCGTATCGTGCCGCTCAACTACAGCCTGCAGACCGGTGAACAGGTCGAGATCATCACCAGCAAGCACGGCACCCCGAGCCGCGACTGGCTGAACCCGAACCTGGGCTACATCACCACGTCGCGGGCGCGGGCGAAGATTGTCCACTGGTTCAAGCTGCAGGCGCGGGACCAGAACGTCGCCGCCGGCAAGACCCTGCTCGAGCGCGAGCTGGGGCGCTTGGGCCTGCCTCAGGTGGATTTCGACAAGTTGGCCGAAAAAGCCAACATGAAGATTGCCGAAGACATGTTCGCCGCCCTCGGCGCCGGCGACCTGCGCCTGGCGCAACTGGTCAACCTGGCCCAGCAGTTGGTGGAGCCGGAGCGCGGCAGCGAACAACTGGAGCTGATTCCCCGCAAGGCCACCGGCTACAAGCCGGGCAAGCGCGGCGATATCCAGATCCAGGGCGTGGGCAACCTGATGACCCAGATGGCCGGCTGCTGCCAGCCGTTGCCGGGCGACGCGATCGTCGGCTACATCACCCAGGGCCGTGGGGTGAGCATTCACCGCCAGGATTGTGCCTCGGTGTTGCAACTGGGCGGGCGCGAGCCGGAGCGGATCATCCAGGTCAGCTGGGGCCCGGTGCCGGTGCTCACCTACCCGGTGGACATCATCATCCGCGCCTACGACCGTTCGGGGTTGCTGCGTGACGTCTCGCAAGTGCTGCTCAACGAGCGGATCAACGTACTGGCGGTCAACACCCGCTCGAACAAGGAGGACAACACCGCGTTGATGTCCCTTACCATCGAGATTCCGGGGCTGGACGCGTTGGGGCGGCTGCTGGGGCGTATCTCCCAACTGCCGAACATCATCGAGACCCGGCGTAACCGCACGCCATGAATCGCTGGATGAGTGCGGCCTGAAATGTGGGAGCTGGCTTGTGTGGGAGCTGGCTTGCCTGCGATGCAGGCGCCTCGGTCTACCCGATACCGAGATGCCTGCATCGCGGGCAAGCCCGGCTCCCACATTTGCTCGGTGGTTTTCCCACTTGATCGGATAGAGAACGATGTATTCACTTGAAGACCTGCTACACCTGATGAACCGTCTGCGCGACCCGCAATACGGTTGCCCGTGGGACATCAGGCAAACCTACGCCAGTATCGTGCCTCACACCCTGGAAGAAGCCTACGAAGTCGCCGACGCCATCGAGCGCGGGGATTTTGAGCATCTGCAAGGCGAGCTGGGCGACCTGTTGTTCCAGGTGGTGTATTACAGCCAACTGGCCCGGGAAGAAGGGCGCTTCGAGTTCGCCGGCGTGGTCGACAGCATCACCCGCAAGCTGATTCGCCGGCACCCCCATGTGTTCCCCACCGGCGACCTGTATGCGCCGCTGGATATCCCTCAGTTAAGCGAAGAGCAGGTCAAGGCGCGCTGGGAGCAAATCAAGGCCGAGGAGCGCGCCGAAAAATCCGACGCTCCACAGCAACTGTCCCTGCTCGATGATGTACCCAACGCCTTGCCGTCCCTGTCCCGCGCCGCCAAATTGCAAAAGCGCGCGAGCCAGGTCGGCTTCGACTGGCCAGCGGCGCTGCCGGTGGTGGATAACGTGCGTGAAGAGCTCGATGAAGTGCTCGAAGCCATGGCCGACAATGACCCGGCAGCGATTGCCGATGAAGTCGGTGACCTGCTGTTTGCAGCGGTCAACCTGGCCCGGCACCTCAAGGTGGACCCGGAAACCGCCCTGCGCGGTGCCAATGCCAAATTCGAAAGGCGATTCCGATTTATCGAACAGGCATTGCGCGACACCCACCGTCCCATGGAAGATTGCACCCTCGAAGAGTTGGACGCCCTCTGGGGCGAAGCCAAACGCCAGGAAAAGAATGTGTCCAACTGCGGTTGAGCAGTTGCCTAAGTGAGTAAGCACCATGAGCATTTCCCTTCGCGACCAGTTGCTCAAAGCAGGCCTGGTCAATCAGAAGCAGGCCAAGCAGGTCGGCAAAGACAAGCAGAAGCAGCAGCGCCTGGTTCACAAAGGCCAGGCCCAGGCCGATGACACCCAGCAGCGCCTGGCCCTGGAAGCGCAGGCCGAGAAGGTCAAGCGCGACCAGGAGCTCAACCGCCAGCAGCAGGAAAAGGTCGAGGCCAAGGCCCGTGCCGCGCAGGTCAAGCAATTGATCGAGACCTCGCGCCTGCCCAAGTTGACCACCGAGGACTACTACAACTTCGTGGACGACAAGAAGGTCAAGCGCCTGTCGGTCAACACCTTGATGCGCAACAAGCTGAGCAATGGCTCGTTGGCGATTGTCCATCACGGTGGCGGTTACGAAGTGATTCCACGGGAGGCCGCGCTGAAAATCCAGGAGCGCGCACCTGAGCGTATCGTCCAGATGAACATCCTCACCGAGACCCAGGTGCCGGATGAGGATGATCCGTACGCCGCCTATCAGATCCCTGACGACCTGATGTGGTAAGGCGTTAAAAACAACAAACCCCGCTCAAAAGGCGGGGTTTGTGTTTATAGGCACTGCGGCTGCGTGGGCCGGGTGGCTATGGGAACTCAGCGCTTCAGGCGCTTGATGCCTGGCGTCTCATTTCGAGGGTTTCGAGCTCGTTTTTATAGTTATGGGCGTCGCACTCGTTGTGAAACATACCGACCAGCAGGTCTTGTTGATGCACATCCCAGATATGAATCCCGTGGGCCAGGGCCTCGTGGGACATATAGGCATCGTCGCGTTCCGTTACTTTTACTGTCATCTGCTTGCTCCAGTCTCTGGTTGATCTGCGGCAAGGCGTCGCAGGCCTTTGTTATATATTTTGTTAGCTTGCTAAGTAAACTGACTTTGCACGCAACAATTCATTGCAGCAAACGCAACAATGCTCCAGGCCACGTAAACCGCGACATTGCGTCGCAGGGCCTGGGGTTTTATGACAAAAGCTTCATGTTCGAGTCAGGCTTTGTCCGGGTGCCAGGCCTTCCACCGCTATCCCAGGCGAGCCAGCTCCCACCTTGGAATGCACCACCTGTGGGAGCTGGCTTGCCTGCGATAACGCCAGTCGCCTCACTCCAAACGCCAGGCGAAAAAAAGCCCCGCATTTAGCGAGGCTCTTTTAAACACTCAACGATCAGCTGCCTTTCACAGCCTTGCCGTTGACCGTGCCGTCCAACAGCATGATGTTGTATTCCTTGCCGTCGGTTTCGACTTGTTGCAGGCGAACCAGCAGGTAATCCCAATCCTTGGCAAACCACATCACAGTAATGCGCTTGCTTTGCGTCGGGTCGCGCACGCGCTCAACCTTGATGGCGTCGATCTTGCCGGCCTTGGTCTCGACTTTCTCGGCACCCAGCACGCGGAAGTCATAGGTGTCGACCTCGCCGTCATCCACCACCTGGTAGCTCATGGTTTTCTTGCCGGCGGCCACGTCATGCTGCAGGGCCAACTGGTAAGTGGATTTGTCGACCATGCCACGGTTCAGCGGGATCTTCACCGCATCACCGCGATCGGTGCCGGTGACCATCTTGGCGGTCCAATCGAAGTCCAGGTCGGCTTTCTTGGCTTTACCCAGCCCACCCCGTTCAAAGTGGTAGGACTGTGGCAGCAAAGTATCCTTGTCCAGGGTCAAGGTGCTGGTTTCGGTCAGGCTGGCGATCATCATCGAGGCCTTGAAGCTGAGCTTCCAGGTACCGTCGGCGTTTTTTTCCAGGCTGCGTTCCGCAGTGCCGCTCATGGGCAACTGCTTCCAGTCGGCGGTATAGCTGGCGGAGAAAGGCTGAAGGTCTGCCGCGTGCACGGCAGGCAGGGCAAACAGAGCAAAAGCGAAGAGCAGGGCGCGACGCATAAAATCTCCTAGGTACGAATCAAGTGGCCGCTGGCCGCAAGTAACTGGCCATCCAACAATGCACCCTGTTCACCGAGAACCAAGCGGCCTTCGGCAAACCAGCGAACCGCCAGCGGGTAAATCCTGTGTTCCTGGGTGTGAACCCGTTGCGCAAGGCTCTGCGCTGAGTCCGCAGACTCTACCGGAACTACTGCCTGTACGACCAGAGGCCCGCCATCGAGTTCCTCGGTGACAAAGTGCACGCTGCAGCCGTGCTCCGTATCGCCGGCCTCAAGGGCCCGTTGGTGAGTGTGTAACCCTTTGTATTTAGGCAGCAGGGAAGGGTGGATATTCAGCAGGCGCCCCTGGTAATGGCGCACGAAATCAGCGCTGAGAATGCGCATGAAACCGGCGAGGACCACGAGCTTGGGGTTGAAGGCGTCGATCAATTCGATCAAGGCTGCATCGAAGGCCTCGCGACCGTCGAACGCCTTGTGATCCAGGGCGCGGGTGTCGATACCCGCGTCCTGGGCGCGTTGCAGGCCGTAGGCGTCGCTGCGGTTGGAAATCACCGCAGCGATGCGCACCGGGCTGTCGCCGGCGCGCGTGCTGTCGATCAGGGCCTGCAAGTTACTGCCGGTGCCGGAGAGCAGCACCACGACATCACAGGTTGCTGGCATCAGTGAGCCTTGAGGTTCTTCAGTTCAACCTGGGCAGCACCTTCGGCAGCCGTGGCGATCTGACCGATCACCCATGGCTGCTCGCCGGCTTCACGCAGAACGTTCAGCGCGGTTTCCACGTGCTCTTGAGCCACGCAGATGACCATGCCCACGCCGCAGTTCAGCACGCGGTGCATTTCGGTCTCGTTGACGTTGCCTTTCTCTTGCAGCCAGTCGAAGACCGCCGGGCGCTGCCAGCTGGCCACGTCGACGATGGCCTGGGCGCCTTTTGGCAGTACGCGCGGGATGTTGTCCAGCAGGCCGCCACCGGTGATGTGGGCCATGGCCTTGACCGCGCCGGTGTCCTTGATCAGCTTGAGCAATGGCTTGACGTAGATGCGGGTCGGGGCCATCAGCAGGTCGGTCAAAGGCTTGCCGTCGAGCTGGGTGTTCTCGATGTCGGCGCCGGACACTTCGATGATCTTGCGGATCAGCGAGTAGCCGTTGGAGTGCGGGCCGGACGATGGCAGAGCCAGCAGGGCGTCACCGGCAGCCACCTTGGAGCCGTCGATGATCTCGGCTTTTTCCACGACGCCGACGCAGAAGCCGGCCAGGTCGTAGTCTTCGCCTTCGTACATGCCTGGCATTTCAGCGGTTTCGCCGCCGACCAGGGAGCAACCCGACAGTTCGCAGCCAGCGCCGATACCGGTGACCACTTGTGCAGCGGTCTCCACGTTGAGCTTGCCGGTGGCGTAGTAGTCGAGGAAGAACAACGGCTCGGCGCCGCATACCACCAGGTCGTTGACGCACATGGCCACCAGGTCGATGCCGATGGTGTCGTGCTTGTTCAGGTTCAGGGCCAGGCGCAGCTTGGTGCCCACGCCGTCGGTGCCGGAGACCAGCACTGGCTGCTTGTAGCCGGCCGGGATCTCGCAGAGGGCGCCGAAACCGCCCAGGCCGCCCATGACTTCGGGGCGCGCAGTGCGCTTGGCGACGCTCTTGATGCGTTCGACCAATGCTTCACCGGCGTCGATGTCTACACCGGCGTCCTTGTAGCTCAGGGAGGGTTGCTTGCTCATGATCCAGGCCTTTAGGGGGGATTCAGGGGTAACGACCGATGCGGTGGGCACAGAAGCTGAACACTTCAGGACGCCCAGCCGTTGACGGTCTGCGAAGGCGCGCGATTTTATCAGGCTTGAGGGGCAGCGGCCATCCTCGGGCCGACGGGCAGGGGCATATGGTGCTAAAAAAACCTTAATAGGCGCCGCGATCGCCTGTATTAAGGTATAGCCTTTAACCCGCTATCGTTATGACAGTACGAAAACTTACCGGGGCCTTGTGAATGTTTTGCCGGTCGCTGTGGTCACAGCCTTGCTTAACCTTCTTCACGCGGCCTGTTCCAGCCGCTTTTTTGTCGTTCGGGAATCTTTTTTCATGGGTCTGAGTAGATACTTTTTTGTTGGCTGTTTGTCGTTGGTCAGCCTGGCCAGTCATGCCGAAACCGTTAATGGTCTTTATCAAGTGCTGGAGCCGGTCAGCAGCCAGGCGCCGGAGGAGCGCGAACAAGCTACCCAGCGCGCCCTGCAGACCCTGGTAGCCCGCCTCACCGGCGACGCCAAGGCCGCCCAGGGCCCTGGCCTGGCGGCGATCCGCAAGGATCCGCAACAGATCATCAGCCAGTACGGTTACGACGCCGGCCCACCGGAAAGCCTGCAAGTGGATTTCGATCCGGTCAGCACCGACCGCGCCCTGCGCGATGCCGGCCTGGCGTTGTGGGGCAACAATCGGCCGTCGATCCTCGGCTGGTGGCTGAGCGATTCCACTGAGGGCAGCAGCCTGGTCGGTGATGGCCAGTCGGCTGCCGAGCCGCTGCGCCGTGCGGCTCAGCATCGCGGCCTGCCTTTGCGCCTGCCGCTGGGCGATCTCGATGAGCAGATCGTCGCCACCGCACCCACTCTTGAAAGTGCCGATCCGGCCCCTCTGCGTGCGGCCTCCGAACGTTATGGCGCCGACGCCTTGCTGGCGGTGCATGCCCGTGAAGACGCGGGCCAATGGCAAGCCAAGTGGCGCCTGTGGCTGGGTGACAAAGCCGAGCAGGGCACGGTGCAGGGCGCCGATCCCGCGGCGTTGGCCGATGCCGTGCTGCTGGCCGTCAGCGAGCGCCTGGCGCCCCGTTTTGCTGTAAAGGCCGGGGTGTCCAGCGAGCAGTTGCTGCAAGTGCAGGGCATGACCCTGGAGCGCTACGCCGCCCTCGGTCATCTGCTGGAGCCGTTTGGTGCGCAGTTGCAGCGGGTGGAGGGTGACCGGATCGTCTATCGGGTCAACGGCAGCAGCGAGCAGTTGCGCAGCCAATTGAGCCTGGCCAAGTTGCAGGAAGTGCCGGCTGGTGAGGCGCTCGCGCCACAACCTGTGCCGTCGCCCGTGGCCGAAGGCGCGCAGCCGGTGCCGGTGCCGCAAGCCGAACCTGAGCCGCAACTGCGTTTCCGTTGGTAAATGTTCTTCCTTATATAGAAGCAAATAACAGATGGAGTGGTTTATGGCGGATACGCGTCGTTGGGTGTGGCTTGGCGGGATTGTCCTGCTGTGCGTCTTGGTGTTCTTGCTGCATTCGATCCTGACGCCGTTCCTGGTCGCGTTGCTGCTGGCCTATCTGTTCGATCCCGTGGTGGATCGCCTGGAAAAGGCCGGGCTGTCGCGCACCTGGGGCGTGGTGGCGGTGTTTGCGCTGTTTACCCTGATCGTCATGGCGCTGTTGCTGGTGCTGGTGCCGATGCTGGCCAAGCAACTGTTGCGCCTGTACGAACTGGCGCCGCAAATGCTCGATTGGCTGCAGCACACGGCCATGCCCTGGGTGCAGTCCAAACTCGGCCTGGCCGATGGCTTCTGGAAGTTCGACAAGGTCAAGGCCGCGATCAGCGAGCATATGGGCCAGACCACCGATATCGTCGGGGTGATCCTCAGTCAGGCCACGGCCTCCAGCCTGGCATTGATTGGCTGGCTGACCAACCTGGTATTGATCCCGGTGGTAGCGTTCTACCTGCTGCGTGACTGGGACATCATGATGGCCAAGATCCGCAGCCTGCTGCCCCGTGATCGCGAGGAGCGCATCGTGTCCCTGGCCGGGGAGTGCCATGAGGTGCTGGGCGCCTTTGTCCGTGGGCAGTTGCTGGTGATGGTGGCGCTGGGGATTATCTACGCTGGCGGGCTAATGGCGATCGGCCTGGAACTGGGCCTGTTGATCGGCATGATTGCCGGCCTGGCGGCGATTGTGCCGTACATGGGCTTTGTCATCGGGATTGGTGCGGCGCTGGTGGCTGGCCTGTTCCAGTTTGGCGGTGACTTGTACCCGATGCTGGGGATTGTCGCGGTGTTCATGGCCGGCCAGGCCCTGGAAGGCATGGTGCTGACGCCGTTGCTGGTGGGCGATCGCATCGGCCTGCACCCGGTGGCGGTGATCTTTGCGATCCTGGCGGGCGGCGAGCTGTTCGGCTTTACCGGCATCCTCCTGGCGCTGCCGGTAGCGGCGGTGATCATGGTGCTGGTGCGCCATGTGCACGATGTGTACAAGGATTCGGGCGCCTATACGGGCGCCGATGACCCTCAGTTGTAAGACTGATCACAAACCCGGCTCAAGGCCGGGTTTGTTGTCTGTGGGGCTTGGCATTTAGCCATCGCGCCAAACAATCTCCAAAAAATCCAATGAGTTAACGCAAACCTTTGATTTTGCTTGTGGTCTGTTGCATTGTGCGCCCGGCGTCACGGGTATAAACTTTGCAAACTTTTCACAGAGGCCACTAACGGTTCGATTGGGACCGTTCAGTCAGCATGAAACCGATTCAGCTGCCCCTAGGTGTGCGTCTGCGTGACGACGCTACCTTCATCAATTACTACCCAGGCGCCAATGCCGCTGCACTCGGCTATGTCGAGCGGCTCTGCGAAGCCGACGCCGGGTGGACGGAAAGCCTGATCTACCTCTGGGGCAAGGACGGCGTGGGGCGTACCCACCTGTTGCAGGCCGCCTGCCTGCGCTTTGAGCAGATGGGGGAGCCAGCGGTGTATTTGCCGTTGGCCGAACTGCTGGACCGTGGCATCGGCATCCTCGATAACCTCGAGCAATACGAACTGGTGTGCCTGGATGACCTGCAAGCCGTTGCCGGCCGGGCGGACTGGGAAGAAGCGCTGTTCCATCTGTTCAACCGCCTGCGCGACAGCGGCCGGCGTCTGTTGATTGCCGCCTCTACCTCGCCGCGGGAATTGCCGGTCAAGCTGGCAGACCTCAAGTCGCGGCTGACCCTGGCGCTGATCTTCCAGATGCGCCCACTGTCCGACGAAGACAAGCTGCGTGCCCTGCAACTGCGCGCTTCGCGTCGTGGCCTGCACCTGACCGATGAAGTCGGGCATTTCATCCTCACCCGTGGCACCCGCAGCATGAGCGCGCTGTTCGACTTGCTCGAACAACTCGACCAGGCCTCGTTGCAGGCCCAGCGCAAGCTCACCATTCCCTTCCTCAAAGAAACCCTCGGCTGGTAGCCAGCCCTTTAAAACCGGGGCTTCTGGCAAATTACAGGCGTCAGAAAACCTGCGTTTGGGCCGCTCTGTCCACGCAAAAGGGTCTAAATGGGGTTTAAGGGCTTAGATGACATGGGTCAAACAAGAAGTCACATAGATCACGATTGAATTTGCAAATCGATGTCATAGAAGGCATAGTCTCGGCTTCTTTACATATCAGCCACGGTCGTGCCCATGCTAAATCGCTTCGCACCCCTCGTGCCTCTCGCACTCGTTACCCTGTTGTTTGGTTGCGCCACCCACCCCCAGCAGGTGGTCGAGCAGCAAAAGCCACAACAACAGCATCAAGCCAAATTCGTCGCAGCACAGTCTTCTTCTGTTTATGAAGAAGAGGTGGCGACCGAAAAAGAACTGGCTGAGTTCGCCGACAGCAAGCCTTATCAACTGCCACTGCTGGCCGACAGTATCCTCGAACGCGGCATGTCCCTGATCGGTACCCGTTACCGTTTCGGTGGTACCTCTGAAGCCGGTTTCGACTGCAGTGGCTTTATCGGCTACCTGTTTCGTGAAGAAGCCGGCATGAACCTGCCGCGCTCCACCCGCGAAATGATCAACGTGGATGCACCGTTGGTCGCACGAAACAACCTCAAGCCCGGCGATCTGCTTTTCTTCAGTACCAACGGCCGTGGTCGCGTCAGTCACGCCGGTATCTACCTGGGCGATGACCAGTTCATCCACTCCAGCAGCCGCCGTAGCGGTGGGGTGCGGGTCGATAAACTGGGTGACAGCTACTGGAGCAAAACCTTCATCGAAGCCAAGCGCGCTTTGGCGATGGCCCCGACTACCGTTACCGCTCGCAAGTAAAGTTAAAGTGATACTTGAAGTTTGACGCGTAAGCGCTAGAATCCTGAGATATTGTTGCGAACCTGACCGCGCAAGCTTGCTTGCGCGGTCTAGTTTTCAGCGTTCGGCAGCGAAAGCCGCATCCAGATCAGGATTGTTCTGCCCATGTCGACCTCGGCCCGCCTAATTCTTGTTGTTTGCGCCGCACTGCTCAGTGCCTGCGCCAGCCGTCCTCCACCTGCGCCTGTGGCCGTCAAGCCCAAGCCGGTATTCAACTATTCCACCCAGAACTTTTCGCCAGTGGCCGAAGATGTGCTGTTTCGCGCCCTGGGCCTGGTGGGCACGCCTTACCGCTGGGGCGGCAACACCCCGGATTCGGGGTTTGATTGCAGTGGTTTGATTGGTTTTGTCTACCGCGACGCCGCGGGCATCTCGCTGCCGCGCACCACTCGCGAGCTGATTGTGATGCGGGCCCAGGACGTGCGCGAAGATGCGCTGCAGACCGGCGACCTGCTGTTCTTCGCCACGGGCGGCGGCTCGCAGGTCAGCCATGCCGGTATCTACGTGGGTGAAGGGCGTTTCGTGCATGCGCCGCAAACCGGCGGTACGGTGAAGCTTGATACCTTGTCCAAGGCCTACTGGCAGAATGCCTATTTGAGCGCCAAGCGCGTGTTGCCGGCGGGGCAATTGGCGCGTAATCCCTAAGTCAAATATAAAACCCAATGTGGGAGCGGGCTTGCCCGCGATGGCAGTGTGTCAGTGGATAGATTCCTGACTGATCCACAGCCATCGCGGGCAAGCCCGCTCCCACAGTTGTTTTGGGTGCTCGCAAATCATTTATTTGGCTGAAGACACCCGCCACACCTTATTCCCCACATCGTCCGCCACCAGCAACCCGCCTTGCTGGTCGATCACCACGCCCACCGGCCGGCCCATGGCTTTCTCATCACTGTTGAGAAAGCCGGTCAGCACATCCACCGGCGCGCCGTTGGGCTTGCCCTCCGCAAATGGCACAAAGATCACCTTGTACCCACTGTGCGGCTTGCGATTCCACGAACCGTGCTGGCCGATAAAAGCGCCATGGGCAAATTGCGCCGGTAGGGTGTTGCCTTCGGCAAAGGTCAGGCCCAGCGACGCGGTATGGGGGCCGACGGCATAGTCTGGCGCAATGGCCTTGGCCACCAGGTCCGGGTCCTGCGGTGTGACCCGCACGTCCACATGCTGGCCGTAATAGCTGAACGGCCAGCCATAAAAGCCGCCATCCTTGACCGAGGTGATGTAGTCCGGCACCAGGTCGCTGCCGATTTCATCGCGCTCGTTGACTGCCGTCCACAGCTTGCCGCTTTGCGGCTCCCAGGCCATGCCATTGGGGTTGCGCAGCCCGGAGGCAAAAATCCGCTGCTTGCCGCTGGCCCGGTCGACTTCCCAGATCGCCGCACGCCCCTGTTCGGCTTCCAGGCCGTTTTCACCGACGTTGCTGTTGGAACCCACGCTCACATACAACGTGCTGCCGTCCTTGCTGGCCACCACGTTTTTCGTCCAGTGGTGGTTGAGCGGGCCGCCCGGCAGGTCGATGACCTTGGTGCCCTGGGCCTTGATCGCGGTTTCTCCCGGTTGATAGGGGAAGCGCAGCAGCTTGTCCGAGTCGGCCACATACAGGTCGTTGCCCACCAGGGTCATGCCAAACGGCGAGTTGAGGTTTTCCAGGAACACCGTGCGGGTCTCCGCCACGCCATCATGGTTGGCATCGCGTAGCAGGGTGATACGGTTCGGGCTGGGTACGCCGGCACCGGCACGGCCCATGACCTTTTCCATGACCCAGCCGCGAATGCCCTTGGAGTCATCCGGCTTGGGCGGCGCATTGGTCTCGGCCACCAGCACGTCGCCATTGGGCAATACATACAGCCAGCGCGGGTGATCCAGGCCTTCGGCGAAGGCGCCAACCTGGGTGCCGGCGGCGGCCTTGGGCTTGGCCCCGGCGGGCCAGCCAATCGCCGGGGCGATGTTGACGGTGGGGATCAGGGTTTTATTCGGTTCCGGCAGCTTGGGCGACGGCCCGGTGCCATCGGATACCTGCAAGGTTGAGCTTTCGCCACAGGCAGCGAGTGCGCCTGCGGCCATGATCAGTAGGGCGAGTCGGGTCTTGTGCATGTTTTTCTCCTCAATGCCTGTAGTCATAGAGGTATGGCGCGCGGCGATGGTTCAAGTACGTGGCCGGCTTTAATTGACGCTGTACCCCCAACCCACTAACCTTCGCCGCTTGTTTCAGGTGCTCTGTGGCGTACGCGTCGACCGAGTGAAACAGGGAAGCCGGTGAGTGCGCGCACTTTTCTACAGTGTGGCCACGATCCCGGCGCTGCCCCCGCAACGGTAAATGAGTCAAGACGCTGCTTTTGCCACTGTATCGCCTGCGATATGGGAAGGCGCATCGTCGGCTTGCCCTGGTCAATCGGGCGCCACTTATGAGCCCGGAGACCGGCCTGATTCATCCAACAGCATCACGGTGGGCGATGCTTGGCTTCATTTAAGTTGTCTTTTCCTGCCCGCCGTTTTTGTCCAGCCCCAACGGAGAGCTGCCATGACTGATACCCCTGATCGTGACGAACGCCACCTGGCGCGCATGCTGCGCAAAAAAGCGGTGATTGACGAGCGCATTGCCAATTCACCGAATGAATGCGGTTTGCTGCTGGTGTTGACCGGCAACGGCAAAGGCAAGAGCAGTTCGGCGTTTGGCATGCTCGCCCGGGCCATGGGGCACGGTATGCAATGTGGCGTGGTGCAGTTCATCAAGGGCCGTAACAGCACCGGTGAAGAGCTGTTCTTCCGCCGCTTCCCCGAGCAGGTGCGCTTCCATGTGATGGGCGAGGGCTTTACCTGGGAGACCCAGGACCGCCAGCGCGATATCGCCGCCGCCGAAGCGGCCTGGAAGGTCTCCCGGGAAATGTTGCAGGATCCATCCATCGGCCTGGTGGTGCTGGATGAGCTGAACATCGCGCTCAAGCACGGCTATCTGGACCTGGACCAAGTGTTGAGCGACCTGCAAGCCCGGCCTCCGATGCAGCACGTGCTGGTCACCGGGCGCGGGGCCAAACCGGAACTGATTGAAATGGCCGATACCGTCACCGAAATGGGCATGCTCAAGCACGCGTTCCAGGCGGGTATCAAGGCACAGAAAGGCATCGAACTTTGAACCAGCCGCGCCATTGCCCAGCAGTTCTGATCGCCGCGCCGGCGTCAGGCCAGGGCAAGACCACTGTCACCGCCGCGCTGGCCCGTTTGCATCGCAACCTGGGGCGCAAGGTCCGGGTGTTCAAGTGCGGCCCGGACTTTCTCGACCCGATGATCCATGAGCGCGCCAGTGGTGCGCCGGTCTATCAATTGGACATGTGGATGGTCGGCGAGCAGGAAAGTCGTCGCCTGTTGTGGGAAGCCGCGGGGGAGGCGGACCTGATCCTGATCGAGGGCGTGATGGGCCTGTTCGACGGCACACCGTCCAGCGCCGACCTGGCGCGCCACTTTGGCGTGCCGGTGCTGGCAGTGATCGACGGCACCGCCATGGCCCAAACCTTTGGCGCCCTGGCGCTGGGGTTGGCGCGTTACCAGGTGGACCTGCCGTTCGCCGGGGTCCTGGCCAACCGCGTCGGCACCGTGCGCCATGCGCAGTTGCTGGAAGGCAGCCTGACCGAAGGCCTGCGCTGGTACGGCGCGCTGTCCCGGGAAACCGGGATCGAGCTGCCCAGCCGCCACCTGGGCCTGGTGCAGGCCAGCGAGTTGAATGACCTCGACCTGCGCCTGGATGCTGCCGCCGCCGCCCTGGCCAGCAGTTGCGAGGTAGCGCTGCCACCGCCGGTGGAATTCGCTGCGCCGGAGGTGATCGAGGCCCAGCCGTTGCTGGCCGGGGTGCGGATTGCAGTGGCCCGTGACGAAGCCTTTGCCTTCACCTATGGCGCCAGCCTCGACTTACTGCGGGCGATGGGCGCGCAGTTGCACTTCTTCTCGCCGATCCATGACCGCGTGCTGCCCGACGCCGACAGCCTCTATCTGCCCGGTGGCTACCCGGAGTTGCATCATCAGGCGCTGTCGCAAAACACCGCGATGCTGCAGGCGATCCGCGCCCACCACAGCGCCGGCAAACCATTGCTGGCCGAATGCGGCGGCATGCTCTACCTGCTCGACTCCCTGACCGATGTCGAGGGCACGCGTGCCGAACTGCTGGGGCTGCTGCAAGGCGATGCGGTCATGCAGAAACGCCTGGCGGCCCTGGCCCTGCAAACGGTCGAATTGCCGGAAGGCGAATTGCGCGGCCACACCTACCATCATTCCCTGACCAGCACGCCGTGGCAGCCGATTGCCCGTGGCCTGAGCCCCAATGGCGGGCGCGGCGCCGAGGCGGTGTATCGCCAGGGGCGGATGACGGCCTCCTATGTGCACTTTTATTTCCCGTCGAACCCGGTTGCAGTGGCCGCGCTGTTTGCGCCGGATCGAGACGCCGCCAACGCAGGCGATTGTATTGCAACGGTAGGCGCGGGCTTGCCCGCGATAGGGTCATGACCGACAACGCCTTCCCCCAGGCCGAGCGCGACGCCATCTACCGCGCCATTGCCGAACGCCGCGACATGCGCCACTTCAGTGGCGGCACCGTCGCCCCCGAGTTGTTGCACCGCCTGCTGCACGCCGCGCACCAGGCGCCCAGCGTCGGCCTGATGCAGCCCTGGCGCTTTATCCGCATCAGCGACCGCAACCTGCGCGGGCAGATCCAGCAGTTGGTGGAAGCCGAGCGTATCCGCACCGCGCAAGCCCTGGGCGAGCGCTCGGACGACTTTATGAGGCTCAAGGTCGAAGGCATCCACGACTGTGCCGAGGTGCTGGTGGCGGCGTTGATGGATGACCGTGAACGGCATATTTTCGGGCGTCGGACCTTGCCGGAAATGGACCTGGCCTCGCTGTCCTGTGCGATCCAGAATCTATGGCTGGCGTCCCGCGCCGAAGGCCTGGGCATGGGCTGGGTGTCACTGTTCGAACCCCGGGACCTGGCCGACCTGCTGGGCCTGCCACCCGGTGCCAAGCCCCTGGCCGTGCTGTGCCTGGGCCCGGTGACGGAGTTCTATCCGGCACCGATGTTGCAACTCGAAGGCTGGACCGAACCGCGTCCGCTGAGTGACATGCTGTATGAGAATTATTGGGGAGTGAGTCAATGAGTGTGGCCTTGCTGAGTGTCGCTGCAGTGGCGCTGGATGCGCTGCTGGGCGAGCCCAGGCGCTGGCATCCGCTGGTGGCGTTCGGCAATTTTGCCGGGCGCATCGAGCAGCGTTTCAACTCCGCGGGGCGCGGCTGGCGCAGCCATGGCGTGAGCGCGTGGTTTATCACGGTGATACCGCTGACCTTGCTGGCCACGGCCTTGTCCTGGGCGCCTTACTTCGGCTGGGTGATCGAGATCCTCGCGTTGTACCTGGCCCTGGGCATGCGCAGCCTGGGTGAGCACGTGTTGCCGGTGGCCCAGGCCCTGCGCAGCGGCGACCTGGACGAAGCACGCACGCGCGTGAGTTACCTGGTCAGCCGGCAGACCAGTGAGCTGGACAGCACCGAAGTGGCCCGCGCAGCCACCGAGTCGGTGCTGGAAAACGGCAGCGACGCGGTGTTTGCCGCGCTGTTCTGGTTTGTCGTGGCCGGCGTGCCCGGCGTGGTGCTGTACCGCCTGAGCAATACCCTGGATGCCATGTGGGGCTATCGCAATGAACGTTTTGAACGTTTTGGCTGGGCGGCGGCGAAGATTGACGACCTGCTGAATTACATCCCTGCGCGGCTGGTCGCGTTGACCTACGCCGTGCTCGGCAAGACGCGCCTGGCACTTACATGCTGGCGCCGCCAGGGGCCGACCTGGGACAGCCCGAATGCCGGGCCGGTGATGGCTGCGGGCGCTGGCGCCCTGGGCGTCGAGTTGGGCGGGGCAGCGATTTATCACGGTGAGTTGCACCAGCGTCCGATCCTCGGCGAAGGGCCGCCGGCCGATGCCGATTCCATCGAGCGTGGCTGGCAGTTGGTGCAGCGCGGCGTGTGGCTGTGGGTGTTGATCCTGTGTGCGGGGGCGCATTTCTATGCTTGAACACGGTGGACGGCTGCGCAAGGCGGCGCTGCAGTACGGCATTGCCCAGGAAGACTGGCTGGACCTGTCCAGTGGCCTCGCGCCCTGGCCCTGGCCCATCCCGCCTATCCCGCTGCGGGCCTGGGCCCGCTTGCCAGAGACCGATGATGGCCTGGAGCAAGCAGCCTGTGATTACTACGGTGCGGCCCAGGTATTGCCGGTACCGGGCTCCCAGGCGGCTATCCAGTTGCTGCCGCGCCTGCGTCGGGCGGGCAAGGTCGGTGTATTGTCGCCGTGCTATGCCGAGCATGCCGAAGCCTGGCGCCGCGCCGGTTACATCGTGCGCGAGGTGCTGGAGCAGGAAGTCGACTTCTTCCTCGACAGCCTCGACGTGTTGGTGGTGGTCAATCCCAACAACCCCACCGGCCTGAGCCTCACGCCCCAGCGCCTGCTGGATTGGCATGCGCGCCTGGCCGAGCGCGGTGGCTGGCTGGTGGTGGATGAGGCCTTTATGGACAACACCCCGCACTTGAGCCTGGCGAGCCAGGCCAATCAAGTCGGGCTGATTGTGTTGCGCTCGTTCGGCAAGTTTTTCGGCCTGGCCGGGGTGCGCCTGGGTTTTGTGCTGGCCGAACGCAAACTGCTCAAGCTGCTGGCCGAACAGGTCGGGCCTTGGGCAGTGAGCGGGCCGACCCGGGAGTTGGGCCAGGTCTGCCTGCGCGATAGCGCCGGCCATACCTACCAGCGCCAGCGCTGCGAAGACGCCAGCCAGCGCCTGTTCCGCCTGCTGGAGCAGTATGGCCTGCGCCCGCAAGGTGGCTGCGCGCTGTTCCAGTGGCTGATCAGCGATCACGCCGAGCAGTTGCATGAATTCATGGCCCAGCGCGGCATCCTGCTGCGCCTGTTTGTCCACGACAGCAGCCTGCGTTTTGGCCTGCCCGGGACTGATGCCGATTGGCTGCGCCTTGAACAGGCCCTGACTGCCTGGAAGCAAACCTCATGACCACCCTGATGGTGCAAGGCACTACCTCCGACGCGGGCAAAAGCACCCTGGTGACCGCACTGTGCCGTTGGGTCGTGCGCCAGGGCGTGCCGGTGGTGCCCTTCAAGCCGCAGAACATGGCGCTCAACAGCGCGGTGACAGCAGAAGGTGGCGAAATCGGCCGCGCCCAGGCTGTGCAGGCCCAGGCTGCCAACCTGGCGCCGCACACCGATATGAACCCGGTGCTGCTCAAGCCCAATAGCGACACCGGCTCCCAGGTCATCATCCATGGCCGCGCCGTGACCAGCATGAATGCCGTGGCCTATCACGACTACAAGGCCATCGCCATGCAGGCGGTGCTGGCCTCCCACGCGCGTTTGAGTGCGGCCTACCCGGTGGTGATGGTCGAAGGCGCAGGCTCGCCGGCCGAGATCAACCTGCGGGCCAATGACATTGCCAATATGGGCTTCGCCGAAGCGGTGGATTGCCCGGTGTTGCTGATTGCCGATATCAATCGCGGCGGGGTATTCGCCCATCTGGTGGGCACCCTGGAGCTGTTGTCGCCGTCGGAACAGGCGCGGGTCAAGGGCTTTATCATCAACCGCTTTCGCGGCGATATCGCCCTGCTGCAACCGGGCCTCGACTGGCTTGAGGCGCGCACCGGCAAGCCGGTGGTGGGGGTGCTGCCGTATGTGATGGACCTGCACCTGGAAGCCGAGGATGGCATCGACCAGCGCCAGATCGACAAGGCGGCGCAGGTGCTCAAGGTGGTGGTGCCTGTGCTGCCGCGCATCAGCAACCACACCGATTTTGACCCGCTGCGCCTGCATCCCCAGGTGGATTTGCAGTTTGTCGGCCCGGGCCAGGCAATCCCCGCCGCCGACCTGATCATCCTGCCCGGCTCGAAAAGCGTGCGCAGCGACCTGGCCTACCTGCGCGCCAATGGCTGGGACACCGCCATTGCCCGGCACCTGCGTTACGGCGGCAAGGTGCTGGGCATCTGCGGTGGCCTGCAGATGCTGGGCGAGCAGGTTCACGACCCACTGGGTCTGGAAGGGCCTGAGGGCTCCAGTGATGGCCTGGGCCTCCTGGCGTTCAGCACCACCCTGGAAGCCGAGAAACAATTGCGCAATGTGCACGGCCGCCTGGTGCTGGAAGAGGCGTCGGTCAGCGGGTATGAGATCCATGCGGGCGTGACCCGAGGTGCCGCCCTGGCGCAGCCAGCGGTACGCCTGGATGACGGCCGCAGCGACGGTGCCTGCAGCGATGACGGGCAAATCCTCGGCACGTATCTGCATGGCCTGTTCGAAACCCCGGCGGCCTGCAGCGCCGTGTTGCGCTGGGCCGGTTTGCAGGACGTGCAGGAAGTGGATTACCACGGCTTGCGCGAGCGCGATATCGAGCGCTTGGCGGACCTGGTGGAACAGCATCTGGATACCCGATTGCTGCGTCAGCTATGTGGGATTTGAGGGCTTGACCATGTTGCAACTGATCCTCGGCGGCGCCCGCTCTGGTAAAAGCCGCCTGGCGGAAAAACTCGCCAGCGACAGCGCCATGCCTGTCACCTATATCGCCACCAGCCAACCCCTGGACGGTGAGATGAATGCGCGCGTGGCCCTGCATCGCCAGCGCCGTCCCAGCCAGTGGGGGTTGATCGAGGAACCGCTGGAATTGGCGCGGGTTCTGCGTGAAAACGCGGCCCCTGGGCATTGCCTGCTGGTCGATTGCCTGACCCTGTGGCTCACCAACCTGTTGCTGCTGGACGACCCGCAGCGCCTGGGCGTCGAGCGTGAATCCCTGCTGGACTGCCTGGCGTCGCTGCCGGGCGAAATCATTTTTGTCAGCAACGAGACCGGTCTGGGTGTCGTGCCGCTGGGCGAATTGACTCGCCGCTATGTGGATGAAGCCGGATGGCTGCATCAAGCCTTGGCCGAGCGGTGTCAGCGTGTAGTGCTGACCGTTGCCGGCCTGCCCCTGACTTTGAAAGGTACTGCGTTATGAGCCCATCCTGGTGGCTGGACCCGTGCAAGGCGCTGGACGCTGCGGCTTATGAACAAGCCCTGGCCCGCCAGCAACAACTGACCAAGCCCGCCGGGTCCCTGGGGCAACTGGAAGCGTTGGCGGTGCAACTGGCCGGTTTGCAGGGCCGGGTCAAACCGACGGTCGAGCAGGTGTGGATCGCCATCTTTGCCGGCGATCACGGAGTGGTCGCGGAAGGGGTCTCGGCCTATCCCCAGGAAGTCACCGGGCAGATGCTGCATAACTTTGTCAGCGGTGGCGCGGCGATCAGTGTGCTGGCCCGCCAACTGGATGCACAGCTGGAAGTGGTGGATCTGGGCACCGTGAAGCCGTCGCTCGACCTGCCGGGCGTGCGCCACCTGAATATCGCCCCGGGCACGGCCAATTTTGTGCTGGGCGCGGCCATGACCGAGGCCCAGGGCCAGTTGGCCCTGGCGGCGGGGCGTGACAGCGTGCAGCGCGCGATCAACGCCGGTGCGCAGCTGTTTATTGGCGGTGAGATGGGCATCGGCAACACCACTGCCGCCAGTGCGCTGGCCTGTGCCTTGCTCGATTGCCAAGTCAGCGACCTGACCGGTCCCGGCACCGGCCTGAATGCCCAGGGCGTGAGCCATAAAGTGGCGGTGATCGAGCGGGCCCTGGCATTGCATGCCGGGCAGCGGGGCGACCCGTTGCAGACCTTGTTCAATCTCGGTGGCCTGGAGATCGCCGGGTTGGTGGGGGCCTATCTGGCCTGCGCCCAGGCGGGGGTGGTGGTGCTGGTCGACGGGTTTATCTGCAGCGTCGCGGCGCTGGTCGCCACGCGCCTCAACCCGTCGTGCCGGCCATGGCTGTTGTTCGGCCATCGGGGCGCCGAGCCGGGCCATCGCCATGTGTTGCATAGCCTTGAAGCCCAGCCACTGCTGGAACTGGGCCTGCGCCTGGGCGAGGGCAGCGGCGCGGCGCTGGCGGTGCCGCTGTTGCGTCTGGCCTGTGCGTTACACGGGCAGATGGCGACATTTGCAGAAGCGGCCGTGGCGGACCGCCCGGCATGACCTTGCACCTGGACCTGCTACGCCATGGTGAGACCGAACTGGGCGGCGGTTTGCGCGGCAGCCTGGATGATGCCCTGACCGCCAAGGGCTGGGCACAGATGCGCGAGGCGGTGCTGGCGCGCGGGCCGTGGGATCGTCTGGTCAGCTCGCCGCTGCAGCGCTGCGCGCGTTTTGCTGAGGAGTTGGGCGCACGCCTGAACCTGCCGGTGAGCCTGGAACAGGATCTGCAGGAACTGCACTTCGGCGCCTGGGAAGGGCAGAGCGCGGTGCAATTGATGGAAACCGATGCCGAGGCATTGGGGCTTTTCTGGGCCGATCCATATAGCTTTACGCCGCCGGATGGCGAGCCTGTCGAGGCGTTTTCCCAGCGTGTACGGGACGCTGTCCTACGTCTGCATCAGCTGTATGCCGGCCAACGGGTGCTGCTGATCAGCCATGGTGGCGTCATGCGTTTACTGCTGGCCCAGGCCCGCGGCTTGCCCCGTGAGCAGTTGCTGAATGTCGAGGTGGGCCACGGCGGCCTGTTCAGCCTGCGGGTCGAGGCCGACGGTGTGTTGAGCGAGGGCGCCTGAATGTTGCCATTCTGGATTGCCTTGCAGTTTCTCAGCAGCCTGCCGATTCGCCTGCCGGGCATGCCGCAACCCCAGGAACTGGGGCGCTCGCTGCTGTTTTATCCGCTGGTAGGGCTGTTGTTCGGGTTGCTGCTGTGGGGCTTGAACACGCTGTTGATGGGCACGCCCTTGCTGTTGCACGCGGCCTTGCTGCTGACGGCGTGGGTGTTGCTCAGTGGCGGCCTGCACCTGGATGGCCTAGCGGACAGCGCCGACGCCTGGCTGGGTGGCTTTGGCGACCGCGAACGCACCCTGACTATCATGAAAGACCCGCGCAGCGGCCCGATTGCTGTCGTGACCCTGGGCTTGGTGCTGCTGCTTAAATTCACCGCGCTGGTGGCGCTGATCGAGCAACACAATGGCGCCGCCTTGATCCTCGCCCCATTGATCGGTCGCAGCTCGTTGCTGGCACTGTTTCTCACCACCCGCTATGTGCGTGCCGGGGGCCTGGGCCAGGCGCTGGCTGACCATTTGCCACGGATTGTCGGGCAGCAGGTGCTGATCCTCAGTGGCCTGGCGTGTGTGTTGATCGGCGGTTTCAGCGGCGGGATTGCGGTGTTGCTGGCGGCCATCTGCTTTGTGGGCTTGCGGCAGCTGATGATCAATCGGCTGGGCGGCACCACCGGTGACACGGCCGGCGCCTTGCTGGAGCTGCTCGAAGTGGCGGTGTTGATCGGCCTGGCTCTGTAACACTTTCTTGCATTTCCTTAATCGCGGGTATATACACGTTCCATGCTTGCCTCCCAATGTTTATGCACCAACCTGCGTCGTGCCGCCCGTGGCGTCAGCAGGCACTACGACGGCGCCCTCGATGGCTTCGGAATCAACGTCGCCCAGTATTCTTTGCTGTGTAACCTGCAGCGTCTGAATCAACCGAGTATTTCCAGCCTGGCCGATGCCATGGGCCTGGACCGCAGCACCCTGGGGCGTAACCTGCGGGTGCTGGAGGGCGAAGGCCTGGTGCGGTTGGTCGAAGGCGATGACCTGCGCAACCGTCTGGTGGTGCTCACGGAGCAAGGCAAACAGCGCCTGGCGGCCGCATTGCCGGCCTGGGAAGCGGCGCAGCAGAAACTGATCGATAAATTGGGCGTGCAAAAACGCGAAACCCTGTTGGCCTTGCTGGATGAACTCGCTTAAACGCGGGCTTGTTCGAATACAAGCGGGTATATACCCGTAGCGGAGAATAATAATGACCTCGATGTGGCGTACCAGTGGTTGGATTCTTGTCGGGAGTGCGCTGATCCTGGCCCTTTCCCTGGGCGTGCGGCATGGCTTTGGTTTGTTTCTGGCGCCCATGAGCGCCGAGTTCGGCTGGGGTCGTGAAACCTTTGCCTTTGCCATCGCCTTGCAAAACCTGATCTGGGGCCTGGCGCAGCCGTTTACCGGAGCCCTGGCCGACCGCTTTGGCGCGGCCAAAGTGGTGATGATCGGTGGCGTGCTGTATGCCCTGGGCCTGGTGTTCATGGGCTTGTCCGATTCGGCATGGTCGCTGTCCTTGAGTGCCGGCTTGTTGATCGGTATCGGCCTTTCCGGCACCTCATTCTCGGTGATCCTCGGCGTGGTCGGACGTGCCGTGGCCCCGGAAAAGCGCAGCATGGCCATGGGCATTGCCAGCGCCGCCGGTTCCTTTGGCCAGTTCGCCATGTTGCCGGGCACCCTCGGCCTGATCGGTTGGCTGGGCTGGTCCGCCGCCTTGTTGGTGCTGGGTCTGCTGGTGGCGCTGATCGTGCCGCTGGTGACGATGATCAAGGACCGCCCGCTGCCGGTCATGGCTGGCCAGCAAACCCTGCGCGAGGCGCTGCATGAAGCCTGTTCCCATTCGGGTTTCTGGTTGTTGGCCTTTGGTTTTTTTGTCTGCGGATTCCAAGTGGTGTTTATCGGCGTGCACTTGCCGGCCTACCTGGTGGATCAGCACCTGCCGGCGACCGTCGGCACCACGGTGTTGGCGCTGATCGGCCTGTTCAATATCTTCGGCACCTACACGGCGGGCTGGCTCGGCGGGCGGATGTCCAAACCGCGTTTGCTCACCGCGCTGTACCTGCTGCGGGCGGTGGTGATCGTGTTGTTCCTGTGGGCGCCGGTGACGCAAATGAGTGCCTACCTGTTCGGCATGGCCATGGGCTTTTTATGGCTGTCGACCGTGCCGCTGACCAACGGTACGGTGGCGACCTTGTTTGGTGTAAGAAACCTGTCGATGCTGGGTGGGATCGTGTTCCTGTTCCATCAGTTGGGCTCGTTCCTCGGCGGCTGGCTGGGGGGCGTGGTCTATGATCGAACCGGTAACTACGACTTGATCTGGCAGGTGGCGATCGTCTTGAGCCTGGTCGCGGCCGCCCTTAATTGGCCCGTGCGTGAGCGGCCTGTGGCCAGGTTGCAAGCGCAGATGGGGGTAGCATGAACTCGATCGGGTATTGGGTTGGCGCAGCCGGCCTGCTGACGCTGTTGCTGCTGGCCTGGTGGGGCTGGCAGCGCAGCGGGCTGGCGTTGATGCAACTGGGTATGTCGATCTGTTAAGTTGTTTGCCTGACTTTGTCCAAGGACACCCGACATGTTAATGCGTTGGCTTGCAGTACCCGCCCTGATGATGGGCCTTGGTGGTGTCGCCATGGCCGCCGATTGCCCAACGTTGCTTGAGGGCCAGTTGCCCAAATTGCGCGCCAAGGAGTCCATCGACCTGTGCCAGCGCTTTGCCGGCAAGCCCCTGGTGATCGTCAATACCGCCAGTTTTTGTGGGTTCGCCCCGCAGTTCAAGGGACTGGAGGCGTTGTATCAGCGCTACAAAGGTGACGGCCTGGAAGTGATTGGTGTGCCCTCCGATGACTTCAAGCAAGAAGCCGAGACAGGCGAGGAGACGGCCAAGGTCTGCTATGTGAACTACGGCGTGACGTTCACCATGACCGAGCCACAGAAGGTCAGGGGCCCCGATGCGGCGCATCTGTTCAAGGTCCTGGCCGAGCAGAGCAACGCGCCGAAATGGAATTTCTACAAGTACGTGGTGGATCGCCAGGGCAAGGTGATCGCCAGCTTCTCCAGCCTGACCAAACCGGATAGCCCGGATCTGATCAAGGCCGTGGAGCAGGCACTGGCTTCCAAACCCTGATTATCAGCCACTAAAAAGCCCCGCCTCCTTTGCAGGAGAGCGGGGCTTTTTTATGCAGCGTTGGATCAGAACTTGTATGTCATGCCCAGGCCGAAACCGTTGGCGCTGTTTTTGTACTTGGCGTTGTAGCTGGCCAACTGGTTGGAGCGGTTGACGCTGACTTCTTCTTCCTTGAGGTAGGAGTAGGCCAGGTCGATGGTCATGTTATCCATGACGGCGTAGCCCAGGCCAACGCTGAAGATGGTCCGGTCGCCGGTAGGGATACGTGGCGAACGATCAGTGCTGTTGGTTGGCGACTGGTCGAAGGTCAAGCCGGTACGCAGCACAACCTGCTTGGTCAACTGGTAAGAGGTACCCACGGCATAAGCCCAGGTGTCGTGCCAGTTCTGTTCTTCCTTGATGGTACCTACCAGCGTTGGGGCGAAGCCGCCGCCGGCGGTGGTCACGCCTTTGTTGTTGACGGTGATGTCCTTCAGACGGCTCCAGCGCGTCCAGGTGGCACCGGCATACAGCTTCCAGGCGTCGTTCATGTCCTGGGTAACCGATAGATCCCAGGATTCAGGGGTGTCGATTTTCAGCGAGGCGTCATAACGACCGGTCGCCAGGGCGCCGGAGGTGATGGCCGGGGCGTTCACTTCGGTGTGGCCTTCAAGCTTGTACTTGACCTTCGAGTGGTAGGTCAGGCCAACGCGGGTGCTATCGGTTGCCTGGACCAGCACGCCGGCGTTGAAGCCAATGGCAGTATCGTCGCCCTTGATCTTGATCCGGGTGTCAGGCGCAGCAGGGTTCAGTGTCAGTTCTGATTCCAGGGTGCCGGCAATGCGGTTGAAGGTTGGACCAAAACCGACGGAAACCCTGTCGTTGAAGGCATAGCTGACGGTTGGCTGGAAAGTGATGACTTGAACTTCACTTTTGCTGCCAAAGCCACGGCCCTGATATTTGCTCTCGTAGTCGGTAATCAGGCCGAACGGTGCATACACACCGAAGCCGACTGCCCACTGGTCACTGAGTTTGTTGGTGTAGAAGCCGAACGGTACCGCCGTGAAGGGGACCATGTCGCCTTTGTTGGTGCCGCTGGAGCGACCGCTGACATCTTTGATATCAGTGGAAGCATCAATTGCCGCAACACCGCCCGTGACTTGCTGGCCTTCAAGGCGAGCCATACCGGCAGGGTTGCCAAAAACAGTGCTTGCATCATCGGCAGAAGAAGAACGGCCCGCGAACCCGGTACCCATCCCGCTGACGCTTTGTTCGTTGAGGGCAAAGCCGCTTGCGAACAGTTGGGAGGAGGCCATGGCAACGGCGAGGCTAAGTGTGGTCTTGAGCATTACTTTTTTCATTATTAGAACTCCGGGGTGATCACCGCTGCGGAAAGTATCAATAAAATTAACTTAGCGCTATAGGCTGTAATGCCGGAGATAGAGCGGTTTTGTAGGACAATCCGACCAAAATTGCCGCTTTTTGCCGAATCTTGCAAAGCGCCCGATCAGCACGCGACCTGATTCATTGGGTTTACACAGGTTTGCCAGGCCTGGGTGTAATCCCGCAGCCGACCCTGAGGGTGAAATATTTCTTTCCAGATACGCGCCATTGCCAGCAGATCGTCGGGTTGGGGCAGTTCGGGGCGATGTTGTTCCACCAGCAACCAGGCGATGGCGGTGGCGTAGCGCAGGTTGACCGTCAGTTCCAGCTGCGGCCCGCTGAGGAAGGCATGCTGGCTGGCGAGGCCGCGCACCAGGCTGGCACGTTCCGGGTCGAGGGCCAGGTAGCTGTCCCATAAGGCCCTGTGGCGCGATTCGGTAATGCGGTACAGGCCGTGGCCGCGCCGGTCATGCAGGGCCGAGCCCAGTTCCGATTGGCTGGCGGCAACCCCCAGCAGCAGGGATTCTGCGGTTTGGCTGTGGCGACCCAGGTAAATCAGCGTGGGTCGGATCACATAACGACACAATTCGCTGGCGGCAATGCCCATAGAACCCTCGGAACCCTTGAAAATGGTCGGCGATGCCTGAGAAGAGGGGGCTTGGCAGCGGTGGATCGGATCTCAGGCTCGCCGGAGGCGGATCATGCCGCCTGAGTTGAAGTGTAGTGTCAGATTCACGACGTAAAGGTCTGTTTTTAAAATATTTTCGGTGGGTGGTTATAAGCGTTATATCTGTTTGACCTAAAGCCAACCGACAAAAAACCGAATTCCAGGCAATAAAAAACCCTGCTTTGCGGGCAGGGTTTTCGATGTTCAGCGTCGGGTCAATCAGGCAACCAGGGCCTGACGGGTACGCTCGATCACGGCCTGCAGCGGCTCTGCGCTGGAGTATTGATCGGGGTACAGGCGTTCGCTGTGACGAGCGATGCCGTGTTCGTTGACCAGGGTGAAGCTGAAGCAGCCTTTGCGAGCGGCCATGATCAGGCAGTTCATTGGAGCAAAAGCATTGGTGAGGGTGCGAATGGCATCCTGAGTATGGATTTGAGTGGACATATTATTGGTGTTCCTACAAATGACACGGATAAGAACCGTGCAACGTTAAAACGTTCCAGTGACGCTGATCACCATTGATCATGCGAAGAACCCGACTGGAACAAAGCAGCCAGTTTGAAGCGCTGAATAATTTGGCGCGCTTGGGCTGGCAGGTAGGTACTTAGGAGGGCAGGCAACACAACAGGGGCAAAGGTTCTGGGCCCAGGGTGAAGATCCTGATCAATTTGCAGGTTGGTTCGGTCAGAGTATGGAAACTTCGCGACACCCTTTGCATTGTTCAAAGGCAGTGTCGTCGCAAGTGATACCTGGAAACCATCGAGGTGGTCGATCCCATCAAGATTGACAAAACTTCTCTTTAGGGAAGCTACGTCGCGGGGATTTATTCGACCAGAATTGACTTTCAGCTTGGTACTAACGCTGCGGATAGTAATGGCTTGAAACCGGTAAAGCAAGTGTGTTAGCAAAAATACCTTACTTGGGCCCCTGGTACAGCCCACGCTTGTGTGTCACCCCTGTAACGTTTTGGGCCACAAAGCGGCGGCGATATAACCACTAGGCAGGTAGTTGTGCACATTGGTTGCGCAGTGTGTCACCAGGAAGGCGTGTGGTCGGATTAGCCCACGAATGCCTGCATCGAAAATTTAAGTCAATGAAAAATCTGGCTTTTTTTTATTGGTGAAAAAATCGTCAGTTTAAGCGCGGCCCCCGTTCCATGGGCCTTTGCGCGAGTTAAAGCACGGTTGTCCACTGAGTTATCCACAGCTTCTGTGGATTGTCCCAAGCGCTTGCTCTAGAACGGGCGTGCCGGGTTTTTTCAGCTTTACCCGTACGAAAAAAGGAGTAGAGTGGCGCGCCTTCCGTTCTGCCCTACAGTGCTTTATGAAGTTTCGCTCAGTATCACCCGCTGTTACCGACAACCCTCCGAGTGTTACCCCGCCCAAGCGTTTTTCTTTGAAAGTCGCGCTGTGGCTGCTGGATAACCCGCGCATTGGCGATAACCCCAATATCAAGCACTTCGCCGGGCGTTTGCTCAAGCAGCCCGCCCGTGAAGGGGTGGTCGTGGCGCAGAGTCGCCTGGGCCTGTTGATGTGCCGTGAGTGCGGCAATGCCCGGGACCGCCGCATCGGCCACGACCTGCTGCGCCAGGCCGCCCGTGCCGGCGACCCTGGCGCCCAGCGTGAACTGGGTCAGATCAAAGACTGAGCTGTCCACGAAGCGCCTGCTTGGTTAACCTTCCTCTTTTACCGTAATGGCAGGAATGGCTATGGCTTTTGACTGGACCAGTGTGGCACTGGGCCTCGCCGCTGCGGCGTTGCCTCTGATGGTCCTGTGCTGGCAGATCCAGCGTCGCCTGAACGCTCGCAGCGCCGGTTGGGAGCTGTTGGAGGAGCGCCTGGCTACCGCGCAGATGGCCCAGGAAGGGCTGGCCGCACAACTGGACGCCAGCCGTGACGAGATCAGCGACCTGAGCCAGGCCAATGCGGCCAAACAGGCCGACCTGGCGGCGGTACGCCGGGAAGTCGAGCTGCTGCAGATCGATCGCGACAACGCCCGCGATGCGGCCCACGCCTGGAACCTCGAGCGCTCCGCCAAGGAAGGCGAGCTGCGCCGCCTGGACGCCTTGTCGGCCTCCCTGCGTGCCGAACTGCGCGAGCAGCAGGACAGCCATCAACAACGCCTTAACGACCTGCAAGGCTCGCGGGATGAGCTGCGCGCGCAGTTCGCCGAGTTGGCCGGGAAGATCTTCGACGAGCGCGAGCAGCGATTTGCCGAAACCAGCCAGCAACGCCTCGGGCAATTGCTTGACCCGCTGAAGGAGCGCATCCAGTCGTTCGAAAAGCGCGTGGAAGAAAGCTATCAGAACGAGGCGCGGGAGCGATTTTCCCTGGGCAAGGAGCTGGAGCGCCTACAGCAATTGAACCTGCGCCTGTCGGACGAAGCCACCAACCTCACCCGCGCCCTCAAGGGGCAGAAGACCCAAGGCAACTGGGGTGAGTTGATTCTGGAGCGGGTGCTGGAACATGCCGGCCTGGAGAAGGGCCGCGAGTACCAGACCCAGGTCAGCCTCAAGGGCCCCGATGGCGAGCGTTTCCAGCCGGACGTGCTGATCATGTTGCCGGGCGACAGGCAGGTAGTGGTGGACTCCAAGGTCAGCCTCACTGCGTATCAGCAGTACGTGGCGGCCGATGACGAGGTGATCGGCCAAGCCGCCCTCAAGCAGCACGTGCTGTCACTGCGCAATCATGTCAAAGGCTTGGCCGGCAAGGACTACAAGCGTCTTGAAGGCTTGCACAGCCTGGATTTCGTGTTGTTGTTCGTGCCCATCGAGGCCGCGTTTTCGGCTGCGTTGCAGGCCGAGCCGAACCTGTTCCAGGAAGCCTTCGACCGCCATATCGTAATCGTCAGCCCTACCACCTTGCTGGCGACCCTGCGGGTGATCGACAGCCTGTGGAAGCAGGAGCGGCAAAGCCAGAACGCCCGGGAAATTGCCGAACGCGCCGGCTGGCTGTACGACAAGTTCGTATTGTTTATCCAGGACCTGGATGAAGTGGGTAATCGCCTACAACAGCTGGATAAGGCTTACAGTGCAGCGCGCAACAAGCTCACAGATGGTCGCGGCAATCTGGTCAGCCGGGTGGAACAATTGAAGCTGCTCGGCGCGCGCGCCAGTAAAGGTCTGCCTGCGGATCTGTTGGAAAAAGCGATGACCGACGAAGATGGCGTCGCCCAGCTACCTGACTAGACGCAGAACCGAAATGCGGGAGTGGGCTTTTGTGGGAGCCGGAGGACGCGCACGCTTCAATGATCAGGTCGGCTCTAAGGCCGCCTCGCTTTGCTTGTGATTTTGATCTCAGGCGCCCCGTTAAACCACGCTGGCCGTCATCCGATATTGATTTGGGGGGTAACCCGGCAGGACGCCGGGTTAGCCGCGCTGGGCCATGGATGGCCCATCGCGGCGGCCCCCCAAATCAATGTCGGATGACGGGCACACCGAGCCTAGGCGAGGTGCCGAGTGGTGGGGCAGGAGCCCTTTTGGTTACTTTTGGCTGGGCCGGCACTCCGGGCTCTTTTCCAAAAGTGACCCGCCGTAAGGGCGGAACCAATAGCCGCCGTGACCGTAGCAATGGATCTGTACACAACCCCAAGAACCACGAAAGAGTCGTGTAGATACCGTTGACCATCGCAGGCAAACCAACTCCCACACGTTACAACGGCAAATGCCGATTCAGCAGCGCCCGCAACGCCGCCGGTTTCACCGGTTTGGCCAGGTAATCCAACCCCGCCGCATGCACCTCGGCCACCATTTCCGGCCGGCCATCGGCGCTGATCACCACCCCCGGAATCGGTTCCGCCAGTTGTGCGCGCAGCCAACCCATCAATTCGGTACCCGTCTCGCCGTGGTCCAGGTGGTAATCCACCAGGGCCAATTGCGGGCGCATGCCTTCTGCCAGCAACACGGCGCATTGCGCCTGGTCGCGTGCGGTCCAGACCTGGCAGCCCCAGCGGCTCAACAGGCTGCGCATGCCAATCAGGATGCTGTCCTCGTTGTCCACGCACAGCACCTGGGCGCCGCTCAACGGCAGGCCCTTTTCCGGTGTGGCTTGTACCTGCACGCTGGTCTGCGCCTTGGCCAGCGGCACGCTGACGCTGAACACGCTGCCTTTGCCTGGCCATGAGCGCACGCGCAAGCGGTGGCCGAGCACTCGGCACAGGCCGTCAGCAATGGCCAGGCCAAGGCCCAGGCCCTTCTCGGCACGGGTCTGGTGGCTGTCCAGGCGCTTGAACTCTTCGAAGATGACTTTCTGTTTATCCAGCGGAATGCCCGGGCCACGGTCCCACACTTCCAGGCGCAGTTCGCCACGCCGCCGTCGTACACCCAGCAGCACCGGGCCGTGGGCATAGCGGAAGGCGTTGGTCAGGAAATTCTGCAGGATCCGCCGCAGCAGTTTGATATCACTGTCGACGCGCAAGCGACTGCCGCGCAGGCGGAAACGCAAGCCTTGCTCCTGGGCCAGCACCTTGAACTCCGCGCCCAGGGCGTCGAACAGTTCACTCAAGGCAAATGGCTGACGCTGAGGGTTGATCTTGCCGTTTTCCAGGCGGGAGATATCCAGCAAGTCGCTGATCAGGTCTTCGGCCGAGCGCAACGAACTGTCCAGGTGCTGCACCAGTTGCCGGGCTTCTCCGGACAAACCTTCGCTCTGGTGGGAGAGGGCGGCCGAGAAAAGTCGCGCAGCGTTCAGCGGTTGCATCAGGTCATGACTGACCGCGGCGAGGAAGCGGGTTTTCGACTGGTTGGCCGACTCGGCCACACCTTTGGCATCGGTCAGGGCCACGTTCAGTTGCGACAGTTCATGGGTACGCTCGGTGACCCGCTGCTCCAGGCCCTCGTTGGCCTCGGTCAGGGCCTGCTCGGCCTCGCGGAAGGCAGTAATGTCAGTAAAACTCATGACGAACCCGCCACCCGGCATCGGGTTGCCGATCAGCTCGATCACCCGGCCATTGGGAAACAGCCGTTCCGAAGTATGGGCCCGGCCCTGGCGCATCCAGTGCAGGCGCCGTGCCACGTGGACTTCGGCCTCGCCCGGGCCGCATAGCCCGCGCTCGGCGTTGTAGCGAATAATGTCGGCAATCGGCCGGCCGACGCTGATCAGGCCCTCGGGGTAGTTGAACAGCTCCAGGTAACGACGGTTCCAGGCCACCAGCTTTAGGGACTGATCCACCACGCTGATGCCCTGGGTGATGTTCTCGATCGCGCCCTGCAACAGCGCCCGGTTGAACTGCAGCACTTCGGAGGCTTCGTCAGCGATACGGACTACGTCCTCCAGCTGCATTTCGCGGCCTTCAATCGCTGCTTTCACCACCGCCCGCGTCGATGATGCACCCAGTACGCCAGCCAGCAGCCGTTCAGTGTGGGCGATCCAGTCGTTGTCGGCATTCTGGTTGGGGTTAAAGCCCTTGCCTTGGCGGTAGGCGAAGCGGATGAAGCTCTGTTGCGCCCGTTCTTCGCCGACAAAACGCGCGGCCAGGCTCAACAGGTCATTGATCTGCACCGAGAGCATGGAGCGGGCGCTGGCGCGCTGGCTGGTTTCCTGGCCGATGAACCGCCCGGCCTGCCAATGCTCCGAGACCCGTGTGCGCGACAGCACCGAGACCCAGGCGAACAGGGTGAAGTTACCCGCCAAAGACAGCACCACGCCCTGGGTCAGTGGGGTGATCGGCAGCCCCAGTGGGTTGCCATGCAGCCAGGCCAGGCCCGGGAAGATATTCAGCGACCAGCCCAGGCTATGGGCGGCAATTGGCAACACCAGGGTGTAGAACCACAGGAAAGTGCCCGCCGCCAGGCCGGCAAACACGCCGCGCCGGTTGGCTTGCTTCCAGTACAGCGCGCCGAGCATCGCCGGTGCCAGCTGGGTCACGGCGGCAAACGCAATCTGCCCGATGGTCGCCAGGCTGGCGGTGGAGCCGAGCAGGCGGTAGCTGACATAGGCCAGCAGCAGAATGATCACGATACTGACCCGGCGTACCGAGAGCATCCAGTGACGGAAGACTTCGAACGGGCGCTCGGCGTTGGTCCGGCGCAGCAGCCACGGCAGCAACATATCGTTGGAGACCATGGTCGACAGCGCCACACTGGCCACAATGACCATGCCGGTCGCCGCCGAAGCACCGCCGATAAACGCCAGCAGTGCCAGGGCCGGATGGGCTTCGGCCAGAGGCAGGCTGATCACGTAGGAGTCCGGCAGTACCGAGCTGGGCAGCAGCATCTTGCCGCCCAGGGCAATCGGCACTACAAACAGTGCGGCCAGCACCAGATACGCCGGGAACACCCACTTGGCCAGGCGCAGGTCCTGGGGCTCGATGTTCTCCACGACAGTGACGTGGAACTGGCGGGGTAGACAGATGATCGCCATCATCGCCACGCCGGTCTGCACCACCATCGAGGGCCAGTTGACGGTCTCTTTCCAGTACTCCTCCAATCTCGGCGCAAGCATCGCCTGGCTGAACAGATCGTTGAAACCGTCGTACAGGCCGTAGGTCACAAACGCACCCACGGCGAGAAACGCGAACAGCTTGACCAGAGACTCGAAGGCAATCGCCAGCACCATGCCACGGTGGTGCTCCGTGGCGTCGAGGTTGCGCGTGCCGAACACGATGGTGAACAGCGCCAGCACCAGGGACACGATCAGGGCGGTGTCCTGGGCCCGCGTGCCGGTGGCATCGGCGCCGGCGCCAATCAGCAGGTTGACCCCCAGCACGATGCCTTTGAGTTGCAGGGCAATATAAGGCAGCACGCCCACCAGGCAGATCAGCGCCACGACCACGGCCAGGGACTGGGATTTGCCATAGCGCGCGGCGATAAAGTCGGCGATGGAGGTGATGTTTTCCTGCTTGCTGATCAGAATCATCTTTTGCAGGACCCAGGGCGCCAGTACCAACAGCAGGACGGGGCCCAGGTAGATCGGTAAAAATGCCCACAACTGTTCGGCGGCCTGACCTACAGCGCCGAAGAAGGTCCAACTGGTGCAGTACACCGCCAGCGACAGGCTATACACCCACGCACGCACCCGCGGCGGCAGGGGCGCACGGCGGCGGTCACCGTAGAAGGCGATGGCAAACATAATGGCCATATAGGCCAGGGCAACGGCGGCGATCAGCCCGCTGGACAGCGTCATGAATACTCCGGACATAAAAACGCCCAGGCATTCCAGGCCCGGGACGACAGTCTCGCATGATGGCCGGGGTTAGTCAGTGCCGACGAAGGTCGGGTAGGGGGCAGTTCCTACGATCGTGGCGGCAGGGTCTTCTGGCGCAGGATGTAGATCGTCACCAGCACCGCGCTGGTCAGCATGAACCCGCGTGCCCAGGGCAATGGCACCAGGTAGCAAGAGATGCCAATGCTCAGCCACATCAGGCCGATTGCATAGACTTTGCCCTTGAGTGGGATGCCGTTGCCATCGAGGTAATCCCGAATCCAAGGGCCCAGGCGCGGATGGTTGACCAGCCAGTCGTAGAAGCGCGGTGAACTACGGGCAAAGCAGCCGGCAGCCAATAGCAGGAAGGGGGTGGTCGGCAAGACCGGCAGGAAGATTCCGATCACCCCGAGCACTACGCTCAACCAGCCAATGGCCAGCAGCACGTAGCGCACAATCGGGGAGCGGTTGCCCATGGGCGCCACGGGCGGGGGACTCAGTGATGGCGAGGCTTGAGGATCGCCGGTTTTTCGTCGGGGGCGTTGCACAGCAGGTACAGGGCGGTCAGTGCTTCCGGGATCTGTACGATCATGTCGTCCATCAGGTTGGCATCGCTGGCGATGTCGGCGAACTCAGGCTGGTCGTCGAACAGGCCGGAACCGACCATGATCGGCAGCAGCATTTCGCTGACTTCTTCCTCGGCGGTTTCGAACCAGGCGGCTTCACGCAGGAACACACCTTCCATGAAACCAATGCACCAGCCGCGCAGGTCGGAGTCGTCCGGCTCTTCGCCGAGGTCGAGCTCGCAGGGCAGCTCGAACTCTTCATCGGAGGCCAGTTGGCGGGAGATGTGGGCCTTGAGCTGGATCAGGGTTTCTTCGATCTCGCTGCGCTGGGCCTCATCCTTGTAGTGTGGCTCTTCGGCGAACAGGGCGTCGATCCATTCACGATCAGGAACCGGTTCGGAGCAGATCGACAGCGCAGTCAGGTAGCCATGGGCGGCCACGTAGTCCAGCGCCTCGTCATGCAGCTCATCGGCATCGAGGAAGGCTTGCAGGCGGTTTAGTTGCTCAGCGAAGGACATTGAAAGACTACCTTGGGAATATACGATGCTGAATTCTAGGCTTTCTTGAGCGTGCAGGCCAGCCGCACGGCATATTTGCAAGGTTTTCAGATGGGCCGCTATTCGTCAGCGGCGCCCTTTGCCGGGGAGTGCTCGGGTATACTGCCGCGTTTTGTGATGCCCCTGCAGGCCGGATGCGGTTGCGGGAAAAGTTCGCTTACGGATTATTTTCCGGCCAGGCGTGCTTTTTCAGCCAGCCTGTACAGAGGGATTTCGGTGGAATTTGGAGTTTTTCATGCTTGAACAGGCTCAACGCGTCCTCAAGGACATCTTCGGCTACGACAGCTTTCGTGGCCGCCAGGGTGCGATCATTGAGCGCGTGGCCAGCGGCGGTGATGCCCTGGTCCTGATGCCTACCGGCGGCGGTAAGTCGTTGTGCTTCCAAGTGCCGGCATTGTTGCGCGAAGGGCTGGCGGTGGTGGTCTCGCCGTTGATCGCGCTGATGGACGATCAAGTGGCCACCCTGGAAGAACTGGGCGTCGCCGCCGCCGCGTTGAACTCTACCCTGAGCGCCGAGCAGCAGCGCGACCTGGCGGCGCGGATCCGCCGCGGCGAAGTGAAAATGCTCTACCTGGCGCCCGAGCGTCTGGTCCAGCCGCGGATGCTGGCGTTCCTGCAGAGCCTGGAAATCTCCCTGTTCGCAATCGACGAGGCCCACTGTGTATCCCAGTGGGGCCACGATTTCCGCCGTGAATACCTGCAATTGGGGCAACTGGCCGAACTGTTCCCCAACGTGCCGCGCATCGCCCTGACCGCCACGGCCGACAAGCGCACCCGCGAAGAGATCGTCGAGCGCCTGCACCTGCAGAACGCCGAGCGTTTTCTCTCCAGCTTCGACCGTCCGAATATTTTTTACCGCATCGTGCCCAAGGAACAGCCGCGCAAGCAGTTGCTGGCGTTCCTTTCGGAGCGGCGCAGCGATGCCGGGATTGTCTACTGCCTGTCGCGCAAGAAGGTCGATGAAGTGGCGGCGTTCCTGTGCGAGCAGGGCTACCCCGCGCTGCCTTACCACGCTGGCCTGCCCAACGAACTGCGGGCCTACCACCAGAAGCGCTTCCTCAACGAGGAAGGCCTGATCATGGTCGCGACCATTGCGTTTGGCATGGGCATCGACAAGTCCAACGTGCGCTTCGTGGCCCATATGGACTTGCCCAAATCCCTGGAAGCGTACTACCAGGAAACCGGGCGGGCCGGGCGTGATGGCCTGCCGGCGGATGCCTGGATGGTCTACGGCCTGCAGGATGTGGTGATGCTCAAGCAGATGCTGCAGAACTCCGAGGGCGATGAGCGCCACAAGCGCCTGGAGCAGCACAAGCTCGACGCCATGCTGTCGCTGTGTGAAGAAACCCGCTGCCGTCGCCAGACCTTGCTCGCCTATTTCGACGAAGACATGCCCCAGCCCTGCGGGCATTGCGACAACTGTGTGGATGGTGTGCAGACCTGGGATGCCACTGAGCCAGCACGTCAGGGCCTGTCGGCGATCTTCCGTACCGGCCAGCGTTATGGCGTCGGCCATCTGGTGGATGTGCTGCTGGGCAAGGACAACGAAAAAATCCGCAGCTTTGGCCACCAGCACCTGTCGGTGTATGGCGTGGGCAAGGCGCGGGCTGAAGGCGAATGGCGCTCGCTGTTCCGCCAGATGGTGGCCCGTGGCCTGGTGGATATCGACCTGGAAGGCTACGGCGGCCTGCGCTTGAACGACAGTTGCCGGCCACTGCTCAAAGGCGAGGTCAGCCTGGAGCTGCGCCGCGACCTCAAGCCGCAGACCACTGCCAAATCCAGCAGCACCAGCCAGGCCAGCCAACTGGTGCGTGGCGAAGAGCGCGAGCAGTGGGAAGCCCTGCGTGCCTTGCGCCGCAAGCTGGCGCAAGAGCACAGCGTGCCGCCCTACGTCATCTTCCCCGACTCCACCTTGCTGGAAATGTTGCGTGAGCAGCCCACCACCATGGCCGAAATGGCTCGGGTCAGTGGCGTCGGTGCGCGCAAGCTGGAGCGTTATGGCCAGGCCTTCCTGGAAGTCCTGGGCGGCCAGGCCGAGGCGCCGAAGGAAGTCGCCGATATCCGCCACGAACTGATCAGCCTGGCCCGCGCCGGCATGACCCCGATCCAGATCGCCGGGCAGTTGCAGTGCTCGGAAAAGAACGTCTACACCTTGCTGGCCGAGTCCATTGGCAAGCAACAGCTGTCATTGGAACAGGCCCTTGATCTGCCGGAAGACTTGCTGGGTGAAATCCAGGATGCGTTTCTCGATGGTGAAGGCGAGTTGCCACCTGTTTCCGATATAGCACCGCTGTTCACCGGGCGGGTGCCTGAGGGTGTTTTGTACTGTGTACGGGCCGCTTTGCAGTCGGAATTCGAGATTTGATGCGTCAATTACGACAATGTAACGAATCAGTACATTGCAAACCTTGCCTACTGTCATAGGTCATGCTTAGCTGACTAATAATTAGCCACACTTTATTTTCAGTCTAACCCATGAGTTTTTTATGCCGTTAACCGATCAACACCGTTTTGGCATGCAGTTGGCGCAAATGTCCCGTGGCTGGCGCGCCGAGTTGGATCGCCGTCTGGCAGGGCTTGGGCTGTCCCAGGCCCGCTGGCTGGTGCTGCTGCATCTGGCCCGCTTTGAAGAAGCGCCGACCCAGCGTGAGTTGGCCCAGAGCGTCGGGGTGGAAGGGCCCACATTGGCGCGTCTGCTCGACAGCCTGGAAAGCCAGGGCCTGGTGCAACGCCAGGCTGTGCTAGAAGACCGGCGCGCCAAGCGCATTGTGTTGTGTGATCCGGCAAGGCCGCTGATTGATCAGATCGAGACTATTGCCACGGCTTTGCGCCAGGAGCTTTTTGTGGGGGTCGATGAGGAGGATATGCGGGTGTGCATGCGGGTGCATGGGCATATCCTGGCGAACCTGGAAAAGACCTGATCCGATTACGCCGCTGCTCAAAATGTGGGGGCGGGCTTGCTCGCGAAAGAGGTGTGTCAGCCAATATATCCGGTGACTGAACCACTGTTTTCGCGAGCAAGCCCGCTCCCACACAAGCCTGCTCCACCTCGGCTAAGTGTTTTTCTTAGAACGTCTGCCCAAGATTCAGATACACCGCCTTCTGATTGTCATCATTGAACCCATAACTGAAATTCAACGGCCCCAGCGGTGTATCAAACCCGAGGAAGATGCTCGCGGCATTGATATAGCCACTGTCGAATTCATTGTCGTTGTTCCACGCCCGGCCCCGTTCCAGGGAGGCGCCCAGGTACAGTGGGAAGTCCAGCGGCAGGTATGAGCGTGGGGTCAGGCGGCGGTAGTAGACGGCGCGCATCAGGCTGATGTTCTGCCCGGAAATCGCATCCTGGCGGAACCCTGACAGTTGCCGCGCACCGCCCAGCAGGAAGCTGGAAATCACCACGTCTGAATTGTCCAGAGTGCGCCCGTAGCGACCGCCCAATACCAGGGTGTCCGGGCCGTGGCTCATGGCCTTGTCCAGCTTGAACTCCCATTGCCGGTAGCGCTGGTCGGAGCCCAGGCCGGGTTCGAATTCGCGGTAGGCCAGGCCAATGTCTTCGCCGGTATGGGGGAAGTACACGTTATCCAGGGAATCGAACGAGTACTTCAGTTCGTAGAAGCCCTCGCTGAAGCTCACGCTTGGTAGGTCGCGGTCGCCAATGCGCACATCGGCCTTGCCCCAGGCCTCGCCGACACCGAAGCGGATTTCGCCGCTGTTGCCGATCTGCCGGCCGACGTTCAAGCCAAAACCATAGCGCTCCAGGCGGTACTCGGAGATCGGGTCGTTATCCAGGATCAGTTCGACGTTCTGCGCCTGGGCGCTGATATAGGGGGCGACGAAATAGCGGGAGCCGGTATCCATCGGCTGGTAGAACTCGCTGTACAGCTCCTGGCGATCACCGATCTGCACCCGGGTCAGCCATTCGGCGCCGAGGCGGTTGATGCCGTTGATGCGGTAGCTGGCGCCGAGGTTGAAGGCGCTGTCGCCGCGCATGTCATCGGACAGGTTGAGCCCCAGGCGCAGGTAGTCGGTGCCGCTGCGTTTGCCGCGCGCGCTGATGACCAGAGTGTTGTCCGGGCCTTTTTTCACCACGCGGTATTGCACCTGTTCGAAGTAATCCAGGCCGTACAGGGTGCCCATATCCGATTGCAGGCGCGCCAGGTTCAGGGGCTCGCCAATGGGTTGGCGGATGTAGTAGCGGATCACGTCGTCGCCGACTTTCGAGTCGTTCTCCACCTTGATCGCGGTAATCGTCGGGTTGCGCTGGCCCGGCGTGCGGGCGGCGGTCAGTTCGGCGTCCACGGACCCGGTTGGGCGCAGGCGTGCCAGGCGGGTATCCAGCGCGCGGGTGGCGCGGTAGCCGGCGTCGATCATGTCCTTGGCGCGGCCAAAATCGGTCACGCCATACGCGGCCAATGGTGGCTGGATCAGTACATCGCCTGCGTGCAGGGCCTTGAGTTGTTCTTCGGAATTTCGGCGGGTCATCAGGGTGATGGACTGGTTGAGCACATCCACCACCGTCGTCAATTGCTTGCGGCTGCGCAAGGGCGTGCCGATATCCACCACAATGGCGATATCGACCCCCATCTCACGCGCCACATCCAGGGGGATGTTGTCGGTCATGCCGCCATCCACCAGCAGCCGGCCGTCCAGCTCCACCGGGGCGAACACCGCAGGGATCGACATGCTGGCGCGAATCACCTGGGGCAGATGGCCCTTGCGAAACACCACTTTTTCGCCGCTGGTGATATCGGTGGCCACGGCGCGGAATGGAATCGGCAGCTTGTCGAAGTCGCGGGTGTTGCTGCTGTGGGCGAACATGCTCTCCAGCAGCAGCGCCAGGTTCTGGCCCTGGATCACGCCCAGGGGCAGGCCCAGGCTGCCGTCATCGCGAAAACTCAGTTTCTGCTTGATCAGGAAGTCCCGGTCATCCTGTTTGCGCCGGAACGGCACATCTTCCCTGGGCGGGGCATCGGACAGCGCCAACTGCCAGTCGATGCTCAGGGCGAGCTTTTCCAGTTCATCGATCTTGTAGCCTGATGCGTACAGCCCGCCAATCACCGCGCCCATGCTGGTGCCGGCAATCGCGTCGATGTGGATGCCTTGCTCTTCCAGGGCCTTGAGCACACCGATGTGGGCCAGGCCGCGGGCAGCGCCGCCGGAGAGCACCAGGCCGATTTTCGGGCGCGGGGCTTCCACGGCGTGGACAAAGACAGGGAGTAGGCACAGCAACAGGCAGGACAACAGGCGGCGCATCATCAATCTCGGGGCTGGACGATAAAGGCCGGTATTATAGCCATCCGATTCACCTGTCCCGTCATGCAGGAGTCTGTCATTTCATGTCCACTGCCAAGCCTGAGATTGTCATCACCTATTGCACCCAATGCCAGTGGCTGCTGCGCGCTGCGTGGCTGGCCCAGGAACTGTTGAGCACCTTTGCCGATGACCTCGGCAAGGTGGCGCTGGAGCCGGCGACCGGCGGGGCATTTCGAATCACGTGCGACGGTGTACAGATCTGGGAGCGCAAGGCCGATGGCGGGTTCCCGGAGGCCAAGGTGCTCAAGCAGCGGGTGCGCGACCAGATTGATCCGCAGCGAGACCTGGGGCACAACGACCGCGCCTCGTAAACGGCACTGCCGGCGCTTGGCCGGCAGTGTCGGGTGCTTTACTTGGCGGCCATTTTATTCTTGATCCAGCCGACGACAAACGTCAGCACCAGGCCGCCCACACCACCGCCAACGATATTGCTGCCGACCGCCGCAACATCCAGGGCTCCGCCCGCCGGCATGCCGCTGATGGCCGAGACGATCTGCCCCAGCACCAGGCCGCCGACGCCGCCGACCACGGTGTTGAGCCCGGAGCCCAGGCCTTGCTTGCTCAGGCCGGCGATATTGCCGCCGACCGCGCCGCTGATGATCTGAATGATCAGGGTGATAAACATGTCCATGGTGAAACTCCTGCAGAGCGTTAGGGGAGTGACCACTCGCATGCAGCAACTTCAAGGACCACGGCTGTCGTCGAGGAGTCTGTATCCGTTGAACGACAGCTGACTGTTGCGGATACAAAAAGTATAGATCAGGTCGCGGCCGCCGGTTGTCTGGCCTTGACAGGGCGGCTCATCAAGCCTGAGACGACTATGGCGGCAATAATCAGCACACCGCCCAGCAGCATGCGCAGGGTCGGGGTTTCGCTGAACAGCAGCCAGGCCACGGTGATGCCATACACCGGCTCCATGGCGAATACCACAGCAGCGGTGCGCGCCTTGAGCACCTTGAGGCTGGCGACAAACAAGCTGTGGGCCAGGCCGGTACAGAACACCCCCAACAGGCCGATCCACAACCAGTCCAGGGCGCGTACTTCTGCGAGGCCTGGTGCCGCGACGGGCAGCAGGCACAGGGCGACTACCACGTTCTGGCACAAGGCCGCCTGCACGGGGGGGATGCTGGCGCTGGCCCGGTTGTTCAATGACAGCAGCGAGAACAGCAGGCCCGAGACCACGGCCCAGACCAGGCCGCTGGTGGCCTGGCTGGCGAGGTCGAAGTCCGGGGTGACCAGCACCAGGCCGACGCTGACCAGCAGCACCAGCACCATTTCATTGGCGCGGATCCGCTCGCGAAAGATCAGCCCTTCGAGGATCACCGTAAACGCCGGGAACGTGGTGAAACCCAGCGTCGCAATCGCCACGCCGGCCACTTTCACTGCAATAAAGAAACTCACCCAGTGCCCGGCCAGCAGCAAGCCGCTGAGCAGCAGGCGCCGCAGGTCGGCGCTGTACAGCTTGTGCCAAGGGGTGTTGCTGGCGAAGCGGGCGAATAATGCCAGGGCTAGCACGGCGAAGGCGGCGCGGCCAAACACGATAATGCTCGGCGAGGCGGCGGCGAGTTTGCCGAAGACGCCGGTGAGGCCAAACATTAATGCACCGATGTGCAGGGCGCCGAGGGCTGTGCGCGGGGTCATGACAATCCTTAAAACAGTGGGCAGGCAGGCATCCAGTCTAGAGCGCCTGGCGCCTGGGTGTCTGTCGTGGGAATCGCCGGTTTTATCGCAGGACTAGCGCCGGTTGTCGAGTCGGCGCAAGGCTCCGGGCGAGCTGCCGAACTCGCGCAACACGGCGGCGGAAAACGCACTTTGCGAGGCATAGCCAACCCGCGCGGCGATCTCGCCAATCGGCAGGTGGCTGTCGCGCAGCAAGCCACGGGCCATGTGCAGGCGACGATTGCGGATGTAGTCCATGGGGGTCAACCCGCATTCGGCGACAAAGCGTGCATGCAAGCGGGCGACGGACATATCCGCCAGCCGTGCCAGATCCGCGACCTGCAGCGGGTAGGCCGCATGCTGGTCGATATGGGCATTGAAGGCGCCATAGGGCAGGCGTCGTGCGCCGGTGTGGGCGGGTGGCTGGCCATTGAGCGTGGCCAGTAGCAGCACCGCACCTTGTTGGGCGATCAAGGGGTCATCCAGTGCGCCGCTCGCCAGCCAGTTGACCAACTGGCCCTGGCGGCTATCCAGGCTCACCCGCGCCGGCCGATCCAGCAGGCGGCGACTGGCATCCGCGTGCTCGCCCAAGGATTGCACCATCCACTGTTCGTCGGGCACATCCAGTACCAGGCAGTGGCTGCCCTGGGGGCTGCCGCAGGCGTGATGGGCGGAGAAGGGCAGGACCATCACCCCTTGCGGGCAAATTTCGCCGCCGATGCCTTCCACCTCGAAATCCAGGCGGCCGGCCAGGCCGAACACCAGTTGCGCATGGTCATGGCTATGGGCAATCAGGTCGTGGGTGTAATGGCGCAGCGTGAGGGTCGGTCTCATCGCAATCTCCCGGGCAGGCCGGCAGTTTACACCGCCCGACGGGCGGCGGGCGCTGTCATCTGACTGACGCAAGACTGTCATGGGCTATTAATTGCCCGGGCGCAAGCTGGCGAAAACACCCCTGAGGTATGCCCATGACCAGCGCCGAGCTCGCCAAACCCAGCCGCAAGCAACGGGTTCGTACCCTGTGGATCTCCGACGTGCACCTGGGCACCCGGGACTGCCAGGCCGAACATCTGTCGCAGTTCCTCAAGGGCTACCACGCCGACAAGGTGTACCTGGTGGGCGATATCATCGACGGCTGGAAACTGCGCAGCGGCATGTACTGGCCCCAGGCCCACACCAACGTGATCCGCCGCCTGCTGACCATGAGCAAGCGTGGCACCGAGGTGATCTACGTCACCGGCAACCACGACGAGTTCCTGCGCCGCTATTCAAAGCTGATCCTGGGCAATATCCAACTGGTGGACGAAGCGGTGCATGTGACTGCCGATGGCCGGCATTTGCTGGTGATCCACGGCGACCAGTTCGACGTGATCACCCGCTACCACCGCTGGCTGGCGTTTCTTGGCGATTCGGCCTACGAGTTCACCCTGACCCTCAACCGCTGGCTGAACCACTGGCGGGCGCGTTATGGCTATGGCTACTGGTCACTGTCGGCGTACCTCAAGCATAAGGTGAAGACAGCGGTGAGCTTTATCAGCGATTTCGAGGAAGCCATCGCCCATGAAGTGACCAAGCGCGAGCTGCACGGCGTGGTGTGCGGGCATATCCACCATGCGGAGATTCGCAAGGTGGGCGAGGTGGACTACCTCAATTGCGGGGATTGGGTGGAGTCGTGCACGGCATTGATCGAGCACTGGGATGGGCATATCGAGTTGTATCGGTTGGCGGATGCCCAGGCCAAGGAGGCGCAGGTCAAGGCCGAAATGGTTGCTGGCTGAAGATCGCCTCGGTCAAAAAAATGTGGGAGCGGGCTTGCTCCCACATTTGGATAGCGTTTTGTCTTAGGGTTTACATACGTGCGCAATGGCATCGGCAAGCAACCCCAGGCGCGTCTCATCAATCCCGGCCACGTTGGCCCGCCCGGAACTGACCATGTACACGCTGTGTTTTTCCCGCAGCTGTTTCACCTGTTCGGCGCTCAGGCCGGTATAGGAAAACATCCCGCGCTGCACGCCGACATGGGCAAAACGCTCAGACAGCCCATGGGGCGCCAGCGCTTCGACCAGGCCTGAACGCAATTGCGCGATACGCGAGCGCATGCCTTCGACTTCGCTGCTCCACAGCTGTTTGAGCTCCCTATCACCGAGGATGGTCGCGACTACGGCAGCGCCATGATCCGGCGGTGTCGACCACAGGTTGCGCGCGATAAACGCCAGCTGGCTGCGCACATCCAGCAGTTTCTCGGCATCGTTGGCACACACAATCAGCGCGCCGACGCGGTCGCTGTACAAGCCGAAATTCTTCGAGCAGGAGCTGGTGATCAGCACCTCAGGCAGTTCATCGGCAAACAAGCGCACCGCCCACGCGTCCTGTTCCAGGCCATCGCCAAAACCCTGATAGGCGAAGTCGATCAGCGGCAGCAGTTGGCGCTCGCGCACGATCTGCAGGACCTGGCGCCAGTCGTCCTGGGACAGGTCGAAACCGGTGGGGTTGTGGCAGCAGGCGTGCAGCAGCACCACGTCGCCCTCGGGCACCGTGGCCAGGGTGGCGAGCATGGCTGGTACGTCGAGGCGGTTGTCACTGCCCACATAGGGGTAGTGGCTGACCTTGAGCCCGGCCTTGGCGAAGATGGTTTCGTGGATCGGCCACGTCGGGTTGCTCAGCCACACGCCACGGCCTGGCAGGCAGTGGGCGATAAAATCGGCGCTCAGGCGCAGGGCGCCGGTGCCACCTGGGGTTTGCGTGGCGCCGGCGCGTTGTGCCTTGAGCAGCGCGGAATCGGCGCCCAGCACCAATTCACTGATCAGGCGGCCGAAAGTCGGGTCGCCATGCCCGCCGATGTAAGTCTTGGTGGTTTGCTGGTCGACCAGGCGCTGCTCGGCGCGTTTGACCGCCTGCAGGATCGGGGTCAAGCCCTGGGCATCTTTATAGACGCCCACGCCCAGGTCGAACTTTTGCGGGTTGGTGTCCTTGGCATAGGACTCCATCAGCCCCAGGATCGGATCACCGGGCACCCGGCCAATCGCGGCGAAATGCATTACTTGCGGCCCTCGGCGTCCTTGGCCACTTCGTCAGTGCGAGCGGCCATGATGAAGTCGTTGCGGTGCAGGCCCTTGATGGAGTGGCTCCACCAGGTCACGGTGACTTTGCCCCATTCGGTCAGCAGGCCAGGGTGATGACCTTCAGCCTCGGAGATTTCGCCCATGGCGTTGGTAAAGGCCAGGGCGAATTTGAAGTTCTTGAACAGGAATACTTTTTCCAGTTGCATCACGCCGTCGCGCACTTCGATGTTCCAGTCGGGGATCTGCTTGATCAGCGCCGGCAGTTCTGCGTCGCTGACTTGTGGGGCATCGGCGCGGCAGGCTTCGCAATGGGCTTGGTTCAAGGTGGTCATAACGGTGTTCCTGAAATCGAGTATGTGGAATTCGGTTGCCAGTCGCGTCACCCTAAAGCAACGCGCGGCCAGGGAACAGACTCACCTGGCCTTTAAAGCATCAGTTCAAGCCGCCTTGGGCTTGGGGGGAAACTTTGGTGCATGCAACCCCAGCTGCATGCCGCGTTCGACCATGCCCATGATGTCTTCCTGCGCCACTTCGAACAGGCGCTTGAGGTTGGGCAGGGCGAAATACAGCGGCTGCAGGATGTCGATGCGATACGGCGTGCGCATGGCTTCCAGCGGGTCGAAGGCCTGATGCTCGGGCTCATCCGACAGGCAGTACACCGTCTCTTTCGGTGACGACAAAATACCGCCACCGTAGATGCGCCGGCCTTGGGGGGTGTCCACCAGGCCAAACTCGATGGTCATCCAGTACAGGCGCGCCAGGTACACGCGCTGCTCCTTGGTGGCCGCCAGGCCGAGCTTGCCGTAGGTGTGGGTGAATTCGGCGAACCAGGGGTTGGTCAGCAGTGGGCAGTGGCCGAAAATCTCGTGGAAAATATCCGGCTCTTGCAGGTAATCCAGCTCTTCGCGGGTACGAATAAAGGTCGCCACCGGAAACTGCTTGTTGGCGAGCAATTCAAAGAAGGTCTGGAAGGGGATCAGCGCCGGCACCCGCGCCACTTGCCAGCCGGTGGTTTCGGCCAGCACTTTGTTGATTTCGGCGAGTTGCGGAATACGGTCATGGGGCAGGCCGAGCTTGTCGATGCCGTCCAGGTATTCCTGGCAGGCGCGACCCTCGATCACTTTCAGTTGACGGGTGATCAGGGTGTTCCACACCGCGTGTTCTTCGGGCGGGTAGTGGATAAAACCTTGCGCATCGGGCTCGCGGGCCACGTAGTGCGTCTGTTTCATACGGCTCTCCTGCTAGGCATTCGTTCTTGTTATGTCCTGCTATGGGCTTATTGATACTCCGCCTGGCCGTGGATTCCACCCGCTGTTAAGGGAAGCCTGTAGGAAAAGTCGGTGTCTTTTGTAAAGTATTCGTTACGATTGTGTCGTCGAGCACGCTACATTGCGTTTTGCTGGTTTGAAAAGGGCGCTGGCTGTCACATAATCTTGACGACTATCTGCGTCCGGTGACAAAAAGACGCAGCCCGATCAGCCCTCCTACAACAAACCGGGCCTTTACATGCGTATCAAAGTGCATTGCCAGAACCGCATCGGCATCCTGCGGGACATCCTCAACCTGCTGGTGGAGTACGGGGTCAACGTGGCCAAGGGCGAGGTTGGCGGCGAACATGGCAATGCCATCTACCTGTACTGCCCGAACCTGGTGAATATGCAATTCCAGGCCCTGCGCCCGCAGTTCGAGGCGATTGCCGGGGTGTTTGGCGTCAAGCGGGTAGGGCTGATGCCCAGCGAGCGTCGGCACATGGAACTCAACGCCTTGCTGGGGGCGTTGGAATTCCCGGTGCTGTCCATCGACATGGGCGGCTCGATTGTCGCGGCCAACCGCGCGGCGGCGCAGTTGCTCGGGGTGCGGGTGGACGAAGTGCCGGGGATTCCCCTGTCACGCTACGCCGAGGACTTCGACCTGCCGGAGTTGGTGCGTGCCAGCAAGTCGCGGATCAATGGCCTGCGGGTCAAGGTCAAGGGCGACGTGTTTCTCGCCGACATCGCCCCGCTGCAATCCTCCGAACATGACGACAGCGAAGCCATGGCCGGCGCCGTACTGACTCTGCACCGCGCCGACCGGGTCGGTGAGCGCATCTACAATGTACGCAAGCAGGAGCTGCGAGGCTTCGACAGCATTTTCCAGAGCTCTAAAGTGATGGCGGCGGTGGTGCGTGAAGCCCGGCGCATGGCCCCCCTCGATGCGCCCCTATTAATAGAAGGCGAAACCGGCACCGGTAAAGAATTGTTGGCGCGCGCCTGTCACCTGGCCAGCCCACGTGGGCAGTCGCCGTTGATGGCACTCAATTGCGCGGGGTTACCGGAGTCGATGGCCGAGACCGAGCTGTTCGGCTACGGCCCTGGCGCGTTTGAAGGGGCGCGGGCGGAGGGCAAGTTGGGGCTGCTGGAACTGACGGCGGGCGGTACGTTGTTTCTGGATGGCGTGGGTGAAATGAGCGCGCGATTGCAGGTGAAATTGCTGCGCTTTCTGCAGGACGGCTGCTTCCGGCGCGTGGGCAGTGATGAAGAGGTTTACCTGGATGTGCGAGTGATTTGCGCGACCCAGGTGGATTTATCGGAATTGTGTGCCCGTAGCGAGTTTCGCCAGGACTTGTATCACCGGCTCAATGTGTTGTCGTTGCATATCCCGCCGCTGCGCGAATGCCTCGACGGTTTACCGCCACTGGTCGAGCACTTTATCGACCAGGCCAGCCGTCTGATTGGCTGCCCGCTGCCCAAGCTGGCGCCGGCGGCCATGGAGCGCCTCAGCCACTACCATTGGCCGGGCAATGTGCGGCAGTTGGAAAACGTGCTGTTCCAGGCGGTGTCGCTGTGTGAGGGCGGCACGATCAAGGCTGAACATATTCGCTTGCCGGACTACGGCGTGCGTCAGCCGCTTGGCGACTTTTCCCTGGAGGGTGGCTTGGAGGAGATCGTCGGGCGGTTTGAAAAGGCCGTGCTCGAAAGCCTGTATGCCGAGCATCCCAGCAGTCGCTTGCTGGGTAAGCGCCTGGGCGTGTCCCACACCACTATCGCCAATAAATTGCGCGATTACGAAGTGCTCAAGGCCGACAAATAAGCCCCTGACACAGCGGGATAAAAATGTGGGAGCGGGCTTGCTCGCGAAGGGGGTGGATCAGTCAATACTTGTCTCTTATACACATTT